>JARRCM010000007.1 GCA_029982205.1 Thermosediminibacterales bacterium
ACTTTAATAAGCTAACAAAGTCTACACTACAAAACGGGTTTTTGGAGTATAAACCCAGTAAAATCAAGGCTTTTACGGAGTTTTATGGTTGAACTTCGGTAGAAGGGAAACTATGCCGAGGTAGGTAATAATCTGGATAAAAAAAGCGCCTAGCGGCGCTTTTTTTATGCTTTTGTAATCTGTTGTTTTTTCTACTTAGATACTTTTGGGAGTCTTGCTCTTTGTATAACGTAAATCGCAACCAATAATGCTAATCCTATTAAGTTAGATACCTTCTCTGGATGAATAAGGAACATCCCCCCTATAAACAACACAATTCGCTCCCATGCTCTTCCGTTTGTAACAAAATAACCTGAAATAGCACCACCTACGCCTATCATTCCGATGACCGCAGTTGCTACCGCAACAGCAACGTTTGTAATAGTTGCATTAACAAGTACCAACACAGGTGAAGTAGCAAATATAAACGGAACTATATATGCAGCAAAAGCTATTTTAGATGCCTCAAACCCTGTCTTAAATGGGTTTGAACCTGCAATTCCTGATCCTGCAAATGCTGCAAGTGCGACTGGAGGTGTTATGTCTGCAATTATTCCGAAATAAAAAACGAAAAGGTGAGCAGCTATAAGGGGAACACCCAGTTCCAATAAAACAGGCGCAGAAACTGTTGCCTGGATTATATAGTTCGCCGAGGTGGGAACTCCCATACCCAGTATTATTGAAGCTATCATTGTAAACAACATAGCTAGCCAGATATTTCCTCCAGATATAGCAAGAACTCCATGTGCAAACTTAACTCCAAGACCAGTTAATGTAACGATTCCAACAATTATACCTGCAGTAGCACATGCAAGTGCTACACTTATAGCAGACCTGGCACCTGATTCTAAACCATCAAGAATGTCAGAAAATGACATGCGAGTATCTTTACTAATAAAACTCACAGCAATTGCTATAAGAATACCGTAAAATGCTGCTTTCATAGGTGTCTGCCCTTTAATAAGCATCCAAACAATACCTATTATAGGTGCTGACAGGTACCATTTCTGTTTTAAAAGCTTTACCCAATCTGGAAGCTTGCTTTTTTCAATACCGCTTAATCCTGCTTTTTTAGCCTCAAGGTGAACCATTGTAAATATTCCGGTAAAATACAGTAATGCAGGTATAGCAGCTGCTGCTGCAATTGTAATATATGGTATATTGGTGAATTCTACCATGATAAATGCCGCTGCTCCCATTATCGGCGGCATTAACTGGCCACCGGTGGACGAAGCCGCTTCAACAGCTGCGGCAAACTCCTTTCTATACCCAATGCTTTTCATTAATGGTATAGTAATGGAGCCAGTGCCTACAGTATTTGCAACAGAACTCCCTGATACTGTTCCCTGGCTGGCGCTTGCAACAACAGCAGCTTTTGCAGGGCCACCTGTAGCACTACCTGTAATACCTAATGCCATATCAGTCAACCAATCACCGATTTTCGTTTTTTTAAGGAAAGACGCAAACACCAGAAACAGGAATATGAACGTAGCTGATACCATTGTAGGTACACCCAGTATTGACTCAGTGCTCAACCAGGCATATGTGGCTATCCTTGAAATGGAGTATCCCCGATGTGCAAGAAATCCGGGAAACATTTTGCCAAAATAAGCATATAACAGGAATAGTGAAGCTAATGTTACGATGACAGGCCCAACTACCCTCCGGGCTGCTTCAAGGAGAAGCAGTACTGCCATAACTGAAATCACCATATCCTGTGTGGAGTAATCTCCGGCTAAAAATATAATCCTTTTGTAGTATATAATGTGATAACTTGCAACCACTACAGATAAAAACGCTAGAACGTAATCATACCATGGTATACGGTTACTTTTATCGTTTTTGCTTGCCGGGTAAAGAAGATAAGTTAACATCAAAGCAAAACCAACATGGGGAGCGCGCTGTAGAGTAGAAGGAAATGTCCCAAAAGCTGCTGTGTAAAGCTGTAATAATGACCAGGTTATGGCAATAAACGAAATAATTTTCTTCCAGTTGTTTTTAAATCTTCTATATCTATACTCCCTATCATATTTTGCCATAAATTCTTCTTCGTTAATGATTGGTTCTTCAGCTAATTTTCTTTCATCTAACTTTTTTTGTTTGTCCAAATTATTACCTCCTCTCTGAGATACTTAATAAACGGAATTTTATCAATCCTAAATTTCACCAGCCCCCCTGGCTTGTATAGCTCTTTTAAAGGAATTATGTCATTTTTTATATATAATGTATGGTTAGCAATCACTATACCTATTCTTACCAGAAGTTCTTTATAACTTCTGTTATAGTTGTAAACCCTATAAGTTCCGTTTTTTATCTCCCATTTTGTGCCTTCTACAGGAAATGATGGGAGATTCGGGCTATGGTGGTTGAAAATCATTTCATATATTTGGATACGTAAATCTTTCCCGATTTTATAAGTTTCTGTTACGGGTTGTTTACTAATTGAATGTATCCATTTTACACTAAATCTTTCTCCCGGTTTAACCAAAGTATGGTAAAGAAGCTGACTTTCTTCTTCCTTTTCTACTGTATAAACCTTAAAGGAATTTACGGGAAAAAAAGTAATAATAAGAGCAAAAAAAGTCAATATTATTAAAAGTTTCCGCATCAGTATATGAGGCCGGATTTTTATTAACCCGGCCTCTAACCTCCTTTTAACTTAAAGCATGTTTTTTATAGAATCCCTTTTTCCCTGTAGTATTTTTCTGCACCGGGATGCAGGTCTGTTGTCACACCGTTGAGGGCGTTTTCAAGTTTAATCTGGTCGCCTCTGGCATGCCCTTTAGCGATTTCCGCAGTGTTTTCATACATAACTTTTGTCAGGTTGTATACCAGGTCTTCATCCAGGTCTTCTCTTACATACAGAACAGCCTGAAGTGCGATGGTATGAATTTCTGGATATCCTTTATAAGTATCAGCAGGAATAACATGAGGAGCTACTAACGGGAATTGTTCTTGTAGTTTTTTAAGTTGTTCACCTTTTATTTCTAAGAATACCACTTCTTTTGCAGTCATAAGGTCAACAATTGCAGCAGCAGGAGCGGCAAGAACGTTCCATCCAGCATCTAGATGCCCGTCTTTCATTTTAGCAACGGCATCCCCAAAAGTATCATAATTAGCCTGAACATCGTCTGGAGTCAAACCATATGCTTTCAAAATATGTGGTGTAGTTGCAGCAGTTCCACTACCTACAGGTCCAAGGGCAACTCTCTTGCCTTTCAGGTCTGCAACTGTTTTTATACCGCTTTCCTTAACGGCTACACCCTGAATGATTTCAGGATAAACAACACCTACAGCTCTAAAGTTTTTAATCGGTTTTCCTTCAAAAGCACCCTTCCCATTCCATGCATCATCGGCTATATTATTCATAGCCATAACTATATCAGCTTCGCCGTTTCCAAGTAAACGTATATTTTCAACAGATGCACCTGAAGGCTGTATTGTAACTTGAACGCCTTCTATTTTTTCTGACCATACATTGGCAATTGCTCCACCTAATGGGTAATAAGTCCCTGCAGTTCCACCGGTGGAAAATGAAAGCTGAATAACTTCAGGTTTCTTCTCCCCTTTAGCAGCATCTGATTTGCCTTCAGGTTTAGCTTCCTGCTTACTACAACCAACCAGTGCAACACTAACCACCAATACAAATACCAAAAATAACACAAAGCTTCTCTTAGTCATCATTTTTCTCCCCCTTTTTTCATTCTTACTTAACGTTTTGTATTAAAACTTAAAAAATCTCCCCCTTTCTTAAATATTCTTAACTAATTTGATTAAATTATTTTATGAAATTTTTACTTCATTTTTAGTTTGTCTTTGCAATTATTCCTACTTAATTGTATTCGATTTAAATTTAAAAATTCCTTCTTGTATACAAAAATTTTTTTTTTGATAATTCTTTTCATAAATAAACAAAACCATTTAGATATGTTATACACTAAAAGCACTTTTACGATTTTTCCCGCCCTTTTGGACTTTAAAAAATAGACATAAAATATGTTATTTATTTTATGTCTATTTGACCAAGATTAAAAAAAGTTTCTCTAGATTTTGCTAAAAGTCTGCCTTCTTTGTTTACTATTTCTCCTTCTGCCACTATTATTTTTCTTCCAAGATTTACTACTCTGCCTTCAGCAATCATTATGTCACCTACAATTCCGGGAGCAGTGTAGTTTATATTCATCTCAACAGTAGTTACCTGAAAACCCAGAGTGCGGACTGCCATTCCCATCGCAGTATCCAGCAGAGAAAACGCCACTCCTCCATGAGCAATCCCCATTGGATTTGTATGGTATTTATCGATTTTTAACTCGAGCCTAGCTATGCCTTTACCTAACATTGTAATATTCATATTCATATGACGGTGAAAAGGAGTTTTTTTATTTATTTCAATTATTTTATTAAATAAACGCTCATCCACTCCACGATTTTCAGCTGCAGGCCTGTCCATAATTAAACACCTTCCTTTAATATTAGATTTTAATACAAATAAAATTATAACTAAATTAGTAATAATACACAAATATGATGCAATATATTTTAGAGATTGAATAATATTTATTTAAAGGGTAAAATAGTTTCAAGATTTGTTTTTGAAAAATATGGTGAGGAGGTGCACAAGTGAAGCTCAAGGTAGGAGTGATTTTCGGCGGCAAATCCAGTGAACACGAAGTATCTCTCATGTCTGCAACTTCTATATTAAAAGTGATGGATAAAAACAAGTATGAAGTTATTCCAATAGGTATAACCAGGGAAGGGGAATGGTACATTTATAAGGGTGATTTTGAAAAAATCTTAAAAGACGAATGGCTGCCGGAAGCGAAAAAAGCCTATATGCCGTCAGATAATGGATATAAAGGCATCTTTACTATCGAAAACGGAAAAGTAGAAAAACATGAACTAGATGTAGTATTTCCTGTTTTACATGGGCCCAACGGAGAAGATGGTACAATTCAAGGGCTGTTTGAGCTTGCAGGTATTCCATATGTAAGCTGCAATGTTTTAAGCTCTTCAGTGGCTATGGACAAAGTATTTACTAAGAGGCTCTTGGAACAGGCCGGTCTTCCTCAGGCCCACTACAAGGTTTACATGAAAAATGACATCACCAAAAGTCTGGAACAAACAATAAAGGATATCGAACAAAATTTTGAATACCCCTGTTTCATAAAACCAGCAAATTTGGGATCCAGTGTAGGAATAACAAAAGCCCATAATGAAAAAGAACTGGCTGAAGGACTAAAACTCGCTTCAAAATACGACAGAAAGATTCTTGTGGAAGAGTTTATTGAAGGCAGAGAAATTGAATGTTCTGTTCTGGGTAATGATAACCCTAAAGCATCATTACCAGGGGAGATTATACCATGTAACGAGTTTTATGATTACCAGGCCAAATACTTTGATGAAGGAAAATCCCGGCTGCTCATACCTGCTCCCTTATCTGAAGAAAAAACTGAAGAAATAAAACAGCTTGCGGTTAAGGCTTATAAAGCTCTTGACTGTCAAATAATGGCCAGAGTAGATGTTTTTCTACAGAAGGATACCCAAAAAGTTTATATCAATGAATTGAATACAATTCCCGGATTCACAAAAATAAGCATGTATCCTAAACTTTGGGAAGCCAGCGGATTGTCTTATTCAAAACTTATAGATGAACTTATAAGGCTTTCAATTGAACGTTTTGAAGAAAATCGTTCACAAAGCATTTAGCAGGTCGGTTAATGTTTTTCCAGCTCCGCTATTAATAACTACATCAGATATATAATCAAATGGTGTAGGCTGCTTGTTGATTATTATAAGTCTTTTAACTAAAACAGGCAGTGAAGCCACTGGCTCTACCGAAAGGCTGCTTCCTACAACCATTAGGAGGTCACATTCGTTTTTAAGTATCTGTTGAGCTTCAAAGAAACATTCAGGCATTAAATCTCCGAACAATACAATATTAGGCCTTAAAAGATTATCACATTTCGGGCATCGGGGGACCTTGATGCCCTGTTTTAATTGATCAGTTAATAAATGAAAAGGATAATTTGAATCGCAATTAACACATCGGCATGTACGTATATGCCCATGAACTTCAAACACATTTTTTGAACCCGCTTTTTTATGTAGATTATCAATGTTCTGGGTTATGATGCCCTTGATAAAACCCATTTCCTCCATTACAGCTAATGCCCTATGACCATCATTCGGTTTGGCATTTACAAGTTTAGCATACCTGGGAAATGCCACACTGTAAAACCTGGCAGGATTCTGCATCAAAACATCTACAGTGGATTCTTTCATAGGGTCTATTTTTTCCCAAAGGCCGACACCGGGGCTTCTAAAATCCGGTATCCCACTTTCGGTGCTTATACCGGCACCTGTTAAAACATAAACATTTCGGCTGCTGCGTATAAGCTCTGCAGCTTTTTTAATCTTATCATTATAGCTTTTCATCATTTTCAAACCCTCCTAAAATCAACCTTTATCCAGCTTTATACCCGCTCCAGGTATACGTTTATCACCGATGCGTTTCGTAAAACCTATTTCATCAAAGTGTTCTAATAGTGGAAGAGCGTATTTTCTGCTGGTATTCAACAAATCCCTAACTTCAGCAACGGTAATTTCACCTTTATCATTTAAAACTTTCAAAACAGCTTCCTTGCTTTTTATATATAAGTCAATCGGAAGGAAGAAGTCATCTTTTATTTTCTTGAAGATTCCAATTTCCGAAGCAGCATTCATTAATGAAACGATTATGGGCTTTGGAATATCAAGTTTTATTACAATATCATCAATACCCGGAGGGGAATACTTTTTTTCTTCAAAGAGATGTTTTATATTTTCAAGAACGTTTTCCTGTTCTGGGGTAAAAGTAATACGAAAGTCTTTTAGGCTAACTGTTTTACCGTCACTTTTTATAATTTTTTCAGCCAGAAGCATTTCTATAATATACTGAAAAAATGGTATGTCGAGACCTGTGCGTTCCCTCAGTTCTTCCTTAGGAATTCCTGATTTCAGAGGGTTTTTTCTATGGTAAATTGAAATAGCATCTATTAACCCGCCTTTTAACTTGTTTAAATAAGTTTCATGTAAAAGAATCGACCTTCCGGAAAGAGAAACTTCCTTTACCTTGCCTCTTTTTATTAAACCACCCAAAACATTATCAAAATCCTCACGGCCGTAATAACGGAAAACCTCATTTCTATCAATATGTTTATGGCTTTTCAGCATAATTATTTGTTCCAAAACCTCTTCGGGTGCTGATGTTTCTATCAGCTCAAGTCTCTTAATTGTTTCCTTGTTGAAAGGCTTTTCCTTTTCAGGTAATGGATCAAGTATTAAGCCTCCACCTATTGTTACCATAGGTGAATACGACCTTATGACAAAACGGTCTCCTGACAGTGCGGTAGTCTTTTCTTCCAACCTGAACTGAACAAGTGCGCTTTCGCCAGGATATATTAACTTTTTATCTAAAACTATTACCCTTGCTAAAACTTCTTTAGAACCCAAGTAAAGGCGGATACGTTCGAGGTTTTTAATCGCTCTGGGAGCATTTTTTAAAACCTGTAACCGCGCATCCAGTAACAAAGTGGGTTTTAAAAGCCCGGGAGCAGCAACTACATCTCCCCGTTTAACCTCAGCCGGTTTCACACCTGCTATATTAGCTGCTACCCTTTGACCACCTTCAGCTGTAATTGTATCCTCATTATGAACCTGTATTGAACGAAGTCTTGTTAGTATTTGCTGTGGCATTATTTCAGCGTTTTGGTCAACAGTTATCTTGCCTGACAAAAGGGTGCCTGTAACCACAGTTCCAAATCCTTTAACAGTAAATACCCTGTCTATTGGCATTCTAAACGGTATACCAAGCTTTTTTGCGTCCACTTCCTCAGTCATTTTATCAACTGCTGAGACAAGTTTGTCTAACCCATATCCCGTTTTTGATGAAACCGGGATAATGGGTGCGTTCTCAAGGAAGCTGCCTTTAACTCTTTTTTTAATATCTTCGATGACAAGTTCAAGCCATTCGTTATCAACAATATCAGTTTTTGTAACCGCTATGACTCCTTTTTTCACTTTTAATAATTCTAAAATATTTAGGTGTTCTTCGGTTTGAGGCATAACACCCTCATCAGCTGCAACTACAAGTATTACGGTATCCATTCCCCCTGCTCCAGCAAGCATGTTTTTTATGAGCTTTTCATGGCCTGGGACATCAATTATTCCGGCCCTTCTTCCGCTGGGCAAATCAAAATAAGCAAAACCCAAGTCAATGGTTATGCCTCTTGCTTTTTCTTCTTTTAACCTGTCTGTCTCTATTCCGGTTAAAGCCCTTATAAGTGCAGTTTTGCCATGATCTATATGTCCTGCGGTCCCGATAATAACATGTTTCAAAAAAATTCCCCCTTGTTACCCTAACTTTTTCGGAAAAATATTTTTTCAAGGGAAGTCCGTATCTTTGAAAAATCATTTATATTCATTGTCCTGACATCAAAAACCATACAGTCATCAGAAATCCTTGTGATAATTGGAATATCAAGCTCTCTTAACATTTGGTCTAATTCAGTAACCGTAAACTTTATAGGTTTTAAAATTACTGCTTTGGTAGGTAATTTTTCGACAGGGTATGCGCCGCCTCCAACCATAGAAAACTCAGAAACTATTTCGATTTTTGCATGTAAAGGCGTAAAAATTTCAAGTTCTTTGAAAAGAAGTTTTGCCTTTTCTTCAAGCTTACTCAATGGAGCTGTTAACATCTTTAACACTGGTATTTTTTCTACAGCTTTGTTTTCATCTAAATATAACCTCAATGTAAACTCTAAAGCTGCTAAAGTCATCTTATCGATTCTTAAAGCCCGGTTTAGCGGATGTTTTTTAATAACCTCTATATACTCTTTTTTTCCTAAAACAATTCCTGCCTGAGGCCCTCCTAAAAGCTTATCACCGCTGAAAGTCACAACATCAACTCCTGCCTTAACACTTTCGATAACTGTAGGCTCCTTGGTTAAGCCGTATTTTGAAAAATCAATCATACTTCCACTTCCCAGATCTTCAATCACCGGAATCTTGTATTTTTTCCCAAGACTAACAAGTTCTCGGCTTTCTACCACTTTAGTAAAACCGCAAATTTTATAATTGCTTGTGTGAACTTTCAGCAGTGCTCCAGTGTTTTCGTTTATAAAATTCTCATAATCTTTTAAATGTGTCCTGTTTGTGGTTCCCACTTCTACTAACCTGGCACCGCTCTGTGCCATTACCTCGGGAATTCTAAAAGAACCCCCGATTTCTACAAGCTGGCCTCGAGAAATAATAACTTCCCTGCCTGAAGCCAGTGCAGAAAGCACCAGAAGCACTGCACCGGCATTGTTATTAACCACAAGAGCTGCTTCAGCCCCGGTCAAATCACACAGAAGAGATTCTACGTGACTGTAACGGCTGCCGCGAGTTCCTGTAGTAAGGTCAATTTCAAGGTTTGAATAGTTGCTTACAACGTCCCAAAAACGTTCTTTAATTTCAGCAGAGAGAGGCGCCCTGCCGAGATTGGTATGTAACACAGTGCCAGTTGCGTTAATAACCCTTTTAAAACTATTGCTCCATTTCTTCGTTATCAGTCTTTCAACATCAAGAACTATAATGTTTTCCTCAACAGAAAATCCATTATCCCCGGCAATTAATATTTTATTGCGATAAGTATCTATGGTTTCTCTGATACAGTCTGTTATTATTTTTCGGGGTATATCTTTGTATTTCTGTTTTTTCATTATAATATTAAAGATCCTGTCTACTCCCGGGAGTTTTCTAAACAACTCGTTCTTCTTCATTTCTGCCCTCCGAAAATCACAAACTATTTTATTTTTAAATACCAATCCTTCTTTTCAACAACCTTACCAACAGCAGAAGCTTCTGTTAGACCTTTCTCATGGAGTTTTTTAAGTAAAATGCCCTTTTTCTCTTCAGACAGTGAAAGCAAAAGGCCTCCAGATGTTTGGGGGTCAAACAAAACGTCTCTGATTTCTTCAGCAACTTCAACATCTATATTAACAAAATCTTTCAAGTAGTTACGGTTTGAATATGCTCCTGCAGGGATAATACCCATTTTAGCCAGCTCTATCGCTTTCTCAATAACAGGAATGTTTTTACAGTCAAACTCTATTGTTACATTACTGCTCGAAGCCATCTCATATGCATGGCCTAACAGACCAAAACCAGTAATATCTGTAGAAGCATTTACTCCTACCTCCCCGGCTATCTCGGCTGCGGTCCTGTTAAGTTCGGTCATGACTGAAACCACCTTTTCAAGGTCACTCCCCGATACCATGTCAGCCTTTATACCTGTGGTCATTATGCCTATACCAAGTGGTTTTGTCAGTACAACAACATCCCCGGGTTGTGCACCTGAGTTTCTCATAACTTTATCAGGTTCCACCTGACCGATCACAGAAAGGCCATATTTTAATTCTTTATCATCAACGGTATGCCCTCCTGCTATGATGGCACCCGCTTCATTTGCCTTATCCCGCCCTCCTGAAAGGATTTGAGACAGTATTTCTACAGGGAGGTCTGAGGGAAAACAAACTATGTTTAATGCCATAATAGGTTTCCCACCCATTGCATAGACATCACTTAAAGCATTCGCAGCCGCGATCTGACCGAATATATAAGGGTCGTCTACAACAGGTGTAAAAAAATCCACCGTCTGTATTAAAGCCTGGTTTTCGTTGAGTTTATATACAGCTGCATCATCAGAAGTTTCAATTCCAACTAAAAGATTTTCATCCTCAATTTTTGAAAACTGCCGCAGAACCTGCGACAGGGTACATGGACCTATTTTGGCCGCTCACCCGGCACTGCTTGTAAGCTGTGTTAAACGAATAATGTCTTTTTTTTCCATTTGATTTCCCTTCTTTCCTAAATCAGCTTTTTATATTATTTCCTACTAATACACCTTTATTAAATCTCTTATATCATCAAGTCTTTTAGGGCCTATACCGGAAACTTCCGAAAGTTCCTCGATTGATTTAAACTTGCCGTGCTTTTCCCTGTAGTCAACAATTCTCTGGGCCAGAGCAGGCCCTATCCCGGGAAGTGTTTCCAGTTCAGAAACACCTGCACTATTAATGTTTATTCTTTCATCATCTTTAGTAGTAGAAGTATCAAATCTTTCCGGGGAAAGCTCTCCTTTTTTGGGTATATATATTTTTTCTTCATCTCTGAGCTTCTTTGCCAGGTTTACCGCATCAGGGTCCGCTTCTTCAAGAAAGCCTCCGGCTTTCTCTACCGCATCTATCACCCTATCTCCTTTTTCCATTGAATATACTCCTGGATTGGTTACCGCTCCGCTCACATGTACTATTATAAGTTCGGGAGTTTCTGGCTTTTGCCCTTCTGTTTCCACAGAAGCCAGTGTCTGAACAGCCGGCCCTGGTTCCAGTTTAAAGCTGTTAATAGCATCTTGGAGCTCGCTTTCCAGTTCTTTGACAGCATTATATCTTTGATAAATCAATAAACCGGAAGCAACAATGAAAATTACAATCAAAGCCAGAACCAGAATTTGCTCTCTTCGGGTGAAGTCAAACACTTTTGCTCACCTCAGCTGAATAAAAATAATCATGTTTCAATATATATTTTTCAATAATACTATGTTTTTCTCCTTCTAGTAAAAAAATAATAATGGAAAAACTCCATTATTATTTCACAACAATATTTACAAGTTTTTTCGGAACAACAATCGTTTTAACAATCTTTTTACCGTTTATATATGATTTTATCTTATCTTGTTCCAACACCGTTTGCTCTAAATCGGCTTTGGTGATGTCTGCCGGAACTAATATTTTATCTCTAACTTTACCGTTTACCTGAACCACTATTTCCAGTTCGTCCTTTTTGAGTGCTTCTTTATCATATTCCGGCCATGGCTGGCGGTGAACGCTATCTGTTTTACCTATCATTTCCCACATCTCCTCGGTTATATGAGGTGCAAAGGGAGCAAGTAATACTATAAGGTTTTCAACGGCTTCTGTCATTACTTTAATATTTATGTTTTCACCATCTTTGTAACGGTTCAAACCGTTTACCAGTTCCATTATAGCACTTATTGCAGTGTTGAAGTTAAATCTTTCTTCCATATCTTCTGTAACCTTTTTAATAGTATAATGCGTCAATCTCCTGAGTTCTTTGTCTTCACCTGTCAAACTGTCATCGTTTCTTTCTCTGTTTTTTTTCAGTAAATCCAGGTAATCTTCGATTAGACGATAAACCCTGTTTAAAAACCTAAACGAGCCTTCTACCCCCTGGTCACTCCATTCCAGGTCCCTCTCAGGAGGAGAAGCGAAAAGGATAAACAATCTTGCCGTATCTGCACCATAACGTTCCATTATATCTTCAGGGCTTACCACATTCCCTTTAGATTTGGACATCTTTGCACCGTCTTTCAATACCATACCCTGAGTTAACAAGTTAGTAAAGGGCTCTTCCGCCTCAATAAGTCCAATGTCATGGAGAACTTTTGTAAAGAACCTAGCATACATCAAATGCAGAATTGCATGTTCTACTCCACCGATATATTGGTCAACAGGCATCCAGTAATTGACTTCATCTTTATTAAAAGGCCTGTCGGTAGTATGTGGACTGGTAAACCTCAAAAAATACCATGAAGAACACACAAAAGTATCCATAGTATCTGTCTCCCGTTTGGCCGGTCCGCCGCATTTTGGGCACGTTGTGTTCAGAAACTCTTCACACTCTAATAAAGGTGAAACCCCTTTGGGATTAAACTCAACATTTTCAGGCAAAATGACCGGCAGGTCCTCTTCTGGAACCGGAACAGGGCCGCATTTTTCGCAGTAAACTATAGGAATAGGAGCACCCCAGTATCTCTGCCTTGAAATAAGCCAGTCTCTTAATCTATAATTAACTTTTCTCTTTCCTATACCTTCCTTTTCCATATATTCAGCTATAGCATTTTGAGCGTCATGATTATCCATTCCGTTATACGGACCTGAATTAACTAAAACTCCTCTTCCGGGATAAGCCTCAGTCATTTTATCCAGTTCTAGTTTTTCTCCTTCTTTTGGCTGAATAACTATACGAATGGGGAGATTATATTTTTTTGCAAATTCAAAGTCCCTCTGGTCATGTGCAGGAACTCCCATAACAGCACCTGTACCGTATTCCATCAAAACATAGTTAGCTACGAGAATAGGAATCCTCTCACCGTTCATGGGATTTATTGCATAAGCACCTGTAAACAAACCTATTTTTTCTGTGCTTTCTGCTGTCCTTTCAATCTCACTTGCTTTTTCCATTTCTTTAATAAAAGCCCTAATCTCTTCTTCTTTATCGGTTCCTTCCACAAGTTTTAAAACCATTGGATGTTCAGGGGCTAAAACCATATATGTTACACCATAAATGGTATCATGACGAGTAGTAAATGCACGAATAAACTCACCCGTCTTTTCAACTTTAAACTTTATTTCGACACCTTCACTGCGACCTATCCAGTTTTTTTGCATTATCTTAACTTTCTCAGGCCAACCGGAAAGTTTCTCAAGGTCCTGCAAAAGCCTTTCGGCATAATCGGTAATCTTGAAAAACCACTGGTTCAACCGTTTTTTCTCAACAACACTGCCACAGCGTTCACATTCTCCGTTAATGACCTGTTCATTTGCAAGGACGGTTGCACATGAAGGACACCAATTTACAGCAGCTTCTTTTTTATATGCCAAACCCTTTTCATACAGCTTTAAAAACAGCCACTGTGTCCATTTATAATAGTTCTCATGGCATGAAGCCACTTCTCTATCCCAGTCGTAACTTATGCCCAAGCCTATAAGCTGTTGTTTCATGTTTTTAATATTATCCCATGTCCATTTTGCGGGATGTATTTGGTTTTTTATTGCCGCATTTTCAGCAGGCAGGCCGAAAGCGTCCCAACCCATAGGGTGTAAAACATTAAAACCCCGCATCTTTTTATACCTTGCCACCACATCTCCGATTGAATAGTTTCTCACATGACCCATATGAAGTTTTCCAGATGGATATGGAAACATTTCGAGCACATAGTACTTAGGTTTTTCGGAATCAATAACGGTTTTATAAACGTCATCGTTTTTCCATTTTTTCTGCCACTTCTCCTCTATTTTATGAAAATTGTAAGCCATATCCTCACTCCTCCTCCTATATGTAAAAACTTCTGTATATAATAAAAACACAAAAATTAACAATAATAAAAAAACCCTCTTCCCTATTAGGGACGAGAGTCCTCGTGGTACCACCCTAATTGGTAAAAATGGTGGAGATGAAGGGACTTGAACCCTCGACCTCTTGAATGCCATTCAAGCGCTCTCCCAGCTGAGCTACATCCCCACGTTTTTACCCACTCTAGTGCACTATAACGGGTGCTGCCGAGTCAGCAATTGAGGCGAGTTCGATGGTGTTACCTGCTGATTCGCACCTACCATCAGCTCTCTGAAAGGTTTTTCACCAATCTACTACTCCTCATATACCTTTATGGGATATATCATATTATAAAAAATTTCAATTTAAATGTCAAGTTCAATTGTTTCAGCATCGGCCCAAACCCTCTCAAGGTCATAAAAACTCCGCTCTTTTTCATGAAATATGTGGACTACAACATCCCCGTAATCTAGCAATATCCATCGAGCATCATTATATCCTTCTTTATGTAAAATGTCAACCCCGTTCTCTTGAAGTCTTTCTTCGACTTCATCAGCTAAGGCTTTAACCTGAACAGTTGATGTTCCGCTTGCAATCACAAAATAGTCTGCTATGAGTGAAACATTATAAATACCTAATACTACTATGTCCTTTGCTTTTTTGTCATCTAAAGCTTTTGCAGCAATTTCAGCTACTCTTCTGGAGTTTTCAATCAATTAACTTCCCTCCTATTGTTATCTCTTGATTAAAAATGCCCAATATTTACTAATAATATTCTCTATTAATCTCAGGAATCCCTTTTTTGATTTTGTCAATCAAAAAAGATTATTACTAAAATCCATAAATATAATAAATAGGCAGATAAAAGTATTCCACCTTCCCATCGTTCGATCTTTCTATCGGAAAATCCAGTAATCATAAGTAATACCATCATTATTAAAGAAATCGGAAAATCAAAAATTATGGCCTGGGGAGATATTTTTAGAGGGTTTATTGTTGCAGCACTCCCCAACACCATAAGCAGGTTTAAAATGTTCGCACCTAATATGTTCCCCACTGATATGCTCTGAAACCCCTTTATAGTAGCAGCTATTGAAGTAATCAATTCAGGCATGGAGGTCCCCATGGCTATCATCGTCAGACTTATAACTCTTTCCGGCACTCCGATAATATAAGCAATTTTCACCCCATTATCTACAGCTAAATTTGCTCCAAAAAACACACCCGCTGCTCCAATTATAAATTTTAAAATGCAGTTTATAAGATTGCCTTTAGAAACCATTATACCATAATGATTGTTTTTATTGCCCTGAATTTCTATAAAATTAATCAACACATAAAAAACTGACATTATTAATAAAATCATACCCTCTAAACTTGATATGACATGATTTTTAGAAAAATAAAATGTAAGCATCCATGCCACGATCATCATAAATCCTTTATAGGTAAAAGACCTCCGTTCAATATGTATTGGTTTTATAAGGGATACTGTTCCTAAAATCAAGCCGATATTGCATATTGTCGAACCAACGGCATTTCCAATCGCCATGCCAGGATGACCATCCAAGGAGGCAAAAGAAGAAACCACCAATTCCGGAAGGGTTGTAGCAAAACTTACAATCGTTGCTCCAATTACGATCTTTGGAATACCTGTGGAATCAGCCATCCATACCGCCGATTCCACAAACCAATCAGCCCCTTTTACAATCAAAACTAATCCCACAAAAAACATAATAAACACTGGTAGGTTTAACAACATTTTCAAATACCTCCTAGTTTATACTATTAAAGTTTATTTTGAGGTATTTGAAAACATTACAAAAATGTTCCAATAAACATTAAAACAATTTAAGAACACCTATTAGTATTAATATAGTTCCAGAAATCAACGAGGACCCCACTTTCAAATTAATAAACCTTTTATTTATTCCAATATTCAAACCTGTGATTACAGCAATAAAGTTTATTAAACCCACTATTAGAATGGTAAACACCAGGTTGAATCTTGCTACTGCCGCACCAAATCCTGCTCCAAAAGCATCAAGAGCCAGGGCAGTTCCTAAAAACCACGCTTCTTTTGAGTCAATACTGCCTGAAACATCCATATCAGCAGCCATAGGTTCAATCAGAATATTTATTACTATTCCAAAATGCTTTATTTGGAGATTTGCAAGAGTTTTAGTTTCATCAGTTTTACGTATTTCTGAAAAATAAGATTTGAAAACGATCATTATTCCCAGTACTATTAACATCGTAGCTCCAAACGTTTTCGCTGATTCAAAAGGGAAAAACAAAGAAAACCAGCGGCCAAAAGCCATTGATGTTGCTAAAGCTATAACAGTTGCTAAATCAATAATTATTAAAGACAGTAAAGGTATTTTGATGTTTCTTAATCCATAAGTTACCCCTGTAGCGAATCCATCAATACTTATTGCTAAAGCAAGGAGTAGTATAGAGGCAAAATTCATGCTGCCAACACCCTTTCAAATTTTAATCAACATACATTTATATATTATGAATAATTCTTTAAAAGGGTGTAAAACATTAATCAAGACAGCTTTTTAAAAGTTTTTATATCCAGTTCAGTTATTAAAACCCCGAAAAGAATAAAACTACATCCTATTATCATTCGCAGAGTTATTACTTCTTTCCAAAATATATAAGAAAACAGGACTGCAAAAACAGCTTCCATGCAGAGAATGACTGCAGCATGAGTTGAGGATGTATACTTTTGTGCCACCGTTTGAACTAAAAAAGCCAATGTGGTGCAGAATACAACTGCATAAAGAATAGCTATCCAAAGTTTACCTGAAATCTGTGTTGGAATAGGTTCAAACAGCAAGGCCAGTATCAAACTGGCTGCTCCCGTAAAACCCACTTGGATAACCGAAAGAACCACAGGGTCATTTTGTTGTGTAAAAATTCCTATAGACACTATCTGGGCAGCAAAGAAAAACGCACAGATCAAAGTTAAAAAATCTCCAAAATTTAATCCAACATATTTATCGAAAGATAATATACCCATCCCTAATAAAGCAGCAAAAGCGCCAATAACAGGTGACCAACCCGGAAAATCCTTGGTCACAAAATAATAAATAAAAGGAACGATTATCACATTAATACCTGTAATAAACCCGGATTTGCCAGGTGTTGTGTAAAGAAGGCCTATTGTTTGAGTCAGAAATGACATAAAAAGAAAAAAACCTATAATACAGCCTGCCTTTATTTCTTTTAAATCAGCCATTCTTATTTTTTTCCAAAAAACAATTGATAGAAGCACAAATGAAAGGATGAACCTGATTCCTAAATAATAAAAGGGAGTTATATAATTAAGAGCCTCTTTCATTATAACAAAGTTTGAACCCCACACAACCGTTATCATCAACATAGAAAAATCTGCGATATGACTAGCCTTGATTTTAGCAGGTTTAAACATAACTGCTTTTTGTTTCATTATGTAACCTCCTTTGCCTTCATGCTTTCTTCAACCCACTGCCAGTCAGCTGAAAGGTGAACAAAAAAACATCTCCCAAATTAGGAGATGGGGATTTAATATCGTTTTTTATATACGGTCTTTTCCAACAATCACCACAACATCACTGCTTAATTTGTTTGAATCTTCTGCTATAAAATCTACACTTTTAACAATCTTAGCCACTTTTTTAGCTGCATCAATTTCACCACTTTTATAAATAACCTTAGTTCTTTCATAATCAAAATTATCGGCATTTCCTACTTTAACTACTTGAAAACCTTTTTGTTTTAGGCTTAAAGCAATATTGCTGGCAGCTCCTGAAACACCGTTACCGTTTAAAACCTGAACAGTTATATTCATGTTTTCGGGGTCAATATCTCTGAAAAACTCGTCAACTATTTCCTGGGTTTTATCTTCATCAGCAAAAAAGTAGCTAATACCATTGATATAATCATCTATACCCGGAACTACCGCCATCTGTATTTTATCAATATTAACCGTTCTGGCCATGTTAGCATATTTTATAATTTCTCCTGGCTCCATGTCTGTCTCAATATAGGAAGTTAAGGTTTTTGCAATTTTCGGTAGTTTCAAGACGCTTCCAGGCTGCAAGAGTTTTCTCGCAAAGGCCTCTAAAAATTTTTGCTGGGCCTGAATACGGCCAATGTCTCCATTTGGGTACCTGCGGTATCTAACAAACTGTTCTGCTTTATCACCGTCTAAAAGCTGGAGACCTTCATCCAGATGAATGTGGAGGTTGCCGGCATCATCATCATAATGCATGGGGCGTTCTACATAGATTTCCACTCCATCAAGATCGTCAACTATTTGTTTAAAACCCTGATAATCTATTTTGATATAATGATGTATAGGTATGTCTAAGAAATTCTTAACGGTTTTTATAGCCAGTTCAGGACCTCCATATGCATTGGCAGCATTTATCTTATCAAATCCATGGCCTGGTATTATTACACGAGTATCTCTGGGAATTGATAAAAGTTTAACATCTTTCGTATCTTGGTCAAAACTTACAACGAAAATCGTATCAGACCGTTTATGAGAATTGGGGACCCCTATAATCCCCGCATCTACTCCCAAAACTAAAATATTAATTTTTTTATCCGAAGAATTATTCGGCATGTCGGTTTCCCTGTCAACACCCTTTGAAACGTTTATATCATTAGGCCCAAAGCTTTTTAAATAAACATAAAAACCTGTTCCTATAGCCAGCAAAAAACAAAACAATACAAACAAAATTATATAAACAGGTTTCTTCACCGATACTCCCCCTTGTAGAAATTTAGTTTCCCATTTTCATTAGTATGTCATTACGTGCGATAACTGTTTTAGGATGAATCAACCAATTATTGTCAATCACGTATTTCAAAGTATTGTTAAAGGCAAAAAGACATGCTTTGTCAAGATTCTCAAACGCCAGTTTCCTCAAAGCATCAACACCAGGGAAATCCCTGTCAGGTTCAACATAATCGGCCAAATAAACTATTTTATCTAAAACACTCATATTTTGGTCACCGGTGGTATGAATTTCGATTGCCCTAATTATTTCTATATCATCAACTCCAAATATATGTTTAGCCATCTGTGCGCCCACCGGACCATGTATAAGTTGAGGCTGTTGTTTTGATACACTGTCTAATAATATATCAAAATCAACAGCTTTTTTCAACAGTTGCTCATCTGTAAACCCTTTTGCGCAATCATGTAACAGCCCGGCCACTGCGGCCTTCTCCGTTTCTGCTTTATAGACTTTTGCCAACTTTATCGCTGTTTTTTCAACACCAATGGAATGCTTTAAAAGTTTATCATTTATAATGTTTTTAAGTATTTTCAAGATTCGATTTCTGTCTAACATAACCCCACCAATCACTTATAAAGGTTATTTTTTAAAATATAATATTCTACACTCTCTGGAAGGAGATACTTAATAGGTCTGCCTTCACTAACCCGCCGTCGTATATCGGTGGATGAAATGGCCATTGCCGGAACTTCAACCAGAAAAATCTTCTGACTGTAAGTTTTCTCTATTTCAGCTATTTTCTTGTTAAGTTCAGGAATTTCATACCCGGGCCGGGTCGCTGCAACGAATTTACACATCGCCAAAAGCCTGTCCACTTCCTTCCAGGTCAGGATCTCTAATACAGCATCTGCGCCTGTAATAAAATACAATTCAGTATCTGTAGGAAAACGTTTCTCTAATTCTTTAATTGTATCAACGGTATAACTAAAACCTTGACGTTCGATCTCAATTCTCGACACTTCAAAAAAAGGATTTGTTACTGTAGCTAAAACCGTCATGAGATAACGATGCTGTGGATCGGTAATTTTATACCTTTTTTTATGAGGAGGGTTACCGGCAGGTACAAACATAACATAATCTAAATTGAATTCAGCCCTTACTCCTTCGGCTGTAACAAGATGCCCGTAGTGTATGGGGTCAAAGGTCCCTCCCATAATTCCAATTTTGGACATTTTATCCCTCATTCCGCTTTTTATTTCATAAAAGCTTTATTAATATTATACCGAACATTTTGTCTACGGTAAATACCAATTAATTGCATTGCATCGGACATAACATAATTTAAGGGCAGTTACACTGCCCTTCTAAAATTATATTATTTTTTTAATATCATCTCTTTCCTTTCTAACCTTTCGACGCCTAAGTTCATAGTCAGGATCGCCTTTTTTCCAGCCCTGGCGGCTTTTCTCTTTTGGAATTGATACTTTATCACTTATTATGAATTCATTTCTCATCAAACAATAATAAATGTCTTGATTTTGTTTACAGTTACCGCAATTAAGACATTCCATGTTTTACTCTTACCTCCAGTTTGTTATAAACAAAATCTTACACTTTAATCCGGGTAGTAGTTAAATTCTATATCCCTTATCCTTACAACATCCCCCTCCTTAATACCTTTTTTCTTCAGCTCTTCTTCTATACCCTTTTTACGGATTATCCTTTGGAAACGCTTAACTGCCTGTTCATTATCAAAATCTGTCATAGCCACAAGCCTCTCTATGCCTTTTCCAGTAACTATATATATATCATCTTTTTTAGAGATGAAAAATTCTTCCTCAAGTTCAGATGTATACACCTTCTCATGAATTGACTCCAAATACGGATGTTCTTCTTCAATTATTGTAAGCCGTGTAAAAACCCAGTTCATCAAATCTTTTAGGCCCTCTCCGGTGGCTCCTGAAACCGGAAACACTTTAAAACCCCGGGTTTCTAAACTATTGATAATGTTTTCTAAATTGTTTTTGGCATTAGGCAAATCCATTTTATTTGCCGCAACAACCTGTGGTTTTTTTGCCAGAACATTGCTGTAAAGTTTAAGTTCTTCATTTATTTCTTCAAACCCTTTAACAGGATCACGCCCTTCTAAGGCAGCAGCATCTATAACATGTATAAGAAGTTTTGTCCGTTCTACATGCCTTAAAAACTCGTGACCTAAACCAACCCCTTTATGAGCGCCTTCAATCAATCCCGGAATATCTGCAAGGACAAAACTCCTTTCATCTCCTAATTTCACCACACCCAGGTTGGGGTGAAGTGTCGTAAAAGGATATTCGGCTATTTTAGGTCTTGCAGCCGAAACCTTTGAAAGAATGGTAGATTTGCCTACATTGGGAAAGCCTATAAGACCAACATCAGCTATCAGTTTCATTTCCAAATAAATCCATTTTTCCTCGCCGGGCTCACCTTTTTCAGCAAATTCGGGAACCTGTCGGGTCGATGATACAAACCTGGCATTACCTCTACCGCCACGTCCTCCTTTAGCTACAACAGCTGTCTGACCTGGTTTAACCAAATCAGCAATTACATCTCCTGTTTCGGCATCTTTTACTACAGTACCAGGAGGCACTCTAATAATCATATCTTCCGCACTTTTACCATGTTTGTTACTGCCACTGCCGTGCTGGCCTCGCTTTGCTTTATAATGTTTTTTGTATTGGAAATCTATTAAAGTATGAAGACCGGTATCGACTTTTAAAACCACATTGCCTCCCCTGCCGCCATCGCCTCCATCAGGACCGCCACGGGGAACATATTTCTCCCTGCGGAAAGACACGATACCGTTTCCTCCATCTCCGCCTTTTACATAGATTTTAACCTTATCTATGAACATATTAATACCACCTGCAAGTTTTTGTAAAATCATTATAACAGGTAAAGTATATGTAATCAACAAAATTTTTATCCAGTTAGCATTACTGTATCCTGTTTATTAAATTTTTTTAGTTCTTTGTAGTTTTTATAAAAAATTAATTCCATAATAATTTCCGAATTGCTGTTAGTTATTTTGATTTCATCAATTTTTTGTTTATATGGCATTATTGATTCATTTAACATGCTTTTTATTTTCTTGTGATTATCAGTAGTAATTATTAAAAAATCAATATATAACGCATTCTCACCTTCAAAAAAATCCAAAACCAATTCTGCATCAGAACTTTCAATAAATATTTTTTCAACCTGTTCAAAAACCCCTTTAAAAATATCCAGCAAATCATTTGTATTAATAGGTAATTTATCCAACTTAAATTCAATATCCACTTCAACTCTAATACCTTTTGAAACAATCTCTTTAACTTTTTTTAACAAAAATAAAGCAACTACAGGTTCAGACATCTTACAGATGTTTCCTGTTGAAACCAATTCACAAACCATCTTGTCCGCCTGATGTTTTATATCTCTATATTTCCCCATTTGCGCAAATCCGCAAATTACTTGAAGATAATTTATATAATCATGCCTTAATGTTTTCAAATGGTTGATTATTTGAATATATGTATTATTCTTAATCCTATGTTCCAGTAATTTTTTTGATAACACTTTAAATTCTCTGAAATATAAAACTGTAAAAACAAAGTATGTAATGTTTAAAATAACAACAGGTATTACATATCCTTCATCGTTTCTTAAAGCAAGATAACTCAAACATAACGGAACTAAACAGTATAAGATAAAAAATGCCTTTTTTAAAAACATTCAGTTTCTCCCCAATGCAACGGTCGTTATTCATATTTAAATTATTCTACATTTTCATTCATTTCCCTTCAAAAATTAAACATAATAAAAATCCCGGTTTGCCCGGGATTTTTGTTATGAAGATGCAACCGCTTCTTCAGGGTATACACTTACCTTTTTACCGTTTTTTCCATTTCTTTCAAAACTTACAAATCCATCAATTTTCGCAAAAAGTGTATCATCACCGCCACGGCCAACATTTAGGCCCGGCTTAACCTTTGTACCTCGCTGTCTAACCAAAATACTGCCTGCAGTAACGAATTGACCGTCATGACGTTTTACTCCTAACCTCTTAGAAATGCTGTCACGACCGTTTCTCGAACTGCCCACACCTTTTTTATGAGCAAAAAGCTGAAGATCAAACTTAAACATTCAAAACACCTCCTTAATCAACAACCTCTATATATTCAGGATAGTTTTTCTTCGTTTCTCTAATTCCTATGAGCATAGTATTAACAATAATTTCTGCCTTAGACCGAACATCATTATCCATTTCAGGTAAACGGCACACAAGCAGCCCGTCGCTGTTCTTGAAATCAAGTTTAAGATTTAAAAGTTTTTTCAAGCTGAGCACAGCAGTTAAAGTCAATGCTGATACAGCAGCACATACAATATCTTGGCCATGAGGCGCAAAACCAGCATGCCCTTCTACTGAAAAACCCAATATTCTGTTTTGCCTATCCCTTTCAATCTTCAACTTAATCATATTATCCTAAGCATGAATCTTTTCAATCTGAATCTTTGTATAAGGCTGTCTGTGACCCTGTTTTCTCCGGTAGTTCTTTTTGGGTTTGTACTTAAAAACAATAATCTTTTTACCTTTACCCTGTTCCAAAACCTTTGCAGTAACTTTTGCACCTTCAACAACCGGAGTCCCTACTTTAAATTCTTTGTCGTCATGAACGGCCAAAACCTTATCAAACTCAATTATTTCTCCTTCTGAAACCGGTAACTTTTCTACTCTTAACACATCACCTTCAGAAACACGGTACTGCTTTCCACCAGTTTCTATAACAGCAAACATGCAAACACCTCCTCAATCCAGTCTCGCCGGAGTACAGGTAGCAAAAGCTTTACAAACCTGCTCCGTGCGGCCCCAAGCGGCTGCAACCGCCTAAAATATTTTAGCATATAAAACTATGGGTGTCAAACAAAATAAAGAACACTTGAAGTAACAATATTTTCTATATTCCATATTATATTATTAGAAAATCTTTTAAGGAGGGATTAGAATGGGATGGTTTGGAGGAGGTATTGGTTACAACTATGATTTGCTTTTGATTGTATTTTTGATTCTTATTCTTATAATCATTATTAACTAGTTATATAAGGCCAAAAAGATAACGGTAACAACCGTTATCTTTTTAATTTAATATGGTGGAATTCTCCAAACCAATCTTGTTAAAGGTTTTGAAGAATAATCCTTGTAATGCCGGTCTGTTTCTTTATGTTTCTTCTTTTGTTTTTCAAAATAGTTTATTGGAGTTTTCATGGTTTCAGTGTTATCTTTTTCTGTTTCTTCTTTATTCTCTTCTTCATTATTTTGAGAGATTTCTTTTTCTTTTAAAATCTGTTGACTGATTTTGTGATTATTGGCCAGGACGCTTGAAACTCCCAGCAGGTTACAAAACGCCATAAGGGTTATAATATTCTCCATTTTCGCAGTTTCAATCCCATTCAATTTTTTGAGCATATCTTCTAAAAGCATATGCACTCCTTTTTCCATTTACTGCCCCCCTTTTTTTGTTTTATTATATTTATATTCCAGCTCAATAACATTAACACTTAAATATCATTTTAATAATCCTCATCATACAACAAAACATCATATTCACCATTATTCTACTCCTGACATAGAAGGCTTAGGAAGCAAAGGGGGCATTGCTATCCTCCTATCTTTCTATCATTTTCTCGTACATCTCTTCAATCATTCGGTGGTTACTCATTATCACATGATGCATTTCCATTATCATCCGATACATTTCATATTCCATCATGTAGCCTGGTACCATCCCCATCATAGGACCCATGGGCATCATATTACCCATATGAGAGCCGGGCATCGATCCTGGCATCATAGACCCTGGATACATCATTAAGTTTTCACCTCCTTTTCAATAACATGATATGAATCATTCTTATGAAAAGTTAATGGATCTGAATACTCTTTTTAGTTAATAATTTGCAAAATCAATCACCTAATTTGCTGAAACATCAT
Organism: Thermosediminibacterales bacterium; assembly: GCA_029982205.1. GTDB lineage: Bacteria > Bacillota > Thermosediminibacteria > Koleobacterales > JARRCM01 > JARRCM01. The sequence goes on from JARRCM010000007.1 coordinate 24,946, forward strand.
AAAATAAACCAGAAAACCGAAAGGAGGGAAATCAATGGGCGGCATTGGTGGCTTCTTTGGGAATCAAGCAGTTTTTGCTATATTCCTAATTCTCATTCTGTTAATTTTGAGTGATGGCTAAGAACCGAGGGTTTCACATTTTTGTGAAACCCTTCTAATTTTTTTATCTTTATTTAATATTAACCATTTTCGATTATATAACATAGTATATATTAGACCACAGTTAAAAGATATTAAAAGGAGGGAATTTAAATGCCTGATGGATTGGGCGGATTCTTCGGAAATAAAATGGTGTTTGCTTTGTTCTTGATTCTAATTCTGTTGCTTTTAAGCGATGACTAAAGAAAACAATTTACTTTAACAGTATTGAAAGGAGGGAGACAAGAATGGGAGGAATTTATAATCAACGTTTGGTGTTCGCACTGTTCTTGATCCTCATCCTGCTGCTCTTGGCTGATGAATAGAATACAGCCTCGGGTTTCACATTAAATGTGAAACCCTTTTTTATAAATAATTATTTTATCACATAATTATGCTTTTTACATATAATAAACTAGATTAGTTTAAAAAAGGAAGGAGGTTATTCCTTTGAAAAAGAAAATCAATTTTTCTGAATTGAATAATCTTATAGAAGACCTTTCAAAAAATTCACAGGAAGAAAATGAATCTGTTGATGATATCAATGAACCTTCAACCCGTGAAGAATGTTCACCTCCAAAAGCAAACCCGTATATTCTTTTTCTAATTTTTATTCTTCTTCTCTTAACAACAGGCAGTTTAAGTAAGAAGAAAAAGAAATAGTCGAGTTTTATTAACATATCACATCAAATGTTCCAAAAACATATTATGTATTAAATAAATTAGGGGAGGAGGGATTGTATTGTTTAGAATACCAATTGATGATGACAGCCGAAATCTTGTTTTAGCTTTAAAACCCTTTTTGGGAACTTCCCAGCAGAGGTCTATCGATATTATGATAGGATTTTTAGACATATTTAGACCCCAGGGGGATGAAAAAATCAACACAGAAGCTCTAATTAAACTTTTAGATATGCTTGAGGAAATAAAAACCCCTATGCCAAGTCCGGTAGATGATGATAACTGATAAATTTACGGGCTGTCTTAAGGCAAGCCCGTTAAAATTTTTTTGGAAACTCTACGATTAATAGATATTAAAACAAAAAGTTTGAATATATATTATTATAGGTTTTATATATCTTACAGGAGGTGTTTCAATGTTTGATGAATTTGAGAACTTAGTTAATAACATGAAAGGTGAACTTGCTGAGTTACAAAACCAATTAAGAAAACAGACTGTAGAAGTTACGGATAAAAATAAGATTATTAAAGTTAAGGTAAACGGACTACAGGAAATCTATGGCACTGAAATCGACCCCGGAATACTAAAAAAAGAAAATCAGTTTCTCATTGAAAAAGCAGTTACTGAAGTAATTCGTGAAGTTTTCCGACAGTCAAAAAACCTGCTCAAAGAACAACTAAGCAAAATGACTGCCGGTATAGATTTTCCTGATTTTCCAAAACTATTTTAAAAGGTGGGGTTCTTTTATGAATAATGAAAATGAAGTAAGAATCGAAAACAGTGGATACAGTCTCCTTGATGCAGTCATCGGATATTTGAACTGCCAACGGGACCAGAACATTGATTCAAATACCTTAATAAGCCTATTAACATTATGCAATCTTTTAGGAATAGTAAACTTTTTAAACACTCAAACGGATTCCAACTTTTTTGCCGGAGGCTTACAAAAAACCAAATCTAACGATAAACAAGCCCTGATCAATAAACTCATGACCCTTCTAAGCGGCTCGGGAGATGATTCGAAATTAAACCCTCAAACCATTTTAAGTTTAATGAAAGTTCTAAACAAAGCCCAAAGCGAAAGCAACGACACTGAAAAAAACATTAGAGACAGAAATCAAAAAAGGGATGAAAAATCTTCATAATCACGGGCTGGACTACAGCCAGCCCATCAAGATTCTTATGTGGAGGTGTATGTTATTATGCCGTGGCCTTACAAATGGCGAAAGCCTTTTCCAGCAAAACTGAAACCAACATCGAAACATGTAGAAACTGAAAACCCTGATTTAAAAATTAACCGCGGACCCAAAAAAGAAAGCATACTTAACAACAAGTCAAAAAATGATGAAAATAAACCACAAGAAAAAAAAACAAAAATGAAACATCCTGATGAAAATATACAAACTCAGCCTTACCAGAGGCAATCGAAAACTCGAATCAAAAAACCATTAGTTTGGAAGTTTCCTAATAGGTAAATATAGAGAGGAGACTAATAATCATGTGGTTTGATTCTAATATAAGCAGCCCCTACCAGTGGCTAATGTATAACAATCCTTTTAACCAACGTCTTCAAATGGGCTGGTTTCAAGACTTTGCAGTGTATTATCTTGATTTAGGTGAAGTGCCCTGTGAAAGCAGTTGTTTATCCACAAATCCTGTTTATATATTCATTCATGGATTCAACAGTGAAGGAATTCCCCTGGTTGTAGAAAACCAGAACAACCTGCTAACTTCTATACCTATTCAGAAACATTATTCACCTTTCTGTAACGCTGTCTTTGTTGAGGTACCGATGGACTATATCCCAAACAGTGTTCGTTCTGAAGAACAATTAAAAGAAAGCGGATATATATTAACAAAATCCGATCTTGTGTTACTGTATCCTGTATTATAAAAACCATCGAGTTAACAGATGGTTTTACTTTTTACAGCGTGATTGTGCCAGAAGGCGATTCTATAACCTGCAAAATGGTTTCTTCATCACCTGTAGCGGCATTGATGTAAATTAAATACTTTTCATTGTTGAATTTAACCTTAACTTCATAACAGAATATCTCTTTTTTACTTGGTGAAGGTATGACCGCCTTTCGAATGCGTTCAATTTTCAGCTCATCTTTTATACGTTTCCTAACCTCTTCTTCACTGAGCTTGGGAGGTGGAAGATTTCTAGCTCTATGAGAAAAAAGATAACCCTGGGAATCAAAAGCTATTACTTCCCCATTGTCTAAAGCCACACTTACCTTAATAAAATCCGGGTATATTATAACTCCATCCTGCTTGTGTGCAAAAGTTACGGTTATTACATCCCCTTCCCTCAAAGAACCTGTTGCAACCATTTGCTTGTAATTTCGAGAACTTATAAAATTCTCCGCCTTTTCTATGGCGTCTTTTAAAGTGATTTTGGGTTGATTAATACCACGGGGATTTATATACCAAATAACATGCCCGCCTTTTTTTGAGATATCCAATAAAATGTTTTCATCACCAGCAGCCCCCGGTGGTTTAATAATAAAAGAATATGCCGGAATTGAACCATTCACATCCCCTTTGAATACTATAGAATAGTCAATACCCCTCGGGTTATCTATAAATCTTTCTGCTTTATCCCTGGCTTCTTCCCTGGATACTAAATCGCCTGTCACCCCCATAGGTTTAACCTGTTCTACATGGTCTGAAAAAGGGCCATCATAAACAAGAGTAGGGGCTTCATCTTTCAAGCGTTCGTCTATTTTAAACATAAGTTCACCCATAGGCTCCGGTGTTGTCTTTGAGATCTTTTGTTTTATTCCTGTTTTATCCATATTTCCCCAGCTTATTCTTCCACTTGCAATCCTGTTTTGAAGTTCATGAAGCTCTCTGTTTAGTTTTCTGGTTTGGTTTCTTAATTCCAACAGTTTATCCCAATCTTTTTTATCTATTGTCTTTCCTTCAACATTCTGTTTTGCCAATGTATATGCAAAGTCACCAATCTGGGCAAAATACTTTTGACTTTGCTGTAGTTTCAATCCTACAGGAATCTGATCAATGCTTGCCCTTGCGTTTTCAGCTTCATGCCATATGGAAGTCAATGTAATAATGTTCCCTTTAGGTGCTGAAGACACAAGGCTTTTGCTTAACAGAACGTCCAGGTTTTCAACATGTTTAACCAAATCAAAGAAAGAACGTTGATATTCGGCTTCTAAAGCATTCTGCATATAACTGATACGATTGTAATAATTCCAAGCGCCTAGAAGAGCTGCCCCTAATAGAACTGCCAATACGAAATAGGTTATCTTTTTTTTCTTCATCTTTTCCCTCCTCAAATACCAAATACATGTCTGCCTATACGCTGGACTATCTTGCGGGACCATATCCACTTGCTGACTTTTTTAAAAGGATTCCAGAAAAACAGGCTGCCGTAAGTGGGATCCCAACCGTTCAAAGCAGCTCGAGCCGCCCGAATGTTTTCAGCAGAAGGGCGTTTCGCCCAGATCTGACCATTACTCACAGACTCAAATGCATGAGGTTGATAAATAACCCCTGCCACTGTCGCCGGAAACTTTGGGCTTCTGACCCTGTTTAGTATTACTGCTGCCACTGCAACCTGTCCCTGATACGGCTCACCTCTTGCCTCTCCCGAAACAAGCCTTGCCAAAAGCCAGAGGTCATCACTTGAGGGATAACCAACTTCAGGCGAATACACTTCGCCAGTTTCCCCTTTATTTTCAAATTCCTGTAAAGAGATTTCTTTGTTATGGTTGTACATTACTATTATTGTAATTATTAAAGATAAACTTATGATTATAATTGAATATAATATACCTCTTTTTTGTCTGTTACCTGTCAACCTTATTCCCTCCCCTTTTGTATTATCAGTTTTAAAATTCCCAAAAAAAATAGGGCTTATACACTTTTTAAGAATGTAAAATCAGCTGCAGAGTTGTATTGTAATAGAAAACTGAATAAGTGGTGACAGGTAAATTGTTAAGCGCACTTCTGGCAAATTACGACCATCTGAGGGGGTAAAACTGAAATCAAACGGTATCTTTTTGTTTTGGAATAAAGAAACAAGAGCAATAAACTCAATGAGCGTTATAGCTTTTCCGCTAAAAACCTTATTAAATATGTCCATTCCCTCACCCCATGCTTTTGCCTTTATATTATATCTTACTCTTGAACTCATGTTTTGGTGTTTTAGTAAAAAAACACATCTTAAAGATGTGTTTTTTAAACAAGTCTTGCTTTTGCATATGTTCTAAATGTCTTATAAATCTCAACTTTAACTTTTTCCCCGATAATGTTCCCGGCGTTTTCGATATCAACTATATATCCATTAATCCTGGCAATTCCATCCCGGGGGTTTGAAACATGAGCCCCTTCTACCAGCAGTTCAAGGATCTGCCCTTCCCTTACAGGATAAGCAAGGTCTTTTACCTGTGACTTGCTGCCCATAACCTTCACCTTGATATCTTCAGGATGCACGTTTTCATTACCTCTAATGTATATACTTCGCCCAAACTCTTCTTCCAGTTGATTTAAATGACTCCCACCTGAACCTATAACCACAGCCGCCACATTAGGATGCAGTTCTAAAAGAACTGCTTCTATATCTCTGTAGCGAAAAATCTTTTTCAGCTCTTTTTCTACTTTTTTTGCCATCGTATCCTCAGAAATTATTTTCCCTTTCCCGCCGCAGTATGGGCAGGTTTTCTGCAGTACTTCACTTAACCCCTGCCTTACCTTTTTACGGGTCAGTTCTACAAGCCCCAGCTGAGTAAGGCCTAGAACGTGTACCTTAGTCTTATCCTTTTTAACTTCCTCTTCAAGGGTATCGATCACCATTTTCTGATGTTCTGAAGAATTCATGTCTATAAAATCAATAATTATTATTCCTCCGATATCTCTCAGCCTGATTTGATACGCTATTTCCTTAGCAGCTTCCAGGTTCGTTTTTAATACCGTATCTTCAAGGTCTGTGTTACCAACAAACTTTCCGGTATTAACATCAATGGCTGTCAAAGCTTCGGTTTGATCTATAACTAAATACCCACCGGATTTGAGCCACACTTTTCTATTTAAAGCATTGTATATAGCATCTTCAATATTAAAATATTCAAATATTTCTATGTCCTTCCTGTCATAAAAGACAACTCGCGGCTTAAGATGAGGTGAGATGAAATCCAAAAGCTCAAGAACTTTTTCATACTCACTGCGGCTGTTGATATACAATTTATCAACTTCAGAAGAAAAAAGGTCTCTGACTATTCTGTATAATAGATCGTAGTCTTTATGTATAATCTTACCAGGTTTAGTGCTGGATTTTCGATTAAGTATTTCTTTCCACAACTTTAATAAAAAGTCCATATCCTGAGAAATTTCTTCTTTGCCTTTATCCTCGGCCACCGTTCTTACAATCACACCCATATCAGGCGGCTTAATCTCTTCGGCAATGGCCTTTAAACGGGCTCGTTCTGTTTCTGACTCTATTCTTCTGGATATGCCAATGTAGTCTACGGTAGGCATCAGCACAAGGTAACGGCCTGGTAAAGTTATATGAGTAGTTACTCTGGCGCCTTTCGTTCCTATCGGCTCTTTTATTACCTGTATCATTATTTCTTGCCCTTCTCTAAGCACATCCTTTATAGAGACAGGCCTGTTTTCTTTGACAGGAAGGTTTTTGCTGTCATCAAGCAAAACTTCTTCCTCATCAAAATTGTTTGTATAAACATCGTCCACATAGAGAAAAGCGTTTTTCTCCAACCCTATATCAACAAAAGCCGCTTGCATACCAGGCAAAACATTAACAACTTTTCCTTTGTAAATGTTTCCAACGACCCTTTGATTATACGCTTTCTCTATATATATCTCCGTTAAAACCCTGTCCTCCATTACCGCAACCCGGGTCTGGTCACGGTCTACATCAACAGCAATCTCTTTTGTCATTAAATCAGCTCCTCAACTGCACTATTGTTTTGTGCCTTTTTGAATTGGAGATATCAAACCATCGCGAGTTTTAATGAACAGACCTTTTCGGTGAGCTCTTTTCAACCTGACGTCTTCACAAAAAATTTTGTAATTATTAAAAGCCTGAACCAGCATCTCAGGGTTTACACTGCCCATGTTTCCAGTTTTTACAACTGCTTTAATCTCTACACAACCGTTTTTAATATCCAAAACATCCAATTCATGAATCAAATGCCTGATATCCATCTCCTTTTGTCTATTCTTTTTCAGTTTTTTTATTCTTATTGTTTTTAGTTCCATAAACCGTTTTATTCCTTGTTTTACTTCACTACTTGACAAACCTTCAGGTAGTTCCAATGTAATACAGTAAATTGCCGTATTTATTTCAGACATAAGAGACGGAGTGTTTTTAGAAATTTCCTTTGCTTCTAAAACTTTAATACCATCAGGCAACGCATGATTTAACCTTTTTATGAATTCTTGAGGTGAAACTTCATCTGCCAGTTCAAAATCAGCGAATTCTCCCTCACTTGTACAGCCGACAGCGAGAGCAGAACCAAAGGATATTTTGGGATGGGGGTTGTAACCTTTAGAAAATTCTATAGGCAAGCGTGCCCGCCTTACAGCACGATGAAAAACCCTTACTAAATCAAGGTGTGATATGAAACGAAGCGCAGAACCTTTAACAAACCTTGTTCGGATTAACACAATAGTTCCCTCCATCAATTCTAAATATTCCACATGCACTGCATCTGTTAAAACGGCAGTCTTCCGTAAGCTCACCTTTTAATGCTTTTTTATGTTCCCTTATTAGAAAATTTTTATCTATCCCTGCATCAATATGGTCCCATGGAAGCACTTCGTCATATTCCCTTTTTCGATTTGCATAAAATTCAGGATCAACATTACATTCTCTGAAAGCCTCCATCCATTTGTCAAACTTAAAATGCTCAGACCATCCGTCAAATTTACAACCCTTCTCCCATGCCTTAACCAGAACTTTGCAAAGCCTTCGATCTCCCCTGGCAAACACCGCTTCTAGATGACTTGCCGTTGCTTCATGCCAGTTATATCTTACCGCCCTGTCTTTGATCCTATCCTTCAAATACTTCTGTTTTGCTTTAAGCTGATTTAAAGGGTTTTGAGCTTCCCATTGAAAAGGTGTAAAGGGTTTTGGAACAAAAGATGAAGTGCTGACTGTAACTTTAAGCCCTTTTTTGCTTCCGTTGTTAACTTTTCTGTAAAGAAACACAACTTTTTCCGCAAGAGAAGCTATCCCTTCTAAATCTGCTTCTGTTTCTGTAGGTAACCCTATCATAAAATAAAGTTTGACTGTTTTCCAGCCCGCTTCAAACGCCGCAGTCAAAGATTCTTTCAGGTCATTTTCTGTAACTCCTTTATTAATGACATCCCTGAGACGCTGGCTGCCTGCTTCAGGAGCAAAAGTCAAGCCGCTTTTTCTTACGGTTTGCAGCTCCTCTGCAAGCTTTAATGAAAAAGAATCAACCCTGAGTGAAGGCAAGGATAAGTTTACACCCATACCACGAAACCTATCAGTTAGTTTTTCTACAAGTTCCTGTAAAAATGGATAGTCACTTGTACTTAACGAAACTAATGAAAGTTCTTCAAAACCGGTAGAGTTAACTATCTCATTTGCAAGATCAGAAAGCCTTTCTACCGATTTTTCCCTTACGGGCCTGTATATCATACCTGCCTGACAAAACCTGCAGCCCCTAGTGCATCCACGAAAAATTTCTAAAGCCGCCCGGTCATGAACAATGTCCATATATGGAACAATAAAACGGGTTGGATAAAAAACATCTTCAAAATCTTTAATAATACGTTTTGTTATTTTCCTCGGAGCCTCTTTAATTTTAGGCCTAACCTTTTCGATGGTTTTTTCAGAATTATATTCAACCTCATAAAATCCCGGAATATAAATTCCCTTGATTGAAGTCATTTTTTTCAAAAAATCGTTTCGAGTACCACCGTTTTTTTTCCACTCTTTGTAAATTTCAATGATTTCTAATATTACTTCTTCTCCCTCGCCTATTACAAAAAAATCAATAAACTCAGCAAGAGGTTCAGGATTAAAAGCACAGGGACCTCCAGCAATAACAAAAGGGTGTTCTTCAGCACGTTCTGAGGAATATAAAGGAATACCAGACATATCCAACATGTTAATAATGTTCGTATAACTCAACTCATATTGTAATGTAAAACCGATAAAATCAAACTCCTTAATGGGACTGTGAGTTTCAAGAGAAAACAGCGGAATTTTATTTTCCTTCATTCTTTTTTCCATATCCACCCATGGTGCAAACACTCTCTCAGCATATACACCTTTTTGTTGGTTTAAAAGATGATAAAGGATCTTAATTCCGAGGTGAGACATCCCCACTTCATAAACGTCAGGAAAAGCCAGAGCAATTCTTATTTCTACGTCCTTAAGGTCTTTATGTATACTGTTCCACTCATTACCCAAATATCGTGTCGGTTTTATAACACTTGCAATAATATCATCCAGTTGTTCCAGATACATTCAAAATATCCTCCTTGTTATTTACTAGTAATATTATTACATACTTTACCAAATTGAATTCTTATGCCAAGAACATTATGGTAATTTCTACAACTTATTCAAAAATCCCTTTAAATCCTATTGAACTGAATTTAAATTATATCCTTTATTTTGGCATTAAAGCCTTTTTCTACCCACCCTTCTATTAATTCTGTTTCTGATACTATCTTTTTAACATTCCAGTTATCACCCTCAATCACTACTAATATATAATAGTTTTTAGGGCTAAACCTTTGAATCACTTCTTTGACAGGTGCTTCTGAAATAACTGCTAAAGTTTTTATATTCAAACATCCATTTTTTTTTATTTTTATTTTTTTTAAACTAGAGCTTTTTATTATTTTATAACCTGTAAAACGCTTCTCTTTCTGAGCTGCATAAAAAAGAAACCCAGACAACAAAAAAATCAGGGGATTGATCGTCCTGTTATAATAAAACATAAGAAAACCGCCAAAAAACAAAACAGCCGCCAGTAGTTTTCCACCGAAAACCGTTATATCAACCGCTTTTCCATATCCTATAAATGAAGCCAGATAAAGTTTTAAAACCCTGCCCCCATCAAGGGGTAAAACCGGCAATAAATTAAAAACTGCTAAAATAATATTCGCTCTAACAATAGTATCAATAACCGAAGCATCACTCAAGAAAATCTGATTGTTTTTTAATAAAATTACAGATATCGCTATGCCAAAATTAGTTAAAGGCCCAACAAGAGCAACTATGGCTTCTGTCAAATCATCCATGGCAAACATGTTTTTTATTCGGGCAACACCCCCAAAGGGCATTAACTCTATTTCGTCTATTTTACAACCAAAACCCCAGGCCGTTACAGCATGAGCAATTTCATGTAAAAACATCGAAATCAAAAAGACAACAACATCCAAAAATCTATTCAAAAATGTTAAATAAATCAAAAAAAACATAAACAAAAACGTTGTTCGAAACTTCAACCCGTTTACTTTAAGTATCATTGGAACGCCCCTTCCGAATTCTATTGATTATTTATAAAAGGGCGTGGGTCCACTGGCTTTTCATTTAACCATACTTCAAAATGCAGGTGGGGGCCTTCAGAAATTCCTGTGGTGCCAACAGTGGCAATATATTGTCCTTCTAAAACATTTTGATTTGTTTCTACAAGAACGGTTTTACAGTGCGCATAGAGAGTTTTTAAACCGTTGCCATGATTCAATTTTACATAATTACCCAGTTCTTTGTCAAATCCTACACTCTCAACCTTTCCTGCCAAAACAGCTTTAACGGGGCTGCCTTCAATTGCATCAATATCGATCCCATTATGCTGACGCTCAATTTTGTATATTGGATGAAGCCTTTTGCCAAACCCTGATGTAATTTTCCCATTTACAGGCAAATCAAAGGATGTTTCTACCTTTGAAGAAAAAACCTCTTCAACATTATCGGATAAATTTATATCAAATTTTTCTTTGAGAAATCCAGCAAAGTTCATTTTTTTGAAAATAGGCTTAAAATCATAACTATAATTCAGCGTATAATTTACCCCTTCAACAATTTTTTTTGCTACCGGCAGGTTAATCCTTTTTATACCTAAAATAAAAACCATAAAAAACACACAAATCAAAATCTTTTTTAATAGTTTAAAACCCGGGGCGGCTTTATTTCTGTTTATAAAACTTTTAGGCATTTCCCTTTCAGAACGTTTATAAAATATCATAACCCTGTCCCCCTTTTACTAGAACCTGTTATATTATATTTATTTCTTTTAAACAACCAATATAACTTTTTTTTAACAGGGTTATAAATCAAAAAATGGTGTTTATCCAAAACACCATTTTTAAAACAGGATTTTGTGCCGCCTCATACCAACATTTAACACAAGACCTACGGCTATCATGTTTGTTAACATTGAACTACCACCATAGCTCATAAATGGAAGGGGTAGCCCTGTTACAGGCATAATACCCATCGTCATTCCGATATTAACCAAAATATGAAAAGTGAACATGCTTATAACACCTATTATTATTAACATCCCAAAAACATCTTTTGATTGTGAAGCAAGGTGCAATCCCCTCATGACTAACAGAAAAAACAAAAACAACAACACAAAGCCTCCAACAAAACCCAACTCTTCACCTAGTACCGAGAAAATGAAATCCGTATGTTGTTCCGGAAGAAAGTCCAGCTGATTCTGAGTTCCTTTAAAAATGCCTTTTCCCACCAACCTGCCCGAACCTATTGCTATCATTGATTGTATAACATGATATCCGGATCCTAATGGATCCATATTGGGGTTTAAAAACACAAGTATTCGGTTTTTCTGATAGTCTTCTAAAAAATTCCACAATACCGGTATTGATAATACACCTACAGCCATCATTCCGAACAAAACCCGATAGCCTATACCTGCCATAAACAGCATTCCAAAAAGAATAGCCATAAAAACAAGTGAAGTGCCTAGATCTGGTTGTTTCATTATAAGTAACATAGGAACACCTATATGAATAAAAATCGGAATAAGGTCTTTAATGTTTTCTAGCTTCCCTTTCTTTACTTCTAAATGTTTTGCCAGAGTAATTATTATGGCTATCTTTGCCAACTCAGAAGGCTGAATGCTTAATGCGCCCAGGTTAATCCATCGCTGAGCGCCCATAACCCTTTTCCCTATAAAAAACACCGACAGCAGCATTAAGATGTTTCCTACATAGATCACCTTAGCAAATTTGCCTAGAATTCTATAATCAAAACTGATTACCACCATCATAGCGATAAGACCTAAAACAAACCATAGAACCTGCATTTTTACATAATGATAGCTGTTTTCGGGCCGGTTTACATGTGTTGCACTGCTTATCGTCAACAGCCCTATTCCGACAATTAATGTTACAATTAACAAAAAGGGATAATCAAATTTTTTTAATAACTTTTTATTTATAAACATTCCCATAATCTTCCCTGTAACTTTTTTTAATATTTATAGTACAATTATACCATACAAGACAGTCTGTTTCTATGAAGAAGCTCTTTCCCAATATATTTCAATTTTGTCGCCATTTTTTATTGGTGTTACGAAATCTGCGTCCTTACCGTTTACTTTGGTTATAAGGCTGCCAAACGGTTTTTTTGCGTCTATGGAAATATAATTAAAAACATCACTTAGAATTGCAGAACGAATAGAAAAAGTTATTTTGGCTCCGTCTGGTATTTCGGTATTTATATCATTTGTTTTGATTCCGTTTATGTAGATATCAGGTAAAATTTCTATCGTCTTGTCATTCACACATATTTTTGTGATAAACTCATCAGTTATAAAATCTGAAATTCGTGCAGTTTTAGCATCTTCTCCCTTTTTCCCGGGTTTAAAAATAATTTCATCACCATCTTTTAACATGGTATTAAGAGATGCTTTGTTTCCATTTACCCAGATTTCTGAAGCTTGGCCCAAACCACCTTTTACTATTTTTAATTTTCCATTTATTTCAAAAGTCAAAGCCATCCCCGGACTGCCATAAATTTCTGAAGGGCTAAATCCTTTTTCTATCAGGGCTTTTACTACTGTTGGTTTTTCGAATTCAAATATTTGTATAGGTTCACCGTTTATCTTAACATTAACCAAACTCAAGCCTTCTTGCTCAAATGCATTTATTGCAATACCTAAAGGTGTAACCGCATGGGGGCCTAACAGTGTTTCATCTATGCCTATAACCTGATTGAGTATCTCACTTCCCCTTATTCCAACCCTAGATTCGGGTAAATCAAAACACTGAGCAAGTTTTTGTTTTAATAATGGTGTTTGTGAACCGCCGCCAACTAATATAACAGCATTAGGAGATTTTCCGTTCATCTGCAAAACCTTTTCAGCTATTTTTTTAGCAAGGTCTTCTATCACCGGTTCTATGGGTTTAACCACCTGTTCCCTTTCAAGAGTTGTTACTGACCCAAAAATATCAACAAATTGAAGCATTTCCTTTTTCTGTATCTCCCTTTTCAAGGCCTCTCCATTATCAAAATCTAAAACAAAGGCCTCGCATAATGCTTCAGTAATTTCATCTCCCGCAAACGGCACCATGCCATATGCTGTTATTGAACCTTCTTTAGTTATTGCAATATCAGATGTACCTGCCCCTATATCCACCAATGCCAAATTCAGTTTTCGCATGTTAGCAGGTATTATTACATGGCTTGCAGCTATAGGTTCAAGAGTCAAATTTAAAAGCTTAAGCCCTGCTTTTTTAATCACAGTAAGTAAACTATCTACGACTACTCTCGGCAGGAAGGTAGCCAGGACATTAACCTCCATTTCTTTCCCTTTCTGTCCAACAAGGCAACCTATAATCTGACCATCAAGCTTGTAAGAAACAACACTATAGCCCACACAATGATAATCCCATTCTCTGTTTTCCTTTTTGTATTCAGAATCTAATCGAGCAAGAGCATTTCTTACCGCTTCCCACTCTAGATACAATACTTCCTGTTCTTCTATTTCCTGTTTATAGGAAACCGCCTTTCGAGCTGATGCTTTAATAGTATATAAAGCCCTGCCTGCAGCTGCTACTGCTACCTGAAATAATTTTTCGTCAAGTTTTTGTTCAAGGCTATGCTTAATATCTTTTACTAAGTTTGCAACTTCTTCGACATTATGAATTTGGCCATCTACCATAGCACGATTTCTATGTTCTCTGATTTCTGAAGCCAATACTCTATAATCCTTAGATTGCCTTGCTACAACTACACCTATTACTGTTCGGGTCCCAATATCAAGCGCAAAAATTTCATTAGATGTCCTGGAGTTCATCTCTCTCACCCCTTCGTTAACAACCCTTTTCCAAAGCTGGAGGAAAAAAAGCGCCCAACAGCGCTTTTCTCATACTCGTGCAATATGTTTCATTCTTTTTATTGGGATATTCGCTATTAAGGCCGGAACAGGTGTGTTTCTTTTACCCAGCTTAGTTTTGGTAAGTTTTACATCCATCTCATTTTCCTCAATCTCCATATAGTCAGAGATTACTTTAATCAGCTCACCCTTTATCATTTCCAAAAATCGAGGAGAAACATTGGCACGGTCATGAACCAACAAAAGCCTTAATCGTTCTTTAGCAACCTCTTTACTAGACGAATCTTCCCTACCAAAAAATTTCATTATATCCAACCCTTCCCTCTCCTTTTATCATTTTCGCAACCCAAAAAACCTTTTGAGCTTCTCCATGAATCCTGATTCAACTTCAAGACTCATCAGGGGAACCTCTTCACCTTCTATTCTTCTTGCTATGTTTTTATATGCTTGCCCTGCTTTAGAATTTGGATCATAAACTGCTGGCTCTCCCTTATTAGTAGAAATAACTATCTTTTCATCTTCTGGCACTACTCCCAGAAGTTCTATTGCCAGTATGTCTATCATATCATCAATATCCATCATGTCTCCTCTTTTAACCATATCTGCCCTTATTCTGTTAATTATAAGTTTCGGTTCGTAAAGTTCAGTGGCCTCAAGCAAACCTATTATCCTGTCAGCATCCCTGACGGCTGCAACTTCAGGTGTTGTAACAATAAAAGCCTTATCAGCTCCGGCAATAGCGTTTTTAAATCCCTGTTCTATCCCGGCCGGGCAATCTACAAGGACATAGTCAAACTCTTCTTTTAAAGTCTCGCAAAGCCCTTTCATCTGTTCGGGACTTACTGCAGTTTTGTCTTTTGTCTGCGCAGCAGGTAAAAGGTATAATCCCTCAATTCGCTTGTCCCTGATCAATGCCTGTTTCAGCCGGCATATTCCTTCGACCACATCTACAAGGTCATAAACTATTCTGTTTTCCAAACCCATAACCACGTCAAGGTTTCTCAGACCTATGTCTGTGTCAACTAGAACAACCTTTTTACCGGCTAAGGCTAGAGCAGTACCAATATTGGCGGTAGTTGTTGTTTTACCAACTCCTCCTTTTCCGGATGTTATTACAATAACTTCTCCCATTTAATTCCCTCCTAATTTTTATTCTTGACTTATAGTTTTTTCTCCAACGCCAATAAGACAATGAATTTGATTTCTGTAATTCTTTTAATCTAAAAAAATATAAGGTTCAATATATATTTTACCGTTTTTAATTCTGGCCACTTCCGGGATATCAGGCAAAACAACTTCACCATCAGGTGAACGCGATATCTTGTCCGCTATCCGTAGTTGAGTAGGCAAAAGCCTATATGCTGCAACTATGGCCTTTTCATTTCCTAAAGCCCCAGCATGGGCTACCCCTCGCAAATTTCCCATAACAATAATGTCTTCTGATGCTACAACCTCTGCACCGGGATTTACATCCCCTATAATCACAAGGTTGCCATCAAATTTGGCACCCTGCCCTGACCTGAGAGTTCTTTTTATTATCAGTGTCCTATCAGAAGAACTTTTTGAGGCTTTGCTGTCAGTTTCCTGTTCTATCATTTGTTCACCAAGATTATTTATTACTTTGACAAGCTTCATGCCATATTTTTTGTTAATAAGGTGTTTAATCTCACGCTCCTCATATTGGTTTGGTTTGCGCTTACTTAAGTCTACTATCACCCTGGCGCCGGAAAAGAACTCTTTAGCAGAACTAAATTTCTCATCCAATCGTTTTTTTATAATTGAAAAATCATATTTTTCTTCAATTAATATTGTCAAACCTTCTTTGGAACCTTTTACCACAACTGCGCCATTTTTCATTTGGAATTCCCTCCGGTAATGGTATCTGCTATTATTTTTTAATTCTTCAAAATTAACCCAATTCCTTCTTACATAAACAAAAAAAGAAGCACAGGACTTCTTAAACGCAAATACAAAACCGTTTTTCAAATTTTACTAAGGTTGAATCAAGACATCTTCTTCATTGATAGAATCTTTTAAACCAAAATATTTTTCATATATAGCCTTTGCTACCGGGCCGCCTGTAGAACCCCCGCTTCCCGATTGTTCTATCAATACTACAACAGCAATTTCTGGGTCTTCATATGGAGCAAAACTGGCAAACCAGCCATGGTTTTCATATCTTGTATCCCATTGTGCAGTCCCGGTCTTCCCTGCGACTTTTATAGGAAAATCTTTAAAGGCATACCATGCCGTGCCACCAGGTTCCACCACTGCTCTCATACCTTTTTTAACCACTTCTAATGTTTCAGGTGAAACTGACAGCTTTCCAACAACCTCAGGTTTTTTTTCCAAAACAACTTCACCATCAGGGGATACAATTTTTTTAATAAGATGTGGTTTATACCTTGTGCCGCCATTTGCAAGAGTGGCTATATAATTTGCAATCTCGATCGGCGTATAACTGTGAAAACCCTGCCCAATAGCCGCATCAAGAGTTTCAGCAGGATACCATATTTTGTCTTGCGGCCTTGAAAAATACTTTTCTTTATACTCTCTGCTTGCCACAATACCCTGCCGCTCTCTCGGAAGTTCAATTCCTGTTTTTTCACCAAGTCCGAACTGTCGTGCGTATTTTTCTATATTATCAATACCCAAACGGCGTCCCATTTCATAAAAATAAATATTACATGATTTTGCCAGGGCTGAAACCATGTTTACTAGGCCATGCCCGCCTTTATTCCAGTACCAGCATTTTTTTGGCGCAATGGTCCAGTATACGCCACCGTTTGTGTTTATTACTTCCTCTGGTGTAGTAACCTTTTCCTCAAGAGCAGCAACTGCTACCACCATTTTAAATATCGAACCCGGTGGATATAAACCGCTTATTGCTTTATTGAATAATGGTTGTAGAGGATCGTTAACAAGAAACTTCCATTCATCACTTGAAATACCTGAAGCAAAAAGGTTAGGGTCAAAACCTGGTTCGCTGACCATTGCAAGGATTTCGCCTGTTTTAACATTTATTACAACAACTGCGCCACGATTCGCATTAGGAAAAGGTTTATATGGATCATTTTGAAGTTTATTCATCATTTTCTTTAAAGCAGATTCTGCTGTCTTCTGCAGTTCTGCATCTATAGTAAGATAAACAGTATCGCCTGGAATCGCATTTTTTCTTCCTAAAGTCCTGATATAATCTCCTTTAGCGGTTACTTCAACCTGACGGCCTCCGTTTTTTCCTTTCAAATATGGCTCCAGAACCTTCTCAAGACCTGTTTTCCCTATAAAGTCCCCTAATCGGTATCCTTCATCTTTTTTCTCGTTTAACTCCTCCTGGTTTATCTCCCCCAGATAACCAAAAACATGTGCTGCCACCTCTCCGTATAAATAACGTCTTATCGGTTCAACTTCTATGACAACTCCCGGCAGTCCCCTTTCTTCAATTTCCGAAACTGTTTTAAGGCTGACATCTGTTTTTAACCTTACTGGAATATATTTTTTATATCCCTGTTTGATAATCTTGTTTTTAATCGTATCATATGTGTACGAAACAGAAATATTTGTCCCTGGATTTATATCAAGAACAACCTTTCCTGTTTCAGGGTTTAGTGAAACAGGTTTAATGACATTTTTCCCATCGGAAGTAGTAATAACCACATCATTAACATCTATTTTATTGTCTCCGTTCAAATCTCCTACCGGCCGCTGTTTTAATCTGATTTCCCGGTGTTCATCAACTATGTAGGGCTCATTCTCTTTAAGGGTATAATGAGGGATATCAAGAATATCCCTCAGCTGGTTGAAAACCTTTTCTTCTTCAGATTGACTCTTTTCTGCCCTTAAATAGGATACCGTAAATCCTGGTCGATTCGATACCATTATGCGGCCCATACGGTCGCGAAACTCACCTCTTGGTGCTGTTATTGGAACAATTTGTATTCTATTGCCTTCTGACCGTTTGTTTAATTCTTCTCCTTTTACAAGTTGCAAAAATCCCATTCGAATAATTAACACCAGAAAAGTAAGCAGAATTATTACAGTCATTACATTAAACCTTTTTTCGAAAAATTTAGAGTTCATAAAAAACCCCCGCTCAAACCAGCTCCTCCAATTTTTTTAGTCCGATATAGACAAAAACGCTTAATACCGTATTATAAACTGCTTCATAAAACACCTGCAACGCTAAAGGCTTGAAAGGAATGTATATAGAAATCACAATTAATGCTATGTAATATATAAACCCATTAAAAACAGTCGCCAGAAAAGTAATAATAAAAGGGATTATTATATTCCCCTTAAAAACGTTTTGTGAACTATAACCCACTAACAAACCTGTCAAAAATTTTGAAAGAGCATTTAATCCTAAAATATCACTATAAAGCAGGTCCTGAATAAAACCTGCTGAAATTCCTAAAATCGACCCCCGAACTGCTCCGCTTTTACTTTCGCCTCTGATGAGAGTAAAACTGATTATCACAATCAGCAACAGGTCAGGTTTGATTCCACGTATTTCTATAAACCGAAAAAAAGCAGATTGAATAACTAAACTTAAAAGTATTATTCCCCCGGTTAAGGCCCCTCTTTTCACAAACTATTTCTCCTCCTCCTGAGAAATGCCGTTTTTGGAGGCTTTTATAATAAACACTTCTTCTAATCGTTCAAAATCAACTGCAGGCTTAATGACAGCGTATTTTAACAGCTCATTCTCTTCTTTATTAACCTTTATTACATTTCCTATAACAAGCCCTTTAGGGAAAACCCCGCCTAACCCTGAAGATATTACTATATCACCTTTTATAATGTTAGCACCTGGAGGCAAATATTCCATTTTCAACAATCCTTTTTCAATAGATTCACTGAATCCTTTTATAACACCGTTATCCCTGGTTCTCTGAATCATACCGCTTACTGCACTACGGCGGTCTATTATTAACAATGCTTTTGACCATGTTTCTCCAACTTCCTGAATCTTCCCTACTAAGCCTCTATCTGTTACAACCGCCATGTTAACAGCAATTTCATCTCTGCTTCCTTTATCCAGAACTATCGTTTCAAACCAATTCCCAGGGTCTCTACCCACAACCCTTGCAATTTCCATTTCAAATTGAGAAACCCTCTTTTTAAAATTCAACATTTCTCTTAAACGAGAGTTTTCCAGCTCCAGTTCTCTTAAATATACCAACTGCTGTTTAAGGTCTTCTAACTTTTCTTCAAGGTCATTGTTTTTTTTTCTTAAATCCTTTAATTCCAATAATGAACCAATAAAATTTCTACTGCCATTACTTAATGATGAAAAAAAACTATTAACAGGATTCATGACACTGTTAGCAACGTTTTCCAAAAATGTTGTTTTATCTCCAGGACCTGTAGTTAGATTGGCCAGCGCAGTCAAAATCACTATCAAAACAACTGCAAACCAGAACTTTTTGTTTTTCAGGACGGTAAACAAAATATATCACGCCCTTCACCCGATTCTTTTAGGACTAATAAGCACCCTCCTTAATGTATCAATCTCATCAAGAACCTTCCCGGTGCCCAAAACAACACAGTCCAGGGGATTTTCGGCAATATAAACAGGCATTCCCGTCTCCTGCCTGACAAGTTTATCAAGCCCGTTCAATAATGAACCCCCACCTGTCAGGACAATACCTTTGTCCATGATGTCTGCTGCAAGTTCAGGCGGAGTTTTTTCAAGAGTTATCTTTATGGCATCAATAATACTGCTTACAGGTTCCATCAAAGCCTGCCTAATCTCTTCAGAAGATATTTTGATTGTTTTGGGCAGGCCTGAGACCATATCTCTGCCCCTGATATCCATTTGCTGTTCTTTAGGCCTTGGTGATGCTGACCCTATTCTTATCTTTATTTCTTCAGCGGTTCTTTCACCAATCATCAAGTTATAATTTTTTTTAACATAAAACACTATTGCTTCATCCATTTCATCCCCACCGATGCGAATGGATTTGCTTGTCACAATACCTCCTAAAGAAATTATTGCTACTTCAGTCGTGCCTCCACCTATGTCAACAACCATACTGCCGGTGGGCTCCCTCACAGGAAGACCCGCCCCTATTGCTGCAGCCATTGGTTCTTCAATGAGAAACGCTTCTCTTGCACCTGCCTGAATAGTCGCATCTATAACAGCCCTCTTCTCAACTTCAGTAACCCCTGAAGGAACGCAAACAACTACACGCGGCCTTATGAGAGAACGTTTATTAGCTTTAGCAATAAAATATTTCAGCATTTCCTGTGTTACGTCAAAATCAGCTATAACCCCGTCTTTCATAGGCCTTATAGCAATAATGTTTCCCGGGGTTCTGCCGATCATTCTCTTTGCTTCTTTTCCAACAGCCAGGACATTGCCGTTATCCCGCTGAATAGCAACAACAGAAGGTTCCCGCAGAACAATTCCTTCAGACTTCCTGTAAACTAATGTGTTAGCTGTTCCTAAATCTATACCTAAATCTTTTGAAAAATGCCTCAAAAAAAAGTTCATCTCTACTGCAAACCCCTTTCCATTTAAATTATAGTCTTATATAAGGCCCTTTTCTTTTAAACTGACATATCTTCCGTCACCAATAATAACATGATCTAAAACATCGATTCCTAATATTCTTCCTCCTTCAAGCAACCTTTTAGTCGCCTCGATGTCTTCTTGACTGGGGGTAGGATCTCCGCTTGGATGGTTATGAACAAGAATTATTGACGCACAGCTTCGCCTAATAGCCGTTTTGAAAATCTCTCTTGGATGAACTATAGAAGAATTCAAACTTCCCACAGAAATATCCTCAACTGAAATTACCTGGTTCTTAATGTTCAGCAGCAAAGCTCTGAAATGTTCCCTGTCCAGGTACCTCATCTCTTCCATCAACAGTTCTTTTACGTCTTTAGGGGATTTAATAACATTTCTTTCAACAGTTGTTAAAGCAGAAAGCCTCCTGCCCAGCTCTATCGATGCTTTGATTTGCGCCGCTTTAGCCTTGCCAATACCGGTAATTTTACTCAGTTCCTCAAAACTAGCATCAACTAAAAATCTTAAGCCTTCAGAACCATAACTGCCTTTCAACAGCTTTTGCGCTAAACCTATTGCAGTATCATGTCTTGAGCCTGTCCGAATTATGATTGCTAAAAGTTCGGCATCTGATAGGGATTTAGCCCCGTATTTTATCAGGCGTTCCCGCGGTCTTAAATTTTCAGGTAAGTCTTTTATTGTTAAATGATAGCTCATGTTTTTAATGTCAATCACCTACTCAAAAAATTTAACACCAAAGTTTTTTAGTATCGTATATAGTTTTGAAACAGGCAGCCCAACCACATTAAAAAAGCAGCCGTCTATTTTCTCAACGAACAGCCCACCTAGACCCTGGATTCCATAAGCTCCTGCTTTATCCATAGGCTCACCTGTGTTAATATAAGCTTTTATCTCTTCATCAGAAATCTGTCTCATGTAAACAACTGTTTTTTCATATTCAACTTTTTTATCACCGGTTTCTGAATCTATCACGGCCAAACCGGTAATCACTTGATGAGGCTTTCCCGTTAGAGACTTTAGCATCCAATAAGCATCTTTTTTATTTTCAGGCTTACCAAAAACTTTATCCTGGACGACAATAGTATCTGCCCCTATTACTAATGAATTTTTTTGCTGTTTTGCAACCTGTTCAGATTTTAATAAAGCCAGTTTACAAGCCAACATTTCCGGTGGCATGTTATAGTTAAACTCTTTTTCTTCAATACTGCTGGGGATAACTTCAAATCTCAAACCCATCCGCTCTAAAAGCTCTTTTCTCCTGGGTGAAGCAGAAGCAAGCACTATTTTTTTGTTCAAACCCATTACCCCCTACAGCCATCGGTATATCAACAAAGCCAAAAAAAGCCCAATTATACTGGCAAGGTTGATTTTAATCAAGAAACCAAAAGTTAAAGAAATTATACTAAGATTTAACGTTGTGGGAGTTAAACCTACTGATTTCGAATAATTTAATACAGGAAAATAACCGCCAAAAACGTCTCCAATCAGTCCTCCCAAAACAAGACCTACTACAAGTAAAATCAATAAAATCCACGGACTTTTATAGGCTCGCCCTCTCAAAACAACTCCTCCTTTTTGAAACTAATATATAAATTCAACACTTTCAGCCCGATTCCCTTCTCTCTACTACCTGTAAATTCTTGAATAATACCTGCTTAATATAATAAGTTGAAAGCCCCACAAAATACCCTGTAGCAAGGCCAACAAACAAAAGCACAGGCAAATAGACATACAAACCATAATTCTGTAAAATCAGACTTGCTACACTGATCTGAGCTAGGTTATGGGCTTCAGCTCCGATTATACTGATGCCTATAAGGCTGAAAACGTTTTTCGTGTAAAAATATGCTAAATACATCAAAACAAGGCTCAGAAAACTACCGGAAATACTGTAAATCAAACTTGAAACTGAGCCTCCTATAAGTGTAGCCAGAACACATCGGAGCAGTGCAACTGTAAGCCCTTCTTTAAAACCATATATTGTTAAAGTTAGTAATGTAACTATATTTGCAAGGCCTAACTTGGCCCCCGGTACCGCAATAGGAAAAGGAATTAAAGACTCTATAACGTGGAGGGCTAAACCAGAGGACACCAGCAACGCCATAAAAATCAGTTTTCTGGTTTTTTCCATAACCCTCCCCTCCTCTTCTTTTTATAAAAGCCGCTACGGCAACTTCCGCCTAGACTTTTACGTATTAAAAAGCCGATGCGTCGACTTCTCCCTTATCTCCTATAATTTTAATTACCACCTGATTAGGCAAACATACTATTATTTGACCCGGTTCCGATATCGCTCCTGACTTAACGCAAAGGTGATCCGGGCAGGGAGAATCTAACATTCTTACTTTATCTTGCCCAATCTCTATTACACTATACCCAAGAACTCCTTCCACTTTCACAATCCTTTTTTCAACATTTGGACCTAATAAAATCTTTTTTACCGGTTCTCCTCGTGATTCTATAACCACATACCTATCACTGTAAACAGAACTTAAAGCCTTTACACCAAGAACACTGGCAAAACTTATTAATATTATTACAGCAACAAGTATTTTATCTCCTTTTGTAAGTTTTAACCTGCCGGTCATAGGCTGTCTCCACCTTAACTAGAAAGTCTGTCCATCAGGTACTAGTGTAACATTTTGTTCCAGCAAACACAAGTGGTAATATTCAGTAACGCTTTTCAAGTATATGTATCTTAATTGACAGAAAAACCCGGCAAATGTTAAAATTAATTAAACTCTATACTCTACCCTAGCAGGGTAAGGAGGTTAAAACATATGGTTAATTTAACAAGTGAGCAAACAGAACGTTACAGCCGAAATATAATTATGCGTGAAATCGGCGGAAAAGGACAGAAGAAGTTGTTGTCATCTCATGTATTAATTATTCCCGGTATATACGGGGAGTTGTTCGCGTCTTCACTTTATCTTGCGGCAGCTGGTATAGGAAAAATAACTGTTATAGGAAATGAAAGTTTGATATCATATTTAGAAAACTTTAAAAATGAAGTAGAAGACCTCAACCCTGATGTCAAGTTTAATGTTTTACCCGAAACACATTTGCCAAATCTGCAGTCAAAAATAGACGTTGTTATCACCACATTGCCCAGTAAACATGAATACATACTGAATAACAACTTCATCAGGGGCGTCCCTATTGTTCTCGGCAGCGTTTCAGACGGTAAAGGCATTATGACGGTTGTTTCTGACAGGAAACGCCTGCAGACTTATATTTCAAATCACACTATCAACAACCTTTTTCCAACAACAGCCGGCTTCCTAGGCATACTCCAGGTTGTCGAAACGGTTAAAATTATATTGGGTCATAAACATCTTGATGAACCAGAACGGTTGGAGTTCGACCTCCTGTCTATGGAATTTAAAACGACAAGGAGAGATGAAACATGATACCTTTCTATTCTATTAACCAATTAACTTCTGAAGAAAAGTCATTACTTAAAAACAGTCGTGTTCTTATAATAGGCGCTGGCGGCCTTGGCTCACCTGTGGCTTATTATTTAACTGCTGCAGGTATCGGTAATTTAGGCATAGTGGATAGTGATGTTGTTGATTTAAGCAACCTTCAACGGCAGATCCTTCACAGGACATCATCATTAGGTGTTCCAAAGGTCGAATCAGCAGTAAAAAGGCTGAAAAAAATAAATCCCGATGTTAAGATAGAAACCTTTAACACCCGATTAAGCCGTGATAATGTTATGGAAATAATACAGGGATTTGATATTGTTGTAGATGCAGTAGATAACTTTTCGGCACGCTATCTTTCAAATGATGCATGTGTTATACAGAATAAGCCTTTAATAGAAGCAGGGGTACTCCGCTTTGACGGTCAGGTTATGACAATCCTCCCTGGAAAAGGGCCCTGCTATAGATGTATTTTCCCTTCACCTCCTCCTGCAAATGCTGTGCCTACATGCCAGGAAACAGGTATTCTCGGAGCGGTGGCAGGGGTTATCGGTGTTGTTCAGGCTACTGAAGTTATAAAATTAATATTGAACAAGGGAAACCCCCTGGTTGGAAAACTGCTGATTTTTAACGGTTTAAACATGGAGTTTATAACGGTTAAAGCAAGCCGCAACCCTGATTGTCCTGTTTGCGGAGATAAGCCTTTTTGTTAACCTAATTAAATTTTGAAGTTGACATTTAAGTTATACCTTGCTAAAATGAATATTAGCAGGGTATTTTTTTATCCTTATTTTTACATCAAGAATTAAATGAGGAGGAACTAAAATGTCACGGGAAATGGTTCAAACTTATTCTAAAACCAGGGAACTTGTTTTGGCTGCATTGTTTGCTGCCCTTACAGCAGTCATGGGTTATGTAAAAATTCCATTGCCTTTTACGCCTGTCCCCATCACGGGCCAGACATTTGCGGTAATGCTTGCTGGAAGTTTACTTAAGCCTAGAACCGCAGTGGCAAGTATGCTGTCTTTTCTGTTTTTAGGCGCAATAGGCCTTCCAATTTTTGCAGGCGGTCAAGGAGGTATCGGTGTAATAGCAGGGCCTACAGGTGGTTATCTATTGAGCTGGCCTATAGCGGTTTTCTTTATGTCGGTTTTGTTAAATAAAATCAAACCAAACTTTATTAACCTTTTAATAATTAATGTATTAGGCGGAATCATAGTGGTCTATACCATAGGAGTGTTTCAACTCTCTGTCATTACCGGAATGAACATAAAACAGGCAGTTGCCGCTGGGGCTGTCCCCTTTATCCCGGGAGACATCATTAAAGCTTTTGTAGCAGCATTATTGGCGTTAAAACTAAAACCTATTGTTTCCAAATAAAAATAAGCGTTAAAGAATAAATTTTTTAATCACATTAGCCACACCACTTTCTTCATTTGCAGTAGTTACATAATCAGCCTGTTTCTTAATGTTTTCAGACGCATTCCCCATTGCTACACCAAGACCTGCATACTCAATCATGCTCAAATCATTTTCGCTATCTCCGATAGCTATAACTTCTTCACGTTTGATTCCATAAATTCCTGCCAATCGAGCCACTGCAGCACCTTTATTGGCCTCAGGGTGTGTGATTTCTAAAAATGTAGATTGTGACTTCATTAGGTTAACGCTTTCACCAAAAAGCCCCTTTAGATAAGATTGTATGTTGTTTATTTCTTCATTGCTTCCAATCAACAAAATTTTAGTAGGGGGATGCTGCATAAATTCAAGCAAATCACCAACAGGTATCGCCTCCACTCCATAAGTTTCTGCATAGTTTTTTATATCTTCGCTTATTTTTTCTACGTACAACTTATCATTTATATAAGTGTTCACTGCGACATTTTTGGATGAAACAAGTTCAATAATTTTTTTTGCAATATTTAATGGCAGGGGTTTATGGACCAATATTTTACCACTTATTGTTTCCTTTATTAATGCGCCATTATAAGTAATCAGCGGAATATTAATATCAAGTTCTCGCCCAAACTTTTCAGCAGAACAAAACATTCGACCGGTAGCGATTGTTACTATAATTCCTTTGCTCATCGCCGTTTTTATTGCCTCTAAATTTTCTTTGCTTATTTTTTTGTCCTTTCCTAAAAGTGAGTCATCAAGATCTACCGCCAACATTTTAAACCTCATTAAACCTACCTCCTAAAATATTAAATAAAATACTAAAGCAAGGCTAACAAGCAGAGCTTCAGGTATTGCTACTCTAATTAAAACCTTTGTTAAATCAGCCTTAAAATAGTCAGCGCTTAACAAAAGACATAAATGCATAGGTGAAAGCATAACACCTGCAAAACCGCTCACGAATGCAAAACTTACTGCTGAAAGGTTTATGCTTTCCTGAAATGCTGCAAGTATTGGAAAAGTTATTGCAACATATGCTGACGACATCCCAGTTAAAAACCCTATGAAAAAAGGAAGAATAAAAAATACCGCAACAACAGGAATTCCCATCTGAGAAAACAACCCGGGCAGTATATCTAACGCTTCTGTCAAAGCCAACATGTTTTTAAATGCCATTATTCCAAATATCAAAAACACTATCTTAAAGGGAAAAGATTCCTTTATTACCCTTTTATAATCTTCTAATTTATACCTGTTCAATAATGTCAATAACAAAAATATCAAACCAACATCAATCAAAAGATCGATCTTAAATAACAGATACAGCACTATTATTAAAACTACAGGATATATTCCGTTTACTAGCTCCTTAAAATATGGCCATCTATTGATATCTTCTTGCATTCTTTTATTATTATGTAAATTAGTAAAACCAAAGGGAATTCCTAAAAGCACAACTGCTAAAGAAAAAACAATCATGCTTTTTATTAAAATGATAAGTTCAATATCCAGAATTTCTGAAGTAAACAATATGGCAGGGTAAAGCGGAAAACTATATTCCCACATGTGCCGGTACCAGTAATTTATAAACGCTTTCCTTTCAGGAGAAACATCATTTTCTCTGCTTGCTTCCTGTACCATTGGAGCAGAGAATAAAGCACCCCCGGCCGATGGAAGCAGACCTATAAATGCCGGAAGTATAGCCATCACCACACGGTAATCACCCACCAGTTTTTCCAGGGAATTTAATATCTTTTCAACGTGGCCTTCTTTTCTCATTGTGTTTTCCAGAAACATTATAAATATCAAAACACCAATCAAATGTAAACTTTCATAAGAAAACATACCCTGCAAAATTCCTTGCGAAATTTTAAATATATCCATTTTAAAGAGCAGGCCCAGAACCACTGAATCTATCAACATTACAATCCCCAGGTTGACCTTTTTTCTCAACAAAACAATCATTATTGTAAAAACTATCAAAAATTTAACCAGCACCGGCATATTAATCTCCCCCAATTTCAACTTAATATTTCAACTTAATTAAAATAACGTAATAATTATACCTTAATCATTATATTAAATAAACCCCTTAAAATCAAAAAACCCGCAAACTATTGCGAGTTTTGATTTTCAATATTGGCTGCGGGACTAGGATTCGAACCTAGGCGACATGATCCAGAGTCATGCGTGCTACCACTACACCATCCCGCAGCATTAATTATGTTTTTGACATCTAATATTATAGCATAATATATTTAAAAATCAAGATTTTGACTTAAAAAAATAATGGTAATCCACAGCCCTTTTCAATCTTTTTATACACTCTTCCCGGCCCAGCAGCACTATAATGTCAAACAATCCCGGGCCCACAGTCCTTCCGGTTAAAGCAAGCCTTGTGGGATGAATCAATGCTGCAGCTTTAACTTTTAGCTCATCAGCAAGCCGCCGGTAGGCGGATTCAGTGGTTTCCAGGCTAAAAACTTCCACATCTTTTAATACTTTTATACACTCTTCTAAAAGAAATGCTGTATTATCCTTTTTAAAGTGTTTTCTTACACCCTTTTCCTCATAGTCAAAATCATTAATATAGAAATAGCTTATCCCGTCAGCCAGTTCTTCTAGAGTTTTTACCCGATCTCTTACTGCGTCAACAACTTTTTTTAGATAGTCGTATTCTTCCGGCTTAAGATCCGAAATATTACGGTTAATTATTCCCTTCTTTTTCAAAAAAGGCATAAGCTGTTGAGTTATAGTATCTATATCCTCTTCCCTTAAATAATGGCCGTTTATCCATGTGAGTTTTTTCACATCATATATTGCCGGGTTTTTTGATACTTTTTCTAAAGAAAACTGTTTCACCATTTTCTCCAAAGTTACAACCTCTTCATCGTTTTCAGGCGACCAGCCCAAAAGCGCT
The DNA here is from genome assembly GCA_029982205.1 of Thermosediminibacterales bacterium. GTDB lineage: Bacteria > Bacillota > Thermosediminibacteria > Koleobacterales > JARRCM01 > JARRCM01. The sequence goes on from JARRCM010000007.1 coordinate 53,372, forward strand.
AAATAGTTGATTATCGCTTTTGAAAGATAACCTTTATCTCTGAATTCTTCTACAGATGTTGCGCCATGCCTCTTGCTGAGTTTGCTTCTATCGGGAGCCAGAATCATTGGAACATGAGCAAATTCGGGTAAGTCATACCCAAGTGCTTTATATATCAAAATCTGTTTAGGGGTGTTTGAAAGGTGTTCCTCGGCTCTGATTACATGGGAAATCTTCATGCTGTAGTCATCAATAACACATGCAAAGTTGTATGTTGGAAAACCGTTGGATTTCATAATAATAAAATCATCAATATTGGAATTGTCAAAAGACACGTTTCCCCTGATTATATCTTTTACTACAGTTTGCCCATATTCAGTCACCCTAAATCGGATAGCAGGTTTTCTGCCTTCACTTTCGAGCTTTTTTTTATCTTTTTCAGTCAAGTTCCGGCAGCGGCCGTCATACCGGGGCGGTCGGCCTTCTTTTCTGGCCTGCTTTCTCATGGCTTTTAGTTCTTCAGGAGTGCAGTAACAGTGATATGCAAGGCCTTTATCCAGCAGTTCTTCGGCGGCTTTTCGGTATAAATCTGTTCTCTGAGATTGATAATACGGCCCAAAAGGACCGCCTTTTTCAGGGCCTTCATCCCAATCAATTCCCAGCCATTCCATAGTGTCTATTATGTTTTTAATAGATTCTTCAGTTGATCTTTCTATATCCGTATCTTCTATTCGCAACACAAACTTTCCATTGTTATGTCTTGCAAAAAGCCAGTTAAAAAGCGCAGTCCTTGCTCCGCCAATATGAAGTTCCCCTGTGGGACTGGGTGCAAATCTAACACGTATTTCAGACATCAACATCATCTCCACACATTAATTTTATCTCCATATATATGTATAGTTTCTAAAACAACAGTATATCATAAATCAGCAAAACTTAAAAACTCCCGGAAAATTTAATTCCCGGGAGGCTTAATCAACAACAAGCTGCCTTTTCTGCTTCTGTTTCACGAATCATCTCAATTGCATCTTTCGGGCATCGCTCAGCACATTTACTGCATCCGATACATTTTTCAACATTCACTACATGAAGTTTCTTAATCTCTCCCTCAATCGCATCTACAGGACAGACCTTTTTACATGCACCGCAACCTACACAGTCTTCCGTAATGTGTGCTTTCTTACGGTTGGGAAATGCTGAATATATGGCTCCGGTAGGACATTTTTCCACACATACCATGCAGTTTGTGCACTTTTCATAATTGACCTTTGCCAAGTTGTTTTCAAACTCCATTGCTCCGAAAGGACATGCTTTAACACATATCTTGCAGCCTATACATCCTACACTACATACCTTTTTTACATCCTTGCCCTTTTCCTGAGACTTGCATCCCACATGCACTTCACGGGAAACACCTGTAAGAATAAACAGGCCTCTCGGGCAGACCTCAACACATTTACCGCATCCTGTACATTTGTCTATATCTACAACCGGAAGGTTGTTTTCATTCATGGTAATAGCTCCAAAAGGACACACCTCAGCACACGTACCGAAACCGAGACATCCGTATTTGCATCCTTTAGGGCCGCCGTTAACCGCCTGGGCCGCACGGCAGTCCATAACTCCTTTGTATTCGGCGCGATTGACAGCTTCGGCTTTACCTCCACGGCAGAGGAGTCTGGCCACCTTCCGTTCCCCGGCTTCACCTGCTTCTACTCCCATAATTTTAGCGATTTTTTTGGCAACTTCTTCTCCGCCTACAGGACAACCGTCAACAGGTGCGTTGCCTGATACTATTGCCTCTGCCAACCCGGAACATCCAGGGAAACCGCATGCCCCGCAATTAGCCCCCGGGAGTGCTTCATTAATCGCATCAAGCCTTGGGTCTGTTTCTATTGCAAACTTTTTTGAAGCATAGGCCAGGAACAATCCGAAAAACGCTCCCATTCCTCCCATGCTGAGCAGTGAAACTATCATAGTTTTATCCATACAGCGTCACCTCCTCATGTTACATTGGAATTAAACCTGAAAATCCCATAAAAGCCATCGACATAAGACCAGCTATTATTAATGTTATTGCTGCACCCTGTAAGGGTTTGGGAACATCAGCAAACTGAAGCTCTTCCCTTATTCCGGCCATCATGGTAATAGCCAGAGTAAAGCCAGCTCCTGCTCCAAAGCTGAATGCAATACTTTCAATAAACGAATACTGTTTAATAGCTATTAAAAGTGCCAAACCCAGAATAGCACAGTTGGTGGTTATAAGCGGCAAAAATATCCCCAGGGCCTGATAAAGGGCCGGGCTTGTTTTTTGTATTACCATCTCAACAAGCTGAACCAGAGAAGCTATAACAAGAATAAACGCAACATACTGCAGAAATCTTTCAGCACCAAAGGGCACCAAGATATAATTCTGTATCAACCATGAAGCAACCCCTGAAAGGGTCATTACAAATGTCGTGGCAATACCCATGCTGAAAGCAGTTTCAACCTTTTTAGAAACACCCAAAAACGGACATATACCCAAGAATCTAGCTAAAACAAAGTTGTTTACGAGAACAGAACCTATAAAAAGCAGTAGAGCTTCCATCTAATCATCAACCCTCCTCATTATTGGGCATCAAGCAGTTTTTCTTGTGAATGTATTCATCAAACCTACTATTATCCCGAGTGTTATGAACGCCCCGGGAGGCAGAACAAATATCAGAAACGGCGTAAACCACTCACCTAATACTCTGAAACCGAATATGCTCCCCATACCCAGAACTTCCCTTATAATGCTCAGGAATGTTAATGCCCAGGTGAACCCAAGCCCCATACCCAGAGCATCAAAGAAAGAACGGGTTACGGTGTTTTTAGATGCAAACGCTTCAGCCCTTCCTAAAATCAAACAGTTAACCACGATAAGGGGAACGAAAAGCCCCAAAACCGCATGAATATCTGGAAAATAGGCTGCAAGAACTAAATCTGCTATAGTAACAAAAGTGGCTATGACAACAATATAGCACGGTATTCTAACTTTAGATGGTATCAAGTTCTTTATCAATGAAATTATTGTACTTGAACAAACCAAAACAAAAAGCGTAGCAAGTCCCATGGCAACCCCGTTAATGGCTGCATTAGTTACAGCTAAAACAGGGCACATTCCTATAAGTAATCTAAAAGTAGGGTTCTCTTCCCAGAGGCCTTTAATAAAGTCCTTCCAGATTTTCATTAATACTCACCCCCAAACACCTGCAAGAATTTTTCCAGGCTGTCTTTAACACCTTTTGCTACTGCAGTAGAAGAAATTGTTGCACCTGTTATTGCATCTACATCTTCTTTTACTACAAAACCGTCATCAAAGGATTTTCCCTTAAACTGTTCCTGGAACCAATCTTCCTGAATCCTTGCACCGAGGCCCGGGGTCTCAAGATGGGATAACACAGTCATTCCGGCAAGTTTCTTCTCTTCCATATCAACTCCTACCATCATAGTGATGATTCCCCCAAATCCACCACTTTTGGCAATAAATGCCATGCCTACTTTATTCCCGTTTTCATCTAAACCCTCAAATGCGGTAACTCCATCTTTAGAAACTTCTTTAAAGCTTTTTGCCCCAGGAATTACTTTTATAATAGCAGCTTCTTGTTTCCTTAAAGCGTTTTCATTTATTTTTGGTATTGTAACTTTGTAAGTTTGAGCCAACACTGCACCTGAAAACAGTGAAATAATCATTAAAACAACAACCATACGTATATATTCTCTACGCATTTTTCTTCACCTCCCCGAACACTCTCGGACGGGTGTACCTGTTTAAAAGCGGTGTTATACCATTCATAAGCAGAATCGAGTAAGAAGCTCCTTCGGGATATCCGCCCCACAGTCTAATAACTACAACAAGGATTCCAGCTCCTATGCCGAATATCCATCTGCCCTTTTTGGTTATAGGTGTTGTTACCATATCAGTAGCCATAAAGAATGCACCAAGCATCAAACCTCCAGCAAATATGTGGAATATCGGATCTCGTCCAAAAACCGTGGTTAAAACAGCTACCGTGCCAATATAGCTTAAAGGTATCCTCCAGTCAATATATCCTTTATAAAGCAGGTAACCTGCTCCTATGAGTATAGCCAAAGCTGAAGTCTCTCCAATAGTCCCTCCGATTTTTCCAATAAATAGACTCCAGTAATCTGTGGGAATGCCTTCAAGTTTCATCAGTCCAAGTGGGGTAGCTGTAGTTGTAGCATCTACAGGGCTTAACCATGTAGTCATGGCAACCGGAAAAGATGCTACTAAAAACGCCCTTCCCACAAGTGCCGGGTTAAAAGGATTATGCCCTAATCCACCAAAAATCTGTTTGCCCAGAATAATCGCTACAACTGTTCCCACTACAGCCATCCATGCAGGCAGCCCCGGCGGCAGGTTTAAAGCCAGAAGCAGCCCTGTAATCACGGCACTGCCATCTTTTATTGTAACAGGGTAATTTCGCGCTTTTTGAAACAAAGCTTCAGTTAAAACCGCAGTAATTACACATGTAACAATAAGTAAAAGTGCATGTAAGCCAAAATAGTATACTCCCATTATTGAAGCTGGAAGCAGGGCTATTATCACCCCGTACATTATCTTTTCTACCGAATCATCATCAAAAATATGAGGTGATGATGTTATGACAAGCTTGTCATTTTCCATTAATCTCCCCTCCCTGCTGGTTATTTCTTCTTACGTTTAGCAATTATTTGAGATTTGGCAAGCCTTATTCTTTGAACCAATGGTATCTTTGCCGGGCAGACAAAGGAACATGATCCACATTCAATACAGTCTAAAGCATTATATTCTTCTGCTTCATCCCACATGGCCTTTTCAGAGAAATGTGCCAATCGAGTTGGAAGCAGATATGCAGGACATGCATCAACACATCGTGCACACTTTATACATGGTCTTGGTTCAAACATTTTTGCATCCTGTTTTGTCAGCACAAGTATTCCCGATGTCCCTTTAATCACAGGAACTTCAACAGAAGACTGAGCAAGTCCCATCATGGGACCTCCCATTATAACCTTACCGGGAGTTCCGTTAAAACCTCCGCATTGTTCTATTACCTCTTTAAAAGGTGTCCCGATTCTCACTAACATGTTTTTAGGTTGTTTTACTCCACTTCCTGTCACAGTTAAAACTCTTTCAATCAAGGGCATACCTGTCTTAATAGCTGTTGCAATAGCATTAGTTGTACCCACATTCTGTACTACCGCACCGACTTCCATGGGAAGGCCGCCTGAAGGAACCTCTCTTCCGGTTATAGCATAAATCAACTGTTTCTCTCCACCCTGTGGGTACTTTGTACGGAGAACCACAACTTTGATATTGTTCTCTTGTTCTGCTAATTTTGAAAGTTTTTCTATGGCATCAGGTTTATTATCCTCTATCCCGATGTAGCCATTTTCAACCCCAAGGGCCTTCATTATTGCTTTTAAGCCAAATATAATATTTTCTGGTTTTTCCAGCATCAAACGGTGGTCTGCCGTTAAATACGGCTCACATTCTGCTCCGTTGATAATTACAGTATCAATTTTTTTATCAGGGGGTGGAGAAAGTTTAACCTGTGTAGGGAATGTAGCACCACCCATTCCAACTATACCCGATTCACGGATAAGGTTTTTAATATCATCAGCTGTAAGTGAATCAAGGTCCCCGTAAGGTTTTACACCTTCAAATACCTCATCCTTGCCATCTGATTCTATAACTACAGATAACACATCACTGCCAATGGGATGAGGATGAGTTTCAATTGCTACAACCTTACCTGAAACACTGGAGTGAACAGGGGCAGATACAAATCCTTTTGGTTCACCAATTTTTTGGCCAACCTTTATGTTATCCCCCACGCTGACCACTGGCTCACAGGGGGCTCCAATATGTTGCTGTAATGGAATAATTACTTTTTCTGGCAGCCTAGCCTTCTCTATAGGCTTATCTTTAGTAAACTTGGCATGAGGAGGGTGCACACCTCCCTTAAAGGTTTTAATGTTCATTTGGCTTGTTTCACTTCCTTTCATAAAAAAATAATCAACTTATTGATTATTCGACATAAATTTATTGATTCCTCTATTAAAAAAATGGATTTGATGAGTAAAATCTTTTTAAAAATTTTCACTAAATTTAAATCCACAAGAACAGCACACACATAAAGCATGCTGCCCTTGTGGATAAATAAATGTTTCGATTGTTTTAAATTTATGATTTTGTATATTTCCCCCTTGGGGCATAACAAGTATGAAGCAGGTGATGTGATTTTTCCTGCAGAGGTGCTCCTAAAAACTCCTGATATAAACGTTTTATCGCTGGATTCTCATGAGATTTTCTTAACTTCATGCCCTTATCAACTTCGTATATGGCTTTTATTCGTCTTTCGCGGATTTCTGTGTTTGTAGGAATCGGCTGACCTCCTCCTCCAATACATCCGCCGGGACAAGCCATTATTTCTATAAAGTGGTAATCCGCTTCCCCTCTTTTTACTGCCTCTAAGACTTCCCTTGCATTGCTCAAACCATGAGCCACAGCAACTTTTACAGTGATACCAGGAAGTTCTACCTGAGCCTCCTTAACTCCTTTAAGACCCCTAACATCTATAAAATCAAGGCTTTTCAGTTCTTCACCTGTAACAACCTCATAAACAGTCCTAAGAGCGGCCTCCATTACGCCTCCGGTAGCTCCAAATATGGCACCGGCCCCTGTGGAAATCCCCAATGGCGCATCATACTCTTCTGATTCAAGGGTATCAAAATTGATTCCTGCCTGTTTTATCATCTTGGCAAGTTCCCGGGTGGTTAATGATACATCTACATCCAAATATTCGCTGTCAACCATTTCCGGGCGCTGACATTCAAACTTTTTAGCTGTACACGGCATTATTGAAACAACAAACATGTTCTTAGGGTCTATTCGGTTTTTGTGAGCATAGTAAGTTTTGGCAAGGGCCCCGAACATCTGCTGTGGAGACTTACATGTGGAGAGGTTTTCTAAAAACTCGGGATAGTGGTGTTCACAGAACTTTATCCATCCCGGGCTGCATGAAGTAATCAAAGGAAGTTTGCCTCCATTTTTCAGTCTGTCTAAAAACTCATGGCCTTCTTCCATAATCGTAAGGTCAGCCGCAAAGTCAGTGTCAAACACCTTATCGAAACCCAGCCTGCGAAGGGCTGCTACCATCTGCCCCACAACAATGCTCCCGGGCGGAAGCCCCAATGCTTCTCCTAATGTCACCCTGATAGCAGGAGCTGTTTGAACAACCACATGCTTGTTTGGATCTTCAATAGCCTTCCATACCCTATCGATATCTTCATGTTCATGGAGTGCCCCTGTGGGGCATGCCAATACACATTGACCACACAGGCTGCAGGGTTCATCTGCCAGCAGTGCGCCGTAAGCAGGACCTATAAAGGTATTAAATCCCCTCTCATTGGGAAAGAGTATTCCCACATTCTGAATCTCATTACATACACTTACACATCTCCTACATAATATACATTTATTGGGGTCTCTTACTATTGAGGGTGTTGAAGTATCAATATAACTTTCGGTTTTTTCTCCCTGGTAGCCCACTTCTCTAATACCCAGGTTTTCTGCTAATGTTTGGAGTTCACAATTTCCGTTTCTTACACATGTCAAACACTCAAAAGGATGGTCTGAGAGAATGAGTTCTAAAATCTTTTTTCGGGCTTTTCGAACAAAAGGTGTATTGGTTTTGACAACCATCCCTTCCGCTGCAGGTGTCACACAAGCCGCTTGTAAAGTTTTTGCTCCTTCTACTTCAACTACGCACATACGGCATGCCCCAACCTTGTTTATTTCCTTGAGGTAACAGAGTGTTGGAATTTTAATTCCGGCTTTTTCAGCGGCCTCTAGTATAGTAGCTCCTTCTTCTACTTTCACTTTCTGGTTATTTATATTAAGGCTTATCATACCTAATTCACACTCCTTTAATCTTTTATATCACATCGGAGGCAGCGGCTAGCTTCATATAAAGCATCCTCTTCACTAAAACACAACTCAACTTCGGAAAATCCCTGTAGCCGTTCTGCAACAGGTAAACAGCCGGCTTCTCGTCTCAACATATGTTCTTCATTAATGACATGTTCTGTTTTTCTCTTGATATTCTTAACTCTGTCATTATAGCGCCGTCTGGCATCTCCACCAAGGTATTCATCTATTGCCAGCGCGGCTTTTCTTCCATGGGCAATGGCTTCTATTACAGTTGCCGGTCCGTTAACACAGTCCCCACCGGCAAAAATCCCTGGAACATTCGTCATCATGGATTCTTCTTCAACTTTTAGAGTTCCGTTTTTGTTAAATTGACAACTTGTTTTTATAGACTCTATATCAGGTTTTTGACCGATAGCCGCTATTACTGTATCAACATCTATTTTGAAATTTGATTCAGGAATTCTTACAGGTCTACGCCTTCCGCTCTTATCAAAATCTCCGGGCATCATTTTAATACATTCCATAGCAACAAGTCTGCCGTTTTCGCCGATGAACCTTTCCGGCGCAGTCATAAAGTGTATTTTAACACCTTCCTTTTCTGCCTCCTCAATTTCATTTTTATCAGCGGGCATATCATCTCTTTGCCTTCGATAAAATATATGAACTTCGCCTGCCCCTAAACGCAAAGCCGACCGCGCAGAATCAATTGCCACATTGCCCCCTCCGATTACCGCAACCTTATTACCAACCTCTACCTTCTCTCCCAAATTTAAACTTCTTAAAAACGCTGCTCCATGGTAAACCCCTTCAAGCATCTCGCCTTCAATACCCAATTTTAAGTCCTGATGTGCGCCTATGCTGATAAAAACAGCATCATAATTTTCCTTCAGGTCTTCTATGGTTAAATCTTTTCCAATTGGAATATTTGTTTTAATTTCTACACCAAAACTCTCTATTTGTTTTATCTCAGACATCAAGAGTTTCTTGGGAAGCCTGTATTCAGGAATTCCTACTGCCAACATACCACCTGCTACCGGCAGGGCTTCATAAACAGTTACTCTATAACCTTCTAAAGCCAGGTAATACGCTGCAGTAAGACCGGATGGCCCGGATCCAACAACAGCTACCTTTTTCCCGTTATCAGGAAGTTTATCTGTTTTAATTTCTTCAGAGTGTTTTAATTCGTAATCTGCCGCAAAACGTTTTAAGGCTCTAATAGCTATAGGTTCATCAATCTGAGCACGTTTACATTTGGCTTCACAAGGGTGATTACATACCCTTCCGCATATTGCAGGCAATGGATTGGTTTCTTTTATTATTGCAACTGATTCTGCATAATTTCCGCTCCGTATTGCATCGATATAGCGTGGCACATCAACCCCGGCAGGACATGAATTCTGACATGGTGCATTGAATAGAGCTGCACAAACCGAAGCAGGGCATTTTTTATACTTTATATGGGCCTCATACTCATGACGGAAATAACGAATTGTACTTAATACCGGGTTTGGAGCGGTTTGGCCAAGACCGCAAAGGGCAGTTTCTTTTATTATATTACCTAACTCTTCCAGTTTTTCGATATCCCCTTCTTCTCCTTCACCCTTTGTAATCCTGTCTAATATTTCAAGCATTCGTTTTGTGCCAAGCCGACAGGGCGCACACTTTCCACAGGATTCGTCCTGAACAAATTCCAGGAAAAAGCGTGCAAAATCCACCATACATGTATCTTCATCTACTACGATCAAACCTCCTGACCCCATAATGGTCCCCAATTCTTTAAGGGAATCATAGTCTATGGGTGCATTGAGATGTTCTTTAGGAATACATCCTCCCGATGGGCCGCCGGTTTGAGCAGCTTTAAATTTTTTTCCGTTAGGGATACCTCCTCCGATGTCATAAATGATTTCACCTAATTTAGTCCCCATCGGGACCTCTACAAGCCCTGTGTTATTTATCTTCCCGGCAAGGGCAAACACCTTGGTTCCTTTACTTTTTTCTGAGCCCAACCGGTTAAACCATTGAGAACCTTTAAGGATTATGACAGGTATGTTGGCAAATGTTTCTACATTATTTATAATCGTGGGTTTGCCCCAAAGACCTTCATTAGCAGGAAAAGGAGGTTTTGGCCTTGGTTCACCCCGCCTACCTTCTATAGATGCTAATAACGCTGTTTCTTCTCCACAGACAAATGCGCCGGCACCTACACGTATATCCAGATCAAAATCAAAGCCGGTACCCATGATGTTTCTCCCTAGGAGGCCGTATTCTCTGGCCTTTTGAATTGCATGGGTTAAACGACTTACAGCAAGCGGGTATTCAGCTCTTACATAAATATACCCTTGATTAGAACCTATGGCATATCCAGCTATGGCCATTGCCTCAATCACACTATGGGGATCACCTTCAAGGATACTCCGGTCCATAAACGCACCCGGGTCTCCTTCATCAGCATTACAAACGACATATTTCGGATAGCCTTTAGCCTTAGCGGCAAAACTCCATTTCAGCCCTGTGGGGAAACCTGCGCCCCCGCGGCCGCGTAAACCAGATGCCTTTACTTCTTGGATTACTTCTTCCGGAGACATTTCAGATAAAACCTTAGCTAGAGCCGAATAACCATCTCTGGAAATATATTCTTCAATTACCATTGGGTCTATCAAACCTGAATTTCTTAAAGCAATTTTTTTCTGTTTGTTGAAAAAATCTATATCGTCTGAGCATGGTATAGGCTCTGCATCCCCCGGTCTCCGGTAAAGTAAACGTTCAACTATTTCCCCTTTTAACAGATGTGATTCAACTATTTCTTTTGTATCTTCCACCTTTACTTTTTGATAGAAAACCCCTTCAGGATATATTATCATTACAGGGCCAAGGTCACACGGGCCCATACATCCTGTAGTAACTACTTTAATTTCTTTTTCCAAGCCTTTCTTTTTTATTTCAGAAACAAGGGCCTCTTGAACACTTTTACAACCTGAAGATATACAGCCAGCCCCTCCGCATACAAGAACGTGGGATCTATAAAATTCCATATCAAACAACCCTCCTCTGTTATCTTAATCTTATAACATTTTAGGAATTACCCATTCACTGATTATCTCTTTATTCAAGATATGGTGGAACATAATGCCTTTTGCTTTTTCGGGCGTAACGAAAGTATACGTCACAGGAGGCATTCCGGGTGTTATTATATCAACTAATGGTTCCTGGGAACAAAGGCCAATACATCCTGTGGGTATTACCACTACATCTTTGAGGTTTAATCGCTTAACCTCTTCAACAAAAGTTTTATATACCTCCTTTGCTCCTACAGATGCACCACAGATGCCTAGTCTAACTAGAATTTTTGTGCCCTGGGGAATCTTATATTCGTTTTTTATTTTGTTAAGCTTTTCAAAGCTGATCACTTTTATCACCCCCTCCTGTTTAGTAGGTTAATCTTTTTACACATTTACTTTTTCCTGTACAGGGCGTTCTTCATAGTCTTTTGTACCTACATCGGTATATCGTGCTATGATTCCCGGAATGTTATCAGGCTTTAATCTTGCATAAGTTTCGTCATTAATAGTAATTACAGGCCCTAATCCACATGCACCAAGGCAGCGTATTACATCTATGGAAAACAACCCGTCATCTGTGGTATCTCCAGGGCCAATACCTAATACATCTTTTAACTTTTCCAGAATACCTTCAGCCCCGCGAACATAACAGGCGGTACCTTTGCAGACGTTAATATGGTATTTACCTTTAGGTTTTAGCGAAAACAGCGCATAAAATGTTATAACACTGTAGACTTCACTTAAAGGGATATTTAATTTCTGTGCAACTTCAACCTGAGCATCCCTCGGTAGATACCCTAATTCCTCCTGAATATCTCTTAATATCGGTATCAAAGCCCCGTCTTCCCCTTGATGTTTTTTTATAATTTGACGCACTTTTAACAGTTGTTCCGGGTTCAGTTTGTCAAAAGAACTTGTTTTAACACTCATTGTTTATCTACCCCCTAACAAGTTTTGCTTATTTTTAATGCAAAAAGCGTGCCGAATTTTCTGTATTTTCATACATAGGGCTGATGGGCTAATAAAAAAAGCTGCATTGTCGAGAAACTTCTCGATAATGCAGCTCAGCATTTTTGTTTTGAAATTTTGGGCTTGTTCTCATTTAAAAAAACTAAATAAAAACTTATTATACAAACAATGCGTTTTTGCATTGGTAAAAATGCATTCATACATTGTTATGATTTTATATACTTCTTCATTTTTCTGACTATAGTAGACTGGTTCACTCCTAAAAGTTCGGCTATTTCATAAGTAGATTTACATCTCTTCATTGCTTTCTGCAAAAGTTTCCTCTCAACTTCTTCTACGGCATCCTTTAACGGAAGTATCTTTTTAATTATGATACTGTCGGTATCCTCCTCTGAATTGATAATATTAGAAACATGTTCAGGTGTTATTAAATCCCCTTCAGAAGTAACAACAAGTCTTTCAATTACGTTTTCAAGTTCCCTTACATTCCCCGGCCAGTGGTAATTATATAACAATCTCTTTGCTTCTTTATTAATAGATTTTTTAAGCTGGTATTTGTGGTTGTATTTATCCAGAAAATGATAAATCAAAGGAATGATATCGTCTTTACGCTGTCTTAAAGGCGGGATAGTAATAGGCACAACATTCAACCTATAAAAAAGGTCTTCCCTGAATTTGCCTTCTTTTATCATTTTTTCTAAGTTTCGATTCGTTGCCGCTATAATCCTTATATCAACATTTATAGCTTTTATACCACCTATTCTTACTAAATTATGCTCCTGGATAACCTGAAGAAGTTTCACCTGAAGGTTTAAAGGCATTTCGGCAATTTCATCTAGGAAAAGAGTCCCCTTATGAGCCATCTCAATTAATCCCGGTTTGCCCTGACGTTTAGCTCCTGTAAAAGCCCCTGTCTCATATCCAAAAAGTTCTGATTCCAACAAAGTTTCGGGTATAGCCCCACAGTTTATTTTAACAAACGGGCCGTCCTTTCGTTTACTGTGCCTGTGAATATACCGGGAAATCACTTCTTTCCCTACACCTGATTCACCAAGTATAAGCACAGTTGAATTAACTGCCGCCACTTTGTTTGCCAAATTCAGTACTTTTTCCATTTCTTCTGAAAACGCAATCACCTTTTTATCCTGGTAGTTCTTTTCACCTTCTCTAGATTCAAAATATCTTTTTATTTTTTCAGTTTCTTTTATATTACTGCGGTGTTTCTCAATAACCGACAGGTCCCTCACATTAACCATCACCATTTTTACATTGCCGTTTTCATCCATTATTGGATTTCCCGTAGTTAAAAGTTTTTTGTTGTTGCTGGTTTCTTGAATTAATGTTACCCGGCGTTTTTCCCTTAAAACCAACAACGTAACAGAAGGATACAAAATTTTCTGTTTTTCAAACTCTATAGCATTTTTATTAAGCAATTCTTCCTGTTTCATACCCAGAATATCAGCAAACGCTTTATTAACCTTCAATGCATTCCCCTGGCCGTCTGCCACCCATATACCGTCATATGATGATTCAATTATTGCGTCTAATTCTTCATTTAACTGTGTTATAGTATCTAGCTCTTTACTCTTTGTTTCAAGGAGATACGGCAAACACATATCTATTTCTGCAATTCCCTGATAAACTGCTATCGCCTTATCTCTACAGGAATTGTATCCACATGCTCCACAGTTCAGTTCATCTTCAGGTTTTACTTTTCCCGTATAAGCCAGTATTTTTTCGATTTCCATTTCATCAGGAACAGAAAGTTTTCTTTGTTTGTTAAAGTATTTTCTATATAAATTAATTTTATCAAAATAAATCAATTCATCATTTTGAAGGCTTTCATAACCTACCGAATCCTTTATAATATAATTTGATACTTTTGAATGGTTGTTATAGACATTGTTATTTTTTAATATTGGTCCGTCTATACAGCCTTTGCAAAAAAGAATATCCACAAAACGCGGTGAAATCTCTTTTTGCTTTAAACTTTCTAAAAGAGATATACAATCATCTTTTCCTTCTACAATTAAAACATCACTATACAATATGTTTTCAATGGCCCCAATGGCATTTAACAACCCTCCTGATATAGCAAAAGCTCTGGGAGCAGGTAATGGTTTTAAGCCGCAGAATTTACCTTCTTCAACAGATTCTAAAACTATGTTTTTTTCATCAAAAATTTCCTTCAATTCGTCAAAGGTTAAAACAATATCTATATACCCACTGTTTTCGCCTTCTTCTTTCTTGGCCACACATGGACCAATGAAAACTGTCTTTACTTCTTTACCTTCAACGGTTTTTATAAATCGAGCCAGAGCTTCTGCCGGGGATACCACAGGAATTAAATAAGGGAGTAAATCAGGATAATGTTTCTCAATCAAGTTTACAATTGCAGGACATGGTGAGCTTATCACGGTGCCTTTATGTTTTAAGAGATAGTTTTCGTACTCTTTAGCAATCATCTGGGCGCCTAATGCAACTTCCCTTACCTGATAAAATCCCAGTTTCTTTAATCCACCTATAATTTTAGATGGTGATAACCCTTCGAAGGCAGAAGGAAAACTAGGCGCAAGACATGCCACCAGTTTTTCCCCTGAATTTAATAAGCTGTAAACCTTATCCTTATCTGATTTGATATATTTTGCGTTTTGTGAGCACACCCGTACACAATTTCCGCAGCTTATACATCGGTCATGTAATACCTCTGCCTGTCCTTCACTTACCTTAACGGCCTTAACAGGGCAATTCCGCACACATGAATAACATTTTTTACAAAGGTCTTTAATTGTAGAAACAATGCCGACCATTATATAAGACCCCTTTTAAAATGTTTGAAAATGAATTCCGGTCATAGATGTCATCGACTTCGAACCTATGAACACGAAATCCTACATTGTATCCAGTAGTTTGATACATTATATATATTTTATATTTCTTTATTTTATGTATTTTCCCTCTTTTTTTAATATACTGATATTCCTTATCTGAAAAACAGCGCACCATACTGGTGCGCTGTTTTAATCATCATCATTATTATTATTCAGTTCTCTCGGGATACTTTCCTCTGGGAGTATAATGTGTATGGAGAAGCTTATGGGATTTTTCGCCAAGGGGTTCTTTTAGGAACTCTTCATATATAGCCTTTATAGCCGGGTTTTCGTGTGATTTCCTGATGGGCATGTTTTTGTCAACTTCATATATGGCTTTGCCCCTTACTTCTTTGTAGTCTTTTTCCCAGCGTTTGTCCGCATTTACTATGGGCTGGCCTCCTCCTCCTACACATCCGCCGGGACAGCACATTATTTCTATGAAATGGTATTCTGCTTCACCGTTTTTAACTCTTTCTAATACTTTCTTTGCGTTGGCAAGACCGTGGGCTACCGCCACTTTTGCTGTTATGTCGTTTATTTGTATTTCTGCTTCTTTTACTCCTTCTATTCCTCTTACTTCTGCAAAGTCTATTTTGGGCAGTTCTTTTCCGGTCAGTACTTCATATACTGTTCTTAAGGCGGCTTCCATGACTCCTCCTGTTGCTCCGAAGATTACTGCTGCTCCTGTGGATATTCCTAACGGGTCGTCATAGTTTTCTTCAGGCATGTTTTTGAGGTCTATCCCGGCTTCTTTCAGCATCCTGCTGAGTTCTCTTGTGGTGAGTACTATGTCTACGTCCTGGTATCCGCTGTCGTTCATTTCAGGCCGTTTCGCTTCGAATTTTTTGGCGGTGCACGGCATTATTGATACTACTACTATGTTTTTGGGGTCTATCCCTGCTTTTTGGGCATAGTATGTTTTTGCTACTGCTCCAAAC
>JARRCM010000008.1 GCA_029982205.1 Thermosediminibacterales bacterium
TGAACAATCAAGAAAAAATCAACGAATTATACGAGAGGCGTAAGAAAATAGAACAAGGTGGAGGGCAGAAAAGGATCGAGAAGCAGCACAAAAGCGGCAAGCTCACGGCGAGGGAGCGTCTGGAAAAACTGCTAGACGAAGGCAGTTTCAAAGAAATAGACGCCTTTGTAACCCACAGGAGCACCGACCTAGGGATGGACAAAGTCGAAGCCCCGGGAGAAGGAGTAGTAACAGGCTACGGCACAATAAACGGCAAACTGGTTTTTGTCTATGCCCAGGACTTTACAGTAATAGGCGGCTCACTGGGGGAAATGCATGCAGCCAAAATATGTAAAGTACAAGACCTTGCACTAAAAATGGGAGCCCCCATAATAGGCCTAAACGACTCAGGAGGAGCAAGGATACAAGAAGGAGTATGCGCCCTAAGCGGCTACGGCCAGATATTTTACAGGAACACCATAGCCTCAGGAGTAATACCGCAGATATCAGTCATAATGGGCCCCTGTGCAGGAGGAGCAGTATACTCACCCGCACTAACCGACTTTATCTTCATGGTAGACAAAACAAGCAAAATGTTCATAACCGGCCCGCAGGTAATAAAAGCAGTAACAGGAGAAGAAGTAAGCGCAGAAGCATTAGGAGGAGCAATGGCCCACAACCAGACAAGCGGAGTAGCCCATTTTATAGCAGCAGACGAACAAGACTGCATAAACCAAATAAAACAACTAATATCATACCTGCCATCAAACAACCTAGAAGATGCGCCACAGATACAACCGACAGACGACCCAAACAGGACATCAGAAACCCTAAACCAAATAATACCCGAAAGCTCAAACAAACCATATGACATGAAACAAATAATAACAGAAATAGTAGACAACGGAGAATACCTAGAAGTACAACCCTACTATGCCCAGAACATATTAACAATATTTGCCCGGCTAAACGGCAGGACAATAGGAATAATAGCAAACCAACCCAACAAACTGGCCGGATGTTTAGACATAAACGCATCAGACAAAGGAGCAAGATTCATAAGATTCTGTGACGCATTCAACATACCCATACTAAACCTAATAGACGTACCCGGTTTTCTACCCGGAGTATCCCAGGAACACGGAGGAATCATAAGACACGGAGCAAAAATGCTGTATGCATACTCAGAAGCAACAGTGCCAAAAATAAGCTTAATAACAAGAAAAGCATATGGAGGAGCATACCTGGCCATGTGCAGCAAAGACCTGGGAGCAGACCAAGTATATGCATGGCCCACAGCCGAAATAGCAGTAATGGGCCCAGAAGGAGCAGCCAACATAATATTCCGGAAAGAAATCGAAGCCTCAGACAATCCCCAACAAACAAGACAAGAAAAAATAAAAGAATACCGTGAAGAGTTTGCAAACCCGTACAAAGCAGCATCACTGGGATTTGTAGACGACGTAATCGAACCATCACAGACAAGGCCCATACTCATATCAGCCCTAGAAATGCTGATAACCAAACGAGAGACCAGGCCTGCCAAAAAACACGGGAACATACCGGTATAAAGGAGGTAAAAAACCGTGGAAAAACTCATAACAGGGCTGCAAATAACCCTAATAGGCATGGGGATTGTATTCATAATACTATATCTCATATCCCTGGTATTAGACCTAATGCGGCCCATATTCTATAAACCAGAAAAACAAAAACCAGAACAAAAACCGGCAGAACCAAACCAGCCGGAAAAAGACGACAGCGAACTAATAGCAGTAATAACAGCCGCCATAACAGCGGCAACAGGCACAACAAAACAAATAAAAGTAACAACAATAAAAAGAATACCCACAACAACCCCAGTATGGGGCCTAGCCGCAAGGCAGGAAAACACCAGATAAAAAAACAAAAAGAAAGGAGAAAACCCAAATGAAAAAATACAGAATAACCGTAGACGGAAAAACCTATGAAGTAGAAGTAGAAGAAATAAGAGGAACAAAACCACAACCAACAACAACCCCGGTATCAGCACCAGCACCAAAACCACAACCAGCACCGGCGCCCAAACCAGCAGCACCAAAACCAGCCCCGGCCCCAGCAGCCAAAGGAGCAGGCACAGTAGAAGCACCGATGCCCGGAACAGTACTAACAATAAAAGTAAAACAAGGAGACAAAGTAAACCAGGGAGACGTCCTACTAATACTAGAAGCCATGAAAATGGAAAACGAAATAATGGCGCCCGTATCAGGCACAGTAACAAACATAACCACAAGTGAAGGAGCATCAGTAAACTCCGGTGACGTCCTAATGACAATAGAATAAACACAAAACCCGAGGGGAGGAAGAAACCGATGATACAAAAACTCATGATGTTCATAGACAGCACCGGGTTTATGCACCTAACACTAGGCCACATAATAATGATACTAATATCCCTATCGCTTTTATACCTAGCAATAGTAAAAAAATACGAACCACTGCTATTAGTGCCGATAGGATTTGGGATGCTCCTTACAAACCTACCGCTCACAGGACTTATGGCAGAACCAATAATGGAAATAGGCAAAGAAGGCTTACACGTAAAACAAATAGGAGGCCTATTATACTATCTCTTTCAGGGAGACGAACTAGGGATATTTCCACCATTAATATTCATGGGAGTAGGAGCAATGACAGACTTTGGGCCGCTCATAGCAAACCCCAAAAGCATACTATTAGGAGCAGCCGCCCAATTCGGCATATTCACAACATTCATAGGAGCAATATTCTTAGGATACACATTCCAAGAAGCAGCATCAATAGGAATAATAGGAGGAGCAGACGGCCCCACAGCAATATTTTTAGCATCGAGACTGGCGCCCCACATGTTAGGCCCGATAGCAGTAGCAGCATACTCATACATGGCCCTAGTACCCATAATCCAGCCGCCCATAATGAAACTTTTAACAACCAAACAAGAACGGCAGATAAAAATGGAACAACTAAGACCAGTATCAAAACAAGAAAAAATCATATTCCCCATAATAGTAACAATCATGGTATCACTGTTTTTACCTCCTGCAGCGCCGCTTATAGGAATGCTGATGCTGGGTAACCTGTTCAGAGAATGTGGAGTAACAAACAGGCTGTCAGACACAGCCCAGAATGCGCTGATAAACATAGTAACAATATTCTTAGGAGTAACAGTAGGAGCAACAGCAAGTGCAGAAAGATTCCTGAACTGGAAGACAATAGGGATAATAGCATTAGGCCTAGCGGCATTTGCAGTAGGCACAGCAGCAGGAGTAATACTAGCAAAAATAATGAACAAACTTACAGGCGGTAAAATAAACCCGCTGATAGGATCAGCAGGAGTATCAGCAGTACCCATGGCAGCAAGGGTATCCCAGGTAGTTGGCCAACAAGAACTGCCAGGAAACTTCCTGTTAATGCACGCAATGGGTCCCAATGTGGCCGGAGTTATCGGTTCTGCTGTTGCTGCAGGTGTTATGCTGTCTGTGTTCGGTTAATATATAAGCTCACCCTTCAGGGTGAGCTGTTTTTTTACGCGCCCGGCATGAAACAAAAGGGACGGTTCTTTTTGTTTCATCGAATTAAATTAAAATATCACCTTCAATCACAGTTACAGCTTTACCTCCCACCTTTACTTTTTCAATAATGAAATGTTCTACATCATGTTGTAGATTTGAGCAACAACTGCTGCATCTACGAGGTTCTGTTAGTTTGGAAACATTTTCACTATTGGGGAAGATGATTTTGCTTTCTGGCGAGTGAGCGGATTGAACTTCGGTTATATCTATTTCTACTTCGATCCTGCTTGGTCTATCCATAAAAAATCCCTGTTCGCAAATAATTTTTGTGGTAGGTTTTTTGATGGGAACAAAGCCAAAAGCTGTTAAATATGCACCCAAAGCTCCGCTTGCGGTTCCGGTAGCCGATTCTTCATTTATTCCTACTCTGGGGCCAAAGTTGCGGCAACATACGGTAGAATCTTCACTAAATGTGTCAAATGTAAAAGCGTGGACACTTATTACATCTAATCCTTTTGAAAAACTTGATAATGAATTAAAATCTGGTTTGATTGTTTTTAATGTTTCCAGGTCTTTTACTGGAACCAGTAAATTTGAAAGCCCTGTAGAAACGATAACAGGTTGTGCTATAGGTTTTGATGGAATATAAAAATCATCTGTTGAAAGCCCAAGGATTTTTGCGAGGGCAGATTTTTGCTTTTTATCTAATGCTGGATAAAATTTTGGGTCTGACTGTAGCATCATGACTTTTTGAATTTTTCCACATAAAGAGTATATAGCTAAAGGCAAAATACCTGCTTTTGTTTCCTGGGTTAAAATTTTTACCGGTTCTTTCATTTCGATATATCCTTTTTCTGCTAATAGCCAGAAAGAAGCTATTGTAGCATGACCACATAAGTCTACTTCTTCTTTGGGTGTAAAAAACCTCACCTTATAGTCGGCTATCGGATTATCAGAAAGGGTTATAAAAGCAGTTTCAGCACAGTTAATTTCCCGGGCAATTTTCTGCATCTGATTTTCGTTTAATTTCACTTTTTCATCAATTAAAGGTACTACTCCAGCGGGATTTCCTCCATAGGCTGTGTCTGTAAAGGCATCTACTTGAAATATTTTTAATTTCATAAATATTTACCTCCGTTTCTGATTGTCTATTTACGATTTTTTCATAGTTTATTATACTATTTCTTTATTAATCAAGAAAATCCTATCTTAAAAATAAAAAAAGCGGCATGTGCCGCACATTTCTTAATTGTGACTAACTAAAATTTTAAAAGCTTTTTCACATTTGATGTTGTTTTTTTTCCAGTTAATACATTTCCGGCAGGAGTCAAATCTTTGCAGGTAACCGGAATCAAATTTGAAATTTTCATCAACACAATAATCATCACAATTTTTAGCTACTAATATAGATTGCTCAGGGCTCAAATCAGGTCGCCTCCCTAAATGTTTGGTATTATATATTATAACATAAATAATCGAAATGTGCTATACTAATTTTATTAAAAACAAAAAAACTGTTTAAATGTTATAAAAAAGGTTATGTTTATTCAAAACCAGTTTATGATATAATTATGACTAGACTCATGAAGATGGAGGTATTTAAATTGGCAAAAAATTTATCAACTTTTCAAATATTAAGGTTGTTAAAAAGAATTCCTGCGGTTTTTTCATTTTTGCTTGATCCTCAGGTTCCGTTTACCAGAAAGATAATTATTCTGGGAGGTTTATTGTATTTTTTGCTTCCTATAGACTTTATTCCTGATCCTGTACTGGGTTTTGGTTTTATAGATGATGGAGTAGTTCTGCTTCTGATACTAATGAAGCTTTCTGAAGAACTAGATAAATATGTAAAGAAAAATGAACAGAAAAAAACATATTATGAGAATAAAAATGAAGATTTTATAGATATCAGTGATTATGATATATCTGATGATGAATAATTCCATATGTTACCATAACCAAGCTTTTTTTAAAACCCTGAATGAATTCGATGCATTCAGGGTTTTTTTATGTCAGCTAAAAACTCACTACTGTTTTTATGGTTTGAGGGATTATATTAGAAAAACCTATAATAATAATATAACATACAAGGAGGAATGTGGATGAGAAAAGCAAAAGTTGTATTTTTGTTTTTAGTAGCAGTGTTTTTAGTAATGGGAGTTATAACCCCAAGTGAATCTAGTGCATTTGGCAGTGATCGATTTAGCCTGTACGACCGCAGCGGCAGATACCAAGTTTATGACCCAAGCAGAGATAATGAGCCATCGATACCACCAACAGACCTACCGGCAGAACCTAGTGAACCGCCAACACAGCCTAACGAACCGTCAACACAACCGAATAATCCACCTGCTGAGCCGACAAACCCTCAGATAAATTCAGATGATCAATGGTGGCAAAAAGATACAAGCCATCGATTTAATAGTTACAGAGATGGTACCTTTATTCCTAACTTATCAACAGAACCTGTAGATAATCCACAGCAGCTACAGGAACCTACAAATCCTCCTTCTGATGGTGAACTGCCTCCAATTCCGGAACCTCCAGCAGGATTAACTGAGGAAGAAGCAAAGGCTTATAGGTTATTAAACGAGTTCCGTGTAAAAAACGGAGTACCTCCTGTGGAAATAGATATGGAAATTGTAAGAGTAGCAAGGATGAAAGCACAGGACATGGTTGACAATGACTATTTTGGTCATGTATCACCCACTTATGGCAGTGTGGGTCAGATGCTTAGGGATAACGGGATTTCCTACAGCAGAGCAGGTGAATGCCTTGCTAGAGCCGGAACAATAACAAAGGCTCATCTGTTATTAGAGTACAGCACTAAAGGTCATCGAGAAATAATGTTAAGACCAGACTATACTAAAGTAGGAATTGGAGTTGTAAAAGAAAAATATAGTGTTACTTTAGTAGAAATCTTTGTAAAACCATAGTTGTTATTAAAAGGAAGAGGGCGAACATGCCCTCTTTTTAAATCAATTTCTGTAACCCTCCAGAGTTTACCGGATTTGCAAATACTGTTTTATTTATATTTAAAAGGTAGGAACAGTAATCATATATATGCCTAGCAAAATCACTCTCCAATAAGGCCTGATCTGAATGAGCTGGAACGGCCCAGTTTGGTTTGGGATTTACTTCGATCATATGGACTTTTTTATTCGTATCTAAGCCTATGTCAAAACCCAGTTCTCCAAAACCTCCAGAATAAGTTATATCTATATAGTGAGCTATTTCTAATGCTGCATTTTTGAACTTTTGAATAATTGCTTTTGACTCCGAAGGGAAAAGACTTGCTAAGACATGTTCAGTAGATTCCCGGTAACCGTCTCCCCAGTGCCGACTGCTTGTAACAGAGCCTTCTGGCCCGACTTTAGCCGAAACTGATAAAACATCCCAACCGCCGTTTCGATTTTTAAAAAGGTGGACTCTAAAATCTACCGGGCGGTTAAAGTAATGAATTAATCTTATCCCCTGCTGTATTAGATAGGGCCTTTTACAGATTATTTGTTTTACTTCATCTTTTAGTATTTGTAAATCTCCGAAAGATTTATTAATGTTACTTCTTTCTGGCGATAGCCTATGTTAAAGTCCCCATCGGACAAGTAAGTAATTCTATAAACTCCCATACTGAGTGAAGAATCAGTAGGTTTTAAATATACCATTTTGTAGTTATTTAAAAAAGATTCAAGTATATCTGTTGAATTTAACAATTCTGTATCAGGAAGGTATTTTTGGATAGAATTATATTGTTTAAGCTGTTGATAAATTTTCCATTTATCTCCCAAACCGAAAGGGTTAAAAAACTTTACATCTACATTATCTTTTAAAAATCTTAAGAAAAACCTCGAATAAGCTTTTTTTGCTTCATCACTTATTAAAAAACCCACCTTGTTATAAACAATATCCGGAATTGGAAATTGTTTGAGCACCCATCCTAACTCTCCGGCTGTCGTTTTACCTACTGTAAATCCCCATACAGTTTTGTTGTTGAATTCTATGTTTTCTGAAGTAAATAAAAAGCAGGGGATTCCCAACATTTTTCCTGTTTCTACAATTGTTTTATAAAGGGAAATTAGATGGTCTTTCATAAATACTACCGGTTGACTTGTCATAATACCGATTAGAGGCCCGATTTTAAGGGTGTTATCATCTTTTAGAAAAAAGCTAAAAGGTTGTTGAAATATGCTATTTAGATATAACAACCTTTGAAATACATATGGAATTTTGAAACTTTTAGTTATATTTTTTAATTCTTTTATACTGACTTCAACTTTCTTTATTCCAAATGATAATTTAATATTTTTGCCGGGATATAAGTTCAGTTCTTCAATTATGTTTCTTGACAGGTAAATCTCCATAAAAGCCCCCTCTTTTTACTATTACTATATGATATTAAAGATTAATTGATTATGTTTAAGAAAAATTACTCAATGGAGATACAGAAAACAAAAAGGGCCAAACAATCGGCCCCTTTTTAAGGTTTTTAGTATTAAGGATCTTCCACTTCTTCCTGAGGTGGGAACAGGCTTTCTAAAGGAGGACACTCTATTTCTATTTCTTGTGGAGCTGCTTCACATGGGGGCGGTACACAGAACCCGTATGTCGGGATCAGCAGTTTAATGAGAGCAGTTACCTCAACTATCTTACAGATTTTAATTGTGCAGATTACTTCATCTGGTGCTTCGCCTGGCGGGACAGTTTCTAAGCGGCAGAAGCAGACGGCACCAACTACCTCACAGAACACAAACGGTCCTCCGATGGTAGGCCCAAACAGTAAACCCGGCGGTGGAACATACATTACAATATCCTGGCATACATCAGTAATGGTATGGGTGAATGAACATTGAAGATGAGTTCCTTTAAACAGAGATATGGTTATTTCTACATCCTGACAGACGGTAATTATCCTCTGGTTATTAGTGCCTGGGATAGGGGGACTGACATTTACTACATTACAATCTGCAAGATTTACTTTGCATTCTACTCGTGTTGTTTTTGTTGTGTCAACATTTTTGCAGGGTTCGCTTGGGTTTGTGGGTATACGGATTCTTCGAGTGATGATTTCTTCTTTAACACACTGATCAAAGACCTTTTCTACAACAATACAGTCTTTTTCAGTTGTAGGCGGGCATTCACGCTGCCCGGTTTGGGGGTTTATAGGGCAAAGACCTGGTTGAAATGGTGCAGGACCTGCCATATTCAGTTCACTCCTTTCTTTTTAAGTATGAATTATTTTTTCGCTTGATTAAGGTTTATCTCTTTCTGATATTATATTATGAAGCAGGCATTTAAGTTGTTACGGTGTTTTATAAGTTTTTATAGGTTTTAAGTGTTTTAGTTTCTTGATACATAATATTGAAAACCATTAAGGAATGTTACATAATTAGATAAACTAAAATTTAAAACGAAGGAGTAACACCCGTTAGATAACCTCATATTATATATTAGAGAAATGGAAAGGAGGGAAAAGTATTGGGTGAAGGTGCTGTGAGAAGATCTAAGGACAGTCAAAAAGAAAAATTTTTGGTACGTTTCGGCAGGCGTGGATTTACCGAAGAGGATTATGAAAAAATCTTTTCAAAAAAACAAAATGGAGTCATTAAGCTTAACAGAAGTTCTAGAAAGCTAAATTCAGCAATTAAAACCTATTCTAGGGGAAAAAAAGTTGAATTTGAAAACCCTCGCTGTTGAAAAAAATAAATTAGAAATAACTGACCGTGAGTCAGAAATTAAGCAGACTCTATCAGGGGATTTCCTGATAGGGTTTGTTTGTATTATTGGTAACAAAAAGGAATGAAAATGAATATAATACATTAATGCCATATTATATTAAGGAAGGGGGGAGTGAATGATGGCTGTAAATCAACAAATTCTAGCTAGAGGAACTAAAGGTTTTCAACACAGGTTTCAGTTTGCTACACCACCTAAAGTTGAAGTTGCAAGCATGAAAGTGTACAATATAAAAACTTTTGGAGAGCTTATTGGAAAAAATAAAATACTGATTTTTGGAAGCTATGACTTGATTGTTTGCTATAGAGGCGAACAGACTAATTATGAAGTAAAGAAATTATCTAAAAACTTTTGTGAAGTTTTAAACCTGGAGTTTGAAAATGAGAAACTTAATGATGAAACTGAAATACAGGTTATGACCTATTTTTGCAGGGAACCAGATACTAAATATCATATTATAATGGGTTTAGACCCTTCCATTAAAGGGTTGATTCAGAACCTTTCGGGAACACCTCATAAGATGGTTATAGAAGTAAATGGGGAGATTTGCGGTGAGGTTAAAGAAAAAGAAAAAGAAACACAAAAGGAAGGCTTGATTGATAGACAAGAATTTCAAACAGATAAACAGCTTATGGAAACCATAAATTCAACTATGAGAAATACTCAGTATAAAGATATAAAAGGTGTTAAAGCGGTGGATTCCGGTCAAAAGGACCTAAAACTGAAAAATCATACTTCGGGATCAAAAAATCATTCAATAAGCATGACTGAAGAGGAATATAATAAAATGCTGAGAGAACTGAAAAAAAGGTATTCAGGTGGGTGAGGCACTCGGAACGCTAATTGTAAACCCAGTCGGGGGCTGGGATTAATCGATAGTTTGAAGGACATCAGATTTACTAACAATCATTATAAATCGGGTTTTAAAATTGAAAGTAATAATAGCAATAAAAACAAGTGAACCTTTAAAGGCCAGCAAATTATGGGGTCTTTAGTTTTTGCTTTAGGCAATAGTTTTAATCTTTATAGTTTAAAACTGGTCAAAAAAGGGTATTATATTAATAAGAAGAAAGGAGGTGTTTTATTGGCTTTAATACCTTGGGAACCGTCATATGAACTTGGAAGGCTCAGGGAGGAAATGAATAGGCTTTTTGATCGCTCTTTCAATGATATTTTTCCTGTTTTTGGCCGGCAGCCTTCAGTAGATATTTTTCAAACGGAAAATGATGTTGTAATTAAAGCTGAGATGCCGGGAGTAAATCCTCAAGATCTGGATATCAATGTAACTGAAAATACCATAACTTTACAAGGGGAAATAAAACATATAAATGAAACAAATGAGGAAGGATATATTAGGAAAGAGCGCAGATATGGTAAATTCTACAGAACTTTTCCTTTGCCTGTAGAGGTAAAACCAGAAAATGCCAGAGCATCTTTAAAAAATGGGATTCTTGAAATTAGATTGCCTAAGTCCGAAAAAGCAAAACAAAAAGGCATAAAAATAAAAGTTGAAGGCGATAACACCATTCATTAGGCCGGGTAAAAATTTCTGGCCTTGCTGTCAGGGTTAGAAAATTAAGAATATAAAAAATTTGTAGTTTTAGAGATAACAGGAAGGATTTTTCATCTCTGTGTTGAATTTATGTTTGAATAAAACAATATTGTTTTTGAAAACATGGAGGTGAAAAAAATGGCATATCGAATTTCAGATGAGTGTCTTGCTTGTGGAGTTTGTCAAGCTGAATGCCCAGTGGGAGCCATAAGTGAAGGAGAAGACAAATATGTTATTGACCCTGAGAAATGCACAGATTGTGGTGCCTGTGCGGAGGTATGTCCGGTAGATGCACCTCAACCGGAATAAAAATTATAATTTCCCCCTTCGTCTTTTGGACGGAGGGGGAATTGTATTATTATGGTATCAATGTTTAGTTCAGGGAGGTTTTAACACCGATCATGAATATAAATAGTATTGTTTCGGTTGCTTTTATAAGTAAGAATCTTTACAAAACTTTTGTCCGGAATCTTTTTACCGCATTTAAGACAATAAAACTTAGAATTTTCAAGATAGCCATATGAAACATTGACAGGCAGGTTGCCGTATTTCTGCCAGCTGCGCCATCCGGTTTTACATAAGTTTGCCCTGTTTTCATAATCTGCATAAACCCATTTTAACAATTTATGAAAATGAAAAGGGTATTTTGTATATGTTATATAGTCTCGGGGCAGGCCTAATGAAACAACATAGTTTTCAAAAGTTCTTTCTACAAGAGTTTGAAGAGGGTTTTGGATTTTGGTGTTTTGGTACTTATAGCTCTGATTTTTGAGCCATTCCCTAAGTTTATCAAAAATATATCCTTTGCATACATAAATTTCTTCGTTTTTAGTTACATTAAATCTGTCAAACGCTTTTTTTGCTATTTTTATAACATAATCTTGATAAAGTTTTTTGTTGAAATTTTCCGGTGTATATAAACTTAATGGAATAATCTCATAGAAGAATTTGTCAGTCTCTCGTTTGAGTATCCCTATACAGGTTCCTCCTATAAGGCTTCCACTTCCGGCATCGTCAATTTCTATCAATAAACTCCCTCCTGCTATAATAGTATTTCATTAAAAAGGATAAGTATAAAAAAAACGTCTTACGACGCTTCCTCTAATATCGTTTATTTAAAACATATATTTTAGTGTTAAAAAAATGGTCGGGGCGGCGGGATTTGAACCCACGACCTTTCGGACCCGAACCGAACGCGCTACCAAACTGCGCTACGCCCCGACGAATTATATTATACTATAAAACAATAAAAAATTCCAGATTACTTAATTTATTTTTTTAATTAGGGGGAAAAGATTTTTAGATAGCTTTCCCCCCCTATTCTGATTGCTACTGCTGATACTGCTGATTTAATGGGTTGTTTTCATTTAAATAGTTAAGTCTGCCGTTTATCTGTTCAATGTGTCTTTGCATATCATTGGCCATAGACTGAAACATTGTTTTAGCAGTTTGATCTTGTGTTGACTCGGCGAAAGTTTGATAGCTTCCCAGTGCGGATTGAGCAGTGGCCAGTGCTTTTTTTAGATCACTTTGAACTGTCATGTATTCACCTCCAATTTAAAAAAATTCATTTTACAAAAATAGTATGGTGTTTAACAGTTTGATTTATACTAATTAAAAGATTCCTTTAATATAAATCTTATAAATGTTAAACAAAAAAAGGGAAAATGCTCAATTTATAGAACTATGTATTACATATGTAATTAATTTTTGGGAGGTTGTAGATAGTGAATGGTGTATTTGTTAAAAAAGAAATTAATGATGGTATTCGCGTTTTTGTAAATTCCACTGACAAATTTAAGACTATTACTGTAAAAGTTTTTGTTCACCAAAGTTTACGAGAAGAAACAGTTACAAAAACGGCTCTCATTCCATTTGTTTTAAAGAGGGGCTGTGAATTTATGCCCACATCTCAGGAAATTACAACTTATTTAGAAAACCTTTATGGAGCCGGGTTTGATGTGGATATTATCAAAAAAGGGGAACGCCAGATTATTGAATTTGACATGGATGTAGTAAATGACAAGTTTTTACCACCTAACACAGAAGGACTTTTAGAAAAAGGCCTTCAAGCGTTAAAAGAAATAATGATGAATCCACTCTTAGAAAACGGTGGCTTTAATAAGACCTACTTTGAACAGGAAAAAGATGTTTTACTCAGAAATATTAAAGACCTCTTTAATAACAAAAGGGCTTATGCAGTGGAACGTTGTTTCCAGGAAATGTGTCGGGATGAAAGGTTTAGCCTTTACAAATATGGTAAAGAAGAAGACTTAGAAGATTTAGATCCTGTGAAACTTTATGATTATTATGATGAAATGTTAAAACATAATCCCATTGATGTGTTTGTAATGGGAGATGTTGATGTAGAAAAGGTATTTGAAACTGCAGAGAAAATGTTTAAATATCCCAGGGGAAATATAAAAGCAATTCCTCCAACACTTGTTGATAAAAAAGTTGAAAAAGAAAAAACGGTTATAGAAAAACAAAAAGTTAACCAAGGAAAACTATCCCTTGGTTTGAGAACATATACTGTTTATGGGGATGATGACTATTATCCATTACTTGTATGTAATGGTATACTAGGTGGAGGAGTTCATTCAAAACTGTTTCAAAATGTGAGAGAAAAGGCAAGTCTTGCTTATTATGTTTTTTCAAGAATTGAAAAACTAAAAGGAGTCATGGTTATAGCTTCAGGAATAGAGTTTAAAGATTATGATAAGACCCTTGATATAACGAAAAAACAGATATCAGATTTAAAGAATGGTGTAATTTCCGACTACGAAATGTCTGCCACAAAAAAAATGATTATCAGTTCTTTAAAAGAAGTTGCAGATAATCCAATGGCAACGATAAATCTCTATCTGGATGGTGTGATAGCCGGCAAAATAGAGGAAATCGATGACATGATAAAAAATATCGAAAAAGTAACTAAACAGGAAGTTGTAGAGGCCGCGAACAAACTTAAGCTTGATACTGTTTACTTCTTGACACAAGAATAAATTTACCGAACCAAAGAAAGGTGGATTGATTATGAAAGAGAGAATTGTTTCTAAGGTATTGGATAATGGGCTTAGTGTTTTTTTGATGCGTAAAAAGGGTTATAATAAAAAATTTGCCATTTATGCTACACATTATGGTTCCATTGATAACGAGTTTGTTATTCCGGGAGAAGAAAAACCCATTAAGGTGCCTGATGGCATAGCCCATTTTTTGGAACATAAACTATTTGAAGAAGAATACGGCAGTGTGATGGACAGATTTGCCGAACAAGGAGCTTCTTCAAACGCTTATACAAATTACACTACAACTGCTTACCTTTTTTCATGTACTGACAGATTTTATGAAAATTTAGACCTTTTAATAGATTTTGTTCAAAAGCCGTATTTTACAAAAGAAAATGTTGAGAAAGAAAAAGGAATCATCGAACAGGAAATCCGCATGTATTTAGATGACCCTGGATGGAGGGTTTTTATGAATCTTCTAAAAGCGTTATATCATAAACATCCTGTCAGAATTGATATAGCAGGAAGTGTAGAATCAATTAGACAAATTGATATGGATACCCTTTATAAATGCTATGAAACCTTTTATAATCCAGAAAACATGGTGCTTTTTGCAGTGGGTGATTTCGATGAAGCTGAGGCCCTGAATAAAATTGAGTCAAACTTTAAAAAGAGGAAGTATGAAGTTCATGGAAAAATTAAAAGGTTTTATCCTGAAGAACCGAAGGAAATTTATAAAACAAAAATAGTTGAAAACCTCTCGGTTTCAGAACCTCTTTTTCATATGGGATTTAAAGATACAGATGTAGGTTATGATGGCAGTAAGCTGTTAAAAAAAGACATTACAACCCGGATTCTCTTAGACATGATACTGGGAAGAAGTTCCAAACTCTACCGGCAATTATATGAAGAGGGTTTGATTGATGATCGTTTCAGTTTGGATTATGAAGGCCAAAAAGACTACGGTTTCTGTGTTATTGGTGGCCCTACTCGTGATCCTGAAATGCTTCATGATCGTATTTTAAAAGGATTAGAAGAATATAAGGTTAAAGGCTTAAACAAAGAAGATTATGAAAGAAACAAAAAGAAAATGATTGGAAACTATATTAAAGGCTTTAATTCTCCGGAATTTATAGCAACAACGTTTATATCCTACCATTTTAAAAATATTAATATTCTACAGTACCTTGAATATTTGAATATTATCACTTTCAAGGATGTTGAGGAGCGTTTTTCAAGCTTTTTAGACCCTAAATACCATTCTTATTCAGTAATTTTACCTGATGAGAAGTGAGCTGTTCAGTATTTGATTAAGAGGTGAAAAGAGTGAATCCAATAGCTTTCGAAATCGGAAACGTAAAAGTATACTGGTATGGAATTATTTTGGCTTCTGCTACGCTGACAGGTTTAACACTAGCTGTGATGGAAGCGAAAAGAAGAAACTTTAATGTTGACAATATAATAGATTTAGTTGTTTTTGCAGTTCCCGTTTCAATAGTTTTTGCAAGGTTATATTATGTGATATTCAATTGGGAATTATATAGAGGAAATTTTTATGAGATGATTGCTGTATGGCATGGGGGAATTGCTATACATGGAAGTATATTAGGAGGGCTTTTAACCACTTATGTTTTTACAAAAATCAGGAAGATGAACTTTTGGGAGACTTTGGATATATTTGCGCCAAGCCTGATCATTGGCCAGGCTATAGGCCGATGGGGCAATTTTGTTAATCAGGAAGCTTATGGATATGAGACCAATTTGCCCTGGGCGATGTATATAGATGGTGCCTATAGACATCCTACTTTTCTTTATGAGTCTCTCTGGGATTTTGGAGTGTTTCTTTTTTTGACGTGGTTTAAGAAAAAGCAGGGTTTAAAAAACGGCGATGTTTTCTGGGCATATGCTGCCATGTACTCTGTGGGAAGGTTTTTTATAGAAGGGTTTAGAACAGACAGCCTTATGTTAGGCCAATTCCGTATTGCTCAGGTTGTGAGTGTTATAGCGATAATCTTAGCGGTTATATTTATTTTCAGAAACCATAATGAGATTTTCAAAAAACAATCCGGATCTGTTTGATCCGGGTTGTTTTTTTTATAAAAAAATGAGGTGGCAAAGAAGGAATTTACATTTACATATAGAATACAGAAATAAACAAGTGGAGTAAAGTGGTTTAAAGTGGAGGATAATCCCTGAACGAGGCGGTGATATGTATGTTTATGGGGGAGTATAACCATACAGTAGACTCAAAAGGGAGGCTAATAATACCTGCAAAGTTCAGGGAAATTTTAGGTGAAAAATTTATTATTACAAAAGGTTTAGACAACTGCCTTTTTGTGTACCCTATGGAAGAATGGACTAATTTAGAACAAAAGTTAAAATCTCTTCCTTTTACACGAAAAGATGCCAGGGCATTTATGAGATTTTTCTTTTCAGGTGCGACAGAATGTGAAATTGATAAACAGGGCCGTGTGGTTTTACCCACAAATCTTCGAGAGCATGCTAAGATTTGCAAAGATGTAGTAGTTATTGGAGTATCAACTAGAGTTGAAATATGGAGTAAAGAACTTTGGGATAAATACAGCAGCAATGCGGAAATATCTTATGAAGAAATTGCTGAAAAGATGGTTGAATTAGGTATATAAGAATGGGTGAATCAAATTGGAATTTAATCACATACCTGTAATGCTAAATGAAACAATAAAAATGTTAAATTTAAAGCCAAACGGGATATATGTAGATTGTACTTTGGGAGGCGGAGGTCATGCCTTTGAAATTATAAAAAGGATTTATCCTCATGGTATTCTTATTGGATTAGACAGGGATTTGGCAGCGATAAATGCAGCTCGTGAAAGGTTGAAGGATTTCAAAAAAAACATTCATTTTGTTAATGAAAATTTCCGGAACCTAAAGTTAGTTGTAAAGGGTTTGGGATATGAAAAGGTTGATGGTATATTATATGATTTAGGAGTTTCTTCTTATCAGTTGGATCAACCTGAAAGGGGTTTTACTTATAGCACTGATGCTCCTCTTGATATGAGAATGGATATGAAAAATAAAGTTACTGCTGAGGAGCTTGTTAATAAGTTGTCCAAACAGGAACTTACTAAAATAATAAAGGATTATGGTGAAGAACGTTGGGCATCCCGAATTGCAGAGTTTATTGTGCGAGAACGACAAAACCGAAAAATAAAAACCACAGGTCAGCTTGTTTCAATTATTAAAAAAGCAATTCCGGCTGGAGCGCGACGTCAGGGGCCGCACCCAGCAAAACGAACCTTTCAGGCCCTTAGAATTGCAGTGAATGACGAACTTAAAGCTGTAGAGGAAAGTTTGAAGGATGCTGTAGATTTGCTTAAAACAAAAGCAAGAATCTGTGTGATTAGTTTCCACTCTTTAGAAGATAGAATAGTAAAATCGATTTTTTTAGAGATGGCTTCAAATTGTAGTTGTCCTCCAGAATTGCCTGTATGTATTTGTAACAAGTCTAAGAAGCTGGAGATTATAACTAAAAAACCGATAGTCCCTCAAGCAGATGAAATTGAAAAAAATCCCCGTTCCAGGAGTGCAAAACTAAGGGTTGCTGAAAAAATCTAAAAGGTTCTAAAAAAATGGGAGTGTGAATAAAGTGATATTAGCCGAGAAAAAAAGAGTATTGCAGCGCCAGTGGGAATCTGTACCTCATGAACAAAAACAAAATAAATCAGAGAGAGCGATTAACAAGAAGTTTCGCTACTTTTTAGTGGTTTTAACAATGTTTTTGATTGGTATAATTATTTTGATTCGTTATGCGAATATTGTGGAGGCAAATTATCGCCTTGAAGCCAGCAAAAAAAGACTTGCTGAAATCAAAAATGAAACAGCTTTGCTTAAAGTAAAACTTGCAGAATTACGCTCATATGATAGAATTGAGGAAATCGCTATAAATAAATTGGGAATGCAGAAACCTACTAAAGA
Organism: Thermosediminibacterales bacterium; assembly: GCA_029982205.1. Classification (GTDB taxonomy): domain Bacteria; phylum Bacillota; class Thermosediminibacteria; order Koleobacterales; family JARRCM01; genus JARRCM01. The sequence goes on from JARRCM010000008.1 coordinate 17,757, forward strand.
ACAGTTTGTTTTTATAGAAGAGAAAGAACACAGCCCTATGATAATGAATTATAAACATTCTCCCTGAAAGCCTGTTTTTTTATCCTCTTTTTAAATTAAGGGGGATTTTTATGTCAGCTGTAAACATCAAAATAAAGAAAAGATTGGTTTTAATTTTACTTTTTGGCTGGATAGCTTACATTCTTCTAATAGGTAGATTGGCATGGATTCAGCTAGTAAGAGGTGAGGAACTCCAAAAAAGAGCTTTAAGTCAATGGACCCAGGAAATAGCAGTTGAACCCAAAAGAGGAACCATTTTTGACAGACATGGAAGAGAGCTGGCTATTAGTGCAAGCGTTGATACTATAGTGGCTTATCCTCCTGAAATAAAAAATCCTAAAGAAACAAGCGAAAAATTAGCTGAAATTTTATCTATGGATGCCGAAGAGATATTTCAAAAAATAACACAAAAAAAAGGTTCTGTATACATAAAACGAAAAGTCGAAGATGAAATTTCAGATGCTGTAAGGGAATTGGAACTACCCGGAATAGGATTTACTGAAGAAAGCAAGAGATATTATCCTGACAGGAATTTAGCATCTCATATTTTGGGGTTTACCGGAATAGACAGTCAGGGTCTTGACGGGATAGAGTTTTACTATGATAAATACCTCAAAGGTTTCCCTGGTTACATAGCATCTGAAACAGACGCTTTGAGCAGGGAACTTCCCTTTGGTTCACAGCACTATGTACCACCTAAAAATGGTTACAACCTGACTTTAACTATAGATAAAGTGATTCAACATATAGTTGAAAAAGAACTAGAAAGGGCCATGAATATTCATAAAACTAAAAAAGCCAGTGCAATTGTGATGAACCCTCAAACAGGAGAAATTTTAGCATTAGTTAACAAACCTGATTTTGACCCTAACAATTGGAAGGAATATTCTCCTAAGATATGGAGAAATTTTGCTGTTTCAGATGTTTATGAACCAGGTTCAACTTTTAAAATAGTTACAGCTTCTGCCGGGCTTGAAGAAGGAGTTGTTCGGCCAGAAGACCGTTTCTATGACCCTGGATATATAATAGTTGCCGGAGAAAGAATTAAATGTTGGAAAGCCGGCGGCCATGGCAGCCAGACATTTGTGCAGGTAGTTGAAAACTCATGCAACCCCGGCTTTGTTAGTGTGGGAATGAAGCTGGGTACACAGCGTTTTATGGAATACATAAAGGCTTTTGGCTTCGGGCAGACTCTTGGTGTAGACCTTCCAGGTGAAGCAAAGGGAATTTTTAATCCGGAAAAAGTCGGCCCTGTTGAACTTGCAACAATTTCTTTTGGTCAGGGGATTTCTGTAACACCTTTACAGCTTATTAGCGCCTTATCGGCAGTGGCTAATGGCGGAAAACTGATGCAGCCGCATCTTGCTAAAGAATTTAGAGATGATGATGGAAATGTAATTCTTGAATTTAAACCAAGAGTATTAAGACAGGTAATATCGGAAGAAACATCTAATGAAATGCGAAAGATTTTGGAGAGTGTGGTTGCTAACGGTACAGGCAAATGGGCGCAGATAGAAGGGTATAGAATTGCAGGCAAAACTGGGACTGCAGAAAAATATCGTGACGGTAAATATGTTGCGTCTTTTGTAGGTTTTGCTCCGGCAGATGATCCACAAATTGCTATATTGGTAGTTTTAGATGAACCTGTAGGTGTTTATTATGGCGGTCAAACAGCTGGTGTAGTTTTTAAGAGAATTATGTATGATGTTTTAAGATATTTAGGAATAAAACCCCAGACAACAGAAAACGGTGAATTGGGTAAAGGTTTGGTGCCAGACGTTAGAAACCTTTATGTTTCGGAAGCTACTTCCAGACTTCTTAAGAGCAATTTAAAATTCAAAATAGAAGGTTCCGGTCAAATTGTTATTCATCAATTTCCAATGCCTGGTGCTGAAGTGTCTGAAGGCACAACTGTTATTTTAACCCTAAATTCCAGCAAAAACGGGGAAAACACTGTTTTAATACCTGATCTAACGGGAAAGTCAATTCGGGAAGCCAGTGAAATTCTCGATGCAATTGGGCTGAGGATTGAAATAATCGGATCCGGGTTAGCTGTCAGGCAGGAACCCTCTGCAGGTCAAAAGGTTAAACGCAATACTTCTATTAAAGTTTTTTTTGAACCACCATCAGATTAATCATAACAAGAAGGAATAAAAAACCAATATATGTGAAAAATATACACAAATGTTTTGTGAGATTTTTTATATAGATTTTCTGTGAGAGCGGTGAAAAAATGCAATTGTATAAACTGCTTGAAAATGTAAAAGCAAACAGAATTTGCGGGGATAAAAATGTAGAAGTCAGAGGTATTACATATGATTCCAGAAAGGTTGAAAACGGTTTTGTTTTTGTTGCAATTAAAGGGTTTGAGAAAGATGGGCATGATTTTATTCAGGATGCGATAAACAGGGGCGCTGTTGCTGTAATTTCTCAAAAATACGTTCATATTTCACCTCCAACAGTTTTTATACAGGTAGAAGACTCTAGACAGGCACTAGCCGAAATTTCAGCAGCATATTATGATTATCCGTTCAGGAAATTAAAAGTTATAGGTGTTACAGGGACAAACGGAAAAACCACAACTACCTATCTAATAAAAAGTATTCTGGAAGAGGCAGGATTTAAAGTTGGTCTTATTGGAACAATAGCTAACAAAATAGGCCAAAAAGAACTTCCTTCAGTGAGAACTACTCCTGAATCATCGGATTTATATGATTTGTTTTCTCAAATGATTAAGGAAGGTGCGGAATATGCAGTGATGGAAGTTTCCTCACATTCATTGGAACTTAAAAGAGTGTATGGCTGTGAGTTTGAAGTTGGGGTTTTTACAAACCTTACTCAGGATCATTTAGATTTTCATAAAACTATGGAAAACTATTTTCAGGCTAAAAGAAAACTTTTTTATCAATCGAAAAAAGCGGCCATTAATATAGATGATGTTAGTGGGAAACGCTTACTGACAGAATTAAAGCTACCTGTTTATTCTTATGGGATAGAGGAAAATGCCACCGTAATTGCACGGGATATTCAAATAAATGAATTTGGTATTAAATTTAGTGCTGTTACACTTGACGAAAATACCCAGATTTCTTTGAAAATACCGGGAAAATTCAGTGTATACAATGCCCTTGCCGCGATAAGCTGTGGTTTGTTATTAAATATTGATTTGAAAACAATAAGCACTGCACTTAAAAAACAGCCCGGTGTGCCGGGCCGTTTTGAACTGATTGATGAAAAACAGGAATTTGCTGTGATCGTAGATTATGCCCATACACCTGATAGTTTAGAGAACATTTTAAAAGCAGTCAGAAACTTTGTAAGAAAAAGAGTTATTCTGGTGTTCGGTTGCGGTGGTGATCGAGACAGGTCTAAACGCCCCATAATGGGTGAAATTGGAACTAAATACTCAGATGTTTGTATTATTACTTCTGACAATCCTCGAACCGAAAATCCTGAATCGATAATTCAAGAAATTGAAAAAGGCTGTAAAAATGTAAGTAAAAATTATATAAAAATAACCGATCGAAAAAAAGCAATAGAATATGCTATTGCAATAGCCCGACCAGGAGATGTTGTTTTAATAGCCGGAAAGGGCCATGAGGCATATCAGGTTATAGGTGATAGAGCTATTCCTTTTGATGATCGGAAAATTGCCCGGCAGGCTTTAAGAAAGAGGTGACAAAATGCTTCCATTAAAATTAGAAGAGGTTGCAAAAGCAGTGAAAGGAACATTTATTAAGGGCAATAAAAACATTGAAGTCAAAGGAGTATCTACTGACAGCAGAACAATATCAGAAGGGGAGCTTTTTGTCCCTTTAAAAGGAGAAAAATTTGATGGTCATGATTTTATCGAAGACGCATTTAAAAAAGGAGCTGTTTCCAGTTTAACAGAAAAACCGGATACTGTTAAATCAGCTGAGAGCCTGATACTTGTTGAGGATACCCTTAAAGCATTACAAGGCCTTGCCGGCTTTTATCGAAACCTTTTCCAAATACCTTTTGTTGCTGTCACTGGAAGCACTGGAAAGACTACTACCAAAGATATGATTTCAGCTGTTTTAAGACAAAGATTTAAAGTTTTATCCAATAAAGGAAATTACAATAATTTAATCGGTTTACCATTGACTATTTTTAATCTGAATAAAGAACATAATGTTTGTGTTGTTGAAATGGGCATGAACGCTTTTGGAGAAATAAAAAAAATGGCGAAAATTGTTAGGCCAAAATATTCGATTATCACAAATATAGGCCAGTCACATATTGAAAAATTAGGTTCTGTAGAAAACATACTTAAGGCAAAAATGGAAATTTTAGAAGGCATGGATGAAAATGATACGGTTTTTTTAAATGCTGATGACTCTTCTTTAAAAAGCATAATAGGCCAAATAAAGCAAAATGTTGTAACATATGGTATTGTTAATGGTGATATCAAAGCCAGTAAGATTAGATTTAAAGGGTCAACGGCTACCTGTTTTGATGTAAATATTTTGGATAAAGTATATAATTTTGAAATACCAGTACCAGGCAAACATAATGTTTATAATGCATTAGCGGCAATAGCAGTAGGAATTGAATTAGGTATTGACCCTGAAGAAATCAAAAAAGGATTGTTGTCATTTATGCCTCAAAAAATGCGTTTGGAGTTTAAAAAAGGGCTGAGAAATTCTATAATAATAAATGATGCATATAATGCCAGCCCTGATTCTATGAGGGCAGCTATTGATGTTTTAAGAAATATCCAAGAAGGGAAAAGGAAAATTGCCGTATTAGGTGACATGCTTGAAATGGGGGAATGGGCCCCCGCAGCCCATAAGCAAGTGGGAAGATTTATAGAAGAAAATGAAATTGATTTTTTGTTTACTGTTGGAGAATTAGGAAAGTTTATAGCTAAAGGCGCTTTAGAAAAGGGGATGCCAGAAAAAAGAGTTATTGAGTGTGATACAAATGAAGAGGCCTCAAAAAAGCTCGAATCAATAATTGAAGAATATGATATAATTTTGGTGAAAGGTTCAAGGGGCATGAAAATGGAACAAATAGTAGATTATTTAGTTTCCAGGGGGAAAGATAAATGAGGCCTTATATTTTTGTTATACTACTTGGATTTATTGAAACAATCATTTTTGCACTTGTTTTTATTCCGATTTTAAGAAAGTTGAAGTTAGGCCAGAATATTAGGGTAGATGGCCCTAAACGACATTTAGGTAAAGCCGGAACACCGACAATGGGAGGCATAATTTTTTTAATACCTCTTTTAATAAATTCACTTATTTTTGAATATAAAGATACAGATACTTTAATGGTTTTAAGTATAACCTTAGGATTTGGGTTGATCGGATTTTTAGATGATTTTTTGAAAATTGTTTTTAAAAGGTCACTAGGTTTAAAGGCAAATCAAAAAATATTAGGCCAGCTTGTTTTTTCAACTCTCCTTGCTTATTATATGTTTGCAATAAAAGGTAGTAGTGAACTGTATCTGCCTTTTATTAATGGATATATTGATCTGGGATGGTTTTACATACCCTTTACCGTGTTTGCAATAATAGCTACTGTTAACAGTGTCAATCTCACGGACGGTCTGGATGGTTTGGTGACTGGAATTACTATAATCGTTGTTTTAGCTTTTGGTTTGATGTTTGAAAAAATGGGCATGAAAAACATCGTTGTTTTTAGCTCTTCACTAATTGGGGTCTGTTTAGGATTTCTGATGTTTAATAAACACCCTGCAAAAGTTTTTATGGGTGATACCGGCTCCCTAGCTTTGGGGGGAGCTATAGTAGCCCTTGCGGTTGTGACAAAGACTCAACTTTTTATTCCTATAATTGGAATGATCTTTGTTTTTGAATCTTTATCGGTGATTCTGCAGGTGCTTTTTTTTCGTTTTACAGGGAAGAGGATATTTAGAATGAGCCCTATTCACCATCATTTTGAGTTGATGGGATGGCCAGAATATACAGTTGTAAAAACTTTCTGGATATTTACCGTAATTACTGCAATAGTGGGTTTGATAGGTTTTAAAAAGATCTTTTAAAAGGCAGGCGAGGCAAATGGATTTTAAAGGCAAAAAAGTCTTGGTTATAGGTATGGCTAAAACCGGCCTTTCTGTAGCTTCTTTTTTACATGATCATGGAGCAGAGGTTTTGGTTAATGATATTAAAAGCAGGGATGAAGTTTTTGAAGAAGTTAAAATCCTGGAAAGTATGGGTATTAAAACATTTACAGGTGGTCATCCTGAAAAACTTTTAGATGACGTAAACCTTGTAATACCAAGCCCGGGTATATCATTAAATATTCCTATTTTAAAAGAAGCAAAACTTCGCGGTTTACATATTATCAGCGAACTTGAACTGGGTTTTTTGTTTTCTAGAGCCAGAATTATAGCAGTAACCGGTACTAATGGCAAAACCACCACCACAACATTAATCAATGAGATACTTAAAAATGATGGGAAAGAAACGGTAGCAGCCGGAAATATAGGGGTACCTTTAATTCAGGTAGCTGAGAGTGTTAGTATAAATGGTTATATAGTAACAGAAGTAAGCAGCTTTCAACTGGAAGCTACTGAAAAATTTAAACCCAAAATTAGTGTTGTATTGAATATAACCCCGGACCATTTGAACAGACATATTACTTTTGAAAACTATGTTTTGGCGAAGAGCCGAATTTTTGAGAACCAGGATGAAAACGATTTTACAGTGTTGAATGCTGATGATGATATTGTCAGAGACCTATCCCAAAAAACTCGAAGTAAAGTGGTGTTTTTCAGTAGAAAAAAAGAATTAGATGACGGTGTTTTTGTGAAAAACGATGTTATTGTAATCAAAGATAAAGATAGGCTGTGTCCTGTTTGCCATAGCAAGGAATTGGGGATTAAAGGTTGCCATAACCTTGAAAATGCTTTGGCTGCAACTGCTGTCGCATGGCTCTGTAATGTAAACTTAAACAGCCTTGCAGAAACTCTAAAAGAGTTTCAAGGAGTTGAACATCGTTTGGAATATGTTGACACCGTAGCAGGCGTTAAATTTATTAACGATTCAAAAGCTACTAATCCAGATGCTGCTATTAAGGCCCTTGAAGCTGTAGAAGAACCTATTGTATTAATAGCGGGGGGAATGGATAAAGGTGTGAATTTTACAAGGTTTGCTCAAAGTTTCAAAAATAGAGTTAAAGCCCTTGTGGTTTTAGGAGAAACCGCATCAAAAATTGCAGAAGCTGCTCGAGAAAATGGTGTAACTTGTATTAAAGAAGTATCTACAATGGAAGATGCTGTTGATGAAGCTTTTAAAAGGGCTGTTCCTGGAGATTGTGTTTTGCTTTCACCTGCCTGCGCAAGCTGGGATATGTTCAAAGATTTCGAGGAAAGAGGAAGGATTTTCAAAAAAAGCGTTAAAGAAATGGGGAGGAAATAGAATGGCTCCATCAAACAAGAAATCCCCCGATTTTGTTTTGATTATGACGATTTCTATCCTTTTAGGTATAGGAATCGTCATGGTGTTTAGTTCCAGTGCTGTTTGGGCTTTTTATAAACATAAAGATAGTCTTTATTTTCTTAAGCGGCAGATGGCATGGTGTATCATTGGTCTCTTTGCCATGGTTATAATGATGAATTTCAGTTACTGGAAGCTTAAAAGGTATTCGAAATTAGTACTTTATGGAACCCTTTTTTTACTTATAATTGTTCTAATACCCGGAATTGGAATTGAATTGAATTATGCCCGCCGATGGATTGGAATTGGATCAATTACAGTACAACCGTCGGAAATAGCCAAAATGGGAATAATACTTTTTATGGCTTCAAGTTTAAGTAAGAGGCAGAGTGAAATAAAACATCTCATAACTGGAATTAGCCCCTACCTTTTGATACTCGGGATAGTTTGCTCCTTAATTTTAAAACAACCTGACTTAAGTACTTCAGTAGTTATAGCTGCTACAGCAATGATAATGATTTTTGCTGCTGGAGCAAGGATGTCCCATATGATAATGATAGGGATTACATCTACATTATTGGGAATATATTTTATTCTAAGTGAAGATTACAGATTAAAAAGGTTTATTTCTTTTATGAATCCATGGGCAGATCCTAAGGATACAGGCTATCATATTATTCAGTCTCTTTATGCACTTGGTTCGGGTGGTATTCTCGGTTTAGGTTTAGGGAAAAGTCGACAGAAATTTTTTTATCTTCCTGAACCCCAAACAGATTTTATTTTTTCGATATTAGGTGAAGAACTAGGATTTATAGGAGGGTTTATCGTAATATTTCTTTTTATTATTTTTGTCTGGCGAGGTTTCAAGATAGCATTAAGAGCACCAGACCTGTTTGGATGCCTTTTGGCAATGGGGATAACTACAATGATTGGATTACAGGCTATAATCAACCTTGCCGTTGTAACTGCTTCGATTCCTGTTACTGGTATTCCTCTTCCTTTTATAAGTTTTGGAGGTTCCTCCCTGGTTTTAACTCTAGCAGGGGTTGGAATACTTTTGAATATATCTAAATATACCGTTTAAATATACAGAGGTGATTTCTGATGAGAGTCCTGTTTGCCGGGGGCGGAACTGGCGGTCATATTTATCCTGCTACGGCTGTTGCAAATTTTTTAAAAGACAAATTAAGCGATGTTGAAATTCTTTTTGTAGGCACCGAGAAGGGGTTAGAGAGTCATCTGGTTCCTAAAGAAGGCTTTAAACTTAAAACAATTACTGTAAGAGGATTTAAGAGAAATATTTCTTTAGATTTGTTGATTTCAGTTAAAGAAATGTTTCAAGGGGCATGGCAAGCCAGAAATATTTTGAGAGATTTTAAGCCTGATATTGTTATTGGCACAGGAGGATATGTTTGTGGGCCGGTGGTTTTTTCAGCAGCTGTTATGGGAATTCCTACTCTGATTCATGAACAAAATGTTGTTCCCGGCATTACAAACCGTATATTATCACGATTTGTAGACGGAATTGCGGTTAGTTTTGAAGAATCTGTAAGATATTTTCCCAATAACAAAAACATAAGAGTTACCGGAAATCCAATAAGGCCTTTAATATTAAAGTCTGATAAATATAAAGGATTATCTAATTTCCATTTATCACCTGCCAAGAAAACTGTATTGGTTTTTGGAGGCAGTCGAGGAGCAAGAGTAATAAATAATGCAATGGTCGGATTCATAATGAAAAACTTAAAAAAAACAGGTCTTCAAATAATACATATTACTGGCCGAGATGAGTACGAGTTCTTTATGAGACAACTGGCAATGTCAGGAATAGAACTTAAGGAGTATGGAAATATTATTATTAAGCCATATATATATAATATGCAGGATGCCCTGGCGGCTGCTGATTTGGTTGTATCTAGGGCTGGCGCTGTTACTATTGCTGAAATAACTGCTTTAGGCAAACCATCTGTTTTAATCCCTCTTAAAATTGCTGCGAATAATCATCAAGAATATAATGCCCGAACATTGGAATCTTTAGGTGCATCTTTAATTATTTTAGAATCACAGCTTTCGGCAGAGTCTTTACATCAAACTGTATGGGGACTTTTAAACAAACCTTCAAAGTTAAAGATGATGGGACAAAAAAGTAAGGCTTTAGGTAAACCTAGAGCGGTTGAAGATGTTTTTGAGTTCATTTTACATATTTTAAATCGCTAAAGTTATTTTTTTGGTCTGCTAAGTACAAGCCTAAGATGAATTGTAACAAAATTAGAGCAACTGAATATTATGAAGATATAAGCCGTTTTCTAAGTAGATTGGAAGGAGAGAAATATGTTGATTGGTAATTATAAACGCATTCATTTTATTGGTATTGGCGGCACAGGAATGAGCGGTATAGCAAAAATCCTTTTAGAAATGGGTTATAGGGTATCAGGTTCGGATCTTAAGAAAACTGAAATAACTGATAGATTAGAAGAAATGGGTGCAGAAGTTTTCAAGGGTCATAGAGCTTTAAACATAGGTGATTCAGATTTGGTAATAGTATCTTCTGCAATTCCCCCTGATAATCCTGAACTATTAGAAGCCATAAGAAGAAACATACCCATCATGCACAGAGCTGATATGTTAAGTAAAATTATGAGTTTGAAAAAAGGGATAGCCATAACAGGCGCACATGGCAAAACAACTACTACTTCAATGATATCATTAATACTTGATAGGGCAAAATTTCAACCTACTGTTATTATAGGCGGAGAACTTAATGATATAGGTGGGAACGCGGTATGGGGTAAAGGAGAGTATCTGGTGGCTGAAGCAGATGAAAGCGACGGGTCCTTTCTGAAACTAAATCCGAAAATAGCAGTGGTTACAAATATTGAAGATGACCACTTAGATTATTATAAAACTATGGATAATCTTATCAAGGCATTTGAACAATTTCTAGAAAACTTGTCAGCTGACAGCATAGCAGTATTAGGTATAGATAATGAAAACGTTGATAAATTGTCAAAAAAAATAAAGAAAAAATATATAAGTTTTGCAATACAAAAACCTGCTGATTTTGTTGCGAGAAATATTGAATTTGCAGGAGTTAATACTTTTTTTGATGTCTACTACAAAGAAAACAAACTGGGCAAACTGGAACTAAAAGTTCCCGGTCTTCATAATATAAATAATGCACTGGCTGCTACTGCAGTTGCGAAACAAATCGGTATTAGTATTAATGATATAAGAAGTGTTCTGAGGGATTTTTCCGGGGTTCAGCGAAGGTTTCAACTAATTGGAGAAAATAAAAACATTAAAGTGTTTGATGATTATGCTCATCATCCAACTGAAATAAAGGCAACTTTAGCTGCGGCTAAACAATGTAACCCTGAAAGAATAATAGCTGTGTTTCAGCCTCATCGATATACTCGTACTCTTAATTTACACGAAGAGTTTAGTGATGCATTTACTGATGCAGATATTTTGATAATAACAGATATTTATAGTGCAGGAGAAAAACCGATTACAGGTGTTACTTCACAATTAATAATTAATTCTATAAAACGAGAACAAAAAAGAGATGTTATATATATACCAAATAAAGATGAAATTGTTCCTTATTTAAAAAAGACAATTAGACCAGGTGACTTTGTTTTTACAATTGGAGCAGGAGATATTTTTAAAGTAGCCGAACAACTGACAGAACAATTGAATATTTAATAATGAATGAATAAGGAAAAAAAGGAGAGGAGAGTCTCCACCCGGAGGTGGAACGCAAAATGGGGAAATACGTAATAACCGGCGGTTCAAAGTTAAAAGGAACTGTGAGAATTAACGGTGCAAAAAATGCAAGTCTACCGATCTTGGCCGCATCGGTCTTGAATAATTCTACAAGTGAGATAAAAGGGGTTCCTAAACTTAAAGACGTAGAAGTGATGTTAAACATTTTAAAACTTATAGGAGCTGAAGTAAAACAAGAAGACACTGCATTTGTAATAGATTCAAGCAAAATAGACACATGTGAAGTTCCTGAACACCTTATGCGTAAAATGAGGTCATCTATTTTTTTGATGGGGCCTTTGTTAGGACGTTTTGGGTATGTCAAGGTTTCTTATCCAGGCGGTTGTGAAATCGGGCCACGCCCTATTGACCTTCATATTAAAGGTTTGAAAATTTTAGGAGCGGAAATAGAGGAGAAATATGGTTTTATTGAAGCAAAAGCCAAAAAACTTGTAGGTAATGAAATTCATTTAGATTTCCCAAGTGTTGGCGCAACTGAAAATTTGATGATGGCGGCTGTGTTGGCGGATGGATTGACCTCAATTCGTAATGCCGCTAAGGAGCCTGAAATTGTTGACTTACAGAATTTCATTAATGCTATGGGTGGAAAAATTAAAGGTGCCGGGACTGATACAATAAGGATAATAGGTGTGAAGGAACTACATCCTGTTAGTCATTCTGTTATTCCTGATAGGATTGTAGCCGGAACCTTTCTGGTAGCTGCAGCAATAACCGGAGGCAATATTTATGTTGAAAATGTTATTCTCGAGCATATTGAACCTACTCTAGCGAAGCTTAAAGAAGCAGGGCAGCTGATTAAAACCTTTGGAGATGTAGTGGAAATTAAAGGTGTATTACCTCCAAAGTCAATTGATACATTGAGGACTTTGCCACATCCGGGTTTTCCCACTGATATGCAGGCACCTATGATGTCATTGATGTCAATAGCTGATGGAACCACAATAATTACCGAAACCGTTTTTGAAAATAGATTTAAACATGCAGATGAGCTTAGAAGAATGGGTGCAAACATTAAGGTGAACGGTCGTATCGCGGTAATACGCGGTGTTAAAAGTCTTAGTGGAGCTATGGTTGAAGCAAAGGACTTAAGAGCAGGAGCTGCTTTGATACTTGCAGGATTGTCTGCAGAAGGTGTTACAATAGTTGAAGGTGCACAGCATGTAGAAAGGGGTTATGAAAATATAGATGAGAAGCTCCGCAATTTAGGTGCGGATATCAGAAAGGTTGACTAAAAGGCGGCATTTATTGCTGCTTTTTAACTTTCTAAAAATAGGGGGTGTCTTCAATACGATTAAAGAAGCTGCTGATTTTATGTTTGTTTGTTTTTTCTGTAGGTATAATAGTTTTAACAAGCGATATATTTGGTATTAAACAGATTCAGGTTGAGGGAAACACCTACCTTTCTAAGGAAGATATAATTTTGGAGTCAGGAATAAGCTATGGTCAGAACGTCTTAAAAATTAATCCTGAGGTTTGTGAAAAAAAAATAGAAAAAAACCCGTGGATTCAGTCTGCAATAGTCCATCGAGAGTTTCCTGATAAAATATTGATACAAGTAATTGAAAAAGAAGAAGCGGCTGCAGTTAAATACATGGGCAGTTTTGTGTTAATTGATATTAGCGGGTGTGTATTAAGCATTGTTGAAAATCTTAAAGATTTTAGCGTACCTGTTATAACAGGGCTAGATCTGGTAGAGATTCCTAAAATTGGCCAAGCTATTGAAACAAAAGATAAACTTCAGAAAGCAAAACTGTTAGAGTTTTTGAAAGCTTTTAAAGTAAATGATTTAAATGAACAGGTCTCTGAATTAAACCTAGAGGATTTGCAGGAAATAAATCTTTATGTTAGAGGCGGTTTGGAAATAAAAACAGGAGAAGGTAAAAACATTGTCAAAAAGTTGGCCCTGCTCCAGCCAATATTAGAAGATGTTTGGAAAAATCATAGATCGAATGGATTTATTGATATGAGATTTGATGGGGACCCGATCTTCCGAAAAAATAATAATGAGTGAAGGTGAACTAATGAATAGGAATTCTCAGTGGATAGTTGGTTTTTTGTGTTTTTTATTGGGAATTATGCTGGTTACACAATTTAAAAATGCGCAATTAAGTTCAGGTATTGTTTCTCTTCAAAGAGCACAAGAATTAACTATGGAATTGAAAAATTTAAAGAACGAAAATAAAACTCTTATTCAAGAAATAGAGGATTTAAGAAAAAGGATTAAAGAGTATGAAGAATCTTTTTTAAAAAACGATTCGATAACTAAGGCGATGAAACAAGAACTTGAGAGAACGCGTCTTCTGGCAGGGTTGACAGATGTTGAAGGACATGGTGTAGTAATAATTTTAGATGACAGTAACCTGCCACGCAATGTGGGAGAAGATCCCAATCTTTTTCTCATTCATGATGATGATTTACTTAAAGTTGTAAATGAATTGCGTGCTGCTGGGGCAGAAGCTATTTCCATTAATGACCAGCGGATAATTGCAACCAGTGAAATTAGATGTATAGGACCAACAATCAGTATTAATTCTATCAAATTTTCTCCGCCTTTTAAAATTAAAGCTATTGGTGATCCTGCTACACTTGAAGCTTCATTAAGAATGAGAGGAGGGGTTATCGAAACATTAAAAGTTTGGGGGATAAGGGTATCTTTAAAAAAGCAGGAAAATATTGTAATACCAGGGTATAAAGGTGTATTGAAATTTAACCATGTAAAGGTTTTAGAAAATGGTGGTGAGTAAATTGATTGCATTAATAGGCTTGTTATTAGGAATGTTTGTTGGTTTTTTTATCCCAATTCATATTCCTTCAGCTTTTTCTGCATATTTTTCCATTGCAGTCTTGGCCGCTTTAGACTCAGTATTTGGAGGGTTCAGAGCAGCTATGGAGAAAAAATTTGATTATCTTATATTTATTTCAGGATTTTTAACAAATGCTCTCTTGGCTGCTTTTTTGGCTTATTTTGGAGATCGGATGGGAATCCCCATTTATCTTGCAGCAGTATTTGCTTTTGGCGTACGACTATTCGAAAATCTGGCCATCATAAGAAGGTATTATTTAAATAGAATTTTGGAATGCAATAAAAATTTTATAAAAAAAAAGGGAAATTAATTTTCGTGTTGAATTAATTTAAAATAGGGCTGTCCCAAGGAGGTGCAGGTATTGACAAAACGAAACATAGTAGCCGGAATAGATGTTGGTTCATTTAAGGTGTGTACAATAATTGGAGAAATCAAGAAAAACTCGGGAATAAACATTATCGGGATAGGGACAAGTCCATCTACAGGTGTAAAAAAAGGTATAGTAGTTGATATCGACAGTACAGTGAAAGCAATTTCAAATTCGGTTAAGAAAGCCGAGAAAATGGCGAATGTAAAAATAGATTCTGTGTTTCTTAATTTTTCCGGAGGCAATGTTGCATTAATAAAAAACCGTGGAATTGTAGCAGTATCCCGGGAAGACAAAGAGATTACAATAGAAGATGTAGAGAGAGCTATTCAAACTGCTAAGGTTGTTGCTATTCCGTCTGACAGAGAGATTATAGATGTTATTCCTGTTGAATTTATAATTGATGGAAACTCTGGGATAAAAGACCCTGTTGGTATGGTTGGAGTTAGATTGGAAACTGTTGTGAACATAGTTACTGGGTCAACAACTATTGTACATAACCTTATGCGATGTGTTCGAAAATCCGGTTTAGACATAGAAGGGATGATTTTGGGTTCTCTTGCATCTGCTGAAGTCGTTTTGAACGATGATGAGAAAGAGCTTGGTGTTGTTTTGATAGACGTAGGAGGAGGTATTACAAACGTTTCTGTTTTTGAAGGAGGAAATTTGTGTTATATTTCTTCGATTCCCGTAGGAGGTGACTACATAACTAACGACATAGCTGTAGGTTTAAGAATACCTTTAAGTAAGGCTGAAGAGCTTAAAAGAAACTATGGGAGATTAATTTTAAACGAATCTGACAAGAGTAAAGATATTGAAATAAAGAGAATCGGTGAAAAAATACCTAGTAAAATTACTTATTATGAATTAAACAAAATTATTGAGGCTAGGGTTTATGAAATTATTGAGTTAGTCAAACAGGATCTGGAAAAGTCAGGGTTCATAAACATTTTGCCTGCTGGAGCTGCGATTACAGGTGGTGGCGTTTATTCTTTTGAAGGCATGACAGAGCTTACTTCTTCATTGCTTGATATGCCTGTAAGAATAGCTGTTCCTGAATATTTAGGTGTTAATGACCCGAGTTATACCGTTGCTATTGGTCTTTTAGAATATGCATATAAAAGCAAATTTTTTGTCAAACAAGCCGCTGCAAAGACAGATAGAATTGACAGCTTTATTAACAAGTTGAAGAATTGGTTAAAAGACTACTTTTAAGGCCGATTAGGGAGGTTGAAACATGCTTGAATTTGATGTGGAAATGGAACAGTTTGCCAATATAAAAGTTATAGGTGTGGGTGGTGGCGGAAGTAATGGAGTTAATAGAATGATAGATTTTGGATTAAAGGGAGTTGAATTTATCGCAATAAATACTGATGCTCAGGCCTTGTTTTTATCTAAAGCAGATACGAGGATTCAGATAGGCGAACAATTAACAAAAGGTCTTGGGGCCGGTGCAAATCCTGAAATTGGTAAAAAAGCAGCTGAAGAAAGCAGAGAAATGATTTTGAAAGCATTGAAAGGTGCCGATATGGTTTTTATAACCGCTGGCATGGGTGGTGGAACAGGAACAGGAGCAACACCGGTTGTTGCTGAAATATCAAAAGAGCTCGGAGCATTAACAGTTGGTGTTGTAACAAAACCTTTTAATTTTGAGGGTCGAAAGAGGATGGCAAATGCGGAAGCAGGGATTGAAGAACTTAAGACTAGACTGGATACACTTATAACAATTCCGAATGATAGGCTTCTGCAAGTGGTAGAAAAAAAGACCTCTATAGTTGATGCATTCAGAATAGCGGATGATGTTTTGAGACAAGGTGTTCAGGGAATTTCGGATCTTATTGCTGTTCCTGGTTTGATAAATTTGGATTTTGCTGATGTACGAACAATAATGCAGGATACAGGGTTGGCCCATATGGGTATAGGCCGTGCAAGCGGTGAAAATCGAGCTGTTGAAGCAGCAAAACAAGCCATTTCTAGTCCGCTATTGGAAACCTCAATTCAGGGAGCCAAAGGAGTATTGATGAATATAACTGGGGGAGAAAATTTGGGTTTGTTTGAAGTTAATGAAGCTGCAGAGCTGGTAGCCGATGCTGCAGATAAAGATGCTAATATTATATTTGGAGCAGTAATTGATGAAAAACTTCAAGATGATATAGTAATTACAGTAATTGCTACCGGATTTGACATTAACAAGAAAGAAAATATAGATGATATAGATAATATAGATGAATTAGAAATAAAACCTTTTTCTAGGGAAGATTTAGATATTCCTGCATTTCTTCGCCGTAAAAACAAGTTTAGATAGCACCTGAAGCAGGTGCTTTTTTTGTGCCTCATATTATGACAAAATTTTAGAAAGAATTTCGATATAATTATCATAAACAGCTTCTTTTTTGAATAAATATTTTTTATGAGAAAAACTACCCTTTTTTAGGGGGAGTTATCAATGAGGGTTATCTACTGGGATGTAGTTTTTGTAATAAACTTACTAATGAACATTATTATTCTCTCGCTTACTTCATATTTCACAAAAAACCGTGTTGGTTTTCTAAGAATCCTGGGCGGGGCATGTATTGGAAGTATATATCTTATAATTGTTTTTTTCCCCGAATTAAAATTTTTATATACCGTATTTATGAAATTTGTCTTGTCTGTTCTTATTATTGTAGTTACTTTTTTCCCCTCAAACATAAAAGAATTTTTAAGGATAATAGTTTATTTTTATCTTGTGTCTTTTATGATAGGAGGAGGAGCTTTTGCGCTTTTTTATTTTACTGATATAGGAGCTGTTTTTTATAATGGAATCTTTATTCTGAGAAATATTAGTATTCCATGGTGGACTTTGCTTTTATCAGCTGTAGTTGTGTTTGTATCTATAAAATATTGTTGGGAATATTTACAAAACCGCTTCTGGAAAGAAAGGTTGTATATCATTTTGACGATTTATTTTCAAACTGGTTTATATAAAGTAAAAGCGCTTATTGATACAGGCAATGACTTACATGATCCCCTCTCAAATGCTCCGGTTATTGTTGTTGAATATAAAGCGATTAAAAACATGTTATCGCCTGAAATGCAAAAAATCTTTGACGAAGGAAAAGAAGATGATTTAGAGGCTTTAACCAGAAGTTTATCAAACTCACCTATAGGGCACAGATTTCGATTAATACCATTTACATCTTTAGGCAAGTCAAAAGGGATGCTTTTGGGATTTAAGCCGGATAAAGTAAAAATAAATAACGGTGATAAAATATTCGAAATTAAAGAAACGACAATAGGAATTTATAATAAGGATCTATCCCCAGAAGGCAGATTTAATGCTCTCCTTAATCCGGAAATTTTAAATGGATTGAGCAACTAGGAGGGATATAGGTGTTAAATTTTTTTATGAAAGCTCATTGGGTTTTTCGGTTAGCCGTAATTCGGATTTTACACAGACTTAATTTAAAGCCGGAACATCCAATATATTATATTGGTGGAAGTGAGGCACTACCTCCTCCGTTATCAAATGAGGAAGAAATGTTTTTGATAGAAAAATTAGAAAAAGGTGATGAAGCAGTCAAAACAGTTTTAATTGAAAGGAACCTTCGTTTAGTAGTATATTTGGCAAGAAAATTTGAAAATACAGGTGTAGGAATTGAAGACCTCATTTCAATAGGAACCATAGGGTTAATAAAAGCCGTAAATACATTTGATCCTCATAAAAAGATAAAATTGGCAACATATGCTTCAAAATGTATAGAAAACGAAATTCTGATGTATTTAAGAAGGAATAACAGAATCCGTTCTGAAGTTTCTTTTGATGAACCCCTGAATATCGACTGGGACGGAAATGAGCTTCTGCTTTCAGATATTTTAGGTACGGATAACGATTTGATTTTTAAATATATTGAAGAAGAGGTTGATAAAGAGCTTTTGAACATTGCAATGAAAAAACTGTCAAAGCGAGAAAGGAGAATCATGGAACTTAGGTTCGGCTTAAATAACTGCAGTGAAAAAACACAAAAAGAAGTTGCTGACCTTTTAGGAATTTCTCAATCCTATATTTCAAGACTCGAAAAAAGGATTATAAAAAGGTTAAAACGGGAAATTAACCGTATGATATAAATATAAACAAAAAACTTGCCCTTTACCGGCAAGTTTTTTGTTTATACCTCTGAATAAAAAAAGCTTCTACTGGTAATAATCAAAATACGAAGATGTAGTATATAACAGGGGGGTATAAATTGCTGGCCAACAAAGTTGAAATCTGTGGAGTAAACACTTCAAAATTACCGGTTTTATCAAACAGTAAAATGCGGGAACTTTTCAAACAGCTGAAAGAGGGAGATGAAACAGCAAGGGATAAGTTGATAAAAGGCAACCTCCGGCTTGTTCTTAGCGTGATTCAGAGGTTTAACAATCGCGGAGAATATGTTGACGACCTGTTTCAGGTTGGGTGTATAGGTTTGATGAAAGCAATAGACAATTTTGACCTGGAACAGAATGTTAAGTTTTCTACTTATGCGGTACCAATGATAATAGGTGAAATACGTCGTTATTTAAGAGACAATAACCCTATTCGTGTCAGCCGCTCGTTAAGGGATGTTGCATATAAAGCTCTGCAAGTAAGGGATTCACTTGTCAGTAAATATTCCAGAGAACCTTCCGTGGGAGAGATATCTAAAGAACTTAATATTCCTCGAGAAGAAATAGTGTATGCTTTAGATGCAATTCAAGATCCTATCTCGCTGTTTGAACCAATTTACCATGACGGAGGGGATCCTATTTTTGTAATGGACCAGATTAGTGATGAAAAAAATCAGGATAATAATTGGCTTGAAGGAATAGCTATAAGAGAGGCTCTTCAAAAATTAAATGAGAGAGAGAAACTGATTTTATCCTTAAGATTTTTTGAAGGTAAAACTCAGATGGAAGTGGCAGATGAAATAGGAATATCCCAGGCTCAGGTATCACGTTTAGAAAAAGCTGCATTAAGACATATGAGAAAATATATATAAAAAATCAAGCTTTTAAAACCTCAAATTTTTTTGGGGTTTTAAGTTTTTAAGTATCATATATTGATTTTATGTCATATATATAATTAAAGAGAAACAATCCCGTTTTTCAAGGGAGGGATAAAATGATTAAAACCTCGGACTTGAGACAGAGAGAAATAATAAACATTTTAGACGGCAAAAGATTAGGAACTATTAAAGATTTAGAACTTGACCTTGAAGAAGGCAGGATTGAGTCAATAATAATCCCTGGGCCCGGCAAGTTTTTAGGGCTTTTTGGCAAAGATAATGATTATATTATTCCCTGGGAAGACATTAAAAAGATAGGTGTTGATGTAATCCTGGTAGAAATGAATGATTTGTCATCGAGAAGAACACGTAAAAAAAATAAAGACCTTGACCTTTATAGCGGTTAAGGTCTTTTTTACTGGACACCTTATTTGTAGTAGAATATAATGATATTAACATAAAATTTTTTTGAGGTGGTTTTTTATGAAATGTCCATTTTGTGGTTTTGAAGAAACAAAGGTAGTAGATACCCGCCCTACTGATGAAGGCTTTGTAATACGACGACGAAGGGAATGCAATCACTGCCAAAAAAGGTTTACTACATATGAAAAAATTGAAGATACTCCATTGTTGGTTATAAAAAAGGACGGTAGTAGAGAAGTATTTAATTCTGAAAAAATTATGAAAGGTTTGCTGAAATCTTGTGAAAAAAGGACAGTTCCTGTTCGAGATCTTGAAGAGCTGGTAAATGATGTTGAGAGAGAACTGAGAAATACTATGGAAAAAGAGGTATCAAGCCAACAAATTGGAGAGATGGTGATGGAACGTTTGAAAGAAATAGATGAAGTGGCTTATGTACGTTTTGCATCAGTCTACAGACATTTTAAAGACATCAATACATTTATGGAAGAACTCAAAAAACTATTAGATGACAATAAACAGCAATAATTAGAGGTGTAGAAAAAATGAATTGGTTGGCAAATCAAAAATATAGAAAAATCGCGGACAATGAGATTTTTCTAATAGAGTCGAAACAGTTCGGCAGTGCTGAAATAAATGTTGCTGTTATTTACCCGAATAGATACCATATAGCGATGTCGAACCTGGGTTATTTGTCGATTTATGCTCAACTTAACAAAAGGGAAGATGTTGTATGTCACAGGGGGGTTCTTCCGGAAGATGAAAATCAGCCTTTCCTTGCTTTGGAATCACTTAAACCTTTTTTAGAATATGATATTATAGGATTTTCCGTGTCGTTTGAAATGGATTATATAAACATCGTAAAACAGCTTGAAATGGCTAAGATTCCAGTTTATTCAAAAGATAGAAATGAAAGATTCCCTTTAATAATCTGTGGAGGGCCAAGTGTTACATTTAACCCTGAGCCTTTAGCTGATTTTATTGATTTGTTTGTGATAGGAGAAGGAGAAGAGGTTATTCACGAACTGATAGAGGTTTATAATGAATCAAGGCATTTAAGTAAAGAACAAATGCTTTTTAATCTTGCCCAGATTGAAGGGATATATGTTCCAAGGTTTTATGAACCTCTTTATAATGAAACAGGAACTGTAAAGGAAATTAAAGCTATAAAAAAACATGTAAAAATACCAATAAAAAAAAGGTGGGTAAAAAATCTTGATAAGTATGACACATGTTCTTTTGTTTTAACACCAAATACTGAATTTGGAGACATGTTTTTGATTGAAATTTCACGAGGATGTGGCAGAAACTGTCGTTTCTGTATGGCAGGATATTGTTATCGTATACCCAGGAACAGAAGTATAAAACATGTTATACGGTTGGCTGAGGAGGCTGTTCGTTATAGAAACAGGGTTGGACTGGTAGGTGCCGCAGTATCCGATTACCCATATATAGATGATTTGAGTAATGAACTTGTTTCTCGGGGTATAAGTTTTTCAGTAGCA
This sequence comes from Thermosediminibacterales bacterium, assembly GCA_029982205.1. Taxonomy (GTDB): domain Bacteria; phylum Bacillota; class Thermosediminibacteria; order Koleobacterales; family JARRCM01; genus JARRCM01. The sequence continues at coordinate 39,108 of JARRCM010000008.1, forward strand.
TCATTAAGGGCTGATTCATTAACCGAGACTCTTGCCGAAAACCTTGCAAAGAGTGGTCAAAAAACAATTACGATAGCACCCGAAGCAGCTTCTCAGAAAATGAGAAACATAATAAATAAAGGAATTAATGAAGAAGATATTTTTAATTCTCTTGAGCTGGCATCTAAAAAGGGAATACAAAATGTAAAACTTTATTTTATTATCGGATTGCCGGGGGAAAACGAGGAAGATGTTTTTGAAATCATTAACTTAACCAATAAAATAAGGTGTTTTCTAGATAAAACAACCTCTACAAAAAGTAGAATTACCTTAAGCATCAATCCCTTTATTCCAAAACCGTTCACTCCTTTTCAGTGGTTTCCTTTAAAAGATATAGATGGTCTAAATGCTGACAAAAAAATGCTTCAGAAAAACTTAAATAAAATACCCGGGGTTAAAACCATCTTTGAAAGCATTCCTTGGTCAAAAATCCAGTGTCTTTTAGCAAGAGGTGATAGAAGGTTAGGAGATGTGATTTATAAAGCTTTCAAGTATGGAGCTACTATGGGCGCATGGAAAAAAGCTCTAAAAAATACAGGGCTTGATTGGAATTTTTATACTCATAGAAAGATCCCTTATGATGAGGTTTTACCATGGGACCATATAGATATAGGAATAAAAAAAAGTTTTTTCATTCAAGAAAGCAAAAGGGCGATGATGGGTCTTCCTACTACAAAATGTAGTGATGAAAAATGTCAGACCTGTATGATATGTGCAGGTTTAAAGGAGGTAACAAGATAAGTGGAATCAGGCTTTTTACTTAGAAGAAAAGGCAAAATCCATTATTTGACAATTCCGCCTTTCGATAAAACCGGTATAGTAGACCATTGTTTTACTACACGTTTAGGTGGAGTAAGTGAAGGTGTTTATTCTCAATTAAATTTAGGTTTTAAAAGGGGAGACGATCAACAAAAAGTTTTAAAAAACTATGAATTGATTTGTTCGGCGATAGGTATAAATTATAAAGATTTGGTCTGTTCAGACCAAATACACGGAGATAAAGTTTATGTCGCTACGGAAAAAGATAAGGGTAAAGGAATTGTTAGGGAATCAGATATAATAGGGGTTGATGCGCTTATAACCAATAAACCGGGAGTTCCTTTAATAACTTACTATGCTGACTGTGTTCCCATTTTTATCCTGGACCCAGTAAAAAAAGCGATAGGTTTATGTCATGCAGGATGGAGAGGAACCGTTCAAAAAATCGGTCAAAAAACCATACTAAAAATGGAACAAGTTTTCGAAACCAGACCCAGTGATTGTCTTGTGGGAATAGGGCCTTCAATAGGACAATGCTGTTATGAGGTTGATGCTCCAGTAATAGCCCGTCTTAAAGAATCATTTTCTAACTGGCGTGAGATGGTTATAGAAAAAAGTGAAGGTAAATGGAACTTGGATTTATGGAAGGCAAACAAGTACCAATTAGAGGAAATCGGTGTAGTTGAGAGTAATATAACTGTAAGCGGTTTATGTACATCATGCCGTAATGACCTTTTTTACTCTTATAGGAAGGAAAAGGGTGTTACAGGAAGCCTTGCAGCCATTATTCAACTTAAAAAATATAATAAATAGATTAGTTAATACTGAAACACCGTCTTTTGGGCGGTGTTTTTTTAGTTCGTATAAATATAGATGTTATGGGACAGTATATTTATCAAAGCTTGTTATTTATGTTATTAAAACATATTAAAGAAAGGGTGGGGAAAAGTGCCTTTATCTACAATAATCTTGCTTGTTGTTGCATTATTAATTTATTTTGGAGCAGCTCACAGGGTTTTAGATAGACTTCGGCTAAATGATAAAACCGCTTTTTTGTTTATTGGTGCAATGATTTTAGGGAGTTTTCTGCCTAATATACCATTAGTTGGAGGACTTTCAATAAACATCGGTGGAGGGATAATACCTATTATTTTAGCTGTGTATTTAATATTAAAAGCTGAATCAGCCAAAGAAAAAACAAGGTCTATTGTTGCTTCACTAATAACGGCAGCAGCAGTCTATGGAGCAGCTAAATTATTACCAAGCGACCCCGGTAACATGATCATTTCACCAACTTATTTATTTGCGATTTTAGCTGGAATTGTAGCTTATATTTTTGGTCGTTCAAGAAGGGGTGCATTTGTGGCAGGGATAATGGGGATTGTATTAAGTGACATAATATATGCGGTGGAAATAGCAATAGGAAATACCCCTGGTGCTACAACCATAGGTGGAGCGGGAATATTTGACTCTGTTGTGATTTCAGGATTGATAGCTGTGGGCCTTGCAGAGGTTATCGGAGAAGCACGGGAAAAGTTGCAGGGAGGAACTAAAAAAACAGAATACGCCAGTTTCTTTGCTGATAAAAGCACTGAATCAAATGAAAAAGAAAAAGATGAAAAGGCAGGTGAATATTGCAATGAAAAAAAATAAAGCTAAAAAGGTATGTGTAATTATAGGATTGTCTTCTTTTTTAATACTTTATTTAATATCCTTTGCGTGTGCAATGGATGAAAGAGACGATGGATTTTATTTTACTGTAAAGGATATAAAAACTGGTGAAACTATTTTTGTTACTTCAAGGTACGTAAATGAAGGCGACCAGTATCTCAATGAAGAAAACAAACTTTTTGAAGTGATTAAAGTAGAAAAAGATACGGCATATGCAAAATTTATAAAAAAAGAAAATTTGATGGATTTATTAAAAACAACAGGTAGGATTGATGAGGCAGAGACATCGTCTGCACAAGGTCAGTTAACCAAGAGAATAGGAATTTATTGTACTCACAGTGATGAGTCATATGCCCCAACGGATGGGAGGTCAAGCATTCCCGGGCATGGAGGAATTTTTGAAGTAGCAGAAACTCTTAAAAAAGCATTAGAGAAAAACGGTGTAGAAGTGTTTTTTTCAGATAGACCTCATGACCCCCATGATGGAACTGCATATCAACGTTCGAGAAGAACGGCAGCAGAACTTCTGAAAAATAGACTTGATGCCCTGATTGATGTTCATAGGGATGCTGTACCAGCTCAGTATTATAAAGGTAATATTAAGGGAGAAGATATTGCAAAAATACGTCTGGTAGTAGGACGGCAAAACCCAAACAGGGCGGCAAATGACAATTTTGCAAAACAGCTAAAAGCTATTTCTGATAAGATATATCCAGGTCTTGTTAAAGGTATTTTTTATGCTAAAGGTGACTATAATCAAGATTTAGCCCCCAGAACAATTTTGATTGAAGCCGGTTCTAACACGAACAGTCGTCAAGACGCAGAAGAAGGGGCTGCCTTCTTTGCCGATGTTGTAACAAGAACCCTTTACGGAGCGGATAACCGAAAGGATATAGGTCCCGGAGGGATGGCTGCTCCTATTAGAGGTGAAACAGCCTCTATTGGAAAAACATTGTTGTGGATTATTGCTCTTGCAGTAGTTGGCATAGGAGGATATGTCTTAATTTCGGGAGGAAGTTATAAAGAAATTTCCAGTAAGATAAAGAAATTTGCTAATGAAGAGTTGGCGAACTTTTTAGGAAGGAAACGAAAGAAATAAATATAGAGAAAGGGAAAGCTATTCTAACCGGGAGACTATGTTATGGCTAAAATTATATATCATTGTTATGGAGGAACTCATTCTTCAATTGTAGCAGCTGCTATTCATTTAAACCTCCTTCCCGAAGACAGAATTCCTACTGGTGACGAACTTTTAAACCTTCCTTTTTTCGACAAGTTAAACAAAGAGGATCATGGTAAAATAATCTATATGGGAACAGATGATTTTGGGAACAGGGTATATTCTCTGGGAAGGCGGAACGCAGGAAATATAATAATCAGAGCAGTTAAGGGTGTAATTAAACTTTTTGGATTTGACAGTAAATCAATTTATTTTATCGACACGATGCCAACGGTAAATTTTTATATGTGTATAGGCGGGATATTATCTCGTAAATTTGGTTTATCATCAGTAGGTAGACCTATATTAATCTATGGAATTAAAAGAGCCTATTATAATATATTAAAACTTGTTAAAACAAATAGATTTTTAAGTGAAACGAGTGGTGACTAGATTTGAAAGTGTTTTATCATTGTTATGGGAGCGCCCATTCTTCTGTTGTAGCTGCTTCAATCCATTTAGGGCTTCTTCCATCTGACCGCATTCCAACTGCTGAAGAGTTTGTGAAATTACCCCTTTATGATAAAACAGATTCTTATAAGATAGGTTATCCTTTTTATATTGGAACTGATAACAAGGGTATAGACGTATTTGTTATTGGGATGCTCAATCAGGAAAAAATCGTGGTAAATGCTTTAAACAGTATTTTAACTGAATATGGATTAGACCCGAAATTATGTTTAATGGTAGAAACTTTGAAATTAGTAAACATTACTACAAGAGTTGGAGGTTTTCTATCACGAAGATTAAAACTGGTTTCTGTAGGCCGGCCTTTAACGATTTATGGAATACAAAAAAACTATAAAAAATTTATATATTTAGTTGAAAAAGTTAAAGCAAAGTTGGATAATATTCTTTGAATGATGGTGGAGTTTCCCATCATTTTGTTTTATATCCTTGACTTAAAGGTCTATTTGAAGGATAATATTAGTAGCAGGTAATAAAAGTAGCCATTAATTGGTTTCTTCCTTAGAAAGGGGAAAACTAAATGCTTAAAAAAGGAAAAGTTAACAGGGTTTTTCCTGAAAGTATTGCAGAAGAGGTGGGGATTGAACCTGGTGATGAACTTCTTAAAGTTAATGGAGAGCCTGTTCTTGATTATATAGATTACAAATATAAGATAAGTGAAGAACACGTTGATGTAACAATAAAAAAACCTGATGGTGAAATTTTTGTAGTTGAAATCGAAAAAGACTATGACGAAGATTTGGGAATTGAGTTTGAAAACCCTTTAATGGATAAACCTAAAACTTGTACGAACAAATGCATTTTTTGTTTTATAGACCAAATGCCGAAAAATATGCGGAGGTCTCTTTATTTTAAAGACGATGACTATCGAATGTCTTTTGCTCAGGGAAATTTTGTTACTCTAACGAATATAGATGAAAAAGATTTGAATCGAATTATAAAACAACGCTTGAGTCCATTATATGTATCTGTACATACTACAGACATGCAATTAAGAAAAAAAATGATGGGTAATGAAAAAGCAGGGGAGCTGATGAATTATTTAAAGAGATTAGTTGAATCAAAAATTGAAATACACTGCCAAATTGTTTTATGCCCTGATATAAATGATGGTGAAAATTTAGATAAAACAATAAACGATTTGGCAAAATTCTGGCCTCAAGTCAAATCAGTAGCAGTTGTACCTGTTGGCTTGACCAAGTATAGACAACGGCTCTTTAAATTACTGCCTTTTAACAAAAAACGAGCACGTTATGTAGTGGAACAGGTTTCAAGTTGGCAAAACAAAATAAAAAAACAAATTGGCTATACTTTCGTGTTTTTGGCTGATGAGTTTTATCTCCAGGCTGATATGGATTTTCCCCCTTTAGAATCTTATGAAGATTTTCCCCAGATAGAAAATGGGGTTGGCCTAGTTGCTGTTTTTACAAATGAATTTATGAATATTAAAAAAAAATTGCCAAAAAAGATTTCTAGAAAGAAAGAAGTCTCGATTGCGACAGGGGTGTTGGCTGAAAGTGTTTTAAGACCTGTTGTTAATGAATTTAATAAAGTAGATAATTTGAAAGTAAATCTTTATCCGATTATAAACTATTTCTTTGGAACACAGATTACAGTTTCAGGCCTCATTACAGCCGAAGATTTAATCAGTCAGCTAAAAGGGAAACCCCTTGGAGAGAAATTGTTAATTCCTGAAACAATGATAAAAGAAGGAGATTCAAGGTTTTTGGATAATTTAACGATTAAAGAAGTGGAAGAAACCCTAAAAACACCATTGAAAATAGTTGAAATAAGCGCAGAAGAATTAGCTAAAAATGTCTTAGATTGAAGTGAGGTTGGATTGATGGTGAAACCCATTGTTGCTATTATAGGACGTCCAAACGTTGGCAAATCGACTCTTTTTAATAGAATAGTAGGTAAGCGTATAGCTATTGTTGAAGATAAGCCGGGGATAACCCGTGACCGTATTTATGCAGATGCTGAATGGTTGAAATATAATTTTACAGTAATTGATACTGGAGGAATTGAAACGGGTAAAAAGGATACGATAATTGAACAGACCAAGGCACAGGCTGAAATAGCAATTGAAACAGCAGATGTGATTTTGTTTATGGTAGATGCCCGAGATGGAGTTGTAGCAGCAGATGAAGAAATTGCTGACAGGTTGAGGAAGACTTTTAAGCCGGTGATTCTGGTTGTAAATAAAGTTGATACAAAAGAGGTTATGGATAATATATATAGTTTCTACGGACTCGGATTAGGAGAACCTATAGCAATTTCTGCGTCTCAAGGTTTAAACATTGGTGATCTACTTGATGAAACAGTAAAACACTTTGGGAATATAAAAGAAGATTACGTTGAGGATGAAGATGCCATAAAAATAGCCTTGATTGGCAGGCCTAATGTTGGAAAATCATCTATTCTAAATTCGATTTTGGGCGAGGAAAGAGTTATAGTAAGTGATATTCCTGGTACAACTCGGGATGCTGTTGATACTGTATTTGAATTGGACGGTGAAAGGTTTGCCTTTATAGATACTGCGGGAATAAGAAAAAAAAGCAGGGTGAATGAGTCTATAGAGTATTACAGTGTTCTCCGGGCGTTAAAGGCAATTGAACGTTCTGATGTTGTATTGATGATTTTAGATGCTGTAGAAGGGGTTACAGAACAGGACAAAAAGATTGTGGGCTATGCACATGAAGCAGGAAGGGCAATAATTTTGGTTGTTAACAAATGGGATCTTGTTAAAAAAGACCATCGAACCATGGACAATTATAGAAAAGTGATCAGAATCGAGATGCCTTTTATTCAATATGCACCAATATTATTTGTGTCTGCCAAAACACGCCAGAGAATTAACAGGATAATTGACCTTGTTAAATTTGCGGCTGACCAATATTCTATGCGAATACAAACAGGAAACTTAAATAGGTTTTTAGATGACATTACAGCGATGGTAGAACCTCCCTCAGACCGTGGTCGAAAATTGAAAATCTATTATATTACACAGCCGAAAACTAAACCACCCACCTTTTTGTTGTTTGTAAACGATCCTCAATTAATGCACTTTTCATATAAGAGATATATAGAAAACCAGTTGAGGGCAAGTTTCGGTTTGGAAGCAACCCCGATAAAAATACTGGTACGAAAAAGATAATTTCGGAGGTGAAATTTTGTTACAAGTTTTAACCGTAATTGCCAGTTATTTGCTTGGTTCCATATCTTTTTCTTATATAATAGTGAAGTTATGGATGAATATTGATATAAGGAATTACGGCAGTGGAAATGCAGGAGCAACAAACGTACTACGTGTTCTTGGCAAAAAAGCTGCAGCCGCTGTTCTGTTTTTAGATATGCTTAAAGGGTTTATAGCAGTAGTAATAGGCAATCAGATAGGCGGAGAGAATATATCTCTTATTTGTGGTATTGCTGTGGTTTTGGGTCACAACTGGCCGGTGTTTTTTAAGTTTAAAGGAGGTAAAGGTATTGCAACAAGCATAGGGGTTGTTTTGGCAATAAGTCCATTAATAATGTTATATTTAATATTGATAGCTGTGGTGATAATCTATTTTACACGTTATGTTTCTCTTGCTTCGATAACCGGTGCATTAATATATCCGTTACTAGTTTTACTTTTTAAAATGCCAAAGGAATATATTATATTTTCCTTAATACTCTCAATTTTAGCCGTTATTCGCCATCACTCGAATATTTATAAGCTTTTAACAGGAAAAGAGTCTAAAATAGGAGAAAAAATCCATCCTAAAGTTGAATGAGGTGTAAAGATGAGTAAAAACATTGGTGTGATTGGTGCGGGGAGTTGGGGTACAGCTTTAGCGATTCTCTTAGGTGGCAAAGGTTATAACGTAAAGCTTTGGGCCAGAAGAATAGAGCATAAAAAACAAATAGATGCTTATGGTGAAAATACTGAATACCTTCCTGGGGTTAAGATACCAGACAACGTTAAAGTTACAAATGAAATTGAGGAAGCAGTGGCGAAAAGTAAATATATTGTTATTGCTGTTCCTTCTCATTGTGTCCGGAATATCGTTAAAATTATAAAGAATCTGTTAAATAAAGATTCTATAATAATAAATGTTGCCAAAGGGATTGAAATTGATTCTCTTAAAAGGATGTCAGAAGTAATTAGGGAAGAACTGGATGATGATTTTTATTACAATATTGCAGTGCTTTCCGGCCCCAGCCATGCTGAAGAAGTTTCGCGAAATATCCCAACTACTGTTGTTGTAGCAGCAGAAAAGAAACGCATAGCCGAAATAGTGCAGGACCTTTTTATTACACCAAATTTTAGAGTTTATACGAATCCTGACATTATAGGAGTAGAACTAGGAGGAGCATTAAAAAATGTTATTGCATTAGGCGCTGGTATTTCTGATGGATTAGGTTTTGGAGACAATTCTAAAGCAGCTTTAATGACGAGAGGTATTGCAGAAATAAAAAGATTAGGAATAGCTATGGGTGCAAACATTCTAACTTTTGCAGGTTTGTCCGGTGTGGGTGATTTGATAGTAACATGTACCAGCCCCCACAGTCGTAATCGCAGAGCAGGTATTGAATTGGGAAGAGGAAAAAGCCTAAAAGAAATATTAGAAAACACTAATATGGTTATAGAAGGAGTAAGAACAACTAAAGCAGCATATAAACTTCAAAAAAAATATAATGTAGAAATGCCAATAACTACGGAGCTTTATAAGGTTTTATTTGAAGGAAAACACCCTAAAGAAGCTGTAAGTGATTTGATGATGAGGGGCCGTACCCATGAAATTGAGGAAGTAGCAATTTCAATGAACTGGAAGTTATAAAAAAGTGTGGATAAGCCACACTTTTTTGTTTTTTCGGTAATATTTCCCTAGAAAAATCATATATATATAATGTTAAAACTTACTATTTTTAATTTGGAAATAACCATTATATTGTTAAATATTGTAAAGTATAGGGGGGATGGTAAACAAAAACTACTTTTTAGAAAAGGAGGGAAAAAACGAATGGAAAAATATGACCTGTTTAAGGATATTGCTGAACGGACTAAGGGTGATATTTACTTAGGCGTAGTTGGCCCGGTCAGGTCAGGGAAATCAACTTTCATAAAAAAATTCATGGAACTATTAGTATTACCATTAATTGAAGATCCTTTTGACAAAACAAGGACAAAAGACGAACTCCCCCAAAGCGGAGCCGGAAGAACCATAACTACTGCAGAACCCAAATTTATACCCAATGAAGCCGTAGAGGTTAAAATCAATGATAATTTAAAACTAAAAGTAAGAATCGTTGATTGTGTGGGTTATACTGTAAAAGGCGCACTTGGTTATGAGGATGAAGACGGGCCTCGAATGGTTTCAACTCCATGGTTTGAACATGAGATTCCATTCCAGGAAGCTGCAGAACTTGGAACTCGTAAGGTGATATCCGATCATTCTACTATCGGTCTAGTAATAACCACCGATGGTAGTATAGCTGATATATCCAGAGAAAACTATATTGATGCTGAAGAAAGGGTAATAGAAGAATTAAAGGAAATAGGGAAACCTTTCGCTGTTGTTTTAAATTCGGCATGTCCGACTTCTGAAAAAGCTCAGGAAATAAAAGAAATTATCGAAAGTAAATATGATGTACCGGTTATGGCTATTAATTGCGCTGACATGAAACAGGAAGATGTTTTAAAAATATTACAAGAACTCCTTTATGAATTTACTGTGAGAGAAATAAACATAAACATGCCCCGATGGGTAGAAGCCCTTGATAATGAACACTGGTTGAAAAAAGGTATGTTTGATATGGTTAAAGAAGTCATTCCAAATGTAAAACGTTTGCGTGACGTTGAAGCTTCTGTTGATTGGTTTAAGGAATATGATTTAATCGAAGATGTAATATTACGAGAAATGGATGCCGGGCAGGGGTTAGCTTCGTTAGAGATGAGAGTTCATAACAGCCTCTATTATAAAGTATTAAGTGAATTGACCGGAACAGAAATCAATAATGATCATAACCTTATAAGTTTATTAAAAGAACTTGTCATTGCAAAAAAAGAATATGATAGGATTGCTCATGCTCTAGATGAAGTCAAAGAAACCGGTTATGGAATTGTAGCACCTCAGCTTGATGAAATGACACTTGAAGAACCGGAAATAATTCGTCAAGGCTATAGGTTTGGAGTAAGGCTGAAGGCGAGCGCGCCTTCAATTCACATGATTAAAGCTGATATTAAAACTGAAATAGCTCCTCTGGTTGGGACTGAAAAACAGAGTGAAGAACTGGTTAATTATCTCTTAAATGAATTTGAGACAGACCCAAAAAAAATCTGGGAATCAAATATTTTTGGTAAATCATTATATGATCTTGTTAGAGAGGGTATTCAGAACAAACTCCACCATATGCCGGAAAACGCGCAGATGAAATTACAGGAAACTTTGCAAAGAATAATAAACGAAGGCAGTGGAGGTTTGATATGCATAATTTTATAACTTCGGGCCCGAGATGGGTCTTGTTTTTTTTGTAGTTGATGATATTCAATGATTTTAGTTGACTTTAAAACAGCCAAAGGAAGTGGGATTCTTAATAACGTGAAGTAAAATTAAAAAAAACACAAGATATTTTAAAAATACTCTTTTTTTGAGGGTATTTTTGTTTTGCATAAAAAATAGGGTTATGATATAATGTCTTCCATGCAAACATAAACGTGCACCAGAGGAAGACAGGAGGTGGTTTGATGGATGATACAACCACTTATTATATTATAAAAGCAGAAGTATTGCCTGAAATCTTAAAAAAAACTTTAAAAGCAAAAAGACTTTTAAAAAAAGGGAAAGCAGCTACTATAAATGAAGCAGTGAAAATGGCAGGAATGAGCCGGAGTGCTTTTTATAAATATAAAGACAGTATTTTCCCCTTTTTTGAAGTAAGTAGAGGTAAAATAATAACACTGGCACTTACATTAGAGGATCAGCCGGGTGTGTTATCAAACATTCTTGATAATATTGCCAGGGCAAAAGGTAATGTTTTGACTATAAATCAAAACATACCTATCCAGGGTATTGCAAATGTAACAATTTCTATTAGAACTGCGGGAATGCAGGAAAGCGGGGAAGAACTTATTAAGTCAATTCAAAAAATAGAAGGAGTTCAAAATGTAGATATATTGGCTCAAGAATAAAAGAAAGGAGATGTCTATATGAAGAAATACAACTTTGGTATTGTTGGAGCTACCGGAGCAGTTGGCCAGCAGGTATTAAAAGTGTTGGAAGAGAGGAATTTTCCGGTAGCTGGTTTAAAACCTATGGCATCAGACCGTTCAGCAGGAAAGGAGGTTACTTTTAAAGGCAAACCTTATAAAGTGATTGAGGCTACTCCTGAGGCCTTCGACGGGCTGGATATGGTGATTTTCAGTGCAGGCACTGAGGTTAGCAGAAGACTAGCACCTGAATGTGCTAAGCGCGGAGCTGTTGTTATAGATAACAGTAATGCATTTAGAATGAATGAAAACGTGCCATTAGTTGTACCGGAAGTAAACCCGGAAGAAGTGAAGAAACATAATGGAATAATTGCAAATCCTAATTGTTCTACTATTCAGATGGTGGTTGCATTAAAGCCATTACATGATTACGCAAAAATAAAACGTATTGTTGTTTCTACATACCAAGCAGTGTCAGGAACTGGCCTGGCAGCAATGGAAGAGCTAAAAATTCAGTCAAAAGCATTGTTGACAGGAGATGAAATTAAAATAGAAGTTTATCCACATCAAATAGCGTTTAATGTTTTACCACATATAGATGTTTTTGATGACATGGGCTATACCAAAGAAGAGATGAAGATGGTTAATGAAACAAAAAAAATATTAAATGATTATACTATAAAAGTTACTGCTACAACTGTTAGGGTGCCTGTCTTAATTGGCCATTCTGAATCAGTAAACATTGAGACAGAAAAAAAGATAACGAGAAGCAAAGCTCATGAACTGTTATCAAAAGCCCCGGGTGTAATACTACAGGATGATCCTTATAACAATGTGTATCCTTTACCGGCTAATGTTGCAGGCAGAAATGAGGTTTTTGTGGGCCGTGTTAGAGAGGACTATTCTATAGAAAATGGATTAAACCTCTGGGTTGTTGCTGATAATTTGCGCAAAGGTGCTGCTTTTAATGCTGTTCAAATAGCAGAACTGTTAATTAAATATAAAATAGTATAAAGGCAGGTGTGGAAATTGATAAATATTGGTTTGCTGGGTTTAGGCACTGTAGCAACTGGAGTTGTTGAAGTCCTTGAAAAAAATCAGAAAAATATTGAGAAAAAAGTAGGGGAAGCAATTAAAATCAAAAAGATACTTGTCAGAGATATTAATAAAAAACGTAATCTTCCTTACAATCTACCTCTTACCACAAAGCCTGAAGAAATTTTAGAAGATAGTGACATAGATATTATTGTTGAACTTATTGGAGGGGAAGAGCCTGCATTAAGTTATATAAAAACGGCATTAACTAATGGGAAACATGTGGTTACCGCAAACAAAGAAATAATTTCAAAACACGGTAAAATTCTTTTTGGCCTAGCTGAAAAAGCCGGGAAAAACCTCTTGTTTGAGGCAAGTGTTGGAGGAGGCATTCCAATAATTAGACCGCTGAAGGAATGCCTTGCTGCAAATGAAATTTATGAGATAATGGGTATTGTAAATGGAACTACTAACTACATCCTTACAGAAATGACAGAGAGGAAAAAAGAATTTGGTCAAGTGTTAAAAGATGCTCAAAGGCTAGGCTATGCTGAAAGTGATCCTTCGGCTGATATAGATGGCTTTGATGCTGCAAGGAAATTGGCAATTTTGGCTTCCATTGGTTTTAATACTAGAATAAATCCTGCGGAGATCTATACTGAAGGAATTCGAAACATTACAAGTAAAGATATTTTATATGCGAAAGAATTAGGATATGTAATAAAACTTCTTGCAGTTTCCCGCAAAAGAAATGGTAGAATAGAAGCAAGCGTTTCACCGGTCTTTATGCCGATAAAACACCCCCTTGCAGGCGTGAATGATGTCTATAATGCCATAATGGTAACTGGCTATCCCGTTGGCCGGGTTATGTTTTTTGGTAGAGGGGCAGGAAAAGATCCTACTTCCAGTGCTGTAGTGGGAGATATAATTGAAATAGCGCGTAATAAAAATAATTGTAAAAATGTTTTATGTACATGTTTTGTTGAAAAGCCTGTAATAAATATTGGTGAGACTGAATCAAGGTTTTATTTACGTTTACAGGTAGAGGACAAACCTGGAGTCCTGGCTAAAATAGCAGGAATATTTAGTAACTATAATGTTAGCATTCATTCCGTTGTACAAAAGAGTGCTGAAAAAGCAACTGCTGAATTGGTATTAATAACTCACATGGTAAAAGAAAAAAACATGAAACTGGCACTTGATGAAATTTTATCATATTCACAGACTCTAGAAGTTTCTAACGTAATCAGGGTGGAAGGGGATGTTTGATTTGTGGAGCGGTTTAATAAGACGGTATTATGATTTTCTCCCGGTTTCTAAAAAAACACCAATAATAACTTTGAACGAAGGCAATACGCCTCTTATTCGGGCAAAATATATAGAAAAATTATTAGGTGACGTAGAATTATATTTAAAATATGAAGGGCTTAATCCCACAGGTTCATTTAAAGACCGTGGAATGACTATGGCCGTTTCTAAAGCCAAGGAAGAAGGTTCATCTGCAGTTATATGTGCTTCGACTGGCAATACTTCTGCTTCTGCTGCGGCTTTTGCAGCTAGAGCAGGAATGAAATGTATTGTTTTGATACCAAATAAAAACATTGCATTAGGAAAGCTTGCGCAGGCAATTACTTACGGTGCTCAAGTTATTGCCGTTAACGGAAATTTTGATATGGCACTTAAAATGGTGAGAGAGATTGCTTCTAAACATCCAATAACTCTTGTTAATTCTATTAATCCGATGAGGATTGAAGGTCAGAAAACAGCAGCTTTTGAAGTGTGTGACCAGCTGGAAGACGCTCCGGACTATTTGGCCATCCCGGTTGGTAATGCAGGTAATATCACTGCTTATTGGAAAGGGTTCAAAGAATATAAAAATGCAGATAAAATCAAAAAACTCCCAAAAATGTTAGGTTTTCAGGCGGCAGGAGCAGCACCTATTGTTGAAGGAAAAATAGTGGAAAAACCTGAAACGATTGCTACTGCTATCAAAATCGGCAACCCTGCTTCGTGGAAAGGTGCAGAAGAGGCTATTAAATCATCCCAAGGTTTAATAGATAAAGTAACAGATGAAGAAATTCTTGAAGCATATAAGCTATTAGCAAGTAAAGAAGGAGTATTTGTGGAGCCTGCTTCTGCTGCTTCAGTTGCCGGTGTTCTTAAAATTGCTAGGTCAGGTTTTTTTGAACCTAATAGTAGAATTGTCTGTGTTGTAACAGGGCATGGGCTCAAAGACCCTGATATAGCAGTTAAGACAGGGCAAAAACCCAAAATTATACCTCCTGATATTAGTATATTGGAAAACGAAATAATCAATTAGGAGGTAAAAGTTATGCTTAAAGTCAGACTACCAGCTACTACTGCAAATTTAGGTTCGGGGTATGATTCTATAGGAGCCGCTCTGAATATATTTAACTTTATCGAACTGGAAGAAACAGACAACGGCCTTTTTATAGAGGTAGAAGGTGAAGGTAAAGATATTATTGAGAAAAACAAGAACAACCTGGTATATAAAGCTATAAGGAAAGTTTTTGAAAAAACAGGAACACCTCTTAAAGGGTTGAAGATAAAACTGATTAATAATATTCCTATTGCTAGAGGGTTAGGCAGTAGCGCTGCTTGTATAGTTGGAGGGATTTTAGGAGCAAATTATTTGCTTTCTAAACCCTTACCAGATGAAGAGTTACTTAAAATCGCAGTAGAAATGGAAGGTCATCCCGATAATATTGTTCCGGCGTTTTTAGGGGGAGTTGTTGTTTCTTGCTTAAGTGAGCAAGGTATAACACATATGAAACTTAATGGAATAAATGGATTAAAATTCGTTGTGGTGGTGCCCAATTTTATGATTGAAACCTCTCTTTCAAGAAAAGTAGTTCCCCAAAAGGTTGATATAAAGGATGCTATATATAACATAGGGCGCGCATCTTTACTTGCTGCAGGTTTGGCCTTAGGTAACTTAGAAGTGTTAAAAGAAGCTACAAAGGATAGACTTCATCAACCTTATCGAAATAAACTTATTCCAGGTATGATGGAAGTGATTAATGCTGCCGAAGCCAATGGCGCTTTAGGGTCTTTTTTAAGCGGATCAGGCCCAACGGTAATTGCACTTGCAAATAATAATATTGAGGCCATCGGTTCGGCTATGAAAAAAGCTTTTAAGCAAGAGGGTATAGATTCAAAGGTTTATATTACTGAACCATGTTTAGAGGGGGCAAAACTATACGTGGAGGAATAGATATGAAGATAATAGTGCAAAAATATGGCGGTTCATCAGTAGCTGATTCTAACAAAATAAAAAATGTGGCAAGAAGGATTATAAAATCGAAAAAAAAGGGATATGGGGTTGTCGTGGTTGTTTCGGCTATGGGAGACACCACAGATAAACTTTTAGATATGGCTTATAAAATAAATCCTCATCCTTCAGAACGGGAACTGGATATGCTTTTATCTACAGGTGAACAGGTTTCTATTTCGCTTCTTGCTATGGCTATAGAGGCTTTAAACGAACCAGTAATATCCCTTACAGGAGGGCAGGTTGGGATACTTACAGATGATATTCACAACAAAGCACGTATCTTGAAGGTGGATTCGAAAAGAATAAACAAGGAACTCCAGCAGGGCAAAATAGTAATAGTGGCAGGCTTTCAAGGTATAAACAACAACAATGATATCACCACTCTTGGTCGTGGTGGTTCAGATACTACTGCAGTAGCTCTTGCTGTGGCATTACAGGCAGAAAAGTGTGAAATATACACTGATGTAGAAGGAGTATATACAGCAGATCCCAGGATTGTTCCTGAAGCTAAAATGCTTAGTGAAATTTCATATGATGAGATGTTAGAAATGGCCAACCTTGGTGCTAAAGTTTTACATCCCCGTTCGGTAGAGCTCGCAAAAAACTATGGTGTTAATCTGATTGTGCGTTCAAGTTTTTCTTCTAATCCTGGTACTGTGGTTAAGGGGGAGATTCAATTGGAAAATATAATGCGTATTAGTGGTGTAACGTGTGATAAAAAAATAGCAAAAGTTGCTGTTCTTGAAGTTCCAGATAAACCTGGGATAGCATGTCATGTATTTTCTGAGCTGGCATCAGCAAATATTAATGTTGATATGATTATACAAAGCATACGCCGCGAAAAAGTCAATGATATATCTTTTACCGTAAGCGAAGATGATTTGGACAAAACGGTGAAAATAATGGAAAATACAGCAAAAAAACTGGGAGCAATGGGAGTGGAGTTTGATAAAAATGTGGCTAAAGTGTCTATAGTAGGAGCGGGCATGGCCAGCAAAGCAGAGTTTGCAAAAACCATGTTTCAGGCTCTTGCAGAAGAAAATATAAACATACAGATGATAAGCACATCGGAGATTAAAATATCATGTTTAGTTTCTCAAACTGAGGCAGATAGAGCTGTCAGGTCAATTCATAAGAAGTTTAAACTAAACGGCTTTGAAATAGAAGAAAAAGAGGTTGGCTAGTTATTTTTGGCTTGAAATTTATATTGAATTTATGTATAATAAATAATGCAAAAAGTAAAAATGTCTGGGTGTGGCGCAGTTTGGTAGCGCGCTAGAATGGGGTTCTAGAGGTCGGGGGTTCAAGTCCCCCCACTCAGACCATTAATAAAGTCTTGTATAACGCCTGTGAGAGGCGTTTTTTTGTTAGAAACTGAAAAATCAAAAGCTTTTTTTGGAGACATCAAATACATCTGTTGAATATAAATATATTATAATTTATTATAATTATAAAAATAGATTATTAAAAGCTATCACTTAACAAAAGCAAGAGTGATATAAATAATTATGGAGGTTTATTTATGGATGAATATAATTATAAAAAAAATTTTATATATGATTTGATTGCTACTGTAGCTTTTCTTGCTACTTATTATGTGATGATGCCCGTGATTCCGGCTTATATGCTTCAAACAGGCTTTGACAAATTGACTATAGGTTTTGTTTTAGGCCTTTTTTCTGTTAGCTCATTAATTTCAAGACCTCTAGGAGGAACTTGGGTGGATGTTATAGGTTGTAGGAAACTCATGATGTTGTCCATAGCTTTATTTTTCCTTACTCCGGTATTGTTCAAGGTTTCCATGGGATTATTAGGTATGAGTTTAGCTCAACTGTTATATGGATTTACAGTAGGAGGTTTTACGGTTGCAGCAACCACTTTTGTAGCTGATATTTCTTCGTCACAAAATGTAGCGCAGTTTATGGGTTTTCACAGCATAGCATGTATTACAGCTAAGGGATTAGCGCCGGCCCTTGGAGTTAAGCTTATGGAAACATACGGTTTTGAGGGAGCGGTTGTTTCTACATTGATATTGGCATTTATAGCGGGTATTTTTGTGTTTTTATTAAAAGATATCACAATAGAAAGAAAAAAAGATCAACACTTCAGTTTTTTTGAAGTGCTATTGAAAAAAGGCGTTTATATACCAACACTGGTGCTTTTTTGTGGGCTAGTAACTTTTGGAGCCATATCAGCCATGATGCCTGTTTTTGCACATGAAAGACAAATTAGCGGTATTGAGTATTTCTTCATGATAAACACAGCAACTGTTGTGTGTACGAGGTTTATTATGGGACGCTGGAGCAACAAATACTTAGAACAATTGGTGGCTGTATCTTTAATAATATTAACATTGTCTTTTCTTTCTATGAGTGTTGTGTTTAATCTTAATCAACTGGTGGCAGTAGCTGTTCTTTATGGATTTGGTTATGCAATACTGTTTCCCATGCTTAGTGCTCTTTTAGTAATTCATATTCCGAAAACTTACAGGGGCATGGCGTTAGGAATATATACAGCTGCTTTTGATTTGGGTGTAGCAGCAGGAGCAATGCTGGGTGGCTTAAGTAAATTTATAAGTTTCAAATGGGTATATCTATTGCTATCAATAGTACCTTTGATGGGATATTTTCTATTCCAGTACGTTTATAGACCTTATATAGAAAAAGAATCCATTAATGTTGAAGTGAAGGTTAACATTTAATAACGTTATTATAAATAGGAGAGGCATTGCCGCTTATTTTATTGAAACAAATATACTCGGTGGCAGGATTTTATTAACTAAACAAGAATAATAATACTTAGGTTTAGAGGTGGTGTTAATGAAAAACACAAAAAAACTTATAAAGTTTCCAAGAAAAAAACGGTTTTTTCTTCGCAAAACAATAATAGGTTTAATAATTATAATCCTTACCTTTATTGCTTATTACAATTTTTTCGAATCAGAAAAAACAATATTAGCAGAATATGGAAGTATTAAATCGGCATATCCATTGGATGGGATAATAATTAGAGAAGAACAAGTCGTTAAGTCACCTATAACTGGACAATTAAAATATCTAGTTAATAAAAATCGACGTGTAAGATATGGTGAAACAGTTGCCGTAATTACAAAACCTTCCATTGATTTGGTTTTTTTAGAAAATCGTCTCAGAGAGATTGAACGACGTATAGATGATTTAAAAACCTTTGAGAAAGCAGATGATAAAAAAAACACGGAAATATTAGATCAAGCATTAAATAAAAAACTTGAATTGATTATAAGCGATATAGAAAAAGGAGATTTTTTTGGAGTTATTAAAAAAAAAGAAGAACTTTTAACAATTTTAAACAAGGGCAAGCATCTTGGTTTGAATCAAAATGATTCACTAAAACAGGCTGAAATTGAAAGGGAAATGATATTAAATGAATTAAAAAAAGGGAAGATTGAATTAAAAGCTCCTTTTTCAGGTATAGTAAGTTTTAGAATTGATGGGCTTGAAGACTTGTTAAAGCCTGAAAAACTTCAGCAGATAAATCCAGAAAAACTTCTTGAAGCTAATTCTGGATTTATTGACATAAAAAAAGAGGAGATAAAAGCTGGTGAGCCGGTTTTTAAAATTGTTAACAATTTTAATTACTACATAGTATCATATTTAGAAGCTCCTATAGAAATGGATATCAAGGAAGGTAACTATATTAATATTTCTGCATGTAAACCGGAAAGTCCGGAAATAAAAGCAAAGGTCTACAAGGTCATTAATAGCGATGATGGCAAAACAGTTCTTATTCTTCAAACAGATCAAATGCTTCCTGATTTTACAGAGATACGGAAAATATGTTTTCAGATTTTATCTGATAGGATTTGGGGCATTAAATTACCTTTGGAAACGGTAATAAACAGAAATGGAGTTAATGGGGTTTGGGTTTTAGAGAATAAAGTTAAAACTTTTAAGCAAATAAACATAATTGGACAAAATGCTGATTCGGTTGTAGTAGAGGGTATTAAGAGATGGGAAAAAATCATATTACCAAACAATTAAAATGAAAAATCTTTGAAGGAAAATTATAGTTTTTAGAGAATTATTAAGGAGTTGATTTTCTGTGAGTTATATAAGGAACAATTTAAAAGATGTCAAAAATATTATAAAAAAAGCTGCTTTAAAATCAAACAGAAATCCTGAAGAGATTGCTCTTGTGGCAGTAACTAAAACCGTAGGTCCAAACGAGATAAATGAAGCTATAAAAGCCGGCGTAAAAATTATCGGTGAAAACAGGGTTCAAGAAATGCTTCAAAAAATTGATAAGGTAGATAAAAATGTGAGTTGGCACATGATAGGGCACCTCCAAACAAATAAAGTAAAATATGCCTTAAAACATTTTGATTTAATACACTCTCTTGATAGATACTCATTAGCTAAAGAGATTAATAAAAGGGCACAAAAGGAAGGGAAGATTCAAGATACTTTATTACAATTAAATATCACTGGTGAAAAGACAAAGTATGGTCTCAAACCAGATGAAGTTGAAGATTTTATTAATGGGATTGGTCAGTTTTCTTTTTTAAGGTTAAAAGGTCTTATGACTATTATGCCTTATGTTGCTAATACTGAAGAATTGAGGCCGTATTTTAGAGAAATGAAAAGAATTTTTGATCATCTGCAGAAGGCAAATCTACCAAAAAATGTCGAGATGAAATACCTTTCTATGGGCATGACAAACGATTTTGAGATAGCAGTTGAGGAAGGCTCAAACATGGTAAGGATTGGCACAGGCATTTTTGGAGAAAGAAATTACTAAAAGTTTGTGGAGGAGGATAAAATGAGTCGGGGTTTTTTTGATAAATTTCTTTGTCTGATAGGTTTAGGTGATGAAAACGAAGAACCAGAACAAACTGATGATTATCCTAAATGGGATAAGGGCGGTTTTTCTAAACCAGATAAAACTAAAATTGTAAACCTTCACAGAATATCCAATGTTAAAGTGATGGTTATAGAATGCAAAAAGTTTAATGATGTAATGGAGATTTGTAATAATTTGAAAAACCGATGTCCGGTTATTACCAATCTAACAAAAATGAATATTGAGGAAGCAAAACGATTGATTGACTTTGTTAGTGGTGCTGTATATGCAATTGATGGAGAGATCAAAAAAATAGGAAAAGGGGTTTTTCTTCTTACTCCAAACAATATTAATGTTTCCGGGAACATAACAGAAGAAGGTAAAGAGTTGGAAAACAAAAATTTCATTTCATTAGCTAATACAGAAGAATAGAAGAGGTGAAGAAATGATACTATACAGGGCTGTTGATTTGTTTTTTGAGTTTTTGTTTTTGCTTATTTTGGTAAGAATATTGTTGTCTTGGGTCAGACCGGATCCATATAATCCAATAGTTAGATTTATTTATCAAGTGACTGACCCGGTTTTAGAGCCTTTTAGGAGATTAACTTACAGGTTTTTCCCTCCTTCACCAGGGATGCCTTTTGATTTTTCTCCGCTAATAGCAATATTTGTGCTTAAAATCTTAAGGGATATAATTTTAAGGATTTTGTTGATACTGTTTTAAGCACAGAAGGAGGTCCATTAATGGATACATACATGTTTACTCCTATTGATATAAAAAAAATAGAGTTTAAAAAAAGTTTTAGGGGTTATAATATTGAAGAAGTTGATGAGTTTATGGAAAAGATCAAAAAAGACTATGAGAAATTGTATGAGCAAAATATACGGTTCAAAGAAGAAATAAGCGAATTAAAAGATAAAATAGAAAATTATAAAAATATAGAGGAAACCCTGCAGAATGCTTTGATTCTTGCTCAGCAAACTGCAGAAGAAGTGAAAAACAACGCATATAAAGAAAAGGAAATCATATTAAGAGAAGCCCATGAAAATGCAAAAAAAATTATTCAGACAGCCAATTTAAAAGTTGTTGACATGCAAAGGGAATATGAGGAAATTAAAAAGGATTTTCTTGTTTTTAAAACGCGCTTTATTAATTTCCTAAAATCACAATTGGAATTAATCGAAACACAAGAATTGCATGAAGGAATTTCTACCGACCAATTGAAGGAGGAGATTTCAAATGGCAACAGCTAATAGAATTGCTGTTGTTGGTATAGTTGTGATGGACAGGGGGAATGCAGCCCGTAAAGTTAATGAAATTTTAAGCGAGTATGGAGACATTATAGTTGGTAGAATGGGTATTCCTTATAAAGAAAGAGGGATATCGGTTATTTCATTAATCATTGATGCTACTACAGACGAAATTGGTGCTTTAACAGGAAAGTTGGGTAATATAAAAAACGTAAAAGTCAAATCTGCTTTTACAATTTAGTTAAAATCAAATCCTCCCCGGTGGAAGGGTGAGGGTTTTCTTGTTTATTATGAATGAAAGAGGGGTTTTTAATGAAAACTATAGGTATAATTGGTGCAATGGATGAAGAAATAACTTTTTTTAAAAATCATTTAAACAACCTAAAAACTATAAAAAAAGCGCGTAAAAATTTTTATAGTGGAAAGATGAAGGGAAAAAATATAATTGTTGTGGAAAGTGGTATTGGTAAGGTAAATGCTGCTGTTTCCTGTCAAGTATTAATAGATTTGTTTAATGTTGAATCAGTTTTAGGATGTGGGGTTGCCGGTGGGATACATCCTGATTTAGAGTTTGGAGATATTGTTATTTCAAAGGATTTGATACAGTACGATATTGATGTGACGTGTTTTGGTTATGAACTTGGCTTTATTCCACGACTTAAGATTAAAGAGATTGAAGCAGATACAGGTTTAGTGAAACTTGCTAAATCTATTGGGGATAGAGAAATTAAAGACAACAGAGTTTTTGTAGGCAGGATTTTAACAGGTGACAGATTTGTTTCAGATCCAAAAACCCTTGAAAAGCTTAGGGAAGATTTTAAAGGATGGTGTGTAGAGATGGAAAGTGCTGCAATAGCACAAACTTGTTTCTTAAATAATATACCTTTTGTGATTATCAGAAGCATTTCGGACAAAGCAGACTCGTGTGCCTCTTTGGATTATAAAAAATTTGCAGAAAAAGCTGCAGAGAATTCGTTTACCTTAATTTCTAAGATGTTAGATTACATCTAATTAATGGCTAAACTAATAAAGGGAGTGCTGGAGATGGATGACAGCAAAATTCCTCTTAATATGCTTTATAAAAAAATACAAGAACTTTCGGTCAATATTGAGAAAATGCGGATTGCAGAATATATCAAGTTGTTAGATAACCCTAAAAGGTTACTTTATATTAATTTTATAGCTGGGATTGCCAGAGGTTTTGGGATGGCTGTAGGTTTTACACTTCTAGGTGCTTTATTATTATATTTGCTGCAAAAACTTTTGATTTTAAATCTACCACTTTTAGGGGATTTTATAGCAGATATTGTAAAAATAGTTCAACAACAGCTTTAAAATCATCTCAAATTGCAGGAGGAGTGATAAATGAACCAGTCAGAATTAAACTACTTTAGAAATATACTTGTTAAACAAAAGAATGATATTTTGAATGAAATCAAAGGGCTTAAAGAAGGAGGGATTGATGTTTCCTTAAAGGACTCGTTAGGAGAGCTTTCCAGTTACGATAATCATCCGGCTGACCTTGGAGCAGAAACTTTTGAACGTTCAAAAGATACTGCACTGAAAGATAATGCAAAAATATTGCTTAGAAAAATCAATTATGCACTTGATAAACTGGAAAGGGGTGATTATGGGAAATGTGAATACTGCGGTAAAGAAATATCTCAAGAACGATTAAAGGCGGTACCTTACACCCGGTTATGTATAAACTGTAAAAACTCAGAAGAAAAAATTAAAGACAGACATCCACGACCAATTGAGGAAGAAGTGATTTCACATCCTTTTGGAAGGACTTTCACAGATTATGATAATGAGAGACCGGTTATGTATGACGGAGAAGATGCATGGCAGGATGTAGCACGTTATGGTACAGCAAATTCCCCTCAAGATATTCCCGGCGCACACGGATATAATGATACGGTTATAGATGGCGATGAACTTCGAGGGATTGTTGACCGGATGGATGAATTTATTTATGAGGATGATGAAGAAAGAGAAGAAACAATTGAGAAGAGTGAATAGATTTCCTTGAAAGCCATTAAAGATGTATGCTAAAATTAAACAAAAAGTTGTTTGGGAGTGGGATAAATTGGAGTTTTTTTTTGTGATAGTGTTTTTAGTGTTAATTGACCAAATTTCGAAAAGTTATATTCAAAAGCTCATGAGCCCAAATGAGTCTATACCAATTATTAAAAACCTGTTTCATATAACTTATGTAAAAAACTATGGTGCAGCTTTTGGTGTTTTGAAACATAGAACAACTTTTTTTGTATTTATTAGTGTTTTAATTGTAATAATTATTCTAGTATATATGCAGTTTGTTCCCAAAAACAAAAAAGCTCTTAGATTTGCCTTTGCTCTTCAGATTGGAGGAGCTCTTGGAAATCTATTGGACAGGATAAGGCTAAGTTATGTTGTTGACTTCTTGGATTTAAGAATATGGCCTGTGTTCAATATAGCGGATATGGCTATAGTATTTGGAGTGGGTATATTAATTTATGAAATTGTTTTTAATGATAAAAAGAGTTTAAAACCTTCTTAGAGGGAGGGTTAATATGTCCTCTAAGAAATTAATAGTCGATTGTGAAAATGTCAAACGAAGACTTGATGTTTATCTTGTGCAAAATCTTAATAACCTTTCCCGATCATATATACAAAAACTAATTAATGAAGGTTATATAAAAGTTAATAATCGAACAGAAAAACCAAATTACAAACTGAAGCTTGATGATAAAATAGAAATAGAGTTTCCGCAGCCCAAAGAGTTGTCTGTAAAACCTGAAAATATAGAATTGGATGTTTTGTACGAAGATGATGAAGTTATTGTAATAAACAAACCGAAAGGGATGGTGGTTCACCCAGCTCCCGGCAACTATACGTCTACCATGGTAAATGCCCTGTTGGCACATTGTGAAAATCTTTCCGGAATTAATGGAGTGATTAGGCCCGGAATTGTACATCGCCTTGATAAAGACACTTCTGGAGTGATTATGGCGGCTAAAACCGATGAGGCTCATAAAGACCTTGCCCGGCAGATTAAAGAAAGAACGGTTAAACGCCGTTATGTTGCTTTAGTTCACGGTATTATAAAAGAAGATAAAGGATGCATAGATGCTCCAATTGGACGGCATCCTGTCAATAGAAAAAAAATGGCGGTAACCCATAAAAACAGTAAAAGAGCTGTTACACATTTCAAAGTTATTGAAAGGTTTAATGATTATACATTGATTGAAGCTTCTCTAGAGACTGGAAGAACTCATCAAATAAGGGTTCATATGGCATATATCGGCCATCCTTTGGTTGGCGACACAGTATATGGCCTAAAACGAAATAACCTGGGTTTTAAAGGTCAGGCTCTTCATGCAAAAAGTTTAGGGTTTAAACACCCGAAGACAGGACAGTATCTAGAGTTTACAGCTCCAATACCTGTTGACTTTAAAAATGTGATTGAAAAACTCAGGGTCAAAAAGGGGGAAGATAAGTTTGAAAGAGAAAGCTAAAATAATGGATGAAAAAGGAATTGATAGAGCAATAACGAGAATAAGCCATGAAATCATAGAAAGAAATAAAGGGGTTTCAAACCTTGTGTTGATTGGTATTCGACGAAGAGGCGTGCCTCTTGCTCAACGTATTGCGCGTAAAATTAAAGAAGTAGAAGGTGTAGAACTTCCTTTGGGTATTTTAGATATTACCCTTTATAGAGATGACCTTACAACAAAGGCCAGCCAGCCAATTCTTAGGAAGACCGAGATTGATTTTAGCATTAAGGATAAAAAAGTTGTTCTGATTGATGACGTTTTGTTTACAGGCAGAACTGTTAGAGCAGCAATGGATGCCTTGATGGACCTCGGTCGGCCCAAAATGATTCAATTAGCGGTGCTGATCGACAGAGGCCATCGAGAATTACCAATTCGCGCTGATTATGTAGGCAAAAATGTTCCTACATCAATGTCTGAGTTTATTAAAGTAAATTTAGAAGAGATCGATATGGAAAACTCTGTTAAGATAATAGAAAAAACCGGATAAAATCCGGTATTGAGGCTTTATAACAAGCGGCGTTAGCCGTTTTTTGTTTATGAATCATTCATTTGTGATTTGAGGGATTTTGGTTTCTGAAGGAGTGACATAAATAGTTTTATAATTGTCGTAAATAACCATTCCTGGTTTAGCTCCTTTTGGTTTCCTAACGTTCTTTTTTTGTGTATAGTCTACTGCCACATTGCTTGAATGGCGTCCTTTACTGTAAAAAGCCGCTAAGTTTGCTGCTTCATAAAGCGTTTCTTCAGGAATGTTTAAATTGCCTTTAGACCTGATAATAACATGGGCACCTGGTATTTCTTTGGTATGCATCCAAATATCATCAGGCCGGGCGGTTTTCATAGTGAGAAAATCATTCTGTTGGTTATTTCTTCCTACAAGAATTATAAAACCCTGTTTTGAAATAAACTGCAGTGGTTCTTTTTTTGTTTCTGTGTTTCCTGAAGGGATTTTCTTTTGAGATTTGATATAACCTTCACTTATTAGTTCATTTCGAATTTCATTCAAATCTTGAATATCAGCAGCTTGTTCAAGAGTATGCAGTACGTTTTCAAAATACTTTTTTTCGCTACTTGATTGTTTTATGATTTTTTTAACAACTTCCAACGCATTTTTTAACTTTGAATACTTTTTGAAATATTTTTGAGCGTTTTGGGATGGGGTCAGTTTGGGGTCAAGAGAAATTCTGATCTTTGAAGGTGTCTGGCTGTAGTAATTAATTAATTCAGCTTCTGTCTGACCTTTTTTCAAACGAAAAATGTTAGAAGTTATTAATTCCCCAAGCAGTTTATACTTATCAGCATCTTCAGCTTCTTGAAGCCGCGATTTTTGTAATTCGAGTTTTTTACTGCATCGTTTCAGATTGAAATCAATGATTTTTTTAAGCTCACTTTTCATTTGGTTAAAAAGTAGAAATTCTTCTTTTACTGAAAAATAATAATCTAGAGCTTCATTGACAGATAAAAATTTTTTACATTTATATTGACACAGAGTTTCGAACCGAAAAACTGAAAAATCAACAGGTTTTTGATTTGATATATCTATATAAACATAAGGCGTAATATTTTTTTTCTGTAACTGTTGAAAAATCAAATAAAATACTTCTGATATAGATTTTAGCTGTTTTTGACTGAGTTCATTGCTTGCAGTAGAAGGAGACACTCCTGCCTTTTCAGCTATTTCTTTTGCCAATTTAGGGCTGATTCCATTAAAACTATCTACTAATATTTTATAAACTTTTTGCTCGGGATTATTTTTGAAAGTTTTAATAATCAGTTCTTGGTCTGTTGTTAATGGATTAAGCTTTCCAGGATTTGGAGGAGAAATATAGCAAGATCCGGGAATTATTGTTCTGTAACTGCTTATATCTCCAGTTAACCGCTTAATTCCATCCAAAACGATGTTTTTTTGAGGCATTGTTAAAATTATATTGCTATGTCTTCCCATGATTTCAATAATTAATCGTTCTGTATCCATTATGCCTTTTTCGTTTAATGATTCAATATCTATATAAATAATACGTTCAAAATCAGGTTGAGTAATATTTGATATCCGACCATTCATAAGATGTTTACGTAACAACATACAAAACATTGGAGGTGACTGGGGATTTTCAAATTCAGCCTTTGTTAAATGAATTCTTGGGTTAGCGGGATCTGATGAAACAAGAAGATGATAAGGTTGACCGTTTTTTCTTAGATAAAACAGTACGGTGTCTTTTCGAGGCTGATATATTTTTTCTATTCTAGAATCAATAATTTTTGATTTAAGTTCTTCTTTAATAGCATAAATTACAGTTCCGTCAAATGGCATGTTTAATTCCCCCTTTTATAAAATTCTAACCCATGTTTTCAGTATACCATATTTTCAGTAAACTAGAAGACTTTCATTTTAAGTCCCATGTTTGACTCATTTATATGAGTAATATATAATATACTTGCCAAAAAATGCAAAACCGAGGTGATTTTATTGAGAAAAAGAATAATAGGTGCTTCATTGGGAAACTGTGTGCATGTGGGTGGAGTCATTAATTTCCTGCGCCTAGCAGAAGAGCAGGGATATAGCACTGATTTTCTTGGGCCTGCTGTATCGGTTGACGAGCTTATAGGTGCTGTTATAGAAAGTGACCCGGATATTGTTGCGATAGGTTATAGATTAACTCCAGAAACCTTAGTTCCTCTTTTAAGAGAACTAGATAAAAAAATCAAAAAATACAGTTTGGCAAGCAAAGTTTTTATATTTGGAGGTACCGGTCCCACAGCTGAAGTAGCAGAAAGGTCAGGAATATTTAAAAAAGTATTTAATGGAAGTGAGGACATAGATGATATTATAGTGTTTTTAAAAGGAGGAACTTTTGAAAAAACTATACAAAATATGCCTGATGATCCTGTGAATCATAATATTATAGAACGAATAAAAAGCAAGTATCCTTTTCCTGTGATTAGACATCATTTTGGTTTACCTGATTTAAATGAAACACTTATCGGGGTTAGAAAACTGGCAAATTCAAAAGTGTTGGATATTATTTCTATTGCCCCTGATCAAAATGCTCAGGAATTCTTTTTTGAGAAAGAAAAAATGAATCCTAATCTAGATGGTGCAGGAGGCGTAGCGGTAAGATCACCACAAGATTTTAAGAGTTTGTATAATGAAACAAGAACTGGAAACTTCCCGCTTATGAGGTGTTATAGCGGTACCAACAATCTTATTAAAATGGCAGAAATGCTTTTAGAGACCATTAATAATGCATGGTGTGCTGTACCTTTGTGCTGGTATAATGTACTGGACGGTAGAGGCCCTCGTGGAATCAAAGAATCTATCATAGAAAATCAAAAGGTCATGAAATGGCATGGTGAAAGAAGTGTACCAGTTGAAGTGAATGAGGCCCACCACTGGAGTTTAAGAGATGCACATGATACGATAGCAGTTGTAATGGCGTTTTTGGCAGCTTATAACGCCAAAAAAATGGGTGTAAAAAATTACATAGCTCAATACATGTTTAATACCCCACCTGCTACATCACCTAAAATGGATTTGGCAAAAATGCTTGCAAAAATTGAATTGATTGAGTCACTACAGGATGATAATTTCACTGTTTATCGTCAGGTTAGAGCAGGCCTGGCAAGTTTTCCGACTGATATGGATTTAGCAAAAGGGCAATTGGCTTCTTCAACTTATCTTGCAATGGCACTTAAACCACATATCCTGCATGTTGTTGCATATTGTGAAGCACATCATGCTGCACTTCCAGAAGACATAATTGAGAGCTGTAAGATAGCCCGTGGTGTTGTTAGAAATTGTTTGTTAGGTATGCCTGATATGACACTTGATAATGATGTTCTTAAAAGGAAAGCTGAATTGCTACAAGAAGCAGAAATCCTTTTAGACTTTTTAAAACAGCTTAATCCTGCAGCTGAGGATCCCTGGACTGATGCCGAAACCCTTACAAAAGCAATTAGGCTTGGATTGCTGGATGCTCCTCATTTAAAAGGAAACAAACATGCAAGAGGCAGGTTGGAAACCAGAATGATTAATGGAGCATGTTATGCATATGATTCAGGATCTCAACAAATCATTTATGAAAAAGAAAGGATACAAAAAATATTGCAGGATATATAATTTGAAGATAAAATACTAAATTGCAATAATAAATGCAACATTTCGCGAAAAACATGATGATATTGGCTATCCAGTCTTATCAAACCTAACAACAACAGTTGTTGAGGGCA
>JARRCM010000009.1 GCA_029982205.1 Thermosediminibacterales bacterium
AAAACACAATTAGCTGTGTTTACCCTTGTAAGCAATTACAAAAACCCTATTCCAATATTTTTAGGGGCTTCAGCTGCTTTAATTCTTGTAACTTTGATAGGTACAGTTTTCGGGCATCTTGTGACAAAATACATACCGGCCAACTATTTACAGTTTGGTGTAGGCCTGTTGTTTTTAGGAATAGGGATTTTCGTTTTGAAAGATGCTTTACCAGACATACTGAGCAGTTTTATAAAATAAGAACAGCACATAAAAACAACCGGTAGGTTAATCCTACCGGTTGTTTTTATGTGCTGTTATCTCTGAACTCTTCCTGAAGCGTCACCTTCTACAAGGGTATTCACTTCATCCACAGTTACCATATTAAAGTCTCCAGGAATAGTGTGTTTTAGACATGAGGCTGCAACGGCAAACTCCACTGCACGCTGACAGTCAAATCCATTGAGAAGGGAGTATATTAATCCACCTGCAAAAGAATCTCCTCCTCCTACTCTGTCTACTATCCTTATGTTATATTTCTTTGAACGGTAAAACTCTTTGCCGTCATACAACAGCGCCGACCAGCCGTTGTCTGATGCGGAATAGCTCTCTCTTAAGGTTATGGCTGCTTTTTCGAAACCGAATTTTTCTACCAGCTGTTTTGCTACTTGTTTGTAGCCTTCTTCATTGAGCTGGCCGGTTGTTATGTCTGATTCTGCTGCTTTTATGCCAAATACTTTTTCTGCGTCTTCTTCATTGCCTATCGCTACATCTACATACTGCATTAGTTCTGTCATGACTTCTCTTGCTTTTTCGGGGCTCCAGAGTTTTTTGCGGTAGTTTAGGTCACAGCTTACTTTTACTCCGTGTTTTTTGGCTGCTTTTGCTGCTGTTTTTGTTATTTCTGTGGCTTCATTACTTAATGCAGGGGTTATCCCTGTAAAGTGAAACCATGCTGCCCCGTCAAAGATTTTATCCCAGTCAAATTCTTCGGGGTTTGCTTTGGATATGGCTGAACCCGCTCTGTCATAGACTACTTTGGAGGGACGTTGGGATGCTCCGGTCTCTAAAAAGTATATGCCTAATCGGTCTCCTCCTCTTGCGATGTAGTCTGTTTTTACTCCGTATCTTCTTAGGTGGTTTAATGCTGACTGGCCTATGGGGTTGTCTGGAAGTTTTGTGATAAAATATGCATCAAGTCCGTAGTTTGCTAATGATACCGCTACATTGGCTTCTCCTCCTCCATAGGTTACATCAAAACTCTGGGCTTGAATGAATCGCTGATAGCCGGGAGTTGATAGTCTCAACATTATTTCTCCTAATGTGATTACTTTTTTCGTCATTGGTCTTGCCTCCTTGTTTATAGTTTTTGCCTTGCTTTTTTGATTTTTTCTACGAATTGTCTGGCTTTCTGGGTTATTATGCTGTAATCGTTTTTCTGTATGGCTTCTTTTGTGAGGTCGCCTCCTACTCCTACTGCTGCTGCTCCTGCTTTTATCCATTCTTCTACGTTGTTAAGGCTGACTCCTCCGGTAGGCACTAGTTCTGCTTGTGGCAAGGGCCCTTTTATGGCTTTTATTGCTTTGGGGCCAAACATACTGCCGGGAAATAGTTTTACTACATCGGCTCCGGCTTCCATGGCTTCTATTATTTCTTTTATTGACATTGCTCCGGGCATGCAGATTTTCTGATATCTGTTGCATATTTTTACTACTTCTTGGTTGAGATGAGGGCTTACTATGTATTCTGCCCCCGCCAGCATGGCTGCTCTTGCTGTTTCGGCATCTAATACTGTGCCTGCCCCTACTAGAATCTGGTCTTTGGGGTATGTGGAGGCTACTTGTTTTATGACGTCTATTGCTCCGGGCACTGTCATGGTTATTTCTATGGATGTTATTCCGCCTTCTTTGCATGCCCCGGCAATTTTGAGTGACTGCTCCGGCGATTTGGCCCTCACTACGGCTATTATGCCGCTCTCAAGTATTCGTTTGAGATTCTCATATTTGGGTATCATTTACCGCACCTCCTGTTTTTTAATAAGTTATACAAACCTGTTTACAGGCTTCTTCTTACATATCATCATCCCGTCTTTTTCTTTTTTTATCACAAGGTAATGCTGCCATTCAGGATCTCTACGCCCAACCGGAATGTTGTCTTCATAACGTTCAAAAAAGAGATGAGGACCTCTGCTTTCTTTTCGAGTTATACATGCGTTCAGGACCATCTCGGAAACAATAAGCATCATCTTAGTTTCCAAAGCATGGCATATATCTTTATCAACCACAATTTTTTGAACCTTTAATTCCCTTATGGTTGTCAAAGCTTCTAACAATTTATTTTCTGTTCGTACGATGCTGGCACTGTCGGTCATAATTTCTTGAATTTGTTTCTTCAGTTCGGATGCATGTATACCATTTTTGTTGGAAATCAATTCTAATAACTCGCTTTTGTACTTATTAATCTCTTGAGATGTTATTTCAACAATGTTTGTTCCCAATGCTCTTATTACTGCAGCTTCCCCAGCTATTTTTCCAAACACCTGACCATCTAACAGGGCGTTTCCTCCCGGTCGGTTAGCTCCATGCTGACCTCCTGCACATTCTCCTATAGCATAAAGCCCCGGAATGCAGGTATTACCCTGTTCTCCTATCCTAATACCTCCTTGAAAGTGCTGGCCACACACAGCAACTTCTACCATGTCTCCTTGTTCAAGGTCAATACCCCTGGCCTTAAGCCAATCTATAGACGGCTGGTTGATTTCCTTCAACCGATTTAGAGGGCTTTTAATACGCAGCTTGTATCCTAGGTCTACACTCATCTCGTTTTTATACATCTGCTTGTTTTTTTCTGAGAGCTTTTCAAAATCAAAGTTATCTGGATTCTTGCTGTAATCCAGATATACCCGTCTTCCCTTTTGGGTTTCTTTGTAAATCGCAATATCTATTATGTGAGTTGTGTGTTCATAGGTCACCGGCCAGCTGGCACCTTTCTGAAAAACAAAATTATAAACATCTGCTAAAGAATATTCTTTAGGGAAATATTTAGCTAAAAATTCCTCTCCACTGTCATTAACGATACGAGGCACAGCTCTCATCATACTGCCT
This sequence comes from Thermosediminibacterales bacterium, assembly GCA_029982205.1. Classification (GTDB taxonomy): domain Bacteria; phylum Bacillota; class Thermosediminibacteria; order Koleobacterales; family JARRCM01; genus JARRCM01. Next base: position 3,084 of record JARRCM010000009.1, read on the forward strand.
GAGCAATTCAACTTTGTTTTTGTTGATGCAAGCCCCAGTTGAATAAACTCCATGTTGACAAGTTCTGCTCCTGCCTCATAGGCTACTGCATAGCCGTCCCCTGTCATGCCTTCTGGGTAAACATTGTGTCTGAAAATTTCTCCTGCTCCTCCTGTAGCAAGGATCACATTAGGGGTTTCAAAAACATATATGGAATTTACGGACTCTTGGGTTTCAAACTGCATATCAAGACCAAAAGCTCCTATCAACTCGCCTTTTTTAGTCAGAAGCCTTGTAATCATACAGTGTTCTATAACCATTATATCCAGTTCTCTGATTTTTCTGACCAGGGCCTGTTCGATATGCACTGCGGTATATGGCCCTGTAAAGCATGCTCTGGCATAATCTGAACCATCAGTTATAAACTGCACCGCTTTTCCATCTTTTTTAACAAAGGGCACTCCCAATTTATCCAGGTAATGAAAGGCATCGGCTGCATTCCTGGCAAGGATTGAAGCAAGGTTTGCATCAGATACCTCCCCTCCTATTTCATAAATATCCCTGGCATGCAGCATCCACGCATCCTTTCCACCGGGTTCAGTGTGCTCAAGTGTCGCATGAAAGGCCATTCTATCCGAGCATGCTGTGGCTGTAACACCACTTTCGCCCAATTTTCCCTTTGTTACAAGCACCACTTTAGCCTCTGGCCGCTTTTCCTTGGCTGCAATAGCTGCTCTAAGGCCCGCTCCGCCACCTCCCACAATCAACACATTACACTGTATTTTCCTCATACTTGCTTCCTCCTTGTTATTACGGTATCAATACGGCTTTCAATGCTTCTTTATTATCCATTGCTCTTAATGCCTCATTGGCTTTCAAGAGGGGATATCTATGGCTAATCATTTTTTCAAAAGCTTCGGGGTTGGATAACACAAGGTTCATGGCCTGGAAAGTGTGCCTTGTATCACTCACCCAAACTCCCATAATTCTTATATTCTTTCTAACAAGGTCACTGTAACCATCAAACTCAATACTACCCATAGGCTGAGCAAATCCCATAGACAGGTATGTTCCACCAGGCCTTACCAGGCCAAGACCTTCCCTAAGAGCCTGGGGGTATCCTGCTGCTTCGATCACATAATCCGCTCCCCGACCCCTGGTAAGCTCAAAAATAGCCTGTTTTCTATCCTCTCTGGTTGTTTCGTGGCGGTTAAGTATTCTTGTCGCTCCGAATTCCCTGCAGAGGTCAAGTCTTTTTTGGGTGCCTCCAATAACGACGATCTCCTTAACACCACATGCTTTGGCGAAAGCAACCGAGAAGATGCCTACCGGACCCGGGCCCTGAATTACAACCACATCTCCATTCCCGGGTTTTATAATATCAAAGCCGTGGGCTGCTGTTGCACCAGAACAGGATGCGTTAACGATGATTGCCGGGTCTATATCCTTAGGTATCTTGAAAACGTCGGTGTTGTGTCTTAAAACAATATATTCAGAGTAGCATCCGTTAAGGTGAGGATGCTCATTGAATGAAATGTTAATGCCGTAAACTTTTCTATCTTCGCACAGAAATGGCTGTCTGGCCACCTTACAGTAAAAACATTTCCCACAGGTGATGCCCCTGTTCCATAAAATGGTATCTCCTGTTTTTAGTTCTATTCCATCTACCGTCTTTTTACTTCCATTTATCTCTACGATTTCTCCCACACCTTCATGCCCCAGCACAATAGGAAGTGGTGTGCGAGGGTCTTCTCCTTTCCACATGTGGACATCGGAACCGCATACTCCCGATGCTGAAATCTTAACCAGAACCTCGCCTGATGATAATTGGGGGATTTCTACTTCTTTTTCTACAAGAGGTTTGTTGAATTCTTCTAGAACCATTACTCTTGACAGCATTGCATTGCCTCCTTATGTTTTAAATGGCCATGTTTTTCCTGATTCCAGTGTTCAACAACTCCTTTTGGAGCATAGCAGAAAATCATCACAAGATCTTCTTTCCCATTATTCATTAAATGGTGCTCTTGATGAGGTGAAATATACACATAATCTCCTTTTTTAACACTCAAACTTTTATCTTTTATTCTTATTTCACCATTTCCTTTTAGAATTAAATAAACTTCCTCCTGTTCATGAGAATGTAAAGGAACAGATCCGCCAGGATAAATTGTTACATAACCCATCACAAAACCCTCAGCTTCTACTGGAGCACCAGGGCCTACTATTACTTTTGTGTTTCTTCCAGCAGGAAAATCAGTTCCTTTGATATCAAAAACATTATATTTTTTCATTTTTAAAATCCACTCCGTTCTATAATAAGTTCTATAATAATATCTTCAACCTTTCTACATAAACAAATTAGGTAAAAACATGACAAGCCCCGGGAAATAAGTTATGATCATTAACACCGCAATCATTATAGCTAAATAGGGCAATAGTGATTTTATTAACTGGGTCATAGATATCTCAGCTATACTGCATGCAACAAACAATGTGATACCTACCGGCGGAGTGCACATTCCAATAGCAAGATTTGTAACAGTAATCAAACCAAAATGAACGGGGTCAACACCCAGCTTTGTAACCATTGGGAGAAAAATTGGTACAAGCAATATTATAGCTGGAGTTGTATCAAGAAAAGTGCCTACAATCAGCAGGATTACGTTTATAAAAAGAAAAATCAAATAGGGGTTTGTGGTAATAGACAGCATGAAGTTTGCCAATTTCAAGGGTATCTGTTCACTAGTAAGAATCCAGGCCAAAACGGCTGTTGTTGCCACACAAAACATAACAATTGATGTTATTATTCCACTTTGTATAAGAATTTGGGGTAAATCCTTGATTTTTAAATCTTTATAAATAAACAAACCAATTATCAAGGCATAAACCACCGCAATGACAGAAGCTTCTGTCGCTGTAAAAACTCCAGAAAGAATACCTCCCATAATAATAACCGCCATCATCAAAGCCCAAAAAGATTCTTTAAAGGATTTCCAGAGAGAAGGCAAATCAGCCCTAGGTTCTGCAGGATAATTGTATTTCAGGGCAAAACCATAACTTACTATCATCAATCCAAGGCCCAGGAGGATACCAGGAATATAACCCCCTAAAAACAGTTTTCCAATTGAAACATCAGCTGTTAAAGCATAAATTACCATCGGAATACTTGGAGGTATTATTACACCAATCGAACCTGCCGTGGCTTGGACTGATGCCGCATAGCCTTTACTATATCCTTTTGCTTTCATAGCAGGTATCAAAACAGAACCAATGGCAGCTGTATCTGCTGAAGCAGAACCGGAAATCCCTGCAAAAAACATTGCAGCAACGGTTGAAACTAAAGCTAATCCACCTCTTATATGACCAACAAGATTCCCAGCAAAATTAATAAGTTTTATCGATATCCCACCTCTATCCATCAAACCTCCTGCCAGAACAAAAAAGGGTACCGCCAGCAGAGGAAATGAATCCAGCTGGGTAAACATTTTTTGAATCACTATCAACAGTGGAACATCGCTTTTAAAAAACAGGGCAATAGCTGAAGACAGCCCTATAGCAAAAGCTATGGGTATTCCTAAAACTGCTAACATAACTAAAATCACAAAAAGCAAACTAATCATTTCTGGAAGCCCCCTCTTTTTTGCAGTATCGGCAAAATGCTTCTAACACATGTATTATCATAAATATTCCCGAAATCGGAATTGCAAGGTAAGGAAAGGACATTCTTATGTGTAAGGCAGGCGAAAACTGCATCCAGGTAAATTGTACTACCTGAAATCCATACACTATCATTATTAACGCAAACAACAGTATAACAAAAAAAGTTAATACGGATAATAATCTTTGCAGTTTCTGAGGTAAGCTTTGAGCTAAAACGTCAATACCAAAGTGGGCTCCCTTTGAGATGGCAAGACTCGCACCAATCAATGTTATCCAGACAAAGAGGTATCTTGCCATTTCAGCACTCCATGATAATGGGCTGTGCAGGGCAAATCTGGCTATTACCTGAGCAAAGGTAACAATTACCATTAATACAAGGGCATTTATTATTACGGCTTTTTCAAATAAAACTATTGCGTTGTAAATCTTTCTCACTTAAAATCACCTAACCTTCAAAAGGGTATATTGAAGGTGAGATGAGAAACCCTCACCTCACCCTTTATGTCGCTATTTTGTATTTGCAACCGCTTCTATTAGATCCTTGCCAATTTTATCTTCATACTTTTTCCATACTGTCTTCACAGCTTCTCTGAAGGGTGCTTGATCAACATCATTGAATTCCATGCCTTCTGCTTTTAATTTTTCTACAACTTCCTTTTCTTGATCTATCCATAGTTGTCTCTGATAATCCTTAATTTCTTCAGCTGCTTCCAAAATAGCCTCCTGTATATCCGCAGGGAGCTTGTTCCATACCTTCAGGCTTATCATCAAGACATCAGGGGTTCTGAAATGGTCTGTCATTGAGAAATATTTTGTAACTTCATGGTGTTTCTGCTGATAAGCAAACAAAGGCGCATTTTCTGCTCCATCAATTATTCCTTGCTGTAGTCCCGTATATATCTCAGCTAACCCCATAGGTACACCTGTTCCTCCCATTGCATTTATGGTTTCTACCATCAATGGGTTTTCAGGAACCCTTATTTTAAGCCCTTTTAAATCTTCTGGTTTAGTGATTGGTCTTTTTGAATTGTAAATACTTCTGGAGCCAGCATCATAGAACAACAGCCCTTTCAAACCTACTTTCTCCATTTTTTCATTAAGAAAAGACTGGCCTATTGGACCATCCACCACTTTATAGAAATGTTCTCTATCCCTGAAAATGTATGGCAAATCAAAAACCATAATTTCTGGAAGCACATTAGCAACTACAGCAGTCATTGATTTGCCCATGTCTATTGTTCCCATTTGCATGCCCTCAACAAGCGCCCTTTGCTGACCAAGTTGGTTATTAGGAAATACCTGAATTTCTACTCTGCCGTTGGTCTTCTCTTTTACCAATTTTGCAAATTCCTTGTGGGTTATTGTATGGGGATGGGTTTCTGCAAGACCACCGCCCAGCTTAAGAATAATCTTTTCTTGCTCTTTAGGCTGCTCTTTCTCGGCTTCTTTCTGCTTGCCTGCAGGACTGCCGCATCCAGCCAGCAATCCAACCATCATGGCCAACACCAACAGAATAGTTATCGCTTTTACTCTCTGCCTCATAAAAATACCCCCTTGTTTTTTTAACCTAAGACTATACGACCTGGCATTTTAAATTAAACAAATTTTGTGAACACCCCCCCTTTTTTTTATAAGTACTTTTAGAAAAAAAATAAATAATTGTTAAAAGCTTAACGGGTTGACTTTCTTATTATCAACTCAGCTTCCATCACATCGATTACAGGTTCTGCGTTCTGTCCGTTTTTAATAAGCTGTATAAGCTTATTCACGGCCCTTGCGCCCATATCATAAAAAGGCTGTGCCATAGTAGATAGTGGAGGATCCAGTAATGAGCTAAATTCCAGGTTGTCAAAACCTATAACAGAAATATCCTCAGGCACCCTTAGGCCATGGTCCTTTATAGCTCTTATAGCTCCGATAGCACGTAAATCCGTCGTGGCAAAAACGGCATCGAAGTCAATACTCTGATCAAGCAATCTGTTTATTGCATTGTATCCGTCTCTGCTCCACTGAACACACTCTGCATCCTCACCTGTTATCAGTTCCTCTTTCAAAGGCAATCCAGCATCTTTTAATGCCTGTTTATATCCTCTAAAACGTTCCCTGTAAAGGGCCAGCTGCTGGTTGCCTTTTATAATGGCGATTTTTTTGTGCCCTGTTTTCACAAGGTAAGACACAGCTTTGTATGCCGCTTTAAAGTTATCTATTATAACCGCATCAACATGTTTGTCGATGTTTCTAATCAGCAGCACAACAGGAAACCCTTTTTTCTTTAACTCGAGTACGTGATCTATATGTTCAGAAACCGTTGCAAGAATAAAACCATCTACCCATCGTTTACGCAGTTTTTCCACATACTCTCTTTCGATAAGCACGTCCTCATCGGTATTACACAACACGACAGTATAGCCCTGCTTTCGGGCTGTATCCTCCACACCTCTTACTACAGCAGGAAATATGGGGTTCCGTATGTTAGGAATTATCAAACCTATAGTTTTAGTTCTGCCTTCCTTTAAGCCCTTTGCCAGAAAATTAGGTCGATAATTCAAAGCCCTTACTGCTTCCATCACTTTCTGCCTCGTTGCATCATTAACCGGGCCGTTTCCGCTGATAACCCTTGAAACAGTACTTGTCGATACTCCTGCTTTCTTAGCAACATCTTTTATGGTAACTATAACAATCATCCCTTCTTCTTGCGTTTTTTATAAATAAATTAATTTTCTACTCTCATGTTGTTATGGATTTGTAAATAGGAGCATAAACTCCTCTATCCCTGATAACACAACCTGTCGTGCCTCCCCTTCGCATGATTTCGGTACACTTGCTGCAGGCAATACAGCACTTTCTCCTTTCCATTGCTCCGTGTAATAAAATATCTTTTGGGAAATCGGGATATGCAAATGCCTGTCGGCCAAAACCTGCGATTCTGAACCAACCTGCCTCAATACCTCCTGCTGCAATAAGTGCTGCAAATTCGCGCAACCAACTGAAACCGGTAGCAATGATTGATACTTCAGGAACACTTTTCTGTATATCCCTTGCGGTTTGCAATAATCTAAGCACTCCCATAAGAGGATGCTCGGGAGAGGAATAACCACCGGTATCAAAGGGTCTACCTATATGAGGGTTGTAGTAAGGGTTGCCGCAAGTTATATTAATCAGCTTAACTCCTTTTTCTTTAAGAAGCTCGACCAGCTTAATAGGTTCAGCAAGATCGGGTTTGGAATCATCTTCAGCATCAACTCCCCATCCATAGGGATATGGAATAGCATCATAAGCATTAAGCCTTACTGCAATATCAATTGAATCACCTAAACGGGTTTTGATTTTGTCTACTATATTCAGAAGAAACCTTGTTCTGTTTTCAAAGCTTCCACCGTATTCCCCGTTTCTTGTATGAGCAGACAGAAGTTCTGATATAAGGTACCTGTGACAGCTCTTGATATCTACTGCATCAAATCCTATTTTCTGGGCAAGCACTGCGGCCTCTACAAAACGGTCTTCTAGTTGCTTTAGTTCATCATCTGTTATTATCCTGTAATGGAGTGATGATTTGTCGAGATATGGGTTTTCTGCAGCTATTATTGGAGCGGGTTTGCCTTCCGGTTTACTGTAACGTCCAGAATGGGTTAACTGCAGCACAGTATAAGGTCTGTAATCAGATCCAAATTCCTCCTGTGAAGTACTGATTATTAAGTCATATAATCTGGAAAATGCCTCTACATTCTGTCGACAGAGAAACAGCTGCCTGGGATTGGCTCTCCCTTCCGGAACAATAGCTGTAGCCTCAATCCATATAAGGCCGGCACCTCCTCTTGCCATTCTTTCATATCTTCTGTAAGTTAATTTATCAGGTTTTCCATCTTTTGTCCCATCACATCCCTCCATAGGATGAATGGATAAAGCATTAGGTATGGTTTTGCCTCCTAAATGTACAGGCTGTTCTAAGATTTTTAAATCATATGAAACAGGCAGTTCAAAACCTGCGGAATTTATCTCATCCAACAAATCAGTGATAGATTCATAATTAAACTTCATCTTCATTTATAGGCTCCTTTCCAAGGCTTTCTGTAAACGTTTGCATAAAATTGCAAAATAAAAAAATCACAAATTTCTATAGTGAAAATTTATATGAATAGACATAATAACTGATAATAAGCCGATATCAAGCTCTTATGTATACTTTCTCCAAAAATTTCAAAACCAACACAAAAACTTTTCTAAATATTTTATGGGAACGTTTTCATAGATAAATATTCTACATGTGTTTGAAAAATCCTGCTAAATTTTTAAAAATTTTTTATATGAAAATAAATTTAGTTCAAAATTCGTAAACAAAAAGCAGGATTGGACTACATTCCATCCTGCTCGTTTTATAACTATCCACATTTAGAATACCCGCATGAGCGGCACACAATACACCCACCTTCATGTTCAATAACACCCCCACACTCAGGGCATCTGGTTTTAAAACTTAAATCTTCAGCTAAGCAGCCTGTTTCATCTTCAGAGGGGTAAATCTTGCTCATGAGTTCGCGGTTACCACCATTCCCATTAGAAATATTAATTTTTTCTCCTATACAGCGTTCAATAGCCCTTCCAATAGCATCAGGGCAAGATAAAACTTTGAGCCCTTTTTTTCTGATGGTAGAGTGGCATCTGATTCCCTTCAGCTGTTCTACTATTGATTTGACTTCGATTCCCGAGCGCAGGGCAAGAGATATCAGTCTGCTCGTGGCCTCCGACTGCGAAGGGCAGCCTCCGGCACGTCCGAGGTTTGTAAACACTTCACATATACCTTTTTCATCTGAATTTACTGTTATGTATAGATTGCCGCAACCTATCTTAACCTTTTCTGTATTGCCATATGTTATATTAGGCCTGGGACGGGGAGTTAGTTTTCCGCTTCCGCCTTCCTGTTTGGGAGGATCATTTTCTCCTTGTTTTTGAGCCAGACCTTTGTTCAAAACCTGTTCCTCACGGCTGCCGTCACGGTAAATGGTAACCCCCTTACAGCCCAGCTTATAAGCCATCAGATAAACCTTTTTCACATCTTCTTTTGTGGCTTCATTCGGGAAGTTTACCGTTTTTGATACGGCATTATCGGTATACTTCTGAAACGCTGCCTGAATCCTTATGTGCCATTCCGGTTCCACATCATGTGCAGTTACAAAAACTTTTTTAATGTCTTCCGGGATAAAGTCTATGTCTTTTAATGAACCTCTTTCCGCAACTTTCCTCAGAAGTTCATCGCTGTAAAATCCCCGTTCTTTAGCTGTTTCTTGAAAAATCGGATGAACCTCAACAAGCCTGTCGTTATCCATTACATGACGTTCAAAAGCCAGGGCAAACACAGGTTCAATCCCGCTGCTGGCCCCACATATAATGCTGATGCTTCCTGTTGGGGCTATAGTTGTTGTTGTGGCATTCCTCAACTTCATTCCGCCGGGTCTATCAAAGATACTTCCTTCAAAGTTCGGAAATGTTCCCCTTTCAATTGCAAGACTTTCAGATGCTTTTTTGGATTCACAGTTTATAAACTTCATTATCTCTTCTGCGGTTGTTACTGCAGCTTCAGAGTTATAAGGGATACCCAGGCGAATAAGCATGTCCGCAAAGCCCATAACTCCAAGGCCTATTTTCCGGTTCGCTTTTGTTTTTTCTTCTATAATTTTTAACGGGTATTTATTTACATCGATAACATTATCAAGAAACCTCACCGCAAGGTGCACGGTTTTCTTCAATTTTTCGTAATCTACAGCCCATCTGCTGCTGTTTTGTTCTTTTTTAACCATTTTTGAAAGGTTTATCGACCCAAGGTTGCATGACTCATAGGGCAATAAAGGCTGTTCCCCGCATGGGTTAGTGCTTTCAATCTGCCCGTCTTTTGGTGTAGGATTAAATTCATTCATGCGGTCGATGAAAATAATCCCAGGCTCGCCGTTTTTCCAGGCCATTTCCACTATAAGATTAAAGACCTCCCGGGCGTTTAGGCTGCCGGTTATCTTTTTCGTATGAGGATCAATAAGGTTATAGTCTTTGTTTTCTTCAACAGCCTTCATAAACTCATCTGTTAGCGCCACGCTTATATTAAAATTGGTGATATCTTTATTGTCCCTTTTACACCTGATAAACTCCAGTATGTCGGGGTGGTCTACCCGCAGGATGCCCATGTTGGCACCCCTTCGCGTACCGCCCTGTTTCACAGCTTCGGTGGCCGAGTTGAAAACTTTCATAAATGATATGGGGCCCGAGGCTACCCCACCTGTTGACCTTACCGTAGAGCCCTTAGGCCTAAGCCTTGAAAAACTAAAACCTGTTCCGCCCCCGCTTTTATGGATAAGAGCAGCTTGTTTGATTGCGTCAAATATGCCTTCCATTGAGTCTTCCACAGGAAGCACAAAACATGCGGAAAGCTGCCCAAGCTCCCTTCCCGCATTCATCAAAGTAGGAGAGTTGGGCATAAACTCCAGTCTTGTCATCATTCCGTAAAACTCTTCTTCTATCCTTTTTACATCAGCATTTTTATCATAATTCAGTTCAGCCTGTGCTATTGTTTTTGCCACCCTTCGAAACATGTCTTCAGGTTTTTCAACAAGCCTGCCGTCTTCATCTTTTTTCAGGTATCGCCTCTCTAAAACTTTAACCGCATTTTCTGTTAATTTCAGTTTTTTCTCCATTAACAGCACCTCTTATCTTATTATAGATTCCAAAACATAGTTTTTTAAAACTCTTTTTAAATACATGAATTCTTTATCAGAATATGTTGTTTTAGAAACAAAATCGCTATCTAGCGTCTTTGTAGGAACAAATTTTTGAAGAACATACCTTTCAGCACCTTTTATGATTTTTGCTATTTGTATTATATCATTCAAATCAAGCATAGATTTTATTACAGTTGTTCTAAACTCATAATCTAATCCCGAATCCATAATCAATTTTATGCTCTGTTTGATTTTTCCAGGGTCAACACTACTTCTTGCGATTTCTTTATATTTTTCTAACGGAGCTTTTATGTCCATAGCAAAATAATCTATAGTTCTTGATTCAATCAACTTATTAATCGTTTCCGGATTGCTCCCATTCGAATCCAGTTTGACAAGATACCCCATATCCTTAATACGCTCAATAAAATCAATTAAATCGGTTTGAAGTGTTGGTTCACCACCTGTTACAACAACAGCATCAAGTTTCCCCTTACGACTCTTTAAAAATCCGAAAACTTCTTCATTGCATAAAGGTTCCTCAAAAAAATCAGGATTAACAAGCTCCGGGTTATGACAATAAGGACACCTGAAATTGCATCCCTGTGTAAACACAACAGCGCTGATTTTACCCGGATAATCTATTAGTGAGAACTTCTGTAAGCCTCCAATATTCATAATCCCTTAACCTCAAAAGTTTTTCTCAGTTTAAACTCCTCTTTTTTACCTTTGTTCCATTGATTAACAGGTCTCAGATAACCCACCACACGTGAATAGACTTCACACACAGACCCACATCTTGGACATTTGCTGTGTTCTCCTGATAAATAGCCATGAGCGGGACAAACGCTAAATGTAGGTGTTAATGTAAAGTAGGGCAGACGGTAGTTTTCACAAATTTTTTTAATCAAATTTTTAACTGAGTCCCTATTATTTATTTGCTCACCTAAAAAGATATGCATCACAGTACCGCTTGTGTATTTTGTCTGTATTTCGTCCTGCAGATCCAAAGCTTCAAACACATCATCGGTAAAATTGACAGGAAGCTGGCTGGAATTTGTATAAAACGGTTCTGCGCCTTTTTTGTATTCCTCTTCATTTGCACAAACTATTTCAGAGAATTTATCTTTATCTATTCTTGCGAGCCTGTAAGACGTCCCTTCAGCCGGAGTGGCTTCGAGATTATAGTTGTTTCCGGTTTCCTCCTGGAACTCAAGCAGTTTATCCCTCATAAAGTCTAAAACCTTAAGGGTAAAAGCCCTTGATTTTTCTGAAGCAATATTTTCCCCAAACATGTTTAAACAGGCCTCATTCATTCCAACCAAACCCAGTGTAGAAAAATGGTTTTTCCAGTATTCATTAAAACGTTTTTTAATATCCCTCAGATAGTATTTGGCATATGGATAAAGGTCTTCACCGGTATACTTTTCAAGGACCTTTCTTTTTATCTCAAGACTGCTTTTTGCCAGAACCATAAGTTTTTCTAATCTGTCAAAGAAATCGGCCTCATCTTTGGCAAGGTATCCAAGCCTTGGCATGTTAATCGTAACCACACCAATAGAACCGGTCAAAGGATTCGCTCCAAAAAGACCTCCTCCCCTCTTCTTCAATTCCCTTGTATCGAGGCGGAGACGGCAGCACATTGACCTTGCATCTTCAGGGCTCATGTCTGAATTTATGAAATTAGAAAAGTAGGGGATACCGTATTTGGCCGTCACTTCCCAGAGAATATCCAGATTGTGGTTTTCCCAGTCAAACTCATTAGTTATGTTGTAAGTTGGTATGGGGAAGGTGAAAACCCTTCCTTTAGCGTCTCCTTCCAGCATTACTTCCAGAAACGCCTTGTTGAGCATGTCCATCTCTTTCTGAAACTCTTTATACGTTTCCTTTTGCTGTCTGCCTCCGATTACTACAGGCTGATCAGCAAGATATCCAGGAACAGTAAGGTCAAATGTGACATTTGTAAAAGGCGTCTGAAATCCAACCCTTGTGGGGACATTCAGATTAAAAACAAATTCCTGCAGAGCCTGTTTGACATCTCTAAACCCAAGACCGTCATATCTTATGAAAGGGGCAAGATATGTGTCAAAGTTGCTGAAAGCCTGAGCACCGGCAGCCTCACCCTGAAGCGTATAAAAGAAATTGACTATTTGACCAAGTGCGCTGCGAAAATGTTTTGCAGGTTTGCTTTCTACCTTTCCGGGCACTCCTTTAAAACCCTCTACCAGCAGGTCATAAAGGTCCCATCCTACACAGTAGACAGAAAGAATGTTCAAATCGTGAATATGTAAATCCCCGTTCACGTGAGCCTGTCTGATTTCAGGCGGATAGATTTTGTTCAACCAGTAAATTTTACTTGTTTCTGAAGAAATATAATTGTTTAACCCCTGTAAAGAAAAATTCATATTGCTGTTTTCATTAACCTGCCAGTCAAGCTGTTTCAGATATTGGTCTATCAGGTCAATCCCTGCCTTGGCTGTAATTTCTCTTATCTTTGCATGCTGCTCTCGATAAATAATATACGCTTTTGCAGTCCTTCGATAAGGAGAAGACAAAAGGACTTCTTCTACTATGTCCTGAATCTCTTCAACCGTGGGAATTTGCTGCCCGAAATATTTTTCAGCCAAATTTAAAACCTTAATAGTAAGCCTTTTCGCAATATGACAGTCAAATTCCCCCGTTGCCGCACCGGCCTTCGCAATCGCATTCGTAATTTTCTCAGCATCAAACTCGGTTATTCTGCCATCTCTTTTTTTAATAGTTTTGAACATGATACTTCTCTCCTTTAATTACTGTTTCATTTAAATCTTCCTGACAAACTATATTTTAGTTTATAAATCGGATATATAAAAATATTCTTTAGTATTTTTATAATCACTATCTAATTTATAGCAAAACACTTCATCAAAGTTAGTATTTTTAAGGTATTGATTATTATCTAAAAGATTTTTAAAAGCTTCCTTTGCGTTTACACCAGAAGAAAAACCAATTACTTGTAAATTCTCAATATCTGGTAAAATAGATTCTGAATTAGGTTGAAAAGTATATCCTTCGGTTGTCAAAAATATATAGTAATTTATATCCACAGCTTTTTGTACCTCCCTTTACCTAAAAATTTTATTAATCCCATATCTCTTAGGAATTGTAATTGCTGACGGATTTTGGCTTCTATGTTATGGTTTTCCGGGTAAATTTTTTGTAAATCTGGCTTATATTTATAAACATCACTTAATTCAAAGACAAATTTGTTAATTTTATTTAATTGATTAAATATTGCAAGTTTCCACCCTGAAAGACTTTTTTTTATTGATTCTATACCTCCAGTAAATAAATCATCTTGATAAACCTCCTCATCTTGAAAGCCTATTAAATTTATTTCTGGAAGTTTAATTTTCTTTTCTTGAGGTATATTATTTAGAATTCTATCAATGGTTTCAATAATTTCATTTGTAATTTCTCCACTTAATTCACTCTGATAAATCAAATCAAAATCTTCACATACTTTCTTAACCAAATTCGGCTCATCTGAAAGTATTCCATATTCATAGTTTTTAGTTAAACCAGAATTAGTAAGGTTAGCTGAGGTTATAACAACAGATCTTTCATCAAAAATATATATTTTCGCATGCAAATTTTGATAATTCTTTATTCTTCCATTTTTCTCTAAAATATAACGCATAGCCTCAAGGTCAGAAGCTCGTTTATAAAAATGTGCAATATTAAAATTAGTAATTAAATCAAAATTAACTTTTTTACTTTTATATTTGAAAATCTTTTTTAAAACCTTATATTTGACAAATGGAGAACATATTTTGATACTGTTTTTAGTTTCGAAAACATATTGAAGAAATTTATTTTCCCATGGTTTATTAATTATTTCTATCATTTTCTTCACCCTTTTATATAATTACTTGATAATACTCATATTTAATTGTTAAATCCCATATATAGTAACCAATTTTATTATAATACTCAATATATAGTATGTCCAACTCTTGTTTGGTAGATATTCTCTTTAATAAGTTAATATATCTTTTTTTTCCTCCAAATTACTTTCAGTAATTTATTTATAAGAATAACAGCCCCAAAGGGCTGTTATTGTTCTGTTCTTTACATTTTTTACAAAGAATTGCACTAATATATCATTCGCTTCGTTCCTCTTCAATCCCTAAAGTGTTCATGGCCTCAAGTTTTTCAGTTGTAGTTTGTTTTTTTTCCAACGCCCCCACAGTATAGTAATTGCTTGGATTCCATAAAATCCACTCTTTAAGACCGGTATCATAAACTGCCTTGATCTGTGCTTTCACTTCTTTCACACCATAAGGATAACCCAGAGAAAAATCCTGGAGCCATGGTCTTATTATTGCTTTATTGTTATCCATCTTGTTTAAACGCCTTACAGCATGACTCAGGCTTGCATAAACGGTTTCATAAGGAGATGCATTTGGATTTGGTATCCCGTAAGAACCCATAGCATAATGAGAAGGATACACCATCGGACATATATAGTCAACTACTTCTGCGATATCTTCTAATACCTGACCGATATTGAGGTCATCTGAAGCTGAAGTGACAAGACCGAAAACGTCTGCAGAAACATATACTCCCCGCGGGTTTAAACGGCTTCGGGCATATTCCAAAAACCTTTTAATCACTTTGGATTTCGGTTCATCTGTGATTTTATCATATACAATGTTTTTCAGGTTTCCGTCTGACGGAAACCTTACATAATCAAACTGAATTTCTTTAAATCCCAGTTTTGCCGCTTCTTCAGCCAATTTTATATTGTATTCCCAAACTTCTTTTAAATAAGGATTGACCCATCCTTTCCCTTTATAATCAGTCCACACTCTGCCATCTTTAGTTTTCACTGCCCACTCTGGCTTGTTTTTTGCTAATATTGGATCTTTAAACACAACTATTCGTGCAATAGAATATATGTGATTTTCTTCTAGTATCCTTAAAATCTCTTTAATATCATTTATTTTAGCAGAAACCGCATTTATGTCTTTAGCCTGCTGCACCTGGGTATTGAAAGTCACTTGTCCTGTAGCATCTTTGATATCTATCACCATAGAATTAAGCTCTGTTGATTTCACAAGATCCACCAATTCAAAAAAACGTTTTCGATTTCCCGCGCTCCAACCTGTCAGATAAATACCCTTTACTTCCACAGGTTTCCATACTGGTTTCACCTTCTCAAAGGGCTGAATGAAAAAGTCATCTATACTTTTGTTTTTTTTCTCAGTGTAAACCTCGTCACTAACCGAAACATCATCCTGATATGCAGGGATTGATTTGTCACAGGCTGTTAGTACCATTGATACTATTATTAATGTAATTATAAAAAAAATGTTTTGCCTCTTTTCCCTCAAGCTTTTCGACCTCCTGTTTGTGTTTAAATGCTATGTTAATACTTTTAACTTGCTTTATCTGATACTGTAAAGCATAAAACAACTCATAACAGGAGTTCGACATAAATCGCTTTTTTCCTTTTTGGCAAAACTTAGTGAAAGTATTATTTTATAATGTGGACATCATCTGTATCAAAAGATATTTTTACTTCTGCTCCTTCACTGAACTTTTCGGTTGTTAATACCCATAAATCAAAACCGCAGTTTATTTTAAGCTTATAATAACTACCCCTTGATAAGGTTTTTTTAATTGTTCCACTTAACCTGTTTTCACCGGTTTCTTGATTTATTTTAATATTCTCCGGCCTGATGCAAACCTTGACTTCCTCTACATTTATCGGTTTATTTATATTAATTTTAATATTACCAATCATTATTTCTGAAGAATCTTTACAGGTTTTCAAAACTTTACCATCCAGAATGTTTTCTACTCCTACAAATTTTGCGATTTCAGCTGTTTCAGGTTTACGCAAAACCTCATCAGGAGAGCCTGTCTGTTTAATCCTTCCGGAAAACAAAACAGCTGCTTTTGTTGCAATATAAGGAATTTCGGTAAAATCATGTGTCACAAAAACTGCAGTAATCCCCGTTGTGTCAAGAATCTCTTTAAATTCAGCAAGAAGCTTTTCACGTGTGGGAGCATCCAAAGCCGAAAAAGGCTCGTCTAAAAAAATCACCTTCGGATTGTAGCACAGCGACCTTGCAATAGCAAGCCTCTGTGCCTCACCTCCCGAAAGTGTTTTGGCATATTGGTCTTTCAAGTGATATATCCCCAATCTTTTCAGCCAGTAATTAGTATTTTTTATTATTTCCCATTTGCTCAATCTTCTAAATTTTAGACCCAAGGCAACATTATCAAATACAGTCATGCCTAATAATACAGGGTTCTGAAATATTGCTGACATCTGTCTTATAAAAGGCAGCAAGTTTTCTTTAAAATTTATCTCGTTGCCCTGAAAATAAACCTTTCCATGAGATGGTTTTTCCAAAAGGCACAATGTCTTTAAAAGGGTTGATTTGCCTGCACCGTTTGGCCCGATTAAAGCCAGCCTGTCACCCTGCCTGAGAACAAACTCGTCAATAGTTAAGATTGTTTTATTTGATTTTACAATTTCTACATCCTCAAGCCTTAATATTTCTTCCAATTATATGTCCTCCTCTGCTGAACAGTAGTAAGAAAGTATGTTATGAGGAATGATAAAAACATGAGGATAAGGCCTAATGCTATTGCAAGCTCAAACTCTCCTCTTGATACATGAAGGCTGATTGCGGTAGTTAAAACTCTTGTAAGCCCTTTAACATTTCCCCCTACCATCATTGCTGCCCCTACTTCTGATACTACCCCGCCAAACCCGGCTATTACAGCTGCTAACAGCGAAAGCCTTGCCTCTGAAACAAGAAGCAAGGTTAACTGGAATTTAGATGCGCCCAGGGCCTTTAGCTGTAACCGAAGATTAGGGTCAAGCTGTTGTATTGCTGCCATAGACAAACCCATTATAATAGGAGAAGCGATAACGGCCTGGGCAATGATTATTGCCGTAGGAGTGTACATAAGGTTTAAAAAACCCAAAGGGCCATATCTCCACAAAAGAATCGATACCCATAAACCTACAACCACCGGTGGCAATCCCATGCCCGTATTTACTATTGTTATTATAAATCTCTTACCGGGAAAATCACGGAGGGCCAAAAACAACCCAACTGGCAGCCCAATGAACACACTTAAAAGCGTTGCAGTTCCGCACACTTTAAAAGTCAAAAGAGTTATCTGTAAAACTTCTTTATCTCCTCTGAGCAGTAGTTTTAAAGCTGTTTTTAGCCCTTCCAGTATAAACTCCATTTAAAAAACACCTCTTATTTAAGCTGATCCTCGCTTTTTCCTGCATCAGGGAAAAACAAAGGCTGCCCATATTTATCCTTGCCAAAGTCTTTGATTATCTTTTGGGCTTTTTCCGAAACCATAAAATCTACAAACGCTTTTCCTCCATCAGCGTTTACTTTGTCAAATTTTTCAGGATTTACCTGCATTACATGGTAGATGTTCATGAGCATCGGATCACCTTCAACTAATATTTCCAACGCCAGATTTTCCTTGAGGGAAAGATAAGTTGCCCTGTCCGTTAATGTATATCCGTTTTTCTCAGATGCGATTTTTAAGGTTTGACCCATACCAGCACCTGCTTCTTGATAAAATTTGCCCTGCGGGGTGAGCCCGGTTTTTCCCCAGATGGCTTTTTCTTTTTTATGTGTCCCTGAATCATCACCCCGTGATATAAACAAGCACTGTTTTTCGTATATGGATTTAAATGCTTCAGCCACGTCATTGAGCCCTTTTATACCTGCAGGGTCACCGGAAGGCCCAACTACAACAAAATCATTGTGCATAACCAATTTACGGTTTATGGCAGATTTGTTTTCCACAAGGGGTATTTCCGCATCTGGAGCGTGAACAAGTAATACATCAGCTTCACCGTTATCTCCCATTTTAAGTGCTTTACCCGTACCTACTGCTATAGGTTTTACCATATAACCTGTTTGTTCTTCAAAAACCGGAATCAAAACATCTAACAACCCACTGTCATATGTAGATGTGGTTGTGGCTAAAATAACCTCCTTTTTAACGGGTGCTTGAGGTTGTTGTGTATGGCTGCAGCCAACCAATAAACCAAAAACAAGCAAAACTGCTAACAAACCTGAAACAAATCTTACTTTTTTCATATGACTTCTACCTCCAGTTTCTAATTTTAAACCACCCCTTACCCGTTAAGAAAGACCTTATAAAAAAATAAACTAAAGCTACATTGCTTTAGTTTACGCAATCTAGCTCCTTTCCACAACGGGAGGCATATCGGTTACCCGGTATACCCTAACGGTCCGGTTATCCTTCAAAATTTTTCCTATAGGATAAAAGGACTCGGAGCGGTTATTCTTTTGTATTAAATATTATCACATTTCATGGCTTTTTTCAATACAAAAAAATTCTAACAAGAACTTTAAGTTTCCAATAGTTCCCTCAATCTGGGTATTATTTTTCTTGTAGCCCTTTCCCCTTTTTCTATGGCTTCTGGTATTCTGGTGAATTCCAGCAGACCCATATCATATATTTCAGGGTCTATAACCAAATCTGCATATACATCCAGTTTGCAATCCGATAAGCTTTGACCCATTATATCAGCACTCTGGAGCAGGATTTCCAACATAGTATTAATGTTTTGATCATCCTGACTTGCAAATTTAAGGTCTACTGCAAGGACAACATCTGCACCCCAAATCCTAAGTATGTCTACAGGCACATTATCTTTTATGCCGCCATCCACCAGATATCTGTTTTTCAACTTTTTCGGTGCGAAAACACCTGGAATGGAAATGCTAGCCCTGCAAGCCTCCGCAATTGTTGCATCATCAATAAATACCGTATCTTTGACATATGTTTTTGGAATATATTCCTTTCCTGTAAAAATGATTCTTTCCCCGCTGTTGATATCTGTCGCAGTAATAGCAAGAGGCATTGAGATCTGATTAAGCATCATTCCCTTTGTCATCATAAACAAAAGGTTCTCTATATAATTACCTTTTATCAAACCCAAAGGTAAACTTAACGAACATTTAAAAAGCGATTTTATACCCATCCAAATGATATTAAAAAAATTAACACTCCAATCTACTATGTTTTTTTTCTTCACATTGACAACTGCGGTTTCTATATCATTAAAACTTAATCCGGCCACAAAGAGTGATGCAACTATACTGCCGGCACTGGTACCTGCAATATAGTCAGGAAGTATGCCGTTTTCTTTTAATACTTTTAATACGCCTATATGTGCTGCTCCCCTTAAAGAACCACCGCTTAAAGCCAAACCTAACGTTTTTTTCTTCCCGAGCATTAAGACACCCCCTTTGTTTTATGTTATGCTTTAATTTCACAAGTTCTTATGTAATTATAGTATGCAGGGTATCTTTTATTAGTTCTCAATCCAAAACAAAAAAGCTCGCCCTAAAGGGTGAGCTTTACTCAGGTATAGTTTACGGAGATATTAATTAACTTTTCGGCTTCATGGTTGGGAATAATATCACATCTCTTATAGAGTAGGAATCAGTTAAAAGCATAACAAGCCTGTCAACACCAATACCAAGGCCTCCTGTGGGAGGCATGCCGTATTCCAGGGCTGTTATAAAATCT
The DNA here is from genome assembly GCA_029982205.1 of Thermosediminibacterales bacterium. Lineage (GTDB taxonomy): Bacteria > Bacillota > Thermosediminibacteria > Koleobacterales > JARRCM01 > JARRCM01. Next base: position 23,021 of record JARRCM010000009.1, read on the forward strand.
TCATCAAATACATGGGCTTCTTCATCTCCCGCTTCACGCTGCTTCAACTGCTGCAGGAACCTCTCCTTTTGGTCTATTGGGTCATTAAGTTCAGAAAACGCATTGGCCATCTCACGAGCCGTTATGAAAGCCTCAAACCTGTAGGTCAGGTTTGGGTTTTCTTCCTTTTTCTTGGCCAAAGGCGAAATTTCTATTGGGTAATCCAAAATAAAAGTGGGTTGGATGAGGTTGTCTTCAACCTTTTCTTCAAAAACAAGATTTAATATAGTCCCTTTTGTGTCTGATTCCTCTACCTCCAGGCCCAAACCTTTTGCAATCTCTCTTGCTTCCTGATCAGATTTAATATTATCAAAATCTATCCCCGTATATTTTTTGACAGCTTCAACCATAGTCATCCTTGTCCACGGCGGGGTTAAATCGATTTCCTGACCCTGATAAGTTATTTTGGTAGTTCCTAAAACCTCTCGGGCTATGTATGAAATCATGTTTTCGGTTAGTTCCATCATATCATTATAATCAGCATATGCCTCATACAGCTCCATCATTGTAAACTCAGGGTTGTGTTTTATCGATATACCCTCATTCCTGAAATCTTTACCGATTTCATAAACCTTTTCAAAACCGCCTACTATTAATCTCTTCAAATAGAGTTCAGTCGCTATTCGCAAATACAGGTCTATGTCAAGCGCATTATGGTGAGTTATAAAGGGTCGGGCTGCAGCTCCACCTGCAAGAGGAGTCATTATAGGAGTTTCTACCTCTAAAAAACCCCTCTCATCCAGGTAACGTCTCATAGCTTGTATAATTTTGCTTCTAATTATAAATGTTTTTCGAACATCCGGGTTAACTATTAAATCGACATACCTTTGACGATAACGCAGTTCTACGTCTTTTAAACCATGCCATTTTTCAGGCAGGGGTCTCAGAGATTTAGAAAGGAGAACAAAACTTTCAACAGAAATCGAGATTTCACCCATTCGCGTTTTGAAAACTTTCCCTTTGACCCCAATAATATCACCAATATCAAGTTTACGGTAAATTTCATAGTTCTTTTTGCCGATATTGTCTACCTTGACATAGATTTGTATTTTCCCCTTGCCGTCTTGAATGTCGGCAAAAGAGGCTTTCCCGTGGCCTCTTTTAGACATAATCCTTCCTGCAATAGATACTTTTTGGCCTTCTAATTTTTCGAAATTTTCAATTATTTGATTTGTGTAATGTGTCCTTTCATATCTCTCACCAAATGGATTAATGCCAATTTCCCTGAGTTCGTCCAGTTTTTGTCTCCTAATTAGCATAATCTCGTTAAGTTCTTTATCCAATTCAGGCATAAAACAACCTCCAAAACTTATTTTTTAATCTCCAAAATCTGATATCTAATAATCCCCACAGGAACATTTACATTTACAATATCATTAACCTTTTTGCCAAGTAAAGCTCTTCCAACTGGAGATTCATTTGATATTTTTGATTTCGCAGGGTCGGCTTCTGCCGAACCTACAATACAAAACTCAAATTCTTCGCCTGATTCCAAGTCCTTCACTTTAACCTTGGAACCTATACTAACTACGGTTATATCAATATCAGTATCGTCTATAACCTTTGCGTTCTTAAGCATTTTTTGCAAAGTAACAATCTTGCCTTCAATAAATGCCTGTTCGTTTTTTGCTTCTTCATACTCAGAGTTTTCACTGATGTCACCAAATTCGATAGCCTGCTTTATACGAGACGCTATTTCCCTTCTTTTAACGGTTTTTAGGTATTCCAATTCACTTTCTAATTTTTTTAACCCTTCAGGAGTCAATATCACTTCTTTGTTTATCATTTTTTTCTCCCCTTTACTGTGCAGAAATGAAAGTATTAAATATATTTTCTAATATATGCCCTATCGATTGATTTTATTCAATACTGTTATATCGATATCTGTGCCATATATATCAGAAACAAGCACTGTAAGTTTGTCTTAGCAGTGCTTGTATAATTTGGTTTTTTCCCTTCATGTAATTATAGTTTAATCGATATTTGATGTCAAGAAAATTCTTTTTAAAAGCCTTCATTTAAAACTTCAACCCTGGGTTTAAAACTCATTTTATTTAAGAGTTCTGAATAGTCCTGAGCTGTTATTTGGGAAAGGGGTTTTTTAATTAATGACACAAAAACACCTTCCATTACATTCGTTCCAAAAGACCTGCCGTTAAGGTTCGGAGTTGTTGTTACAAGTATTGCTACTCCTCTCTGCTTTAAGTTTTCTATATCCTCACTCGTAACTGTATTTGTTATAATGGTTTTTCCTTTCATATCATAGGGCATGTATTTTTTGATGAAATGGAAATCACCTGCGATGATTTCCGCTTCTTGATAGTATTTAGAGTACTTCGGATTGGTGACTTCTTGTTTCTTACCTGTCGGATATAAATATTTAAAGGGGAGCTTAACAATAATCGGTGCTAACAATCTTGCAAGCTTGTCTAAGGTTTTAAGAGATTTGATCTTTATAGGAATACCTAAAGCAAAAATCAGGTCTCCTAAAACAAGGTCACTTTTTAAACTTTCAAAAGTTTCGGCCATACCAAACCTATCCATGCCGCTTACCAGCAATACTTTCTTGTTTTTGAAACTCATCCCCAGCTCATCATTAAGATATCTTATCACATTACGCTCTAAAGTGTTTTTTAACCCTGAACCATCAACAATGGGAGTTTTTTTGGCAGCCCTGGCGATATTCAAGGCATCTCTAAATGCATATTTTCTATTGCCAATACATATGTAAAGGTCTATTCCCCCCATTCCAAACGCATCAACTTTTCCGTCAAGTTTTCTTATCAACTCTATAGCCTTTTTCATATCTCCGTCTGTGCCAATTCTTTCTATTTTAAACTTTTCTCCTAAAATTTCTGTTTCTACACTGTGATTACGTTTTGAAGAACCCAGACTTACACTTACTACATGTTTCATCAGTTCTTACCCCCCGTTTTTAAATTTTTTATCAGGTTTCGAACCTTATCAGGTTCCACGTAAACATCTTCGGTTATGGGGGATTCTCCTATTACCAGAGGAAACACTTCTTTGTCAAGCAGAGCCTCAAAAATCTTTATCCTGTAATCAGAACCTATTATAACTACAGTATCATATGACCTGATCTTAGCAGCCAGCTCCATAATTGTGTTAAAAAGGTCGATACCGCTTTTTTCTTCCACAAAATCCCATCTTTCTTTTTCTGTCATAATTATGCTGAAATCGACTCCCTCATCTCTTAAAACTTTTTTAATTTCATCAGTATTTTTTATTGGAAAACCAATAACTGCTATTCTTTCTCCTTTTCGCAATTCACCTAAACTCTCCAAACGTGAAATAAAAGTACGGGCTATACCTAATTTATCGGCAACATCCTGCTGGGAAAGGCCCTGGCTTCTGAGTTCAAGTATTTCCTTCGCAGATTTTTGTATTTTTACATAACTTATAAGTTTATCACCAATTCGATAAAAGTCCAATCGTATACCCCCAGTCAAAATTTAACGTGCACAATGCTGTGTTCAATAACATTGTATACTCATTTTTCTGAAAATGCAAGATGTTTAATCGACTTAAGACCAAGGGCTTTCTGGAAACCTCTGAAGGTTTTTCCGTCCCGGCATGGCAGCAGGCTATTTAAATCCAGATTGAATTTCCTTCAGAAAATTTTTAAGTATATCTTTCATTCCTTGGGTATCATTACACTTAAAAACCTCCTGTTTTATTTTGGCAGAATTTTTAATCCCTTTCAAATACCATCCTATATGTTTTCTCATTTCTAAAACCCCTGCTTTTTCACCTTTAAACTCGATTACCATATCAAGATGTTCAATAGCTTTTAAAATTTTCTCTTCAGGAGTGGGTAAAGGTTTCTTAATTCTTTCGATTTGAAAAGAATTAACCCTGCTGAAAATCCACGGATCACCTAAAGCGCCACGTCCTATCATAACAGCATCACAACCTGTCTGTTGTAACATTCTTTCTGCATCTTCTGGAGATGTTACATCCCCATTCCCAATCACAGGAATATCAACAGCTTCTTTTACTTTTTTTATAATCTCCCAGTCTGCTTTACCGCTATAAAACTGGCTGCGGGTGCGGCCGTGGATTGCTATGGCTTTCACTCCGGCAGCTTCAGCCCTTTGCGCAATTTCTACAGCATTAACTGAAGAGCTGTCCCACCCTTTTCGGATTTTTACAGTTACAGGTTTTTCTGTTGATTCCACTACTGATTTTATGATTTTTTCCGCTAAATCAGGGTCTTTCATCAATGCGGCTCCGCTGCCGTTGTTAACTATTTTAGGTGTAGGGCATCCCATGTTAATATCTATTATGTCAAAAGAATAATTTGAAACGATTTTTGCGGCTTTTGCCATTATCCCAGGGTCACTTCCAAAAATCTGAACTGCTACAGGTTTTTCCTCGTCTGCGGTTGCCAGAAGTCTTCTGGTTTTTTGGTTTTCATAATAAAGGCCATTAGCGCTTATCATTTCAGTATAAACGAGCCCGCAGCCTTCACGCTTAACCAACAATCTGAATGGGAGGTCTGTAACACCCGCCATCGGAGCTAATACCGTTTTGTTAAATATTTTTACTGTTCCTATCTGCAAGTGGATTCCTCCATTTTCAACAAAAAAGTTTTATCCAATAAAAAACTATTAATTATTTTAGCACAAACGTAAAAATAAAATAAGAGGAAGCTTGGTTCCTCTTATTTTATAGCCTTTATTTTTCTTTGTTTTTTTCATACAGAATTCTTAATCCTTCAAGTGTTAATAGGGGATTTACTTCATCAATATGTTTAGTTTCCCTGCTAATAAGGTTTGCCAATCCTCCGGTTGCAACAACAAAAATATTCTCATCGCCCATTTCCTGTTTAAACCTTGATACTATATAGTCCACCTGTCCAATATAACCATACACTATCCCAGCCTGCATACTTGCAACGGTGTTTCTCCCGATTACCTTTTCCGGCTTAATCAGTTCTATTCTTGGGAGCTTAGCCGCTCTCTGGAAGAGTGCCTCGGTAGCTATCCCAATTCCAGGGCTGATTGCACCACCGAGGTAATCTCCATCTTTTGAAATAGCACAAAAAGTTGTAGCAGTCCCAAAATCAACAACTATAACCGGCCCTCCATAAATGTTATAAGCAGCCACGGCATTAACAATTCTATCAGCGCCTACCTCTTTAGGATTGTCATATCGTATATTTATGCCAGTTTTAATTCCTGGGCCCACTATTATTGGTTCTACCCCGAAATATTTGACCGCCATCTTTTCAAAAATCGGCATTAATGGAGGCACCACCGATGATATGATTACAGCTTTTATTAAATTCGTATCAAGGTTCTCATATTTAAACAGGTTGTTTATAAGCATGCCGAACTCATCTGAAGTCTGACGATGAGTTGAAACTCTCCAGTTTGTAACAAGGGTTTTCCCTTTATAAACCCCCATTACTATGTTTGTGTTTCCAATATCTACCGCAAGTATCAAACCGTTCACCTTCTAAACCTTTGAATACCCTTAACCAATAAAACAGTAAGCAATACTGCCACAGCTATTTCAGGAATACCGTGGGTAATACCTATTCCTACAGCTGCTGCCATCGGGAGATAGCCTTTTAATACAATCAAGCCTAAAACTCCGATGGTGTTTGTAGCAGTACCAATTACTGCTGCAGCGGCTCCGCTCTTTGTAATTCGGTAGGCCATATATGCCATAACCCCTATAAATACCCTGGGAAGGATTGAAATTATAGGATCGGCAAAAAACGCATTGGTGGCTCTAAGAAAACTGTGAACACCAAAAATCAGGCCCACCAATCCCCCTACTACCGGGCCCTCTAAAATCCCACCCAGAATAGCCGGAATATGCATTATAGTAGCATGGCCAGCCGGTGTGGGTACCGGGATAAAGCCCAGAGGGGTCATTCCCAGAACAACAGCCACCGCACCCAACAAACCCGTAATGGCAAGCTGTCGGGTAGTTAGTTTGATCATATCTTTCACCTCCGTTCCAGTTCCCTTTCAAGGATACCGGACGTTTTTTGGAAAACTATATTAACTTTTTATCAATTATAATATTATCAGAAGAGTTTGTTTGAATCAAGGTTATTACTCTTCCCTTTCGCTCAGTTCTACAAGTACTCCCTGTGTGGATTTGGGATGTATGAACGCTATATTTGCGCCACCGGCACCATATCTCGGTTTTTCATCGATCATCCGCATCCCTTTATCCTTCATTTCCTTGATAGCTTCTTCAATATTATCTACTCTAAAAGCTATATGTTGAATCCCTTGTCCTCTTTTTTCAATGAACTTTGCAATGGGGCTATCGGGGTCAGTGGGCTCCAGTAGTTCAATCTCAGTGTCTCCTATAGGCAAAAATGCAACTTTAACTTTCTGTTCTTCTACAATCTCAGTATCCGCAAGGTTAAGTCCCAAAACATCCGTATAGAGTTTTAAAGCTTCTTCCAGATTTGAAACAGCAATACCTATATGGTCAATTTTCTTTATCATAAACAAGTCACTCCTTTTATGCTTTTTTATAAATCTTTATAATATTACATTTGCCTTATACTCTCCGAAAACTTCACGCAATACACCACAGATCTCGCCCAATGTAGCGTATGCCTTGACACAATCCAAGATATACGGCATTAAGTTTTCATCTGTTTGGGCTGCTTTCTTCAGAGAAGCCAAAGTATTATCTACTGCAATATTATCTCTGGTTTCTCTAAGCTGTTTCAGCTTTTTCTCCTGAAGTTCTCCAACGGCGGGGTCAACTTTTAGAAGGTCTTTTGGAGGTTCTTCCTCGATTTTGAATTTGTTTACACCTACCACTATCCTTTTGCCGCTTTCTACTTCTTTCTGATAATTATATGCACTATCTTGAATCTCTTTTTGAATATATCCTTTTTCGATAGCTTTTGGCGCTCCACCCAGCTGATCGATTTTCTCAATGTATTCCATTGCCTCTTTTTCTATTCTGTTTGTCAGAGCTTCAACATAATAGGAACCTGCAAGCGGGTCTATGGTTTCGGTTACTCCACTCTCATAAGCTATAATCTGCTGTGTTCTTAAAGCAATCCTTACTGAATCTTCACTCGGAAGAGCGAGAGCTTCATCCCTGGAATTGGTATGAAGTGACTGAGTTCCTCCCAAGACAGCAGCTAGTGCTTGAATGGTTACTCTTATAATATTATTATCAGGCTGTTGTGCGGTCAATGTAGAACCACCTGTCTGAGTATGGAAACGCAGCATCATGGATTTTGGTTTTTTAGCTCCGAAGCGTTCTTTCATCAACCTTGCCCAGATTCTTCTGGCTGCTCTAAACTTGGCAACTTCTTCTAAAAGGTCATTATGTGCATTAAAGAAGAAGGAAAGCCTGGGTGCAAATTCGTCAACTTCAAGCCCCGCTTTTATTGCTGCTTCTACGTAAGCAATACCATCCGCCAGGGTAAATGCTACTTCCTGAACAGCCGTTGAACCGGCTTCTCTTATATGATAACCGCTGATGCTGATTGTGTTCCATTTAGGTACTTTTTGTGAACAAAACTCAAAAATATTAGTAATCAATCGCATTGATGGTGCTGGTGGAAAAATATATGTTCCTCGAGCAATATATTCCTTTAAAATATCATTTTGAATTGTCCCCCTGAGCTTATCAGAAGACACGCCCTGTTTTTCAGCAACTGCAATGTACATAGCCAGAAGTATTGCAGCAGGTGCGTTAATAGTCATAGATGTACTAACCTTGTCTAATGGAATGCCATCAAACAAAATTTCCATATCCTGCAGAGAATCCACAGCAACACCTACTTTGCCCACTTCGCCCTGGGCCAAAGGATGGTCTGAATCATATCCAATTTGAGTTGGCAGGTCAAATGCAACACTCAAACCAGTTTGCCCTTGTTCCAAAAGATATTTATACCTTTTGTTAGATTCTTCGGCAGTGGCAAAACCTGCATACTGGCGCATGGTCCAGAATCTGCCTCGATACATAGTCGGTTGAACGCCACGGGTGTAGGGATAACTTCCTGGGAAACCCAAATCTTTTGAATAGTCAAGGTTTTCCGTATCAAGTGGTGTATAGAGGCGTTCCACCTCCTTGCCGGAACCTGTTGTAAATTTTTCTTTTCTTTCAGGATACTTTTCTAGCGTTTTTTTCAATTCACCGTTTTCCCAATCAGACTTATTTTTGCGTATTTCTTCAATTATTTCTTTCTTATACATTCCTTAACCTCCTCTTTTTCTTAAAACGATATTTTGATGGAAGTTTAAGAGTATTGAATACAATATACTTATTCAATATAAAACTCATTTTCCCTTTTAGTTTTTCAAAAAAAATTTTTTATAAAACACAAATATTAAAGAACCCAACTTTTTTTAGCCGGGTTCTTCCAATCAAGGGGCAATTATAATAAGAGGGCAATTATTTAAGTAGTCTATAAACTAAAATACATCTAAATATTGATCAATTTCCCATTTATGCACCTGAGTTCTGTAGATATCCCATTCAATTGTCTTGGCTTTCACAAAATGTTCATAAGCATGTTTGCCTAAAGCTTCCTTAATAACTTCATCTTTAGCCAGATGTTCTAAAGCTTCTTTTAAGTTTGCAGGCAAACTTTCGATTCCTGCTTTTATGCGCTCTTGTTCAGTCATTTCATATATGTTATTAAAAGTCTGAGGGCCTGGATCTATCTTGTTTTTGATGCCGTCCAAACCGCTTTTAAGCATTACTGCAAGCGCCAAATAGGGATTTGCCGCCGGGTCCGGGTTTCTCAATTCTACCCTTGTTGCTAATCCTTTTGCTGCCGGAACTCGAACTAAAGCACTTCTGTTTTTCCCTGACCATGAAATATACACAGGCGCTTCATATCCCGGCACGAGCCTTTTATACGAATTTATCGTCGGGTTTGTTATTGCTGCAAAACTTTTGGCATGTTTTAACAACCCACCGATATAGTGCTTTGCAATTTCACTTAAACCAAGTTCACCATTCTCATCATAAAACACATTGTTCCCATCTTTAAATAATGATTGATGTGTATGCATGCCTGAACCGTTTATTCCAAATATAGGTTTTGGCATAAATGTAGCGTAGAGCCCATGCTCTTTCGCTATTGCTTTAGTCACAAACTTAAATGTGGCTATATTGTCAGCTGTTCTCAGTGCATCTGTATATTTGAAATCTATTTCATGCTGACCAGGCGCAACTTCATGGTGTGCAGCCTCAACTTCAAACCCCATTTTATCAAGCGCAAGCACTATGTCTCTTCGGGCATTTTCCCCTAAATCTACGGGTGATAAATCGAAGTAACCACCACCATCATGTGTCACCAGCATAGGCCTTCCCTTTTCATCGGTTTCAAAGAGGAAAAATTCGGGCTCTGGGCCTGCATACATAGTAAACCCAAGTTCTTTAGCCTCATTGATAACCTTCTTTAATATTCCACGGGGGCATCCTTCAAATGGTTCATTATCAGCAGTATAAACATCACATATCAGCCTTGCTTCTGCTCCATCTTTAGGCCTCCAGGGAAGAACAACAAAAGTGTCATAATCAGGTTTCAGATACATGTCGGATTCCTGGATTCGTGTAAAGCCTTCAATAGAAGAACCGTCAAACATTATTTCCCCATCTAAGGCTTTTTCCAATTGTTCAACCGTTATGGTAACATTTTTAACTATGCCTAAAATGTCTGTAAATTGCAGTCTTATAAACTTTACATTTGAGTCTTGTGCTTTTCGTAAAATGTCATTTTTAGTTAATTTACTCACCTTGCTCTCTCCCTTCTAAAAATAAATGTTAACATTATATTAACATTAAATTTTTATATTGTCAAGTTTATGTTATGTTTTTTTGATTTTTTAACAAAAATCTTGAGTTTATGCTGAGTTAAAAAACAAAATTTGACATAATCGTAATTAATTAATCTTTATTTTTACTTTTGCTTTTTTAATATAAACAAAATCTAAATATTTGAAATCCGTTTTCTTACTAGTGATACTGTTCAAAAAAGTCCGTTTTTAAAATTGACATTTATGTTTAATTTTGATACTATATTTACACAACAATCTGCAAACCTAGGAGGGGGTAGGTTTTATTGGAAAAGAAAGATCCCGCGGTTTACTCTATCGGAATAGTTGAGGAGAGAACAGGTTTAACAGGCCGTCAGATAAGGTACTATGAAAAAATGGGTCTTATTACGCCTGAAAGAACAGAAGGTAAACAGCGTCGTTATTCAGAAAAAGACATCAACCTTCTTCTTAAGATCAAGCAACTTCTATCAGAAGGTCTTGATATAAAAGGTGTTAAAGAAAAACTAAAAGCAATTAAAGAGGAATTAGATTTAAAAGAAGACCTTTTAAACAGTAAGTATTCCGTCAATATTCCGGGAAGAAAGGAAATTTCTTCACTTTATCCCGTTTCAGATCGAGCGGCTTTAATTGAATTACTCACCGAAAAAGAAAAGAACAAAAAAGATTAAGCACGCATTATGCGTGCTTTTCATTTATAATTTACCAAGCCTTAAATAAATTACTGCTTATACTTGTATATTTAAGCTTCCCAAACAACATTGAATGCAGCTGTTTTTTGAACTGTTTCTGTGTCTTTTAAAATTTCCAAGGCTTTTTTCAACGGCACGCCCCATGGATCTTTAATTTCAGGTTCGATTTCTAATAAGGGCACCAGCACAAATGCTCTATTAGTCATTTCAGGATGGGGAATAACAAGGTCAGTTTCATTTAAGATGATATCTTTATAAAGCAATATGTCTATATCAATTGTTCTTGGGCCCCACTTTATTGTCTTTACTCTTTTTAGGCTTAGTTCTATTTTTTTTATATGTTCTAATAAGTCATGTGGTTCTAAATCCGTATCAATTATTACTGCTAAATTAAGAAACCAAGCCTGGTTTTTGTATCCTACAGGTTCGGTCTCATAAACCGAAGAAACTTTTCTTATTTTTGTGGTCTTATCATTTTCCAGCATTTTAAGAGCCTGTTTTAAATTTTTTTCCCTGTTACCCAAATTCGAACCCAGACTAAGTGCAGCCCAATTCGACAACTTACAAAAACCTCCTCGCCGGTTATTCGACATTTATTTCCCGGGAAATTAATTTCGACAATCAGGGTCGAACTATTGCATCTGTCATCCGCACAACTCGAGCCATTTCTCTTACATCGTGTACTCTAACGATATCAATTCCTTGTGATATTCCCAGTGCAACCGTAGCAGCAGTACCCTCTAATCTTTCATCTACGGGAAGATCCAGTGTGTTTCCTATCATTGATTTTCTGGAAGTTCCCAGAAGTATTGGTTTTCCCAGACCTTTAAGTTGCCTAAGGTTTCTCATAACCTCAAGATTCTGTTCGGTGGTTTTGCCGAAACCTATCCCAGGGTCAATTATTATGTTGCCATGGTTGATTCCTGCCCGTTCCGCTTTTTCAATTGATTCTTTAAGAGATGATATTATATCTCCCATAAGGTCTTTATAATAAAAATCATCCTTATTGTGCATTAAAATTACCGCACCGTTATATTTAGAAATTACCTGGCCCATTTTGGGATCTGCTTTAAGACCCCAGATATCGTTAATAATATGTGCTCCCATTTGTAGCGCCCTTTCTGCCGTTTCTGATTTATAAGTATCTACAGATATAGGAACATCAACCGTTTTAATTAAAGGCTCCAGCACAGGTACTAAACGGTTCAACTCTTCTTCCAATGAAATAGGGGTAGAACCCGGTCTGCTTGATTCAGCACCAACATCAATAATATCAGCACCTTGTTTCACCATTTCTACAGCCCTTTGAATCGCTTTTTCCCTGTTGTTGTATTTCCCGCCGTCAGAAAATGAGTCAGGTGTTATATTTAATATACCCATTATATATGTTTTTTCACCTAGCGGCAGGGTGTGTTTGCCCAGTTTAAGCACCTGTGTTTTTTCCCCTTCAAGGTTGTTAAGCAGCTTTTCAATCTCATCAGCTATTTCTTTTAAACCAAATGGCTGAATTTTAAGTTTGTATAAAAGCCTTTCATACTGTTTTAAGTTGCCCATCAAAAGTATATCGGTCTTTTCGCTGCTAAAATCCAATACTGACCTAGAAACAGCTGCCTCTCCGCCTTTTGAAAGCATTTCTTGTTTTATTATATTGGCAGCTTTTGTAGAAACATCGGTAATCTTAATAAGGCGAAAAACTCCCTTGGGCGCCATGATACTGATAGATGATGCATCAGGTTTAATCTTTCGAATTTCTTCTTTGATCTCTTTAAGGTTATCAGCATACAACACCTGAAGAGCTGGCATTTACATCCCTCCTTTTGGCTGTTTTATTTATATTTTAAGTATCCCTTCCTTTAATCAGGGCTAAAACTTCAGCTCTTGATGCCTCGTTTTTTCTGAATATTCCTCTGACTGCCGAAGTTACCGTTTTAGCCCCGGGTTTTTTGACACCTCTCATAGACATACACATGTGCTCAGCCTCAATAACCACTGCAACTCCGTAAGGTTCAAGAACTTCCATAATTGAATCAGCGATAATAGAAGTAGCCCTTTCCTGTAACTGAGGTCGTTTCGAAACTGTTTCAACTACTCTTGCAAGTTTGCTCAAACCCGTAAGCTTACCTTTTTTCGGAATATAAGCAACATGTGCTTTCCCTATGAAAGGCAGGAGATGATGCTCACACATCGAATAAAATGGTATGTCTCTGACAACAACCATCTCTTCATGGTCTTCATTGAAATATACCTCAAGCTCTTTTTTCGGGTCTTTGTGAAGGCCTGAAAAAAGTTCACAATACATCTCGGCAACCCTTTTTGGCGTATCTAATAATCCTTCCCTTTTAGGATCTTCTCCTATGGCTTCAAGTATCATAGTAACTGCTTTTTCTATTTTTTTCATATCAAAGTTCATTTCTGCAACACTTCCTTTTTTCGAATTTATGTTATTTTAAATACTATTATACAACAACATTATGTTTTTAAAAGTTTTAGCATGAAGTTTTAGACAAAAAATTGTATCAAAAAAGGATTTTCCCCCTTTATTATAGAATATTTTTTTGTATGTAGTTAATTTTAAAGCGTCTTATTTTTTAAAGTTGCTAATCGGGAAGGAGTATGGCTTTTTGAAAAGGTCACTGGTTTATACATTCAATCCTTTAGGTGCAGTATTAATAGTGTTATTAATAATTATTGTATCAGGGTCTCTGGCTTTACTGTTATTGATTTCAAACCCTGACAGTTTCGGTATTGTTACAAATGATTTCAGTTTTAACGAAGTTTATTCATTTCAAAAATTTGATTTTTCCAGTGATTTCATATCATTTTCTATTAAAGATGCGGGTTATTTGATTCCTGGATATATAGACGATTCAGTATATGGTATCACGATTATAGGTAATGGAAGTTATGTATTAAAATCTCCTGACAAAGAACTTCAAGGTTCATTTGATGCGTTATTTATGCCCCTAAGCCCAGAACGCTACATGCAAATTAGAGACGGGTTTCTTGTTAAAAAAATATATAACTCTGAACCCCTTGAAAAGGCAAGAAAAATATTCGAGGAAAACAAAACCTCATTTTTCCATATTGTGCTTTTCAATCATATTAGGAGCTTTATCCCTGATCCTGACATATATTTAGGCAGTATTTATTCACAAAACAGAGGCATGATTCGGTTTATAGAAGCCAAAAACGTGACATTTATTCCTGAAAAAGGTGAAAAGATAAATTTTAGAAATCCAAAAGCATGTTCAGAATATCCCCCAAACAACCTTTTACCTATCACTTTTTTAGGCTTGATTATTATTACATTAATATTTAGTCTTACTATATATATACTAACTCTAGATTTAAATACCAAAAAAAACTCGTATCTGTTTAAAGATATTAATTCAAAAGCCCAAAAAACAAATCTACAATTAACCATCCTCATAATCTCATTTGTGGTGGTTTTCAGCTTAAACACATTATATCACATTTTAAACAACAGCGACCTTATTTATCCGATATTTGCTGCACTTTCCCTGGTTATTATGATGAAAAAAGGATATACCTTTTTGGGCATAGGTATTAACAATTCCAATTTTTTAAGATGTGTTTTTCTCGGATTAATTATTGCTATTATGGGAATCCTAATAGGGTCTATGGGTGTTATTCCGCGGGGTCTTGATACTCCTCCGGTTAAATTGATTTTAGTTTCTTTTCTCATTGGTCTTTCTAAAGAAATCTTTTTTAGAGGATTTATCCAAAACTCCCTGGAAAAAGCTTTTGGTTTCTTACCCAGTTTATTAATAACGCCTTTTTTAATAGGATTACTGCACTTTATTCCCAATCTCTTACTACCAAACGGGGTGGATTCAAGCAGCCTTTTCAATTCTTTTGCTGTAATTCCATCAGTTTCTTTTATTCTCGGCTACTCTTTTTATAAAACAAGGAGTTTAGTGCCATCTACAATATTTCAAACTTTAATCAATCTTGTTCCATTAACTTTAATTTATTAATACAAAAATTAAGGTAGAGAAATATATTTCTCTACCTTAATTTTTGTTTATATAATACCTTTTTCTTTAAGCTCATTAATTTTTTCTGTTGAATAGCCCAAAAGTTTTGTTAAAACAGCTTCATTATCTTGACCTAAGTAAGGTGCGCCCCTCCAAACTTTACCTGGTGTTTCGCTGAATTTCGGAACAATTCCAAAGGCTTTAATCGTTTTTCCTAAGGTCTGATCTTCATACTCAATAAAGTCCTCTCTATCCAACCAATGCTTGTCATTTACCGCGTCTTCAGCAGTGTTGACTTTCGCACACCCTACTCTAAATTTAGCGAGATGTTCTACGACCTCATCAGCGGTTCTTTCTGACACCCATTTTATAGTTAATCTATCAAGCTCTCTTCCCTTTTCAGAGCTAACTGCCTCAACAGATGAAGCACAATCTTTGAAATTATAATAATCAACATCTAAACCTAATGCTTCAATGAAACGTTTGTATACTGCCGGACCAAAAGCACCAATCGCAACATACCGATCATCTTTAGTCTTAAACAATCCATACGGCTGAAATGCAGCTGCTTTTACCCCTGTCCTGGTTCTCAAAACATTTGCTTCAGTCCATGAAACGAATGTATCAGACAGTATTCTTGCATTTGCCTCAAACTGTGCTACATCAACAACCTGACCCTTTCCGGTTTTTTGTGCATTTATATATGCAGCAAGGGCTCCAAAAAGGGCGTGCAATGCCGAAATATAATCATTTGTCCATGGTTTTGTAAGCATAGGCATAGAAGGCTCTGGATCTCCGTTAAGATGCATAAACCCACTGTAAGCCTGGCCAATCATATCGTACGATGCCCGATCACACACTTCAGGAATTCCGCCAAATTGAGGTCTGCCATATCCGCTTATGTGAACTATTACAAGTTTCGGATTTACTTCCATCAGCATTTCATCTGATATCCCGTATTTTTCTAACCACACAAGGTTTTCCATAAATATATCAGCTTTTTTAATAAGACCCAAAAAAATGTCTTTGACTTCAGGAATGGAAAGGTTAAGGTTTAAGGTCATGCTTAATCTGTTTCTGGCATCCTGTGCCCAGCTTGTGCTCACCTTTTTCCCTTTATATTCAGCAAAAGGTGCTAATCCTCGGTAAGTATCCCCAACTTTCGGTCTTTCAATATGGATTACCTCTGCACCAAAGTCAGCCATCATATTTGCCGCATGGGGCATTGCTACTATGCTTCCAGCTGTTATAACCCTAATACCAGACAGCGGTCCAAATTCAGGTACTATAAACTGCTCTTTTGAATTGTTGTCCATTAAATATGCCTCCTTTATAAATTGGTTAAATTTTTTATTTATTCAACATAGCCTTAAACTTTTTAATCAATTCAGGAACAATCTCTTCAACTCTTCCTACAATACCGTATGTTGCCACATTAAATATTGGTGCATCAGGGTTTTTGTCAATAGCGACTATGACATCGGCAGACTGCATACCTACCGTAAATTGAACGGCCCCTGAAATGCCACATGTAATAATAAGTTTAGGTTTCACAGTTTTACCGCTTTGACCGATCTGATAATATGGAGGAAGCCATCCTTCATCTACTAAAGGTCTTGTCACACCTATAGTTCCTCCCAAGACATCTGCAAGCTCCTTTATTAATTTAAGGTTTTCTTTAGTTTCTAAACCGCGTCCACCAGCTACTATAACATCAGCTTCCTCAATTTTAGGCCCTTTTGACTCTTCTTTAGCAGTTTCAATGATTTTAACTGGTATGTCTTCTTCTTTTATATTTACCTTCTTTCTAACAATCTCGCCTGTTCTTGAACTGTCCCTTGCCGGCATAGGAAATACTTTTGGCCTTACAGTTGTCATCTGAGGTCTGTGATTAGGACAGATTATCTTACACATTATGTTTCCGCCATAGGAAGGTTTTGTCTGAATAAGCAAACCATTATCGTCAACTTCCAAATCCAAGCAATCAGCGGTCAAACCGGTTTTTAGTCTTGCAGCGACCCTTGGCGCAAGGTCTCTTCCTACAGAAGTCGCTCCATATATTATCATTGACGGTTTGTATTCATTCACCAATTCTACCAGTATATCAGTATAGGGGTTTGTGCGGTATTTAGAGAACACAGGTGAGTCAGCCAGAATAACTTCATCTGCTCCAAAATAAATCAGTTCATGTGCTGTATCCTCCAAATTTTCACCAATCAAAACCGCGCTGAGCTTTTGCCCCAATTTATCGGCAAACTCTCTACATTTACCCAACAACTCGAAAGTTACGTTTGCAATCACTCCATCCCTCTGTTCCGCAAACACCCATATGCCTTTGTATTCACTGGAATTTGTAGCTGTCATCCTTATCAACCTCCTATAACACTTTCTTTTCCCTGAGTTTTTCAAACAGGGTGTTTGCGATCTCTTCTGCGGTACCTTGAATCATTTCTACTTCAGTAGTCTTCTCAGGTGTAAATATATCCACCACTTGTGTAGGTGAACCTTTTAATCCTATTTGTTCCGGGTCTGCGTTGAGTTCACTTGCCGACCATATGGGGATTTCTTTACGAGCGGCCTTCATTATTTTAATAGGTGATGGGTATCTCGGTTCATTAAGTTCTTTTGTTGTTGTAATAACTGCCGGCAGTTTTACTGTTACCTTTTCTACCGCATCTTCTAACAGCCTTTCCGCAACAACAGCGTCATTTTCAAGCTTAAGGCTTTTTACAAATGTTATTTGAGGTATTCCCAACCTCTCAGCAATCTCCGGGCCAACCTGGCCTGTATCAGCATCTACTGCATGCTTGCCGCAGAAAATCAGGTCATAGTTCCCGATTTTTTTGATGGCTTCTGCCAATACATAGGATGTGGCCAGGGTATCAGCCCCTGCAAATGCCCTGTCACTGATTAATATCGCTTCATCTACTCCCATGGCTAAAGCTTCTTTTAGAGACTCTTTAAACTGCGGAGGCCCCATGCTTATCGCCGTTACCTTCCCGCCATACTCATCTTTTATTTTAACCGCTTCTTCTATAGCGTTTTTATCAAAAGGATTAATTACCCCTTCAATGCCCTCTCTAATTAAATTTTTTGTAACTGGGTCAATTTTTACATCCATAGTATCTGGAACTTGTTTTACACATACTATTATGTTCATTTTTCTCCACCTTCATAATTTTATTATTTGCTTCTAAGAACAGTGCTGCCTATAACCATTCTCAGCACTTCCGATGCACCTTCGCCGATTTCTAAAAGTTTTGCATCTCTTAATAGCCTTTCCGGTGCATAATCTCTGGTATAGCCATATCCCCCAAGTATCTGTATGGCGTTCTTTGCAGTTTTCATCGCCATTTCAGAACCAAAAACTTTAACCATAGCAGCTTCCTTACTGTATCTGATTTTCTTGTCTCTTAAAGTGGCTGTCTTATAAACCATAAGCCTCGTTGCTTCTATTTCCATTTCCATATCTGCAATCATAAACTGAACGGCCTGGAAGTTTCCAATGGGCTGACCAAAAGCATATCTCTCTTTTGCATATTTTACCGCTATATCTTTTGCAGCCTCCGCCAGGCCAACGGCCATAGCCCCAACATGCATACGGCCTCCGTCTAGTGCTACCATTGCAATCTTAAATCCTTCTCCTTCTTTGCCCAAAAGGTTTTCTTTCGGAACTCTGCAGTCTTTAAGGATTAGTTCAGTTGTTATTGAACCCCGGCATCCCATCTTGTCTTCTTTTTTACCAATAGAAAATCCGGGGCTGCCTTTTTCAACTATAAAGGTGCTTATCCCTTTAACGCCTTTTGATTTATCTGTTTTTACTGCGATTACATAAATGTCAGCTGCATCGCCGTTTGTAACAAAAGCTTTTGTCCCGTTTAAAACCCATTCATCACCATCAAGCTCTGCAGTAGCTTGAATCGCTGCGGCATCTGAACCTGCTACTGGTTCAGTTAATGAAAATGCTGCAATTTTTTCGCCGGTTAATGCAGGAGTCAGGTATTTTTTCTTCTGTTCTTCATTACCAAAAAGGTTGATTGCATCTACCGCCAGCCAATGAGCGTCAAGTGTTAATGCCACACTCGCACTGCCTTTTGCCAGCTCTTCAATTGTAATTACACCACAAACCGAATCGGCACCTGCACCTCCATATTCCTCCGGGTAAGGAATACCGAAAAGCCCGTTTTCTGCCATTTTTTTCATGATGTCATACGGAAACTCTCCGGTCCTGTCCATTTCTTCATCTCGAGGCGCCACTTCCTTTTCGGTAAATTCTCTTACCATCTTTCGAATCATCTTTTGTTCTTCTGTTAATTCAAAGTTCAAAGTTCCTCAACCTCCTTTTGATAAATTTATGTCTCAGGATTCATTGATTGTGAAAAAACAAACAATGACATTTGTTATATATATGTTATATATAATTAATGCAAGTCTCATGCCATTATTATTATCTGACTAAGAAAAATAAATATTCCCCTATATATAGGGGAATATAAACAAAAAAGAATTCATGTTAATATATTGCCCTTATGTATTACTTAATAAATATGTGCGTTTACGCATATTGGCTTGCGTTAAAATACATGATTCAAAACACGAAGCATCTTACAATGCTAAGTTCTATTTTATAATGTGTAATATCGCATATGTTATATGCATTAATGCATACTTTTTTTGTTCTTATAAATATTGTATTTTTGTTTTTTCCTTGTCAATGTAGACAAATCAATACCAAGCGCTTTTGCTGCCTCATTTAATGTAGCATATGTCTCTACAGCCTGCTGAATTGCCAACCTCTCAGTGTTTTCAATTATTTGTTTCAGAGTCTTTTCATCGGAAAGAACATGAGGGTTTTCTACATTCTCAAGGTGTTTTGGTAAGTCTTCTATTCCGATAGCTCTATGCGGCACCATAATAATTAATCTCTCTAATGTGTTTTCAAGTTCTCTAACATTTCCAGGCCAGGATAGTGTTTTAAAATAATCAACAACCTCCGGAAGCAGGATTTTATCAGTTTCATATTTTTTATTTAACTTCTTCAAAAAATGATAAATCAGGGGAACTATATCCTCTTTTCGATGTCTTAGAGGCGGAACATATATCGGTATAATATTCAGACGATAAAAAAGGTCACTCCTGAAAAGCCCTTTTTTGCACATTTTATCAAGGTTTTGATGAGTTGCAGCTATAAAACGAACACTTACTTTTCGTTTCTTAACACCACCTATTCGCATTACCTCTTGAGTCTGCAGCACATTTAGGAGTTTAACCTGTAGGCTAAGGGGCATTTCACCTATTTCATCCAGGAAAAGAGTACCTCCATCTGCCAGCTCCATAAGGCCCGGTTTGCCTTCTTTCCTTGCACCTGTAAACGCTCCTTTTTCATATCCAAACAGTTCAGATTCTATAAGGTTTTCAGGTACCGCTCCACAGTTTATATGAATAAAATTACCGGTTTGACTTCGGTTGCTGAGTTTGTGGATAAGTTCTGCAATCACGCCTTTTCCGGTACCGGATTCACCAGTAATCAAAACCGTAGCATCGACTTTCGCTACCCGTTGAATTGTATTTATAATAGAAGTTATTGCACTACTGTGCCCTACAAGTTTGCTCTTAATCAACTGGTTTGATTTCATTTCTTGTAACTGACGCTCATAATTTTTATATAATTCCTTTGTTTTTTTTAGGTTTTCTTTTATAGCATTCAGTTCAGTTAAATCTCTACATGTACATACAATTTTTTCTAATTCATCTCTGCTGTTTTTGATAGGTATCCCTGTGACCATAACCTCTTTGTTGTTTAAAAACCTGATCATTTTAGTTACGGGCTGACATTTTTCAATAACATCTAGCACAACAGATTCGGAATAAAAACCGTTTTTAACAAGATATTTTACGTTCTTGCCTATTGCCTGTTTGAAATTTATTCCGGTTATTCGCACAAAAGCTTTATTATAAAAAAGCACCCAGCCATTATGGTCGGTAATCAAAACACCATCTGAAACCGAATCAAAAATAGTTCTAAACTCCTCTTTTGTAAAAGTGATTATACTATCACCTATTTCAAAAACGCTCAACATCGGATTTTTTTGCAGATTTTTGCCATCCATACTTACCCGCCCCCAGTTTTTCATGAAAAACTCTCTGTTTTTTATATTAACAAACTGTTTAACCTATGACAACAAAAAAATGCCCGGCGGCATTTCTATTTAATACTTACAGTATAAGTTTTAGTTTAACAAAAGCTTTGCTCCTGTTGCAAGGAGGACAAGGCCTGCTAACTTTATCCAGGAAAAGGGAACCTGTTTAAGACCAAACAAACCAAAATGATCAACTGCCATCGCAGTTAAAACCTGCCCCACAATTATCGCAGTGGTGGCAACTGCTGCACCCAATTTCGGAATGCTGATAACGACACCATATGTAATCAAAACCCCTATTAGCCCTCCCATATAAAGATACCAGGGAGCTTTGCTAAAGTTATTAAAATCACCTTTTCCTGTATGAAGAAGAAAAAGCATAATAACAAGCACAATTGAAGCTGATAAATGTACCAAAAACGTTGTTTCCCAGAGCCCTATTATTTTCCCCAGTGCTGAATTAATAGCGCCCTGTAATGCCATTGCTATTCCGGCCACTAATGCCATAAAAAGAAAAAACAGACCTCCAGAAAAAGACAATACAGTTTCCTCCTATTCAATACATGTTTTTCATAATCAATAAATTAATCCTTAATAATTTCCCCTTTTTCTGGAGGAGTTATTCCATAATTTGAACTGTTAACTCTGTTTTTTCGCCTGATTTTTCTTCATAAATTTTTCTATGTCGATTATAAACCTTTCATGGCTTCCTTCACCTATCTTTTCCTTTTCATCATAAGCTTCAACCTTAAACACAAGCCGACGACCGTCAACCTCTATAAGTTCAGCCTTTGCTGTTGCTTCCATCCCTATGGGTGTTGCTGCTAAATGTTTAATATCTACTCTGGTTCCCACAGTTGTTTGACCTTCTGGCAGGTATTCCTGGACACAGTTTTTTGCTGCACCTTCCATTATTGCTACAAGCATAGGGGTAGAAAGCACTTCCACAAAACCACTACCAAACTTAGCTGCGGTATGTTCAAACTCTACTTTCAGTTTGAGTTCTCCTTTTATACCCGGCTTAAGCCGACTCATAAACAGGCCTCCTTTAGTGTTTTTATTTTAATATGTTTTTTTAAGTATTATAACATATATCTTCATATGTTTCACATGTTCGGCCAACTGCTAAAACATCTTCTTTATCAAAGCTTCTCCCACCGTAACCCAAAATACTGCCCATGATATATCTGCAATCCCAATATAAAACATAAAAACCAGTAAAGGTGTCCTGCTAGCTCCAAGAACCCATGCTCCCTGAGCGTATCCACCTAACCACCGCAGCACCAGCATTACACCCGGCCCTCTTTTTGATATCTGTTTCGTTGCATGAACTAACCATCTGCTTTTACTATTAAATAGTAAACTTCCTCCAGTGTAACCGATATAGTATCCTGTAATGTTTCCCAAGAAACTGCCGCCAGCTGCATAACCCACTGCTGCCAGTGTCGATATTTGCCCTTTGGCAACCAGATAATCAAGCAATCCAAACAATAAAGGAAGTGGTAACGGAAACCCTATCCCCTGAAGAACAAAACCTATGAAAACCGTAAATTCATTTCCTTTTAATAAAAGATTCATGTTAACAACACCTTCATCTGCAGCCTTGTTTTTAAGATATAAAAAAGATAGGCATATTTACATCATACTCGTAAATACTGCCTATCTATTAATCACACACTTGCAAACACTTGTTGAAACTCTTCTGCATTAAGTTTTTCTTTTTCTAATAGCACATCTGCCACTTTATGAAGTTTTTTGATGTTTTCTTTTAGAAGGGTTTCAGCTCTCTGATAGCATTTGTCTATTATTGCCCTGATCTCTTTGTCAATGGCAGCTGCTATTTCTTCACTGTAGTTCCTCTGCTGCCCAATATCCCGTCCAAGAAACACCTCTTCATGCCTATGGCCCAAGGTGATAGGCCCTAAGGTTTCACTCATGCCAAACTCGGTAACCATTCTACGGGCTATTTTTGTAGCTCTTTCAAGGTCATTTTGAGCACCGGTGCTTATCTCATTCAACACCAGCTGTTCAGATACGCGTCCTCCCAAAAGATGTGTAACCTGGTCTAGAAGTTCACTTTTCGCCATAAAGTAACGGTCTTCCTTAGGCAGTATCATAGTATATCCTCCTGCCCGACCCCTTGGCACTATTGATACTTCATGAACAGGGTCAACATTCGGCAGGAGTTGTGCCACAACAGCGTGACCTGCCTCATGATAAGCCACCAAACGGCGTTCTTTTTCACTCATTACACGGCTCTTTTTCTCAGGGCCGGCTACCACTCTGGTAATAGCCTCCTCTAACTCTGTCATTGATATTTTTCGTTTATTTCGACGGGCAGAAAGAAGTGCAGCCTCATTGATAAGATTTTCCAAATCGGCACCTGTAAAGCCAGGCGTCCTTCTAGCAAGCACTTCAAGGCTTACATTCTCATCAAGGGGTTTTGAACGTGAGTGAACCTTAAGTATGGCTTCACGCCCTTTTATATCAGGTACATCTACAACTACCTGACGGTCAAATCTGCCCGGGCGCAGTAGTGCAGGGTCTAAAATATCAGGTCGGTTTGTGGCTGCGATTATTATTATCCCTTCATTCATGCCAAATCCATCCATCTCAACAAGAAGCTGGTTAAGTGTCTGCTCTCTTTCATCATGGCCCCCTCCAAGGCCTGCACCCCTTTGACGGCCTACAGCATCTATTTCGTCTATAAACACTATACATGGCGCATTCTTTTTTGCCTGTTCAAACAGGTCTCTTACCCTTGAAGCACCAACTCCAACAAACATCTCCACAAAGTCTGATCCGCTAATACTAAAAAAAGGTACTCCCGCTTCTCCCGCTACTGCCCTTGCAAGAAGTGTTTTTCCCGTTCCCGGAGGGCCAACCAGAAGCACTCCTTTAGGTATTCTTGCGCCTAACTCAATAAACTTTTTTGGATGTTTTAAAAACTCAACGACTTCTTCCAGCTCTTCTTTTGCTTCATCTACTCCTGCAACGTCTTTAAAAGTAACGCGTTTTTTCTCTTCGCTATATAATCTTGCACGGCTTTTACCGAAAGACATTACACGATTTCCGCCTCCCTGCTGCTGCATAAAAAAGAACCATGCTCCTATAAACAGTAAAACCAAAAACAGGGAAGGCAGTATTTGAGCCCACCACGGAGGCTCAGGTGGAGGCTCACTGGAAAACTGTATTTCACCCGAATCTATTTTAGGCTGAATTCTTTCCATAAAAATAGAAACATCTGGCACATAACTTATGAATTTACTGCCGTTTTTTAAAACTCCTTTGACATTTTTATCAACGAGGGTTATCTTTTCTACTTGGCCCTTATCTAATGCCAGAATGAGCTGGGTATAATCTATTTTTGTTATATCGCCCTCTTTGTTTGAGTACCACTGTACCAGCGAAAGTATTAAAATAAAAATCAGCAAATAAAAACTGATGTTTCTAAAAAGCTTGTTCAAATAATTGACCTCCCTTCTAATTCAGCGGGCATATCATTTCCTATTGTAACACAATACATTTTAAATTACAACAGGTTTTAAGCGTTGTAGACTGAGGGTTTAAGCACACATATGAAAGGGAGGTTTCTGTAACATTCATTATAATCTAGACCATATCCTACAACAAACTCATCAGGTATTGAAAACCCTTTATAGTCTATTTTGATATCTACTTTTCTTCTCTCAGGTTTATCAAGAAGACTGCATATTTTTAAACTTGCAGGTTTCCTGGATTGAAGAATTGTTGTAAGATATTTCAGTGTAAGGCCGGAATCTATTATATCCTCTACAATCATTACATGTTTGCCTTCAATGCTTTCATCCAGGTCTTTGTTTATCCTTACCACACCAGATGTCTCGGTGGACGAACCATAACTCGATACGTCCATAAAATCAACTTTAACCTGAACGGTTATCTGTTTCATAAGGTCGCCTATGAACATTACTGCCCCTTTTAGAACTCCAATTAACAGAAGCTCTTTGCCTTCATAATCTTTAGAAATTTGACGTCCTAACTCTTTAACCTTTTGCTGAATTTGATTTTCTGATATCAGTATTTCCTTTATATCATCTTTCATACTACAACCCACCTTCCTTAGTGTAAGAAGCTTTTAAAACCAAAAGGTGTTTTGTGTGTTCGTCAACTTTGTATTTCTCACTTATTCTGTAACCCACAACCCAGATTATATCATCGCCAGATACCACCAGGGGAATCATGTCTCTGATATCTCTGGGGATTTTCTCATCAATAAAAAACTGTTTCAGTTTTTTATTGCTTTTCATTCCAAGGGGAATAAACTTGTCCCCAGGCTGTCTGTTGCGAACTTTTAAAGCCCTGTCAGGTATTTTGTCTAAATCTATATATTCCGTCATAAGGTCATCATTGTTAAGTTCGGCCATACATTCTTTTTGCTTAATACTGGAAGTCAGTCTCATGTTTGTTTCCTTTAAAAAAACTTCCCCTGGCACATCTAAACTGTATTCAAAACTTATATTTTTACTTTTTGATTTCAGGCCGTTCTTATAAAAAAACAAATCATTATACCCTTTTTCCACAACGACACCGTTTGGTAAACACAGCCGGCTGCCCACATTTGAATTTTTAATTAAATTGATTATATCAAAAACATGGACATATTCCAAGTCTTTACTGCTGCCTGAAATCTCAGACACAGCCACGCGAAGACATCTGGTTATAAGCGCCATCGGTGTTTCCTGAAACATCTCTTGAGAAATAACCAGTTTTTCATTTTCCCATTTTGAATTCTTTCGAAAAACATCTTCAGAAACTTTTTCTAAATATGAATTATCCTCTCTAATGATTTCAGCCGTTCTTGCAAGTACAGATTTAATATTCGGGTTGTATTCTGCCTCTAAGTAGGGTATTAACTCAAGTCTAATACGGTTTCTGTAATAAACAGCCTCTAAATTTGTTTTATCAATACGATAACTTATTTTATTCTGTTTAAGATAGTTTTCTATCTCAAAACGGCTTATATATAAAAGCGGCCTGATATACCTTCCCTGTCGAACCGGTTCAATACCCGCAAGTCCTTGAGTTCCGCTTCCTCTTAAAAGTCTCATCAAAACGGTTTCAGCCTGGTCGTCCTGGTTATGCCCCAGGGCAACTTTGTTCCCCTTGACCTTTGTTAAAGCCCTTTCATAAAACTCGTACCTGACCTTCCTTGCGGCAACTTCCGGGGAAAGCCTTGTTTTTTTAATATATGCCGGTACATCTATAGTTTCCATTATAAGTGGGATCTGCAATTTTTGACATACTTCTTTTACAAATAACGCATCGTTCCGTGATTCTTCATCACGGAACATATGATCTAAGTGAGCAACATACAAGCTGATATTAAACTTATGTTTTAATTTACTTAAAACGTGTAATAAACATATAGAATCAGGGCCACCGGAAACCCCAACTATAATCCTGTCTCCGCTGCTTATCATGTTGTATTTTTTAATGGTTTCAACAACTTTGTTAAGCAAAAATTACCCTCCCGTTTTTTGTTTGAATTTATTATATCATACCAAGTTTTTTTAAAGCCATCACAAAAAAAACAGAAGTCAAAACTAGACTAAATAAAAACACCATGTTCAAAACCATATCACCATTTGCTTTTTTTTTCAATACCGATTTTCTCGATTGTTTATTGATAAGACGTTTTAAATCACAAAAAAACTCTGTTGTATCATTATACTTTTGAAAAAAACCTTTCTTCAAAAGCTCTTTTGTTTGCGGAGTGGCTTTTTTAAGACCGTTAATCATTGTAACTAGTTTGTTTTTATCACCGGGTAATACGCTCTTCCCGTTTAAGAGAACATACAAGAACATCGTAAGGGAAAAAACATCATATTTCTCATCTGCCCAGCGTGACCCCATTTTCCAACTCGCTCTATCAAAACAAGGAGTAAACTCTTTTACTCCTTTCCCCTTTTCAACAATCCCTCCAAAATCTATAAGCTTTATTTGCCTGTTTTCTCTGTTATATACAACGTTTTCTGGTTTTAAATCACAATAAACATAACCGAAGGAGTGTAGTCTGTTTAATAACGCTGCAACTAATAATGTCATATATAATGCTTCTTTAAGTTTAAAGTTATAATTAGCCATCAAAAATTTAAGGTTTTGCCCTTTTATAAACTCCATTGAAAAAAAATAAAATGTTTTATTTTGAATTTTACAGTCATCTAAGCAATAAACTTCAGGAACTGCCGAAATCCCCTTAAGCATTTTTAAACATTCATATTCTTTAGTCATGCTAGAAAGGTTTCGGCCTATTTTGACTGCTACTTCTTCTTTTTGTTCTGGATTATAAGCCCTGTATACTTCTCCTATACCGCCTCTTCCTATTATTTGTATTATAATAAACTTTTTCCCGCTCCAACGACCTGTTATAGTGTATCCTGACGGAAGATGCAGCTCATTCATTCTATTACACCTCTTCTACACAGCGGTATTTCTTTAATTATAAAACAAGGCCTTTTTTATAAGGCCTTTCAAATTATCTGTTCCTTTAACAACAAGCCACCTTTAGGTTCATCGCTGATGAAATTTAGAGAATCACGTATTGCTAAAGCTGTAGGAGTGGCACCTTCAGCCCTAAGACCTTCAAGGTTTTGTTTTAAACTCTCGAGATCATCAGTAAAACCGGAAATTGTATATGAGGTCCTCCCATTTCTTCCGGGAAAACCCATTACAGCTATAAGGTTTTTCCCTTTACGGGTTTCAAGAGATTTGAACAGGCTTAATATGCTTTCTTTTGCCACAAGCAGTTTATCTGCCATACTCCCGCTGGTGTCTATTAATATTACTACTTTAAGATTTACTTCATCCTGCAGCCTGTCTATCAAATCAATTATCTGACACCTGTCATTAGGAGGAATATTTTCTATGTCTTTTCCCATAATTTGTCTCAGCTGTTTGTTAACAATACCTTCTATTGTCCCCTGTATTGAGCTTTGGGTAAGCATTATCATAGATGACGCAAGCTCTTCCAATTCTACTATTTGGTGGCACCCTCCCCCTGCCAGCGCAATCTGTTCTACTTCTTCAATGCCTTTGCTGTTCGGAGACGCTATTCCTATGGCATTAACTATAACCCCATTTTTTTCAGCGTTTGCAGCCGCCGCACATGGGTCTCCTCCTGTATTCGAATGCCCATCAGTAACCAAAACAATTTGTTTGACTTCAAAATCTTTTTCCACAATCAACACCTCCTCAGCCTTAGGATACCCATATTGTTTCAATATATGCATAATATTCCATTTGTTTTAAAACCTTAAAAAAGCAGACAACAAAAAACTCCGGTCTATGCCCGGAGCCTTCTTTCCCAAAGTTTTGCAGCCAGTATAGTTATATCATCCCTTATATCAAAATTTGTAAGTGTTAAAACATCATTCAAAAGTGTATCTGCTAACTCTTGAGGGTTTCTGGTATTCAAACTTTTTATTTTTTCAGAAATCCACTTTTCAGGGTCGTTTTTGATAAGGCCAACAGAGTCAATCAAACCATCACTCATCATAATAACAATATCACCCGGTTTTAATTTCTTTTTAATTTTCTCAACTTCTACTGAATTTAATATTCCTGCAGGCAAACTCTCTGATTTAATTGCTTCAACACTGTTTTCCCTTTTTATAAAACTAGTACATGATCCTGCTTTCACAAAATTTATTTCACCATTATACAGATTTACCATCCCCATGTCTATTGTAGAGAAGGTTTCTTCCCTTGACCTGTGCAAAAGCACAGAATTAATTGTCTTAACCGCAACATCTTCCTTGAAACCAGTTTCAAGAAGCCTTTCAAGAAGGCTTATAGCTGTATCGCTTTCTTTTAATGCTTTTGAACCCACACCCATTCCGTCACTTATAGCTAAAAGATATCTTCCATCCCGTAAATGCCTAAAGGTGTTTGTGTCACCTGACACCTGATTTCGGTTTTTAGGCATCGTGGCTACCCCCACCGCAACCTCAAACACCTCTGCGGAGTTCAATCGAACACGACAGATATTCTTGTTGTTTTTTAATCCACACATTGAATCCCTGATGACCATTCTATCACCTACGGCTTCTGAAACAGCAGGCAGAATTTTTGTTATACAGTCCCTATCGCCCTTACAAGCGGTTTTTTCGAGATTTATTTCCAGGCCATAACCGGGATTTTCCATTACCAAAAGTTCTTTGTACTCAACCCCAATTGTTTTTAGCTTGTTTATTATTTTTTCTTCAAGGTCTCTTCTAAATATCACTTCTGTTTTTATTTCATCAGCAATATCTGCCATAATTCGAGAAATGCTCTTTAGCTGTTCAGCCACAAGTTCCTGGTTGTCCGCTACTTTTTTCTGCCATTGGTAATTAATCCTGCACGCCTCTACAAGGCTGTTTATCATATCAACAAGTTTTTCAGTGCGTAAACACCGTTTAGAAAAACTTATCGGCAGGTTGTTGCCTCCTGCTTTTTTGTTTTCACACAATGAAATAATATCAAATATTTGTTGATATGTTTTATAAAAATCCTTTTCCCAACAAGTTTTATAAAGTGAACACGAATTACACACCTTGTTCATAACAGCAGCAAAAATCTCTTCTAAATTGTTCTTTTCTATTATTCCTTTTCTGTTTTGTTGTGGAGCAAAAATACATGATAAATCTTCAAAGAGATATGATACTTCCTTTAATCTTAGTGAAGCAAGGCACCTTACTTTTTCACTAAACACGCCATCCGCCCACGAATGGAATCCTGATATTGAAGAACTTAAACCTGAAAAAAGCAAGTTACGATTTGATGTTAAGTTCATAGTTTTCCTAGGTATTGCCAAAAACACCAAAGATGCCACAAACACTTCTTTTATCGGAACATAAATTTCCGAGAAATGGTTTATATAATAAGTCAGCAAACTGCTTCCACCTATGAAACCAACAATCACACCTATTTTCCCCATAGTATTAAATATTCCTGACATCAATCCTGCAAACGAATATACTCCTATCAACATAGGAGATGCAGCAGCCATTAACGAATTCAAAACCCCCAGTATCGCACCTCCTGCAGGCCCTATAGAAGCGCCGTATATATAAGAAACCATAAGAATGACAAAAATCTGCAGGCTTGTTGAAACAGATGCACCATATATTTTGATTTCAAAACCTGACAGCACAATTCCTAAAAGAATAATAATAGCAACAATCTTTTCATCCGTCAAACTTACCTCTTTACCGTCATGTTTTAAAAAACATGGCAAACCACAGAAAAAAATATATGAAAGAAGAAAAACCATTAAAGATTCAAAAGAAACAACTATCACATCATACAATATAAATCCCTGAAAATAAACTATAATCAAACTTGTTACAAGACTGATTTCAAACATTAAAGCAGCTGTAACCAGGCCGTTCCCATTCAATTTCTTTTGAACAACCATGTAAATCAAAACAAACAAAACCGCAGAAATAATATAACGAAGTGAATCAACCTCCCAATGGGATGATAAAAAACCTAATATCGTAAAAACTGCTACACCAATAACCTTTTTACGCTGTGCAGAAACAGCCGCAATATAAGCCAGTCCAAAAGGAGATAGGCCACCTAAAATAGATGCTCGTCCCAAAAAAAATCCTAATAAAGCAGGAATAATGTTTTCACTTGTTATAATACTTAACAGCTTTTTTAGAAATTTCCTTCCTCCCGTATTCTGAAATTTGACTGTAGTTTTAAAAATTCTTTGATCAGAAAATGCTTCAGCTTTGTTAAACATATAAAACACCACCCGTTGTTTTAGTGTGTTTTTATATTGTAATACAAACGGATGGTTTTTTTTGTCAGTATCAGTAGGGTCGAACTCATAATTTTCCGACATTTATTTCTATAAAAAATAAAAAAATGTGCTTTACGCACATTTGATTGACAATTTTTTATTTGTTTGGTGGCGGCGCAGGGATTTGAACCCCGGACACTGCGGGTATGAACCGCATGCTCTAGCCAACTGAGCTACGCCGCCCTGGTGGCGGGGGCTGGATTTGAACCAGCGACCTCCGGGTTATGAGCCCGACGAGCTACCAACTGCTCCACCCCGCGTTATTGTGAATCATTGTTCTGCTGTAAACCAGCGACAAATTATATTTTATATCATATTTCATAAAAGTTCAATACTTGAATTGCTGTTATAAACTTTTATATTCCCCAATATCTTAAATATGCTCTGTTATACTTGTATTTTCAGTACCGCACTTCACATCATCTTGAATACCTTCAATGCATACCCTAAAAGCAGGTCAGAATCCCTTACTATTATTTTTTGCAAACCCATCATTTCAATAATAGTTTTGACTATTAAAGCACCGGCGGGAATTATATCAGCTCTTTCAGGTTGAAGACCGGGAATTTTTTGTCGTTCTGTAGTAGTTTTTGCTAATAATTTCTCAATTATGCGGTTAACTTCTTTTAATGTCAAACAAAAACCGTTAATATATTCAGGATTATACTCTTTTAACCTTTTCTCAATTGCCGCCAAGGTAGTCATTGTTCCTCCCACGCCTATTGCCGTTTTAAAGTTGTGTTTTTGCAGTTTTGACCTTAATAATGTGATTTTGTTTTTTATAAACAAAGCCGCTTTTTGATACTCTTCCTCAGTTATAGGATCATTTTTGAAAAAACGTTCCGTTATTCTTACGGCTCCTATATCTATACTATCTGAGAAAACCGGCTTTCTGCAGCCGATTGTAAATTCAGTACTGCCACCACCGATATCGATTACAAGCACAGGAAACTCACCTTCAAAATCCCAAACTGCACCTTGAAAACTCAGCTCAGCTTCCTCTATCCCTGATAATACTTTGACATTTAATCCTGTCTCATCTTTAACCCTTTTAACAAACTCCTCTCTATTACCTGCATCCCGTACCGCACTTGTAGCAAGGGGAAAAAATGAACTCACACCTGATTCCTGCGCTTTTGATTTAAGCTCTCTTAATGCAGATATCCCTCGGTCTATAGCATGAGAAGAAAGCAGCCTGTTTTTATCTACTTCTTCACCCAAACGCACAATCTTCATTGCTCGTAATAGTGTCTCTATACCCCCATTGATATTTCTTTTCACTGCAAGTATTCTTATCGAATTTGTGCCTATGTCTATTACAGCTATGGGGCCCATGAAACATCCTCCTAATAATTAAAGCACCTCACTTCCGTGAAATGCTCGATTTTATGTTTAATAGTCCCTATTACGCCTGAAACCGGCTGCTTTTTTCTTAGATTCGCTGTTTCTTCGCAAATCCTGCTGTTTTTCTTCACTTTCTTTTAGAAACTTCAACAGCTTATCTTCAAAGGAAAGGCCTGAATCACGTCTTCCATTTATCCAGTCGATTTCAATAGGCTGAGAAGATTTTTTAGGTTTAACTCGACGAATAGACAAACTGATTCTGCCTTCTTTATCTATAGATATCACTTTTACTTTTACTTTTTCATTGTCTTTTATATGGTTTTTAATATCCTTCACAAAAGTGTCTGCTATTTCAGATATGTGAACAAGACCTGTTTCACCTCCAGGCAATTCAATAAAAGCTCCAAAATGTGTAATGCCTGTTACCTTTCCTTCTACTATTTGTCCTACCTCAAGCGGCATACCTCAAAAATTCCTCCTTTAGAGATTAAAAATAAACACAATTTAACAAATTAATTATACTCTAAAAAAACTTTACTTGTCAACAAAAGGCTGTTTTGAAGGCAAAACTTTATATATTACTTCACCGGGTTTGACCAAACCTAATTCCTTTCGTGCGATTTCCTCAATATATTCATCTTCATTAAGGAGTTTTATCTGTTCCTCAATTCTATGTTTTTCTTCAAGGGCTGCTTTAATTTCCCTTTCTACTTCCTGCTGTGATTTATTAATAGAATTGATTTGTATTTGCTGATTAACAAAAACAAAAACAAGATACATCCCAAAAACAGTCAACAGCAGATGTCTTATTTTAAATCTCTTTTTTGATTTTTTTCTGTAGTAATAACTACGGTGTGCCAAGGCAAACCCTCCATAAACCTTCTGTACAATTTTTATTCTACAAACAAGTTCTAAAACCCTCTTTTTTTATTTAGCGGTTTTTTATGATTTTGGGAAATGATAATCTTACTCTATCTATTATACGGGAAGGCAAAAGGCCCATTTTTTTAAAAAATCTCTTTTTTTTATGCAAAAACAAATTTATCGTTTTGATTGCTTTCTTTAAAGGCCATAGTACAATCTTAATTATGCCAGTCAAAATATTATCTATAAAGTTAATGGTTTTTATTATAGACCTTACAATTATTCTACTCAAAAGTTTTTTGTATAAAAAAAAACCAACGAAAAAAATAATCGCCAGATAAAACCTCATTTCCCCCCAATTGCTATAAAACAATACAGCAAACACCGTGAAAGTTATAAGCACCCAAAACACAAGGTCTCCAATTACAGTAGCAACACCTCCCGGCTTAACTAGGCCTCTAATAATTCTATAAACATCAAACACTGCTCCGATCAAAAATCCGATTCCAATGGAAACAGCTATAAGTTTAAGCTGCAGAACAACATCGGTTAAAATCATACAAGGCCCACCTCCCTCATAATTTAAATATATTATTATATTATGCAGCATATTTATAAGTGTGAATTTATTTTTTAGATAAAAACAAAAAAGCGGCTTCGCCGCTATCTTAACAGTTTACTCAAAAAACCCTTCCCTTTCTGTTTTACATCTAATTCACTGTATTGATAACTCTTTATCGTTCCATCTATTGTCAATTCTCCATTATCTAAATTTAGTTTTTTCATGTGCATGTTTTCTCCTTTTATTGTTAGCATTCCCATTGAAGTCTCTAAAATAACTTCTGTATCATTAAATTTTTCTACATTTATTATTCCGCTGATATCCATAAGTTTCCTGTCTTTCAGAGTAACATTGTGTTTTAACTGTTTTTTTTCGTCCACGCAACTCCCTCCTTTCTTTTGAAAGAGTTTTCTAACAAATCCTGAAATTGGTTAAACATCCTTAATTGATAAATATGCTTGTAAAATTTTTTTATGATTATGGTCTTTTGATGTTTTATGTTTAGCACACTTCTTATAGAGACGATGAAACCCGACTTGATACCCTGTTGAGTACAAAAAAAACGGCGTTAATACGCCACTTTAATCCCAAAGGTTTACTATTTCAACATCCTTAAAATAGTACTTCACTATCTCATCAGGTGATTTTCCTCTTTCAGCCATGATTTTTGCCCCCCATTGGGCCATTCCCACACCATGGCCGAATCCCTTTCCTTCAATTATTACTTTACCGTTTTCAAGCCGAAGACTTGAAAGCAGTGTCGAACGCATTCTCATGGGATCCAGGGCAATTCGGACATCCGGTGCGGCTATTTCAGTTCCGTTAATTCTTAAAGTTACTGCCCTTCCGGAGGGTCCCCTTTTCCCCACGGAAATGCTCCTAATTTCACCAAAATCTTTCCCCAATTTTTGTTTTATTCTGCTTCTAAACTCTTCAGCAATGAAAGATGCTGACCAGCTGCTTTCAGGGCCTACTCCGCCATCAGGAGATTTAACAATTTTAATGTAAGGAGGCTCTGCTTCTTCAAAAGCCAGGCCTTCTTTAGCTGTGGCGGTTAGCCCTCCCGAATGTGAGTGAAACCATGCGTTTATAAACTTTCCATTGTAAACCGCAACCTTACCCCGGGTCATTTCCACAGCCCTTTTGATCCTGTCATTAATATTATCAGGATTCCATGCCTGGGCTTCTTTAAAGTCAGTGGAGATGTCAGCACCTCCATATTTTGACCCGCCTTTTGATTCAATAAAGTATAATACATAGGTCCGAGCTACAATCGCCTGGGCTGCTAGGGCTTCTACAGGCCAGTAATTTTTCATTTCACCTGCTATTACTCCAGTTACATATTCTTCAATGTTCATCTTTTTATTCTTTTTTTCATCTACTAAATATACTGTTAGTTGTGGTTCTTTTCCCGGGCCCCGGCTTATTTTAGCGGGTATTTCAGGTTTTTTTACGGGTTTTCTAAAAGGGCTTCTAATACATCCTGCAATACTTATTATTAAAAACAATACCAGAAAAACGGAAACCCATTTAACAATTTTTTTCATTAAAAACAACCTCCCTGAAATTTACGTCACATCTTTATTATCCTCTCTCATTTGAAAAATATACCGCTTAACAAAAACAAAAGATCAGGTCCTTTCAAGACCTGATCTTTTTATTAGACCACCCCAATTTATTTATTTACACTGTCTTTTAGTGCTTTTCCTGCTTTAAATGCTGGAATCTTGGCGGCAGGGATTTCGATTTCTTCACCCGTTTGAGGATTTCTCCCTTTTCTGGCACTGCGCTCTCTGACTTCAAAAGTTCCGAATCCAACCAGCTGAACCTTTTCCCCATTTACGAGTGCTTCTTCTACACTTTCAACAAATGCGTTCAATGCTTTTTCAGAATCCTTTTTGGTTAATCCGCTTTTTTCTGAAATACTGGTTATTAATTCTGCTTTATTCAAACTTTTTCCCTCCTTGTAAAATATATGGTTTTCTATATTGTCTATTCTCTAAAATAACCAAAAGTCCTGCTATTTATAGCATTTTTTGTTGTTTTTTTTCACATTTAGCATATGTTTCCCCTCATTCCACAATTTATCCATTTCATTAAGAGTCATATCCTTCAAATCCTTATTAAGTTTTTTTGCAGTTTCCTCGATATAAGAAAATCTCTTAATAAACTTTCTGTTTGTTAGATCTAATGCTAATTCGGGATTTACTCCTAAAAACCTGGCAACATTCACCACTGCAAATAGTGTATCACCCAGTTCTTCCTTTATTTTATCTCGATTTGCTGAATTGTATACTTGTTTTAGTTCTTCTATCTCTTCAAAAACTTTCTCGAAGGCGTCTTCAACCCGATCCCAATCAAACCCCACCAGTGCTGCCTTTTGCTGAATCTTAAAAGCCCTCATCAAAGCAGGCAGTGTTTTCGGGATGTCTTTCAAAGTATCTGTGTAAGTGTTTATATCCTTTTCCCGTTTTTTTATCTCTTCCCAATTTTTAAGAACAAGTTCTGAAGTTTTAATGTTTTTGCCGCCAAAAATATGAGGATGACGCCTTATCATCTTTTTGCTAACAGAAGTTATGACATCATAAATATCAAATTCTTCGTTTTCTTTTGCAATCTGTGCATGAAACACTATTTGCAAAAGAAGGTCTCCCAATTCTTCGGCTAACCCTTTCCAGTCTTTCTCATCGATTTTCTCTAACACTTCATAAGTTTCTTCTAACAAAAATTGTTTTAACGAGGTGTGGTCCTGTTCAAGGTCCCAAGGGCAGCCGTTCTCCCCACGCAAAACAGCCATAATTTCTACTAAATCTTTCATTTCAAATCTGTCTTTGTTTTTAAGGCTTAGAGGAGGTATGTAAAGTGTTGTTAAATGGTCTATCCAGGGTTGACGGTCAAGTTCATAAAGGGGAATTTTTTTTACAATTTCATCCGGGGTTCCGGCAGCTTTTATTAAAACAACTTCAAATTCATCAGGATAAAATTCCATAAGGTTAATTTTGACTTGAGACGCAACCAAAGGACTGTATATTTGTGTAACGATATTTCCACATTTTGTATCAGGCATGTCCATTTGAAGTGCATCTATGAGTTTTATGCCGTTAATAGGATTTATATTTAAAGAAACAAAAACTGAATCCAAAAAGCTTACAGCAGGCATTATTTTCACATCTATATTATTCTGCTCGGCTTTTTTAACAAGAATCTCAACTGAGCTTTCAGCTACCATTGGGTTTCCCGGTACCGCATATACAATTCTGGAATATTTTAATGCTTCCTTCATAAGATGTTTTACTATGTCCTCATAAACCTGTTCAAACCGTTGATTTCTGTCATATACCCAGTCAAAACTAATGTAGTTTATACCATAATCAGGAAGTTTTTTTGCTATTGGGTGTCTTTCTGTTCTTAAAAACACTTTGTCGGCATTTTTCATGGCCTCTAGGGCGCCGAGAGTCAAAGTGTTTTCATTTCCCGGGCCAAGCCCTATCACTGTTATTATATTTTTCATGCTCTACCCCCTTGTTATTCCAATCTTACTCAAAATTCTTGCAATCACAGGTCCCCATCTGGGTATTAACTCAAGGTCTTTTTCTGATATCCCGCCGATACTCAACAACATTAAGACATATATAATTCCCCCAATGCTTATAGCTGATAGGGTAGCTAGAGTATTACTGCCTAACAGGGCCAAAGCTCTATCATATGTAAACAAAACCGCAATACCCATTGAAGCAACTGCAATCAGTGGTTTTATTATCATTTGCTTCAAATTCATATTTATACCTATATACCTGTTTACCGCCATAACATTAAGCATAGATGCAACAAGGTAACCCCCGACTGTACCTATAGCGGCGCCCCTAATGTTTATCGCAGGTATTCCTGTAAGAGTAAAATTAAGAACCACTTTTACAATTGCACCCATCAGCAAATTTTTAACAGGGACCATTGTTCTTCCTGTGCCCTGGAGAATCCCTGCAGAAGTCTGGTTTAGGGTTAGAAAAATCACACCAAACGCCAGTACCGAAAGGGGCACTCCTGCTTCAGGATTGTCATAGAGCATTTCACAAATTGGTGTTGCCAGAAGGTATAAGCCAATGGATGACGGCAAACCGAATATAATAGTCAACCTAATCCCTGTAGTAACCTTTGAGACTACCAGCCTGTGGTTCTTACGAGCAATAGATTCGGAAATGGCCGGCACTAAACTGGCCGCAAGAGCTATAGTAAGTATTGGAGGAAGATTTACCAAAGGGCCTGCCATTCCTGTTAAATACCCGAAAAGTGTTGTGGCCTGTTCAACACTAAACCCGGCAACTAAAAGGCGTCGATTTACAATAGCTGTATCAGCTAGATTCATGATAGGTATTATTAATCCGCCGAGAGTTATTGGAACTGCAAAAGCAAAAAGCTGGTAAACTATTGATAAAATGCTTTCCTGCTTTATTGTTCTGTCATTTGCTATTTCATTCATAATAAACGACTTTTTTCGCTGGAAAATTACCAAAAGAATTATAAGACCCATAATGGCGCCCACTACAGGCCCAAACGCAGCACCGGCAGCTGCATACTTTACTCCTTTAGGCATTAATATAATCACGAGAATAAACACTGCAGCCACTCTGCCCACCTGTTCTACAACTTGAGAAACAGCAGATGGTATCATGTTTTGCATTCCCTGAAAGAACCCTCTATATGCAGACATTATTGAAACAAAGAATATAGCAGGAGCTATGCTCACAAGAGGATAAAACGCTTCGGGATTTGCTATTATCTTTTCAGCAATAAAACGGGCGCCTAAAAGCAGTGTAGCTGAAAATATGATACCTATAGTTGTTAAAATAAGCAATGAAACTTTAAACACCCGGTACGCTCCCCGGGGATTGTTTAAAGCCCTTCTTTCTGCAACCATTTTTGATATTGCCGTAGGTAAACCTGCTGTTGAAATAGAAAGCAGAGTTACATATATAGGATATGCCATCTGGTACAGCCCCATGCCTTCACCCTGAATCAGCCGTGACAGGGGAATCCGATAAAGCGCTCCTAAAAGTTTAACAATTAATCCTGCAGCTGTCAGAACTAATGTTCCTTCAAGAAAGGTTTGTTTTCGGTGTTTTTCCATTGATAAAAATCCGCCTTCCCTAGAAAAATCCAATCTGCTATAATCTATAATAATCTACAATACATTATAGCTTATATCTAATAAAAAGAGAAGTTGATCGACTTTTAAACTTTAAAACAAAAAAGAATAGCAACCAACGGCTACTATTCTCGTTCTTTATAATTTCAATTGTTTTATATTTACTGTTCCATCTGTTTAGCCAAAAATCCTGCCGCCGTTTCGGCTAATTTAACCTCCAGATCACCCATTTTAACGTTTTCGTCTTTTGAAAGCAGTATAACGGATCCGATAGGATCCCCTTCAGCTATGATAGGTGTTATAACCTCTGCAGTATATTTGTAACGGTTTTCTTCTTCATCTGCACTAATCCTGTAATATTTGCCATCACCTTTATTAACCAAAACTGTCTTTCGCTCTTCCATAATTTTTTCAATATCCGGACTTATAGGCTTATCTAAAAATTCTTTTTTAGGCGCCCCGGCCACAGCTATTATTGCATCTCGATCAGCAATACAGGTAATATGATTTACTGCCTCATGAAGGGAATCGGCATATTCCTTGGCAAAATCGCCCAATTCTCCAATTGGAGAATATTTTTTCAGAATAACCTCGCCCTCTCTATCGGTAAAAATCTCTAAGGGGTCTCCTTCGCGAATTCTTAAAGTCCGCCTAATCTCTTTAGGGATGACGACTCTGCCCAAATCATCAATCCGTCTGACTATCCCTGTTGCCTTCATTACCATCCCTCCTTTTTCTGCATTAATTAACAATTACGTCCTTCCATAAATAGTATATAGCTTTTTTATGGTTTTTATTCATGAGGAATGAGTAAAAAGAAGGCAATGTAATATTTTTACAGATATTTCTTTATCCTGGATTTATCCTTCCATTCATTGAGTCTTTCTGTAAAAACTTCATTCTTTCTGTCACTAAGCAGCATTTTTCTGATTTCATTTTCTACTTCTTGAAATTCATATACTGGATATATTTTCTTGTCTTCAACTTTAATTATATGATAACCAAAGTCTGTTTTCACAATATCGCTTACCTGACCTGGCTCCAGCTCAAAGGCTGCTTTTTCGAAGGGAGCTACCATTTGACCTCGGCGAAAATACCCTAAGTCTCCACCTTTTTCAGCGCTTTCAGGGTCCTCAGAATTTTTTTTCGCCAATTCCGCAAAATCTGCGCCGTCTTTGATCTGTTTTAAAATTTCTCTGGCTTTTTCTTCGGAAGATACAAGGATATGCCTTGCTCTAACCTCATCAGGTGATTCTTTAAATTCATTTATATGGAGGTCATAATATTCCTTAACTTCTTTTTCTGTAACTTCTACATCTCTAGTTACTTCATCAAGTAACCTGGAGTATAACATCTCTTGTGTCACATTCTTTTTTACGTCATCTAAACTTAGCCCCTGTTCTTTTAGAAACTCTTCAAAATTTTGCTCTCCTCCAAACTGGGTTTTCAGTTCATCAAGCCTTTTTTCAAGCTCGTCTTCTGTGATTTCAATTCCACGTTTTTTTGCTTCCTGTTCAATAATAACATTGTTAATCATGTCTTCAAGCAGCTGTTTTTTTATATTTTCCATAGTGGTTTTTCCTTCTTCAGATTCAAGAACATCTTCTCCGTAGTGTTTCTTTAACATTTCCTCTATATCTTGTAGGTTTTTGTCATATTCGCTTTTAAGGATTTTTTCATCGTTTACAACCGCTACTACTTCCTGGCCATCTATGGTTTTACCGATTTTTTCTTCTTTTTTTATAAGGTTACAGCCGGTTAAAGATAATATTGTTAAAATAACAAGCAGAACATAAAACACCTTTTTTTGATTCAATATTTCCACTCTCCCTTATTTTTAAAACATATAGTTAAGCTTGACCAACAATAATATTATACTATAGTTGCTTTCGTCTGGAAAGATTTAAGGTCTTCCAATATCTTCTCTACCCTCTGCGCTAATTCATAATTTTGGGCTCCTTTCGTTTTAAAAACAAAATACGGTGGTGTCTTTGCTGTGAAAACTAATCTTCGGGAATAACGGTTTATAAGTTTTAACACTGTTTCCCTGGCAATAGATTTGTCTTTCTCAAAAGTTAAGGTTACGTTTTCTCCTTTTTGTATAACCGAAGCTATCCCTGTTTCACGCGCATATATTTTAATTCGAGAAAACGCCAAGAGATTACGGGCTGCTTCAGGTATATCACCAAACCTGTCTTCCATTTCTTCTTCTATGTCATTTACTTCAGCAATAGTTTCACTGTTGGCTATTCTTTTATAAAACTCCACTTTATATGCAGGTTTTATATATTCATCACTGATATAAGCATCTATTTTCAAATCTATTACAGGTTCTGTAGAAACCGCATCTTGTTTTTCTTTACCTTTCAGCTCTGCCACTGTCTCTTCAAGCATACGACAGTAAAGTTCAAACCCCACAGCAACCATATGCCCATGCTGTTGTGCTCCTAAAATGTTGCCAGCGCCACGAATTTCCAAGTCCCTAAGAGCAATTTTAAATCCTGAACCAAACTCGGTAAACTCTTTAATGGCTGCAAGCCTCTTCTCGGCGATTTCGGACAATACCTTGTCTTTATTATATGTTATATATGCATAAGCAAACCGATTCGAACGGCCAACCCTACCCCTTAACTGATAAAGCTGAGATAAGCCAAGCTTATCCGCGGAAGTGACAATAAGTGTGTTTACATTAGGTATGTCCAGGCCGTTTTCAATGATTATCGTACATAACAACACATCATATTCACCCAGGTAAAAACCCATCATTACTTTTTCCAGCTGCCTTTCACTCATCTGACCGTGTGCAACGGCTATCCTTATTCCGGGCAGCAGTTCTCTTAATCTGGCAGCTTCTTTTTCTATTGTTTCAACATGGTTATAAACATAGTATACCTGGCCTCCCCGTGCAACCTCCCGCATAACAGCATCCCTAATCAGGGCATCGCTCTGTTCTACAACGTAAGTCTGTACAGGGTACCTGTCTTCGGGAGGGGTATCGATTATACTTATATCCCTTGCCCCGGAAAGTGACATGTATAAGGTGCGGGGTATTGGAGTTGCTGTCATTGTCAGCACATCTATGTTTTTTTTCATTTGTTTAAGCTTTTCTTTATGTGCAACTCCAAAACGCTGTTCTTCATCAATAACCAGCAGGCCTAAGTCTTTAAACTTTATATCTTTTTGAATCAGCCTATGGGTACCGATGATAATATCAACATTCCCTTCTCGAATTCCTTGAATTATTTTCTTCTGTTCTTTTGGGCTTTTAAAACGGCTTAAGACTTCTACATTGACAGGGAAAGGCGAAAATCTCTCCTTGAAAGTGTTAAAATGCTGTTGAGCAAGAATTGTGGTTGCAACAAGTACTGCCACCTGTTTTCCGTCCATAACCGCCTTAAACGCTGCCCTGAGTGCCACTTCGGTCTTTCCATAACCTACATCCCCGCACAAAAGGCGGTCCATGGGTTTGGGACTTTCCATGTCTCTTTTTACTTCTTCGATAGCCTTCAGCTGATCTGGGGTTTCTTCATATGGAAAAAGGTCTTCAAACTCCTTTTGCCACGGTGTGTCGGGTGAGAAAGCAAAGCCTTTTGATGCTTCTCGTTCTGCATATAAAAGCAAAAGTTCCTGAGTCATTTCACGTATAGAAGATTTTACGCGGTTCTTTATCCTTTTCCATTCACTGCCCCCTAACTTGTTCAACTTTGGAGGCTTGTTTTCAGTTCCCACATATTTTTGGATAACTGACATTTGTTCTATAGGAATGTAAAGCCTGTCGCCTCCGGCATAATAAAGCTCTAAATAATCCCGATAATTCCCATCGACTTCCAGTTTCTTGACCCCAACATATTTTCCTATTCCGTGAGTTGCATGAACTACATAATCTCCAACATTCAAGTCGGCAAAAGTAGTAATACTGAGACTTGTTTCCTTTTTTGTTTTTAAAACACGTTTCTTTTTAGGCTTGCCAAATATCTCCCAATCTGAAACCAAAACAAGTTTTATTTCAGGGAACTCAAAACCTTTAGATAAACTGCCTTCTGTTATTGTTACTTGACCTGCAGGAATTTCTTTAAGAGGCCTCTGCTTAAAAAAGGAGTTTATCCCCGCCTCCTGTAGAGTTTCTGCCAATCTATTGCCGCGGGAATC
The DNA here is from genome assembly GCA_029982205.1 of Thermosediminibacterales bacterium. GTDB lineage: Bacteria > Bacillota > Thermosediminibacteria > Koleobacterales > JARRCM01 > JARRCM01. Next base: position 65,584 of record JARRCM010000009.1, read on the forward strand.
CGTGCCTGAAAGCAAAACAACCTGATAAGATTTTCGTAACCATTCTGTAAGCTCTTCTTTCAACAGAGCTAGTTTTCCATGGAAACTGTGCATAGTCTTTATGGGAAAAGAAATCCTCTCAAAAACCGGCAATTCTTGAATAACTTTAGGTAATAATGAAACCTGGATATTAATGTATTTTTTAAGGTGTTCGAAAAAATCTTTAAAGGAATAGTATATATTAAACTGTGATGACAGTATTTCACCTCTTTGAAGAAGGTCTTTATATATTTCCTGATTTTCAAAATCGTATGATTCAACTGCCTCTTTCAGTTTGCCGGGCTCGTCAACTACTACTAAAGGCTCATCAGAGAAGTATTCCAACAGCGTTGTTAACTTTTTATAAAAATAAGAAACATAAAGTTCGATGCCTTCAAAATATTTGAATTCTTCAAGTTGTTCTAGGTGCGACCTGACTTTAGATTTTAAATTTTCTGCCTCTTTAGTTTTTCTAATCCTCTCAAAGGCCTTAACCCTCTCCGAAAGTTCTTGAGATATTGCCAACTTGCCCCGATAGAATGTCGATTCATCCATAATCATTTCCTTCGCCGGCAAAACTGTTATTTTTTCAGTTTTAGAAACTGACCGCTGATCTTCTATGTCAAAAACCCTTATAGAGTCTATTTCATCATCAAACAGCTCTATTCTGTATGGGCTCTCTGCGGTTAAAGGAAATATATCAATTATGCCTCCTCTTATACTGAATTGACCTTTTCCTTCTATCATATCTACTCTTTCGAAACCCATAACCACTATTTTATTAATAAACTCGTTCAAATCAATCCTGTTCCCCACTGTTATATTCATTATATAAGATTTAAAAACTTCAGATGGAATCATTTTTGTTAAAAGCGCCTTTATTGGAGCCACTATTATAACGTCTTCACCTAAGATTATTTTTTCTATACAAGTAAGCCTTTTTGCAGTGAGTTCCATGCTGTGAGCTGCCACATTGTATGGTATAACTTCAAACTCGGGAAACATCATTATTTTATCTGGAGATAAAAAGAAACAAAGGTCATCATGTATTTTTTTTGCTTCAATAGAATCATGTGTTATAACTATTAACGGTTTATGTGTTTTCCGAAAGACTCCCGAAACCAGCAAGGCTTTTTGAGAGTCGGATACACCGTATACCTGAGTTCCTGACTGATTCGCGTTTATTCTGTCAATAAGTTTTTTAAACCCATCAACCCTTTGCAAAGTGTCTATAAATTCCATTTTGAAAATCACCTTCCAAAATTAAGCAGCAAAAAAACCCTAGCTGTAAGACACAGAGCTAAGGTAGAAAAAAACTTACTTAACTTAACTCAAATTAATTATACCTTCTTTAAAACACTCAGTCAACAAACAGCGAAAAAAAAGAATGGCTACCTAGCAGCAATCCAGTTCCATATTGAGTGTGCTAAAAACGCGGCTAAAACCCCTAAAAACAAACTGTCAAAAATTTTAGAGATAACAACTGTTATGTATCCAAATATTGAATGGCTTATAATGCTGAACATCGCTGCTGTTAGGCCTATAATTTTTCTTGACTTTGCATAGTCATAAAAGGCTTCAATTATCCCGAAAACCACATGGACAAAAAAAATAGAACCACCAAGACAGTATCCTCCAAAGGTTTTGGTGATTTCTTCTATCAATGGAGCAACATATGTTACAGCTGTTTCAGGTCGAATCCTTACTATCAGATTGTTCAAACCTAAAGATACTGCTGCCGCCAGCAATCCTGCAATAACTTCCGCCATCCACTCTCCTCCACTTCAAAGCCTTTTGAGGACTTCATATTTATTATTTCATATATTCTAACACCTATTCATCACAGTAATAGCAAATTTATTCTTATCACTACATTTTCCGGATTTTGATCTATTAAGACAGCGCACCAGTATGGTGCGCTGTCTTAATCATCATCATCATTATTATTCAGCTTTCTCCGGATACTTCCCTCTGGGAGTATAATGTGTATGGAGGAGTTTGTGGGATTTTTCACCAAGGGGTTCTTTTAGGAACTCTTCATATATAGCCTTTATAGCCGGGTTTTCGTGTGATTTCCTGATGGGCATGTTTTTGTCAACTTCATATACGGCTTTGCCCCTTACTTCTTTGTAGTCTTTTTCCCATCGTTTGTCTGCATTTACTATGGGCTGACCTCCTCCTCCTACACATCCGCCGGGACAGCACATTATTTCAACAAAATGGTATTCTGCTTCTCCGTTTTTAACTCTTTCTAATACTTTCTTTGCGTTGGCAAGGCCGTGGGCTACCGCTACTTTTGCTGTTATGTCGTTTATTTGTATTTCTGCTTCTTTTACTCCTTCTACTCCTCTTACTTCTTCAAAGTCTATTTTGGGCAGTTCTTTTCCGGTTAGTACTTCATATACTGTTCTTAAGGCAGCTTCCATGACTCCTCCTGTTGCACCGAAGATTACTCCTGCTCCTGTGGATATTCCTAACGGGTCGTCATAGTTTTCTTCAGGCATGTTTTTGAGGTCTATCCCTGCTTCTTTCAGCATCCTGCTGAGTTCTCTTGTGGTGAGTACTATGTCTACGTCTTGGTATCCACTGTCGTTCATTTCTGGCCGCTTTGCTTCAAATTTTTTGGCGGTGCACGGCATTATTGATACTACTACTATGTTTTTGGGGTCTATCCCTGCTTTTTGGGCATAGTATGTTTTTGCTACTGCTCCAAAC
>JARRCM010000037.1 GCA_029982205.1 Thermosediminibacterales bacterium
GTAGGTGAAAAAATCCTTCAAGAAACCTTAAACTACCTTGCTAAAAATCCCGAAAACAATGTTCCCAAACTTGCAAATTTATTGAAACAAATAGCGCGTGCTGAAAGCCATAAACAACAAATAGCTGTACTTTTGCAGGCATATAACGAAAATCCTAATACAAAAAAATACGTAAACCGAATTTTAACTGAAATTAGTCCTTCTGTAAGACAGCGCATGGTATACAATTTTGGCATAAATAACTGGCTTATTGGAATTCCCAAGCAGCGGCAAACAACAGAAGAACTGGGTGTGAATATTCCAAATACAATTTTGATTGACCCTACAAGTGCGTGCAACCTGCGCTGTGAAGGATGCTGGGCAGGTGCTCAGGTAAAACATGATACTTTATCATATGAGCTTTTAGATAGAATATTGACTGAAGCTAAAGAACTGGGAATATACTGGGCAGTTGTATCAGGCGGAGAACCGTTTTTATATCCGCATTTATTAAAACTTGCCGAAAAACATAATGATATGGTATTCATGATCTACACAAACGGCACCCTTATTACAGACGAAGTTGCCGATAGAATAGTTGAAGTAGGTAATATTTCACCAGCTATCAGTCTGGAAGGATGGAAAGAACGGACCGATGCCCGGCGTGGTGAAGGTGTGTTCGATAAGGTTGTAGGTGCTATGGATAGGCTTCGCAGTCGTGGCGCTCTTTTTGGTATATCCCTTACTATGACCAGGGAAAACTACAAAGAAGCAACCAGTGATGAGTTTATTGATTTTTTGATTAATAAAGGGGCAATTTACGGATGGTCATTTCATTACATTCCTATCGGACGCAATCCAAATCCTGATCTAATGTTAACACCCGATCAAAGAGCGTATTTAGTCGAACGTGTGCGTTATATCAGAACCCATAAACCATTTATGTTGATGGATTTCTGGAATGATGGAGAGTATACCGAGGGTTGTATAGCCGGAGGACGGCGTTATTTTCATATTACTCCCGGCGGGGATGTTGAGCCATGTGCGTTTGTCCAGTTTTCTATCGATAATATCAAAGAGAAAAGTTTACTTGATGTTCTCAAATCACCTTTGTTTACTGCATTCCAGAAGAGGCAGCCTTTCTGTGAAAATCATTTAAGGCCCTGTCCTATTATTGATACGCCTAATACTTTAAAAGAAATTGTGACAGAGAGTGGAGCACATCCGCTATATCCCGGAGCAGATGCTGTAATTTCGAAAGATATCAACACTATATTAAATAAAAGGGCTGCTCAATGGGCTCAAGTTTCCGATACTATCTGGGATAAAAAACTGAAAAACCAGAAAGTAGTTCAATAAGCTTGATAAATGTAGCCTTTTAATTTATACTGAAACTAGAAGGTTTTTAAGCTTTTTGGGGGAGGTATGGCAATTGACTCTGACGCAAAGACGGAAAGAATTCTTAATAAAAATTAAACAACTCTACGAAAAAAATAATGCTCCTGTTCACTATATTACGGTTGCCAAAAAGCTCGGTGTAAGTAAGTGGTCTGCTTATGAAATGTTAAAAGAACTGGAAAAGAAAGGATTCCTCGCAACAAAATATATAGTTAATCCAGGAGAGAAAAATCCGGGTAGATCTATGGTCTTTTTTATCCCCACTAAAATAACAGAAGAAGTGCTATCCAAAAAAGACGAGATATCAAATCAACTGGAAGAATGGCATCAAACAACGGAATATCTTTTACAAATATTTAAGAACCTCAAAAACCCCAGCCCCCAAAAAGTTATTGATGAATTATTAGAAAAAATGCCTGCAATAGAAATGCCTATTATCTTGAGTGCATATATTATTACTCTCCTGATTGTGTGCCTAAAAATTTTTAGTTCGAAAAGTATACAGTTTATTAAAAAACATCTACTCTTCACATCTAAACCGGAAATAGCCTTGAGCATGTTTGTGGGCACTGTTCTGGGTAACATTCTGAAAACCGCTGCGAATTTTAATTCGATTGATCAGCTTACTGTATATATCAAGCAATTTCAGAATAGTATAGATGAAATTAATTTTCAGGAAAAAACCCTTTTGATGGACTTCTTAAAGGAGGCCTTAGAAGCAACTAGTTAAATTTAAAAATTTGGAGGGATAAAAATGTTTGATTTGACAAAAAAAATTCTTTATCTTGGGTTAGGTACATTAACTTTTACTAGAGAAAAGGCAGAACAGGTGGTCAATGAATTAATCAAAAAAGGTGAAGTTAAGCAGGAAGAAGCTGCAAACCTAGTAGATGATTTGGTTAAACGAGGTCAAAAAGAAAAGGAAAATTTGAAAGAAATTATCAACCATGAAGTAACTAAAATTCTTGCAGAAATGAATATCGCTACAAAAGTTGATATCAAACATCTTGAAGATAAAATAAAGCTTCTAGAAGATAAATTACAATCGGAATAATTGTATAGTTGACGTTTTCTTCTTTCTAAGACCTATGATCTTAGATTTTTTGTTTATCAGTAAAACCTCACCATTCCTGTTATCAATCCAATATTGACCGTGATAATATTCTATGTTATTATGAGTACATAAAGTGAGAATGATTTTCAATATATTTTTTTGCGTTAATTGTTAGGAACACCTAACAGAGAGATGAACATGCAAAATCTAAAAGAAAAACGGAGGTGTTTCGGAATGGGTGAAGCATTAATTTTATCCGCAGCAATGGAGGGTTACCTGGAAGTTATACTAGAGCTTTCCGAAAATGAAGGAACGGTTAGAGTTACGGATATTGCCGCAAAGTTGAATATAGCCAAAGCGAGTGTTACTGAAGCCATTAGTAATTTAGTCAGACTCAAATTAGCAAACCAGGAAAAATACGGGCCTGTTACCCTTACTAAAAAAGGCAGAGAACATGCTGAGAAGATTCGATGCAGGCACCGTATTCTTAAAAGTTTTTTAATAGAAGTGCTTGGAGTTGAACCTAAGATAGCAGAAAAAGACGCCTGTTTAATGGAGCATGTAGTAAGTCCTGTAACAATGAAGCGGCTGGTTGATTTCCTCGAAGAATCAGGAAAGCTGGAAGGCGTGAGGGAAGAATGCAGAAAAGGGGGTGGAACCGTGAATCAAGTAAATATAACAGCTTTAAACAAACTTCCCGTAGGTTCCAGAGGGAAAGTAATACGCATCGCTGCTAAGGGGAGTCTTCGCCGCCGTATTCTTGATATGGGGATAGTTCCCGGGGCAGAAATCATCGTTAAAGGGAGGGCCCCGCTTGGCGATCCTATAGAAATTGCAGTAAAAGGCTATAACTTAACCCTGCGGAGTCAGGAAGCATCTAATGTGTTTGTGGAGGCGATATAGATGGCCAACGATGTATTCCCTCTTGGTTTTTTACCGGTTGGTCAGGATGCTGTTGTTAAAGATATTATTGGTGGAATTGGTGTTAGGAGAAGATTGACAGACCTCGGTTTTGCAAAAGGAGTTTCTGTTAGAATCTTGAAGAATGACCGCGGGCCTTTAATAGTTGCCCTGGGAAACAGCCGGGTAGCCTTAGGTTTCGGTATGGCACAGAAAATAATAGTGGAAAAGATTTGAGGAAAGAGCGAAACTTTATGTTAGGCCAACCTAACTAAAATCATTTCAGGGAGGGGAAATTGTATGGAAACAGCAGAAAGGTTAAAGAGCAAAGAGGATGAAATTGTTATTGCACTTGCAGGTAATCCCAATGCGGGCAAAACCAGTGTTTTTAATGAAATAACCGGTGCCAGGCAGCATGTAGGCAATTGGCCTGGAGTAACCGTAGAAAAAAAAGAAGGGTATTTAACTTATAAAGGGGCTAGGATTCGCGTTGTCGACCTGCCCGGGACATACAGCCTTGGTGCTTACTCGGAAGATGAAGCGGTTGCCCGAGACTACATTCTCTTTGAAAAACCTGACGTGGTAATCAACATCATTGATGCTACTAACCTGGAACGCAATCTATACCTAACGACACAACTTTTAGAGATGGGGGCCAATGTGGTAATAGCCCTGAACATGTATGATGAACTGAAAGCCAAGCAGATAGATGTTGACACATCTAAGCTCTCGGAGCTGTTGGGTGTGCCTGTGATCCCAACGGTAGCCACCCACAGCCAGGGGATGAAGGAACTATTGACCCGTGCATTACAAGCGGCTAAGGCAAAAGAACGGAAACCGCTTAAGATAAATTACGGCAAAGAAATAGAAGCCGAACTGGCTGGCATAGAACAGGAGATTCTGTCCAATCTGAGGTTAGTGGAAACGTTTGATCCACGATGGTTGGCAGTCAAGGTGCTGGAGGGAGATGAAGGTGTAATTGAAGGATTGGAAAAGTATCCCGGCCTGAATAAACTGCTGGCCAGGCGTGATGAAGCCCTCAAGAGGCTAGAAGGTATTTGGGGGGGAAGACGTTGAGTCCTTGATTGCCGACCGCCGTTATGGATTCATAGGAGGTTTGGCCAAAGAGGTGATTAGCCGGCGGCAGACGGCAGAAGACAGGTTATCTATATCTGATAAGATCGACCGCATTGTTACCAATCGTTATCTGGGGATTCCCATCTTCCTGCTGGCCATGTGGGCGGTATTCCAGTTTACTTTTAAGGTGGGTGACCCCCTTATAGGATGGATCGAAACTTTCTTTGAGTGGTTTGGTGGAGCAGTAGGGATGCTGCTGGAAAGAGTTGGAGCACCCGGGTTTTTAAATTCACTGATAGTTGACGGTATTATAGGAGGGGTGGGCTCTGTTCTGGTTTTTATCCCGAACATATTTTTGCTGTTCTTTGCCATCTCTCTTTTAGAAGACAGCGGATATATGGCACGTGCGGCTTACATCATGGACAGGTTCATGCACACCCTGGGCCTGCACGGGAAATCCTTTATCCCTCTTTTAATAGGTTTCGGGTGCAACGTACCGGCCATTATGGCTGCAAGGACACTGGAAAACAAACGTGACCGGCTTATTGCAATCTTGATTATTCCGCTGATGTCCTGCAGTGCCAGGTTGCCTGTTTACGTCTTGTTTGCAGGGGCATTCTTCAGCGAACGCCAGGGACTGGTAATATACTCTCTTTATCTTTTGGGAATAGCCCTGGCTGTTATGATGGGGATGATTTTTAAGCGGTTCATGTTTAAAGGGGAAACCTCTCATTTTGTTATGGAACTTCCTCCTTATCGGATGCCTACCTTCAAAACTACTTTTATCCATATGTGGGAGAGGGGTAGTTCATTTATTCGCAAGGCTGGAACAACCATTTTTACCGTAGTTATCCTCATCTGGGCACTCTCGAATCTGCCGGTAGGCGTAGAATACGCCAGCCAAGAGAGCATACTTGGCAGAATCGGAAGTTTTGCTGCACCCATCTTTAAACCTGCAGGTTTTGGTAGATGGGAAGCGGCAGCAGCTTTGCTTTTCGGTATACTGGCCAAAGAGGTAGTAGTCGGTACCCTTGGTGTAATCTACGGAGCAGGAGAAGCCGGTTTGACCGACATTGTTTCTCAATACTGGACACCGCTGTCTGCTTATGCCTTTATGGTGATGACATTGATTTATATCCCCTGTGCTGCTGCAATTGGAGCAATTAAGAGGGAAACAAATTCATGGGGTTGGTCGGCTTTTGCTGTAGCATACACCCTGATCCTTGGTTGGCTGATGGCAGTCCTGGTCTACCAGATCGGCAGGCTGGTTGGCCTCAGTTAAGCAGTTCATAGAAACACCCTCTGCTTGGTTATACAGAGGGTGTTGATCTGGAAATTATTGATTCTAAAAAATCAACTATTTTTTTGGCATCAGGAGGGCAACCGGGGACATTATGTTTAAACTTTTTGGTGCATAAACCGATTCCTATTTCCGGGGATTTCTGGTCTTTGTAGCCCTGACCGATATAAATCCTTTTGGGAAGTTTCTTTAACTTCCCTTTTTCTTTCAACCGCATCAATGCGTGGATAAGGCTGCCGTAACAAGCGGAACATGCCCGGTCTTCAATAACCCACTGGCTTAAATAGTCAACTTCCCGACTGGCTAATATTTCATTAACAGCTGGGTCTTTTTGACTGCTGTTAAGTTCTATGATTTTGTCCTGAGTTAACTCAGTGCTTCCGATTCCCATTTTTTCCGAGATACCGATATATTCGATGTCTTCAGCAGAATAGCCCATCAGTTCAGCTACATAGGTATCTACAAGCACAGGATCCCTGCCGCCGATAACCCTGTTCATGCGGACAGGTGTGCCTCCCTCTTCATGGGTTAGGTCTCCGATGATCCCATCAACTATTATCAAATTAGTGGTTAATATTTTATTGAGGCATGCGATGGGGTGATGCAGCCCTAATTTGTGAAAACGCCTTTTTTCTGTATCGGGTATACATCCCTTTAGATTCTTGAGGGCGCAGGTTATTTTTGTCTGGCAGTGGGCTTTTAATACAGGCATATTAATTAAATAGTCAACTCTTAAGGCCTTGCTGCATACATTTATTTTAATGCCGTTGACGTCGAACTCCTGAGATTTATCTTGCTTCAAATCAATTAACTGCACTCCGTAGTGCCTGCTTATTTCTTCATAGCCGCAAACCCTGAAGGCTTTTTTGGTGCTGTCACCTATCCAGGAACTCTCCAAGATAACTGTGTTTTTAAATCCATGAGCATGTAGATATTCGATAACACCTCGGACTAGCTGTGGTGACGTAGTTGCACCCCATTCGGCTGGTTGAGCCACAACAAGATTAGGTTTGATACCGATTAAAGGTTCTTTTTTGCCGAGCTCCAGCAGGTCTTGTTCTATATCCATTTTTTCTAAGATGGAGATTGCCATTTCTTTAGGTTTGTCCCCGTAGATTACATAAAGACAGTTTTTCGAGTTGTTTTGCATATACATCACCTTCCTAAATTATACAGAAATACTCCTCCTATGCTACTGTTATTATACAAAAAGGAAAAAGATTTTTTAGGCTGTTATAAATCCTGATTATATAATTCTGCAGTCATCAAGGTTTTCCTTTAAATTCTTATTATAGTTTAGAGAATGTTTCTCGTTTTTCTAACGATTTGATATAACAAAAGTTTTTATATATAATTTTTTTAAAATGATCTTTTGATTTTTTCTATAAAAGTTGGGGTGGTTTCGTTGATAAGAGGCATTGGCGTTGATATCATTGAAATAAGCCGCATTAAAAAGGCAATGAAAAAAAGACAGAGGTTTCTTACAAGGTTTTTTAGAGAAGAAGAGGTTGAGTATATTATTTCCCCCAAAAATTCGGAAGAAAGGGCTGCAGGGAAGTTTGCCGCTAAAGAGGCTGTTGTAAAAGCATTGGGGAAGGGGTTTTCAGGTTTCAAATGGAAGGAAATTCAGATAGTAAATTCCCCTGATGGAAAACCTGAAGTAAAACTTTTTGGCAAAGCTTTAAATTACGCCAAGAAAACAGGCATAGCTGAAATAAAGGTCACTGTTTCCCACAGCCGTGAATATGCAGTAGCCTTTGCAATAGCAATGGGTCCTCATTAAAACAGCTTTCATTGAGCTGTTTTTTTTACGTTTAAGTTTAAGTTGAGAAGCACGTTTCTGCTACAATCAGTCACAACATTCAGACGATTAAGTATTAAAAATTTCCGAAAAATTGAAGGAATTTTAATTTTACTATAGAAGTAATTAAAACATACGGATAATAAAATATACGAATTTTTGATAGTAATAAATTATAAATAAGCTTAATATATTTAATTTGGCGTGGGTTTTGAGGATAAAAACAGGGGGGAATGAGTTGTGAAAGCTGATTTTAAAGTAGTAGACAGGATTATTGAAAGCTACGGATGTAAAAAGAATTCCCTTATTCAAATTCTCCAGGATGTACAGGAAAAATATAACTACCTGCCCCGTAAATTTGTGGAAAGGGTTGCGAGGAAATTGGGTGTGTCTTTAAGTAAGGCATATGCTGTGGCAACTTTTTATAAGGCTTTTAGCCTGAATCCTCGCGGGGAAAACCTTATAAGGGTTTGCATGGGGACGGCATGTCATATTAAAGGCGCTCCAGAAGTCGTGGAAGAGTTTTCTAAGATACTTAAAATAAAACCCGGGGAAACAACTGAAGACTTAAAATACTCTCTTGAAACAGTAAACTGTGTAGGGGCATGTGCCATGGCTCCGGTTGTTGTTGTAAACAATGAGTACTATGGGAACATGACTCCGGGAAAAGTTCGTGACATATTGAAAAAGAAGGAAACCAGAAAGGGCTGAATCATATGAAACAAATACTGGTTTGTGGTGGGCCAGGCTGTCTTGCAAAAGGCAGCAGGGAGGTTTTTGAAGCTTTTAAAAGAAAGATTGAACAGAACAAACTACATGTGGAATTACAGCTAAAGGAAACGGGATGTCAGGGTCTCTGTCAGAAGGGTCCTCTTGTAACGGTAAAACCCGGAAACTTGCTTTATACAGAAGTAAAGAGCGAAGATGTAGGAGAGATACTTGATAAAATAATTAAATCAGACTCAAATTATGACCGAGCGTTAAAAAAGGATGAAATATCTTTTTATAAATACCAGACGAAAATTGCTTTGAGAAACGTTGGAGAGATTGACCCTGAAAACATATCAGATTATATAGAACGGGGTGGGTACGAAGCATTAAAGAAAACACTTCATGAAATGACACCGGAAGAAGTGATTGATACAGTTGAAAAATCCGGTCTTCGCGGAAGAGGAGGCGGGGGATTTCCTACAGGTAAAAAATGGCGCTACTGCCGCAATGCAGACGGCCCTGTAAGGTATGTAATATGTAACGGAGATGAGGGCGACCCGGGTGCTTTTATGGACAGGAGCATAATGGAAGGCGACCCTCACAGTGTTATAGAGGGTATGGTTATAGGCGCGTATGCGGTTGGTTCACGTCAAGGTTACATATATGTTCGGGAAGAATACCCCTTTGCAGTCAAGAGACTCAAGAAGGCCATTGAAGATTCAAGGAAAATGGGTTTTCTGGGGAAAAACATAGCAGGAAGCGGATTTGATTTTGATATTGAGATAAACAGGGGCGGCGGAGCCTTTGTCTGCGGTGAGTCGACAGCTCTTATGAGGTCTATTGAAGGAAACGTGGGAGAGCCGAGAGCAAAATATATTCACTCTGTAGAACGAGGGCTGTGGGATATGCCGACAGTATTAAACAATGTTGAGACATGGGCAAATATACCGCCAATAATAAATAAAGGTTGGGAATGGTACTTAAGTTTCGGGACGAAAACCAGCCCAGGAACAAAAGCGTTTTCGCTTGTAGGCAAGGTAAAAAACACCGGTTTGATTGAAGTTCCCATGGGCACTACTTTAAGAGATATAATCTTTAAAATCGGAGGAGGAATGATTGAAGGAAGGTCGTTTAAAGCAGTTCAAACAGGAGGCCCTTCGGGAGGCTGTCTGCCTGCTGAAAAGTTAGACCTGCAGGTAGACTTTGATCAATTGACTAAAGAAGGTTCGATGATGGGATCAGGCGGTATGATTGTTATGGATGATAGGACATGTATGGTTGATGTTGCACGTTATTTTGTGAACTTTTTGCTTGATGAGTCATGTGGCAAGTGTGTTCCGTGCAGGGAAGGCTTAAAAAGGATGTCAGAAATAATGGGCAGAATAACTCATGGTTTAGGATCGGAAAAAGACCTGGAAGTTTTAGAAGAGATTTGCTGGACAATGAAAGAAGCTTCCCTCTGCGCTCTGGGAAAATCTGCGCCTAACCCCGTATTAAGTACTATAAAATTTTTTAGGGAAGAATACCTAAAACATATAAATGAAAAAACATGCCCTTCTGGTGTGTGCAAACACCTCACCACTTATTATATAGATGAAAATATATGTAAAGGGTGTCATGTATGTGTTAAAGTATGCCCTACAGGTGCCATATCAGGTGAAATAAAACAACCTCATTTTATTGAAGAGGACAAATGTATAAAATGCGGCAGCTGTTTTGATGCATGTAAATTCAATGCAGTTCAGATAAGGGGGATGAAGATTGATGATTAAAATCAGGGTTAATGGGAAACCGGTAGCAATCCATGATGAAGACAAAACCCTCCTGGATGTAATCAAAGAAATCGGGATTAATATACCCGCACTGTGCTATCACCCCGGTCTCCCCGCTCGTGGAAGCTGCCGTCTTTGTGTTGTGGAAATAACAAAACCGTCATGGAACGGCCGCTCTAAAATTGTAACCTCTTGTTTATATCCGTGTGAGGACGGTTTAGAGGTTTTAACACATTCACCCAAAGTAATAAAACTCAGAAAAGTGATTATAAAGCTTCTTTTGGCGAGATGTTCTGATTCTAAGGAACTGCAGGAACTGGCATTACAATACAATGCTGATGTCAGCAGATTCGGAACAAAAGAAAACGAAAAATGCATACTGTGTGGTCTATGCACAAGGGCATGTGAAGAAATGGGTATAGAGGCAATATCTATGGTTAACCGGGGTTGGAAGAAAGAAGTAGCTCCTCCTTATTATGAACCTCCAGAAAATTGTATCGGCTGTGGAGCTTGTGCAGAGGTCTGTCCTGTTGGAGCAATTGAGTTAACAGAAACAAACGGCATAAGAAGGATATGGAACAGGGAGTTTGAAATACAGAAATGTGTTGAATGCGGTAAGTATTTTGCTACAGTTGCCCAATTAGAGCATTTACATAATAAATATGGCATTCCGCTTAAAGACCTAAAAACATGTCCTGAATGCAGCAAAAAACGCGTAGGAACAGTTCTTAAAAAAACATTTTTTGATTAGGAGGTGTGTGTTTACCTACTTAACTTAATCATTAAATCTTTAAAGGAGGTGAAACCTGATTCGGGGTTAAAAAAGAACCGCCGAACGGGGAATCTATGGAAAAGATTCTAGTGATTTATCCTGAAAAGTGTATTGGATGTTCAAGCTGTGAACTTGCCTGTTCGTTCCAGCATACAGGAGAGTTCAGGCCTACAAAGTCAAGAATCTCGGCAATACGATGGCCCAAGATGGGAGTATCAGTTCCTCTTACATGCCTGCAGTGTGAAGACCCCAGCTGTATGAAAGTATGTATGGTAGGAGCTATAACAAAAGACAAAGAAACAGGTCTGGTGTCTATAAACCAGGAAAAATGTATAGGCTGCCGTCTGTGTACTGCTGCATGTCCATTCGGAAACATAAACTATGATCCTGAAGAGGCAATAGTTTTTAAATGTGACCTTTGTGATGGGGAACCGCAGTGTGTGGAGTTTTGCCCGAACAATGCCATAGAATACAGAGAGGCAACAGATGCTCTCCTGCAGAGGAAGAAAAAGGTTTCAGCAAAGTTTGCAGAAATCCTTGAGGAGGTGAGATAAAATGTTAGGATGGGTTGGAAAAATTTTGAGAGTCAATCTGACAGATGGGAAAATAAAAGAAGAGAGTTTAGATAAAAAAATTGCGGAAAAGTTTATAGGCGCTCGTGGTCTCGGCACGAAGATTTTTTATGACGAGGTAGACCCAAAAGTTGATCCTTTGAGTGAAGATAACAAGTTGATTTTTGCTACAGGGCCTCTGACCGGGACATATGCCACAAGCGCAGGGCGGTATAATGTTATCACAAAAGGGCCGCTGACAGGAACCATTGCAGCTTCAAACTCAGGTGGGTATTTTGGCCCGGAAATCAAGTTTGCGGGTTATGACCTCATAATATTTGAAGGCAGATCAGAAAAACCTGTTTACCTTTGGGTTAACAACAACAATGTTGAGCTTCGCAGTGCTGAACATCTTTGGGGTAAAAGCACACATGAAACGACCGATATTCTTTTAGAGGAAACTGATGAAGAAGCAAAAGTTGCGTGCATAGGCCCTGGGGGAGAAAAACTGGTGAAATTTGCAAATGTTATCAATGATTATCACAGGGCTGCAGGAAGAACGGGTGTCGGAGCCGTCATGGGTTCAAAAAACCTTAAAGCCGTTGTGGTAAGAGGTAGAAAAGGTGTTAAGGTTGCCGATAATGATGGATTTAAAAAAGCCGTTTTAGATGCGCGCAAAAAGCTGGCAGCACACCCTGTAACATCTGAAGGCCTTCCTGCTTATGGGACAAATGTTCTTGTTAATATAGTAAACCAATCAGGAGCTTTACCAACAAGAAACTTCCAGGACGGTTACTTCGAGGCTGCCGATAAAATTGGCGGTGAGACGTTAGCGGAAACTTTACTGGTGAGAAACAAGGGATGTTTTGCATGTCCCATTGGATGCGGAAGGGTGACAGTCATTAAATCAGGCCCATACAAAGGAGAAGGAGAAGGCCCAGAATATGAGACAGCGTGGGCTTTTGGCGCAATGTGCGGAGTAGACAATTTGGAAGCAATAACAAAAGCAAATTATCTTTGCAATGAACTGGGTATAGATACTATAACAATGGGAAGCACTATCGCATGTGCAATGGAGCTTTTTGAAAAAGGTCTTGTTACACCAGAAGAAGCGGGGATAGAACTAAATTTTGGCAATCCTGATGCAATTGTTATATTAACAGAAAAAACGGGAATGAGAGAAGGTTTTGGAGATAAACTTGCAGAAGGTTCTTACCGCCTGGCAGAATCATACGGAATGCCTGAACTGTCTATGTCAGTTAAAAAACAAGAGATGCCGGCATATGACCCCAGAGGTGCGCAAGGTATGGGTCTGGAATATGCAACCTCAAACAGGGGTGGGTGCCATGTCCGCGGTTACATGACCTCACCTGAGATTCTGGGGGTGCCTGAAAAGATTGATCAGCATACAACTGAAGGCAAAGCGGATTGGCTGAAGATATTCCAGGACCTTACAGCTGCTCTGGACTCTTCAGGGATATGTCTGTTCACATCTTTTGCCATAGGAGCAGATGAAATAGGTGCAATGCTTAAACATGCAACGGGAATCGACTATACTGCCGAGGAAGTTTTAAAAGCAGGTGAAAGAATATGGAACCTTGAAAGGCTGTTTAATCTAAAGGCAGGTTTTAGCAAAAAAGACGATACACTTCCTCCACGGCTGCTTAAACAGCCTGTTAAAACAGGGCCCTCAAAAGGGAAGGTAGTTAAACTTGAAGAAATGCTTACTGATTATTATAAAGTTCGAGGCTGGTCAGAAGAGGGAGTTCCCACAGAAGATAAGCTTAACGAACTGGAACTGGCATGACAGGTGATTAAATGAAGGTTAAAATATTTGCAAACCTCAGGGAAATAACAAAGGTGAAACAATTAGAAGGCATAAAGGCTGATGACGTGAGAGGGCTTCTGTCTAAACTCTGTGATAAATTCGGCAGAGCTTTTGAGAAAAAAGTTTTTCCTGATGGCAAACTCAGTGAAGAAATAATAATTCTGATAAATGGAATACACATAACACACTTAAAAGGTTTAGATACTTCTTTGAACGATGATGATGAAATTTCTATTTTCCCGATGGTATACGGTGGGTAGATGTTGTTATTCAAAAAGAGCGTTCATTTTGAGCGTTCTTTTTTTCTGTTTACTTGATTTTACCAGTTAACTGTTTTATAATGTTAATTGAACACAAAATTGTGCACGATACAATGAAACAAAAGGAGGATATATATGCATCCTTATCAAGAATTTGTTAACCCTCACCTTGGGAAAATGTTGAGCCAGATAAACATGGACAAAAGTTTTGTTAAAGGCCAGGGATGCTATCTTTATGATTCTGAGGGAAACTGCTACCTCGATTTTATTGCGGCATACGGTGCTCTGCCTTTCGGCTTCAATCCGCCTGAAATATGGAAGGCGCTTACTGATATTCGAGATTCAGGAGAGCCGAGTTTTATACAGCCGTCTGCTTTGAACGCAGCGGGAGAACTTGCCCGAAAGCTTGTAGAGATTGCTCCTGAGGGTATAAAGTATGTCACTTTTACTAACAGCGGTGCAGAGGCAGTAGAGGCTGCGTTTAAGCTCTGCCGGGCTGCTACAGGGAGGTTAGGAATACTTTCGACAGAAAACAGCTTTCATGGGAAAACCCTGGGAGCGCTATCAGCCACAGGAAGAAAGAGTTACCAGAAGGCCTTTGGAGCTCCTGTAGAAGGGTTTGATTTTATACCATACGGTGATATTGATGCTTTAGAAAAAAAGTTTGCTGAAAAGGGTGAAAAGTATGCTGCGTTTATCATAGAACCCATTCAGGGCGAAGGGGGAATAGTTGTCCCGCCTTCCGGTTACATATCTGAAGCAAAAAAACTCTGTGAAAAGTTCGGTGTTTTGTTAATACTTGATGAAATACAGTCAGGCCTTGGCCGAACCGGGAAGATGTTTGCATGTGAAGAAGAAGGGGTATTGCCTGATGTTATACTCCTGGCAAAAGCTTTAGGCGGCGGCCTTATGCCGATAGGCGCATGCCTCTGTACCGAGGAGGCTTATTCAGAAGAGTTTGCCATGAAACACTCTTCAACTTTTGCGGCAAACTCCCTTGCTGCAAGGGCAGGATTGGCTGCATTAGAACTGCTTTTAAGAGATGATAAAGCCTTAATAAAAGATGTGGAAAGAAAAGGCAAAATTCTAAAACAGGAATTACAGGCCCTGCAAAAAAAATATCCAGAAGCAGTAAAGTCAATCAGAGGCAGGGGTTTGATGTTGGGAATCGAGTTCGGTATAAACCGTGATACATTTCCAAACAGCCTTCTAGGAATCATGGCAGAACAGGAACTGCTGACCCCGATTATTTCCAGTTATTTGCTGAATGTTGAATATTTGAGAGTTGCTCCCACTTTAAACGGCAACAGTGTTATAAGAATAGAGCCGCCGTTAATTATTGACGACAGTCACTGCATGCAGGCGATAGAATCTATCGATAGGATGCTGGCTGTTTTATCACAGGGAAACACAGCACAGCTTTTGAGCCATCTCCTCGACAAAAAAGATAAAAAAGTTGTTTCATTTAGCTATAACAAAAAGAAAGAAAAAGAAAAAGTTCTCCCTTCTGAAGACCCTGAAGAAGGAAGGTTTGCTTTTTTGGTCCATCCCATAAACATGAGGAATTATTCGGAGTTTGATGAAAGCCTTTCGGTGTTTAATGAAGATGAGATAGGCAGACTTGCCGAGAGATGGAACGATATGGTTGAGCCTTTTGTGGTTTCAGGAACGCGTATAGTATCAAAAAGCGGAAAAATCGCATACGGGGAGTTTATAAGTGTTCCGCGAACTGCTGATGAAATGGTAAACATGCCTAAAGAACAAATTCTTGAAGAGCTTAAGGCAGCGATTAAACTTGCAAAAGAAAGGGGCGCACGGATTGTTGGCCTGGGTGCATATACATCAGTGGTATCCCGGGGCGGTCAGTGGCTTACAGATGAAGGTATTCCTATCACTACAGGAAACAGCTATACGGTGGTCGCTGCTGTTGAAGCAGTTGATAAAGCCCTTGCCAGACTAGGTATCCCTATAAATAAATCGACAGCTGCTGTGGTAGGGGCAACAGGTGCAATAGGGAGAGCCACATCAATACTTCTTTCTGAGAAAATTTCAGAGCTGATTCTAATAGGCAATCCCAAACATCCGGCCCCCAGCAAAAGGAGGCTGCAAAAAGTGGCAGCAGAAGTATGCAGACATATTTCAGGCCTCATAAAGTCGGGCAACATACCTAAAGACAATACCATCGGATCAAAACTCCTGTTGTCAGGACGGCTGCCTGATCCTGAAAGGCCTTTAGAAGAGTTTATAGAGTTTGTTAAAGGTTTTAAAGGGAAAACTCCTATAGTCATAACCACTGAAATTGATAAAGGCCTGCTCCTTGCTGATGTTGTTGTTACAGCCACCAGCAGCGTAAACAAACTG
>JARRCM010000038.1 GCA_029982205.1 Thermosediminibacterales bacterium
TTTCTTGTTCAAAGAGCTGTGCTGGTGTCTTATATCCAAGAATCTTTCGAGGTAAATGATTACACCAGTTTTGAACACTTTCTATTTGATCAATGGTCAAATCCCCTATGGCTTTCCCTTTAGGAATGAATCGTCTTATCAGACCGTTATGTCGTTCGTTAGTGCCTCGCTCCCAGGCGGAATAGGGATGAGTGAAATAAACATCGATCCCGATGTTGTTTAGATTTAAAAACTCGCTACCGTTATCTGCTGTAATGCTTTTAAATACTTGGCTAAACAGTGGGCCATACTTTTCGCCTCTTCGCTATTTAGTGTGGGTTAATACTATTTTTTAGTATTTTATAGTGTGTTTTTATTTTTATTTCCAGTTATGGTATACTTTACCCATATCATAACTGAAAGGATGCATATCAAAGTTTAATAATCTTAATATATTCAAACAGGCTCTTGGTTTGAATGATCCCTGGAAACTTGACGATGTCAACTTTGATCAACAAAAAGGTCAACTTATTATTTTTATTTCCCACAAACGTGGCAGTAAATTATCCTGTCCTGAATGTGGTGATAAATGTAGTATCCATGACACCCGGGAAAGAACCTGGCGTCATCTTAACTTTTTTCAATATAAAACCTATATTCACTGTAAAGTTCCCAGAATAAGCTGTCCTAAACATGGTGTAAAACAGGTAAAAGTGCCCTGGTCAAGGCCAGGATCCGGTTTTACCTTACTTTTTGAAGCATTTATTATGGAACTAGCTGCAGTTATGCCAGTAAATGCTATTTCTCGATTAGTGGGAGAATATGATACTCGGATCTGGCGGATCATGAATTACTATGTTGATAGAGCTAGATCTAAAGAAAACTTTAGTGAAGCTAAGAATATTGGTATCGACGAAACCTCTAGCAAAAGAGGGCATAATTATGTTACTCTGTTTTTTGATTTAGATAAATCAAAAGTAGTGTATGCAACAGAGGGTAAGGATGCCGCTACTATCAATTCATTTATAGAAGACTTAAAAGAACATAAAGGTAATCCAGGACAAATTAAGAACGTCTGTTGTGATATGTCACCTGTCGTTATCAAAGGTTAATGAAACAGTAGATGAAGTAAGGCGTCAGGAACAGAGAGAAAACAAACAGCTTGAAAAAACAAGATATATCTGGCTTAAAAACCCTGAAAATTTGACTTCAAAACAGCAGCAATCATTAAAGAATCTTTCAACTATGAATCTAAAAACCGGTAGGGTGTATAGAATCAAGTTGAGTTTAAAAGAGTTCTGGGATATACATGATATTACTGCAGCTGCTAGATATTTAAGAAAATTGTATTTCTGAGCTACACATAGCCGTTTAGAACCTATCAAAGAGGTAGCAAGGTTAATTGATAGTCACTGGCAGGGTATAATACATTACATAAAAAGCAGAATTAATAATGGAATCTTAGAGGGTGTAAACAGTATAATACAAGCTACAAAAAGAAAAGCCAGGGGTTACAGAAATACAAAAAACTTTATAACTATTATCTATCTGACCTGTGCTAAACTTAAATTCGACCTTCCCGGAACTTTAGCATAAAAGAAATACCAATTCCATTTATGTTAATATATACCATATAAATTACCCACACAATTTAGAGAAGAACCATAAAAATTTCCCACCGGTACCTGTGGAAATGTTTTTGTAAAACTAGAGAATTTTATCTTGCAAAAAACACACTGAATATAACACCATATCGCTTCATATTTCACAGTAAACAGCTTATACTTCATTTTAAAGGACAAAGATTTTTTTGATATTGATTATAATAATTTTTTGAAAACAGATTCTATCGCTCTAGTAAGATCGGAAAGTTCTATGCCCAGGACTTGCACTATGCTCAACATAAAACCGACTGCAAGCAGGACGGCAAACGCACTAAGCTCCCGCCACATCCTTTTCCGCACAAGCATAGGTAGTTCAAAGGCGACAATGAGAGAAAAGCCCAGTAGCAATAAGACTATCACGATGGTATCCCCCTAAGGTTTAGTTGTAGGTTCCAAGATCATACCTAGCCGTCGGATTTTAGCCTCGATCGATATCTTAACAGGTAATTCGGGGAACTCTTCATCCCATTTATGTTCTATCTTCTGCCACAATTTAGGGAATTTGCGTCTAACTGCTTCGCCGAAACCGAATATATCTACCTGGTAGTTCTTCTGGGCTTTGTTCTGAGCAGCTATAACTTCCGCCTTGATAGCCTGCGCAAGCCTCTGATTTAGCGCCTCGATAATCTCCGGCCTGGATAGGTCATCCCGACACATTTGTTCTCTTACGTCACCTTCGGCTTTTATCTGTACGGTTATGATTAACTCCCCGTTAACAAGTTGAGGTTTGATACTGGTATATGACCTTGTTAATACTATATTAACGTTTTTTTCTTCGCAAACAGGGCACTTAACCGGAAAAACCCCAGCCACTTTTTTTCTTTTCAACAATAGAAAACCTCTTGTTTCAGCCTCATCCAGCCAGCCAATAAGCTTATCGTCCCTGAACACGGCCGTTCCTGTCAATTTAGGCTGTTTTTTGGTATTTTTTTCATCCTTGAGTTTTACCAGCTCAATGCGTGAGGTAGTTGGATGAATACCTTTCGATGTCAACATCTCGTAAATATCCCGCAGGTCGGAAATGGCAGCCTTCGAATGCCTGAACAGACGAACTAATAGACCGGAATAGACCTGCCCGGAAGTTTTCTCAAGGCCTGGTTCAGCTTCAAGAAGTTCTCTCGCTTCCCCTTTTACCACCGCTATGCCTATTCTTCTACGGAGATCACGGCGACGGTCAACAAAATCTATAACAGGAGCAATTCCCTCCTTGGCAAGTTCTTCACCGATAATTATAGCTCTCGTATGTGCCCAGAAAAGCTCACGGGATACGTGCATGGCTAGGTTCTGTTGAGCATCGTAGATACTATCGCCTGTACTGGCGGTAACCCAAGATGCCTTTTTTGTAGTGCTCCCGTTTTCTGCTACAGCACCAGCTATCTCTTCAGGCCTGGCTAACTGGACAGTTACCCGCACTTTGCTCTCTTCTTTTGCTTTATCCAACCCGATAAGGAGTACTACTGCAAGGTCTTCGATCTCAACCCTGCTCCAACACCCTGAATTAGTTAATAATAACACAAGTATCAAAAAAACAGCAATTTGTTTTTTCAATCTTATAGATCACCTCTTTCCCTGTCGCCGGAGCGTTGCCACAACAAGAAGCAACGCAGGGATGCCAAGCTGAATTGATAGAGCATATGGTCCCCAAACTTTTGTGATAAAGTTTACCAATTCAGTGATGTTGTCAAACAGGAGCATGGAAAGAGCACTTATAATTGTAGCTACGGGTAGAGTAATGGGCTTGTAATCACGGAGATTGAGCCATTGGGCAATAGCCAGACAGGTTATATAGTAAAATAAGGTGATTTTGATGAATACACTGCCGATCCAAAAAACCATGAAAAACGGGTCCAGATGCTCTAAAAATTCCGCTATGCTGATATACCTGACCAGATTAAAGGTAGGAAACATACTGCGTGCCGCCACTTCAGCTCCAAACACAGCTACAGTCAAAACCTCCGCCAGAACAAGGAAAAATCCTACAATCAGTAATGCCAGGCTGCCGGCCCTTCTGCCCTCATGGATTCGATTTAGATAAGGCAGTAAAAAGGCCAGAGCTACTATTTCTCCCTGCCATCCGGATGGTATGATAGTTCCATTTAACACAGGGAAAATACCTCGTTCGAGCACAGGCATTAGTCTGGTAAAATCCGCATCCTTAACTACTAGAATAGTCACAATTATTACCAATAAAATTACAACCGGGAAGAACACTTCATTAGTTCTGGCTATGACCTCGATCCCTCCCCGTAATACAAATGCTGACAGCAACACGAATGTTATTATAAACACTATCAGAGGGGTTTGAGGCATAAAGGATACAACCATAAACTCAGCGAATTCCCTGACTACTATTGCGTTCATATGCAAGAAAAACCAAATGAAAACTAACCCGACTATCTTTCCGAGAAATCTGCCCAATATGATCTCGCTGTATTCAACGATTGTCTGCTGCGGGAACCTCAGCCCCAGGGTGCTTACCACCAACAGAACGAGCAGCCCGACAAAGGTGGCAAAAACAGCAGAAAGCCATCCGTCTTGTTTAGCTTCAGCGACAACAATAGACGGAAGGAAGAGAATAGCCGTTGAAAGTATAGTTGTTATGAGCAGCCACATGGTCTGCCTGCTCGAAATTTTACCGACTTCAATCATCGTGATCCCGCCTTTCGTGAACCGGTTCGTCTTCCTCATCAGTAAAATACCGCGGCATAAGAAAATAATCCTGCCTGATGGGTTCATTATGGCCTATAAGTCGAGGTCTCTTGAACATGGCCCACCACGGCGCTCTTAAAAATACATCTTTCAGATCGCGCACATTAAATGGGGCAATAGGAGAAAGATAAGGTACGCCAAACGACCTTAAAGATACCATGTGAGCTGTAATAGCAATAACCGCCAGCATTACACCGTATAGCCCGAGTACCGCGCTAAGAACCATCACGCCGAACCTGAGAAACCTCATAGTAATGGAAGCGGTATATCCCGATATTGCATAAGAAGCAATGCCTGTAAAAGCAACCACAACGACCATCGGAGCCCCCACGAGCCCTGCACGCACTGCCGCATCGCCGATGATGACACCACCGATAATGCTAATAGCAGGTCCGATGGGACGGGGTAGCCGAATCCCCGCTTCTCGTAGCACCTCGAAAGATAACTCCATGAGGAATGCTTCTACTATTGCAGGAAAGGGTACCCCCTCCCTCGCTGCCGAAATACTGAGTAAAAGTACTGTGGGAAGCATCTCCTGATGGTAGGTAGTTATCGCCACATAAAATGAAGGCAGCAGCAGGGAGGAAAGCAAAGCCCCAATCCTTAATAATCTAATAAGAGAACCAATCGGGTACCTTTCATAATAATCCTCTGCCGCCTGGATCCATTCAGCGAAAACGCTGGGTACCAACAGAGCAAACGGTGTATTGTCAATCAAGATACCAACCCGACCTTCAAATATTCCTCCGGCCAGTTTATCGGGGCGCTCTGTCCTGTAAATAGTACTGAAAAGTGAAAGTGGAGCGTCTTCAATAAGTTCTTCTATGTAGCCGCTCTCCAGGATGTGATCAACATCTATTCTCCTCAGTCTTCTCCTGACCTCTTCAATAACCTTTTCATCTGCAATTCCTTTAATATAAACGATTTCCACGTCTGTCCGGCTTAATTTTCCTATTTTATAGGCTTCGACTCTGAGGTGCGGGGTTTTAATCCGCCTCCTGAGCAGCGCGGTATTGTCACGCAGGTTTTCGGTAAAACCATCTCTCGGTCCTCTTACAACAGATTCACTAGCGGGTTCCTCCACGTTTCTGCTTTTCCAGCCCCTTGTCGAAACCGCCAGTCCTACATCAGAACCATCCACCAGGATTGCTGTATCTCCTGATAAGACCGAATCAAAAAAATCTGCAAAGCTCTTTACGTTCTTGACATCGGATATAGGTAACATTGAATCTCTGATGCTTTCTAGTATGTGTTTCCCCTTAAGATTTTCCTTGCGGTCAACCATCTGTACTTCCAGCATAAGAGCCTTCATCACATCATCATTTACCAACGACTTGTCAACCAGGCCGTCAATGTGGATGACTGCTAGGCAAATTTCTTGTTTCCATCCTATTCGGCATGTTCTGATAACTACATCGGGGCTGTCACCGAGGATCTGTTTTATCCGGTGTAGGTTAGCCTTAAGGTCGGCAGTTAAATCGAGATTTTCTATGTCTTTCAGCAAGTTGGTTTCAGGATCACATTTCTTATCTGATTCTATTTTTACAAGTCGAGAAAAAAGTTTACCAAAAACTTTGCGTATCATTACTACATGACTCCTTTCTTATATAAGAGTTTCCGTTACTACCAAGAATTATACACATAGTTGTATCTTTATCTCATTCAAAACTAAATGTCAACCTGAATTAAAAAAATAAAAATCTCCCAATAAAAAGAGAGATTTTAGGCAAACAAAAAATCTGGTAGTTACTACCAGATTTGAGTTGTTGTTTATATGGCAGGGGAGACAGGACTCGAACCCGCAACCAACGGTTTTGGAGACCGCTACTCTACCAATTGAGCTACTCCCCTGCATTTCATTACATATTATATAACATTTTTTAAACAAAGTCAAATAGAACAAAATTATACTCTGACTTCTTCTTCAACACCTATAAGGTCTCTGTATTTTTCAAGAACTGGGTCTATAAAATCTTTTAAAAATTTATCAACTTGACTTATACTTCGTCCAATAAAGTTTTTAGGATTAATTATGTTTTGAATCTCTTCATAAGTTAGTCCTATATATTCGTCATTTAAAATTCTGTCAAGCAGAGTATTTTCTTTTCCATCTTCCCTTATTAATCTTATTGCTTCCATTGAATACCTTCTGATTCTTTCATGTAATTCCTGTCGGTCTTTCCCTTTTTTAACCGATTCCATTATAATGTTTTCTGTAGCCATAAAAGGTATTTGGCTTTCAACATGAGCTTTTATAACTTTATGATATACCTTCAAACCTTTAACTATATTAAGGTAAAGGTTTAAAATGCCGTCACAACATAAAAATGCTTCAGGTATCGTTATTCTCCTATTTGCTGAATCATCTAGAGTTCGTTCCAGCCACTGATTAGAAGCCGTAACAGCAGTATTCAAACTTGTTACAATTAAAAATCTTGATAATGCAGCTATTCTTTCAGACCTCATGGGATTTCTTTTATAAGCCATTGCTGATGAACCGACCTGTTTTTCTTCAAAAGGTTCTTCAATTTCATTAAGGTTTTGAAGCAACCTTATATCATTACTAAATTTATGTGCACTTTCCGCAATACCTTTTAATGTTGAAATGATTTGATCATCTAGTTTTCTAGGATATGTCTGACCTGTAACCGGAAAGGTTTTATCAAATCCGAGCTTTTCAGCCACCAACCTGTCTAGTTCTTCTACTTTTTTTTCGTCGTTGTTAAATAGTTTCATATAACTTGCCTGGGTACCTGTTGTACCTTTTGCGCCACGAAGTTTAAGATTGGATAATCTAAAGTCTAGTTCTTCTAAATCCATTAAAAGGTCCTGCAACCACAAGCAAGCTCTTTTCCCTACTGTTGTTAATTGTGCGGGTTGGAAATGGGTATACCCTAATGTGATGACAGATTTATTTTTTTCAACAAAGTTTTTTAAATGATAAATACAATTGACAAGTTTCTTCTTTATTATCTCAAGTCCATCACGCATTAAAATAATATCTGTATTATCACCTACAAAGGCACTGGTAGCTCCTAGATGAAGCACAGGTTTTGCTTTAGGGCACTGTTTTCCATATGCATGAACGTGAGCCATAACATCATGTTTTAGCTCTCGTTCCAATGCTTCAGCATCATCAAAATTTATTTCATTTTCATAGCGTTTCATTTCTTTTATTTGCTCATCAGTAATATCTAAACCCAGTTGTTTTTGGGCTTCAGCTAATGCAATCCAAAGTTTTCTCCACGTCCTAAACTTTTTTGTATCCGAGAAATTATATGCCATTTCTTTACTTGAATATCTTTTGATAAGGGGATTTTCATATGATAGCCTCATGTGTAAATTCATCACTCCTGTAGAAAACTTTCTATTCGTTTAATACCTTCTTTAATGTTTTCCATAGATGTTGCATAGGAAAGTCTTACATAATCATCAGCACCAAAAGCTATTCCCGGAACAACTGCAACCTGGGCTCTATCCAAAAGTTGGGAAGCAAAATCTTGAGACCCTTCTATCTTTTTGCCATGAAGCAGTTTCCCTTTTATATCAGATATATTTACCATTACATAAAAAGCACCTTGTGGTTTTTTACAGCTTATTCCTTCTATTTTGTTTATAGCATCAACCATGAAATTTCTTCGTTTCTCAAACTCTTGAACCATTTTCTCCACAGCGGTCTGACTTCCTGAAATCGCCGTATATGCAGCCCTTTGAGCAATTGAATTTGGATTAGAAGTGCTATGGCTCTGAATATTAGACATTGCTTTAATAATGTTTGAAGGACCGGCCGCATAACCTATTCTCCAACCTGTCATAGAATAGGCTTTAGATACTCCATTTATTACAATAGTCTGTTCTTTAATACTATCATCCAGTGAAGCTATACTTATATGTTTTGAATCATCATAAACTAGTTTTTCATAAATTTCATCAGAAATAACAAATAGCTTATTTTCTACTGCTATTTCAGCTATTTTTTTCAGTTCATCATATGAATAAATACTTCCTGTAGGGTTGTTCGGTGAATTTAAAACAATAGCTTTTGTTTTTGAAGTGATACATCTTTTTAAATCATCAGGGTAAATTTTAAAATCATTTTTTTCATCTGTTTCTAAAAATACGGGTTTTCCTCCTGCCATTTTAATGAGTTCAGGGTAACTAACCCAATATGGTGCAGGGACAATTACTTCGTCCTCGGGGTTAAGAATAGCTAAAAAAGCATTAAAAAGTGAATGTTTTGCTCCATTAGAAACAAGAATTTGATCAGTAGTATAATTCAAATTGTTTTCTTTCTTAAGCTTATTACATATTGCTTCTTTAAGCTCAACTATTCCTGATGCCGGAGTATATTTGGTGAACCCTTCTTCAATTGATTTTATTGCAGTTTTCTTAACATGTTCGGGTGTATCAAAATCAGGTTCACCTGCTCCAAAACCTATTACATTCAATCCCCTTTTTTTCATTTCTTTTGCTTTTGCTGTTATGGCCAAAGTTAAAGAAGGGCTAATTCCCATCGCTCTTTCAGAAATTTTCAATATTATCTCCCCCTTATCTTTTATGTTTCATATATTTTTATTACCATAGTTTTTTCATTTATTTTAGAAAGCCCGAATATTAGGTTTTTATCTTTTAAATTTTTGTTTAAAAAATTTATTAATTGATATAATTCTTCATTAACCGAAAGTTTTTTTTCTGCAATCAATTCAAGTTTTCCTTTATTATCCAATGTTTTATCTCCTTTTCATAAACTTAGATTCCATTTTTTTATTTTTTCGAGAAGTTCAAACTTAGTTAAATCAAAATGTATTGGTGTAATAGAAATATAGTTGTTTTTTACAGCACCTACGTCTGTATTTATATCCAAATTGTCTTCAATAACTTCTCCAGCAAGCCAGTAATACACCTTTCCTCTTGGATCTATTCTTTTCTCAAATGTGTTTGTATATCTTCTAACTCCAAGCGTTGTTACTGAAACGCCCATAATATCGTCTTTTTCTACTGAAGGAACATTAATATTTAATATAGTATCTGTTTCTAAACCTGATTCAATTATTTTTTTAGCTGTTTTCAAAGCAAATTCTGCAGCAATTCCGTATTTTACGTTTTCATAAGCCGCTAAAGAAACAGCAACAGATGGGATACCTAGTATAGCACCTTCTACTGCTGCGGATACGGTACCAGAGTAAATAACATCGGTTCCCAAATTTGGCCCGCGATTTATTCCAGAAAAAATTATATCAGGCTTTTTGGGTAACAAAGCCTCTACAGCAAGTTTTACACAATCTGATGGAGTTCCATTGACAGAATATGCTTTTAAATTTACATTAGGAAGTTTTATTTCTTCTAATCGCAAAGGATGGTGAACTGTTATTGCATGTCCAGTACCGCTCCTTTCTCTGTCAGGTGCAACTATTACTACTTCTCCAACTTTTGAAAGAGTTATAGCCAATTCTTTTATTCCTTCAGCATATATTCCATCATCGTTTGTTACAAGAATTTTCAAAGTCTCTTCCTCCTAAATAAAACATAATATTATATTTTTTTTCTATTTATTTTTGTTATTTCCTTCAAATTATACAATTTTTTTTAAGAATATGTTCGGTTATTTAATGCCTAATACCTTATTATAACATTCCAGAGCCTTATCATGTTGGTCTAAATGTTCTAAACAAATTGCTTTGTATTTAAGTATTTTAATATCATAGTTTTTGTTATTTAATAAGATGTCAAAAGTCTCTAAAGCTTCTTCAAACCTGCCTGTATGAAGCAGGCAACAACCTTTGTTTATAATAAAGCTGACATTTTCCGGTTGGAGTGTAATAGCATTTGAATAACAATCTAAAGCTTTTTCATACATTTTACGTTTTTCATAACATAAACCCTGATTATTCCATGAAACTGCATCGTTAGGATTCTTTAGCAAAATCTTTTTATAAATATCTATCCCTTCGTCAAAAAATCCCAGATTATATAGACATGAACCTTTGTTTATTAAAAGCTCATTGTTCTCTGGATCGATTGTTAGCCCCTTATTAATATAATCTATCGCTTCATTGAAACGTTCAAGTTTTATTAGACAATAACCAATATTGTTTAAAATGTCAACATCTTGAGGGAGTTTTTTTAGTGCTTTTTTGTAATATTGTAAAGCTTTATTATGTTCTTCTATTTTATTAAAGCATAAACCTATGTTTAAGAGTAAAGTAATATCATTTGGTGAATATTCAAGGGCAAGTTTAAAGCATTCAATTGCTTTTTTATATTTTCCCATTTTTAAAAAGCATATGCCTTTATTATTTAATAGAGTTGAACTTTGAGGTTTTTTATTAAGGGCTTCTTCGAGAGTTTTTATGGCTTCTTTTACCTTGTTTAAGCGGCATAAGCATAAACCCATTAAACTGTTCACTGATTCGTTCATATCGGGATTTAATTTTAAAGTTTTTTCGAATTCTATTAAAGCTTTTTCATATTCCCCTTTTAATAACAAAACTCTTCCTAACCAAAAATTATAAAGTTCGTTTTTGTTGTTGAGTTTAACGGCCTGTTTCAAGTTTTCTTCGGCTTTTGCCAGATCATTTGTTATAATAAAAATTAAACCTAAAATAAAATAAAGCTCCGGCTTTTTGGGATTGTTTTGAATTCTTATCTGTATATTCTTTGCTGCAGCTTCATAATTTCTAAAAAACAAGTTAAATGTTACCCTACTAAAATAATAATTTAAACGTTCAAAAGTACTTTCTTCTTTTATTAAAACAAGAACAATATGCTTAAATATTTCAATATTATTTATTTGAATAAAGGAAAAACTACTATTATTCATTAATATGTTCCTCCTTTAATGGATTTTATAACCATTTTTTTAATTCTCTTTAAACATGTTATTTCCTTTAAAATAAATTTAATTTATTTCAAAAAAAAGGAAAATTGCTGCTAAATGGAGAAAAAATATAACATAACAACTTGAAGGAGGTTTTTACTGTGACGGTCAAAGTTGGTGTTTTTTGTAAAGGTTTTCTTTCAGAAAACAAACCAAACCTTGACAGTTGCACAGAAAGGATCCAATGGGCACTTAAGAAAGCAGGTTATGAAATAAACTACTTTGTTCAAGATGATTTTTTGTTAGATAAACTAAAAAAAAGCAATATAGATATATTTTTTAACAACTATTCTGTTGATATCGGTAAGGATAATCAAGCTGCAATTACAACTATATTAGAATTATCATCTATTCCGTATACTGGTTCATCTCCTCTAACACACTACATAGGTATCTATAAACATATAGCCAAGAAGATTTTCTCATTTCACGGTATAAAGACTCCTAGATTTCAGGTATTTGATAATATAAATCAACCACTTTCTAAAAGCCTAAACTTCCCCCTTATAGTCAAACCGGTACATGAAGGTTCAAGTATTGGAATCTCTCAAAACAGTATAATAACAGGCAGAGACGAACTTAAACAAAACATAGCGTATATACTAGAAAACTATAATCAAAACGCTCTAGTGGAGGAATTTATTGAAGGAAGAGAATTTACGGTTGGAGTATTGGGAAATGAAAATCCTTTAGCACTACCGGTAGTTGAAATAAATTTCGGAAAAGAAAAAGGTTTTTATTCCTGGAATATCAAATCAAGAGATTCCGTTCCAACTATATGTCCTGCTAAAATTGATTCAATGCTGGCAGAACAAATTGGTCAACTTGCTATTAGTGCTTTTAAAGCAATAAATTGTCGTGATTATGCTCGGGTAGATATCAGGCAAAACAATAAAGGAGAGCTTTTTGTACTGGAAATAAATACTCTACCAGGCTTAGACCCAGATTATAGCGATTTTCCCAAAGCAGCAAGAGCAGCAGGCATTACATATGACAAATTGATTGAAAAAATTGTAGATCTTGGTTTGAAGCGAAGTTTTAAAAAAAGGTCATCAAATGTTGCGAATAATTAAAGAGGGGTAAAATATCTATAACCCCTCTTTTACTTCTCTATTTTTTTATTCAAACGAAATTAAAGCTTCAGTTAAAAGTTTAGTTGCGTTTAATACGTCATCATAATCTATCATTTCTGAAGGAGTATGTATATATCGGCATGGGATTGAAATAACACCAGAAGGTATCCCTTCTTTTGTAACACTTATTGCTCCTGAATCAGTTCCACCAAATTCTAAAACTTCTAGTTGATATGGAATATTATTCTTTTCTGCGGTTTGAATTAAATGATTTCTGACTTTTGGATGACATAATATAGAGTTATCTTTTATTTTTATAGCAGGCCCCTTTCCCAGTTCTACAGCCATTGTTTTTGCTTTTGGGGTATCTCCTGTAGCTGTTACATCTACTGCAATACCTATATCAGGATTTATACTGAAAGCCGATGTTTTAGCACCCCTTAAACCAACTTCTTCCTGAACAGTAAAAACAAAGTAAATTTCATTATTAGAGGATTGACCAATGTCCTTAATTGTTTGTATTAATACACAGCAGCCAATTCTATCATCAAGAGCTTTTGCGATAATTCTTTTATTCAAATCTGAAAATTCCCTGTAATAACATGCTTGGTCACCGATACTTATCATTTGTTCAGCTTCTTTTTTGTCCTTAGCTCCTATATCAATAAACATTTTATCCATTTTTAATTCTTTCATACTTTCAAGTTTTTCGGTTCCTAATGTAGCTATAATACCATTTTCAAAGATAACCCTTTGCCCCAATAGGTAAAACTCAGAAACCCCACCGACTTTAGAAAACCTTAAGAACCCCTTTTCGTCTATTGACGTAACTATCAAACCGACTTCATCCATATGTGCAGCCACCATTATTTTTTTTCCATTTCCTTTTTTAACAGCTATTAAGTTTCCTAAATTATCAACTCTCAGTTCATCTACATAATCCTGTATTTCTTCTTTTATTTTTTTTCTTATATTATGTTCATTTCCTGATGGGCCATATGTTTCTGTGAGTTTTTTTATTAATTGCTTCATATAGGTAATCCCTCCTTCTGAATTTTATTTATATAGCATTCAACTAATTTTATAGTATTATTATAATCTTTTAAACTTATAATGCTGGATGGAGTATGTATATATCTACATGGAATTGAAATTATGACCGAAGGTATTCCTTCTTTAGTTAACTGTATCCTTCCAGCATCTGTTCCTCCCAAAGTAGAACGTTTAAATTGAATATCAATATTTCTACTTTCTGCCGTTTTTATAATATCTTTTATTATCAGTTTGTTGGCTAAATAGGTCATATCCATAACTGACAATGCAGGGCCTTTATTGATGGTTGTTACTTGCTGATGTTCTTCAACTTCGGCAACATCATTTGCAGTAGTAGCCTCAATTACAATGGCTAAATCTGGGTTTATTGAGTATGCAGCAACTGCTGAACCTCTCAACCCTACTTCTTCCTGAACTGTAAACACACCATATATAGGTAAAATATTGTTGATGTTTTTCAATATTTCTATTAATACACCACAACCTGCTCTATCATCTAAAGCTTTGCCCTTACAAAAATTATATCCAAACAATTCAAAACTGCTTTTGAACCATGCATAATCACCTATTTTTACTTTTTTTTCAGCATCTTCACGGCTTTTAGCCCCTATGTCAATAAACAGGTCTTTTGATTTCAATGCCTTTTTACGCTCTTCAGCTTCCTGTAAATGAATTGCCTTTGCGCCTATTACACCATTACATCTAGTTTCGCCGATTTCTACAACTTTTGATACCAGAATTCTATCATCGATGCCTCCCACAGTTTTAAATTTCAAAAAACCGTCTTTATCTATTGATGTTATCATCAAACCTACTTCATCCATATGTGCGCAAAGCATTACTATGGGATAGTTTTTTTTTCCTTTTTTATATGTTATCAGATTGCCTAAGGCATCTGTTTTTATTTCATCAACATATCCTTTTAATTCTTCTCTGATAACATTTCTGATGTGATTTTCAAAACCGGAAACACCCGCAGCTTCACTAAGTTTTTTTAAAAGCATGTTAGTACCTCCTTTTCAATTGTGTTTAAAGATAGTATGAATCGTGAAAGGAGTTTTCCTGCTGTTTTAATATCTTTTATTGATAATGTTTCAACAGAAGTGTGCATATATCTTAAAGGTATAGATATTAAAACTGTTGGAATACCGACTTTTGTTATTTGAATAGCCCATGCATCTGTCCCTGAAGCTCCGGGGGTTGAGTTGATTTGATAGGGAATATTGTTTTCTTCAGCGACTTCGATTAGTTTTTTATTTAACCAAGGATGAAAATTAGGGCCTATTGATATAACCGGGCCTTTACTCAGTTTACAAGTTTCTTCTTCCGGAACACCAGGCATATCACCATGGCAAACATCTATAGCAATTCCAATATCAGGATTAATGCTATAACTACTTACCATAGCTCCTCTTAAACCTACTTCTTCTTGTACTGTAGCGACTGCATAAACATCAGCATGATGTTTTAATGTTGTTAGTTCTTTCAAACATTGTAACATTACTGCAACTCCTGCTCTATCATCAAGTGATTTACCGCTTAAACACTCATTCAGAATTTCTATAGGAGCCCGCTTTATAATAATGTGATCGCCTACTTTTATCTTCTTTTCTACCTCTTCTTTACATAAACCAGTATCTATGAACATTTCTTCAGTTTTAATAGATTTTTTTCTATCTTCTTCACTTTGCATGTGTGTGGACATCATACCAATTACTCCATAAACCTTGTTTTCACCAATTAAAACTTCTTGAGACAAAAGTACTCTATAGTCTATCCCGCCTATATTAGCAAATCTCAAAAATCCGTTTTTATCTATTTTAGTTACCATTAGCCCGATTTCATCCATGTGTGCTGCCATCATAATCTTAAGTCTTCTCGGTGAATTAATACTTCCTTTTTTTAATGTGATTAAATTTCCTAATTTATCTCTTTTAATATCATCTACAAAAGGCGAAAAAACTTCTTTTACTAAATTACTTATCTCATCTTCATAACCTGAAGCCCCCGATTTTTGGATGGCTTCAAACAAAAACTCATTAACTTCCATAAATTATTACCTCCTATAATATAACATGTTGTAAAAAATTGTTAAAAAAATGCAAATAACTCTATTATGTGTTGATACTGGTATTTTGTTGTAGAAATTCATATTATTTCCATGGAAATATAATGTTGATCTGGTTTTATTTTACCCTTTTTTATTTTAATTTATTTATACAGTTGTTTCAATATTTCTTCAAAAAAGAATAGATTTTAATACTAAATTGCAATAATAAATGCAACATTTCGCGAAAAACATGATGATATTGGCTATCCAGTCTTATCAAACCTAACAACAACAGTTGTTGAGGGCA
>JARRCM010000010.1 GCA_029982205.1 Thermosediminibacterales bacterium
AACCCGTTTTGTAGTGTAGACTTTGTTAGCTTATTAAAGTCAATGTTTTCAACATTTCTAGGGCTGGAAAAAAATGTTGGTTGAATTTCAGTTTATATAGATATTTTTTCTTTTTTATTGTATAATAGTATTCAATAGTACATTTTTAACACCCTCCTAGGTCTGGTTTAGTATATTTGAACTAAATCAGACCCTTTTATTTTATTTTAAAGTTTTTTTCCTATCAATTTAACTATATTTTGGAGTTCTTTAACCATTTCATTAAAATTATTAAAGTTTAAAGATTGCTGTCCATCTGACAGTGCTTCTTTAGGATTAGGGTGTACTTCGATCATCAAACCGTCAGCCCCAGCAACTACTGCGGCTTTTGCCATAGGTGGAACCCATCTCCACTTTCCCGTAGCATGACTGGGATCTACAATTATAGGTAAATGACTCAGGTGTTTTATTACCGGAACTGCACTTAAATCAAGTGTGTTTCTTGTGTATGTTTCGAATGTCCTTATACCCCTTTCGCATAAAATAACATTAAAATTTCCTTCGCTCATTATATATTCGGCAGCATTCAACCATTCTTCGATAGTAGCTGAAAGACCTCTTTTCAGTAAAACTGGTTTATCCATTTTGCCTGCTTCTTTTAGCAAATCAAAGTTCTGCATATTTCTAGCACCAATTTGTAAAATATCAGCATAGTTTGCTACGGTTTCAATGTCTTCTGTTTTCATTACTTCAGTAATAATTAGCAAACCCGTTCTTTCCCGGGCTTCTGCTAAAAGCTTAAGACCTTCTTCCGCAAGCCCCTGAAACGAATAAGGAGATGTCCTGGGTTTAAATGCGCCACCCCTTAAGATTTTAACTCCTGCTTTTTTTACAGCTTCAGCCGTTTCAAGAATCTGTTCTCGACTTTCTACAGCACATGGTCCGGCCATCAATACAATGTTATCTCCTCCAATTTCTACATCACCAATTTTAATTATTGTTTGCTTCGACTTAAAAGTTCTGCTGGCAAGTTTATATGATTCCATGATAGGAACAACTTTTTCAACTCCTGCTAAAAGTTCAATAGGCTTATCAGAAAGCTTTGTTTTATCCCCTATTACACCTATAATTGTCTTCGATTTGCCTTTTATCACATTGGCATCTAAACCTTCTTTTCTGATAAATTCAAACACACCATTTATATCATTTTGCGTAGCAGTATTTTTCATCACTATTACCATTATAATCATCTCCTTTTGTGGTTTTATATTTTGGGTATGACCCAAGCAATTTGAAAAAGGAAGTTTTTTCTCTTACACATTTCAATACCTCAATAACATTTTTATCTTTTCTATGACCCTCTACTTCAAGAACAAACATATATTCGCCATAACATTTTTTGGAAGGTCTTGACTCTATTTTAGTCAGATTTAGATTTCTTGAAGCAAATTCACCAAGAATCTTATAAAGGCTACCCGGACTGTTTTTTACTGAGAATATCAAAGAAGTTTTATCATGACCTGTTTTTTCACTGTCTTCATGTGATATCACAACAAACCTTGTTAAATTTTGTTTGTTTTCCTGAATATCTTTTGCAATTATTTTTAATCCATAAATCTCTGCAAGTCTTTTACTCCCAATAACTGCTCCATCTTTACAGTTTATAGATAATTTAACCGCTTCTGCAGTACTGGATGTTTCTTTAAATACGATGTCGGGATAATTCTGATAAATATATTTTCTACATTGAAAAAAAGCCTGAGGATGAGAATATATAGTTTTAATATCCTTTTTCAAAACCCCATAATGTGTCATGAGATTTTGGCTGATATACAGCAATATTTCATTTTTTATTTTTAAATCATATTCATGAATAAGTAAATCTATTGTTAGGTTAACTGAACCTTCAATAGAGTTTTCAATGGGTACTATACCTTCATCTATTTGTTTATTATTAACTGCTTCAAATATTTGCGAAATAGAATTAAAGCCAACAGACCAAAACTGGTGTTCTTTTCCATTTAAATATTTTTCTAAAGCTTCTTCACAAAATGTTCCACTTGGTCCGAGATATCCAATCCGTTTTATCATTATTTATTACTACCTCCCTTTTAAATCAAAAACCTCTCGCCCATATATACAGGGACGAGAGGTTACCCGCGGTACCACCCAAATTGATTTATGTTAAAAACATAAATCCACTTTTAAGGAGTACGAGATTTTAAAAAAATCTTTATACCCCCTTTCTTTTAACGGCGAAAGTTCCCGGCAATATCTACTAACTTCTTTATCAGAAGTATTCAATATGCGACTCCAGGGGGAACTTCAATATATCCCTTCTTATCAGGCTCGCACCATCCCTGACTCGCTAAGAATCCAGAATATATCTACTTTCCCCTTTCACTGTCTTTTGTCTTTTTATTATTACAATTAATTATATTTTGAGAAATTATATCTAAATATATTCAATATGTCAATATGAAATTGTTATGTCTTTATATAAAATTATTTATATCTCTAATATGATTGTTTGTTATAAGTCGAAACATACTATCTTTAAATAAAATAAAAGTAAGGGATTGATAACTTGTTTAATTATATTCCTAAATGTTTGCAGTTTGCGTTTTTGTTTGCAAACGAACAAAAAAATAAAGCCCTGAAGGGCTTGATATATCTGGTGCCGGGAGCGGGATTTGAACCCGCACGGGTGATTACCCACTACCCCCTCAAGATAGCGTGTCTGCCAGTTCCACCATCCCGGCAATAATTTTAATAGCAATATATATTATACAAGTGATATTTTTTTTTGTCAACTATGAAAAAAAATCTGCATAACGTCATCAAAATTTATAATCAGATTACATTTAACTCTGAAATATCATGAACAACAACATCCAATAAATTAAAGGATTTTACATAATTTTGTAGAATATTAAGTTTAAGGAATACCAAAATACTTTTCAGAAGGCAAATCTTACATGCCTTTGAGTAACTTAATAACATTTTAAAATAAATTTTAGGAGGAATGTTTTATGAGTAAAAGTTTAAAAGGAACAAAGACAGAAAAGAATTTATGGGAAGCATTTGCTGGAGAATCTCAGGCAAGAAATAAGTATACATACTTTGCTTCAGTAGCAAGAAAAGAAGGGTATCAGCAAATAGCTGAGTTTTTTGAAGAAACAGCATTAAACGAAAAGGAACATGCAAAGATACATTTAAAATTACTCCAGGGTATTGGCAGCACAATAGACAACTTGAAAGCAGCTGCAGCTGGAGAAAATAGTGAATGGACAGATATGTATCCCCGCATGGCAAAAGAGGCACGGGAAGAAGGCTTTGATCATATAGCAGAAATTTTTGAGGCTATAGCCGAAATCGAAAAACACCATGAGGAAAGATATAAAAAATTATTGGAAAACATAGAAAAGAATACCGTATTCAAGAAAAAAATTCCGGTAAAATGGATGTGTAGAAACTGTGGCCATGTTCACGAAGGCATAGAAGCCCCAGAAACTTGCCCTGTTTGTGCTCACCCGCAAGCCTTTTTTGAGGTGTTAAAGGAAAATTACTAAAAATTACCCAAACCATTCCGGTCAATTCTTGGGGTATTAAGCTTCTATTATCAAGAATTGACCGGATGTGTCTATAACCATATTATTATTATTATTTTACACTATGCTTATTCTTCTCATCTATTCCTTTATTAGCAAGCTCATCGGCTTTCTTGTTTTGTTCCCTGGGAATATGCTCAATAGTATAATTGAATTTTCTTAACAGTTTTTTTACATCCTCATAAATCGGCCTCAAACCTTCATTCCTAACCTTGTATTCACCATTTATTTGTTTAACTATAAGCTCACTGTCTAAAAATATTT
Source organism: Thermosediminibacterales bacterium (assembly GCA_029982205.1). Lineage (GTDB taxonomy): Bacteria > Bacillota > Thermosediminibacteria > Koleobacterales > JARRCM01 > JARRCM01. The sequence goes on from JARRCM010000010.1 coordinate 3,855, forward strand.
TAATCGCTTTTGGCTTTAATGCCTCAACAGCTTTTAAACCTTTAAGTAATGCTGTATATTCTGCAACATTGTTAGTTGTTTTTCCAATGTATTCGTACAGTTCCTTTATTATTTTAGTTTTGTCTTCGTTATAAACAACTATACCTATACCTGCATCTCCGGGATTCCCCCTTGATGCACCATCAGTATGAATCACTAAAGTATCCAATATTACTCTCCTTTCCAGTAGAGAATTCTACCACAGTTTTCACACATTGAAATTTTTTGTTTGCTTTTAACGCTGTTTTCCAAGGCTATCGGCAGGTTCATAAAACACCCTGAACACTTACCATCTTCTACCAATGCTATTGCTATTCCATTCTTCCGTTTTTTGAGGTCTTCATAAATGTTCAAGGCATCTTTCTCTAGATTTTCTAAAAGTTCTTCCCGAGCAAATTCAGTTTTAAAAAGCTCTTCCTTAATTTTATAAACTTCTGTATCATATTTCAACTTATACTTCTTGTATTTACGTTTATCTCCTTTTAAAGAATTGCCCTGTTCATTTACCTGTTTTTCAAGCTCTTCTACTTCTTCTATAAGTTCTAATGTAAGGTTTTCACTTATACCTTTATTATTTTTTATTTTATTAAGCTTTTTTTCTAGTTGTTCAAGTTCTTTTACACTAGTTACTTCACCACTATAAAGTTTTGTCTCTATATCTCTCTGCATGAATGTTAGATCTCTACAAGTTCTTTCCATCTGTCGAAGTTTTTTTCGGGTTTCTTCTAATTCGTCTTGTTTAAATTTTAGTTCATCACGCTGTTTAATTATTTCATCTTTAAGTTTAAGTAGCTTCTTTCTTAACGGCATTGCTTTAAAACTTTTTTTTAATTCAACAATTCTGTTATCATAGTTTTGCAATTTCCACAAGTCTTGTAAACTTTCATAAGTTATCCCATAACTAATTCCTCCTATAAAATAAAATATAAAAAAGGAATAGGTAAAAAACAATATACCTATTCCTTATAAAAAAGCAAAAGGTTGATTGTTGACGTTAGACAAAACAACATCTGTATCATACTTCATTTTTGATAATTCATTTTTAAGATAAGTTACCACAAAACTTACTACTGGAATCTCAGTTTCCCAATGCCCTGCGTCAACAATGGAAACTCCCATCCTCTTTGCATCAATAGCCTGATGATATTTTACATCACCTGTTATAAGCACATCAGCTCCTTTGAAAGCTGCCTGATGGAGTGTAGACATTCCACTACCTCCACAGATAGCCACTTTTTCTACCTGTTGATCCAGTTGTCCTACTACCCTTACCATTTCATTTTTCAAAAGCTGTTTAATACTCAATGCTAGTTCTTTCAAGGACATCGTTTTATTAAGTCTTCCTATTCTTCCTAGACCGTAAATTTTAGGTTCGTTAGCCAAAGGATAAATATCATATGCTACTTCTTCATATGGATGGGCTTTTATCATTGCAGAAACAACTTTTTTAACAAGTGAATCCTCTACAATAGTTTCAAGACGATATTCTCTTACAGTTTCCAGTTTGCCTACATCTCCTATAAAAGGGTTTGCTCCTTCTAATGGTTTAAAACTACCTGTTCCTTGTGTCACAAAACTACAATGGCTGTAATTTCCAATCCATCCCGCTCCAGCTTTACACATAGCTTCTCTTACGATATCTTCATAACCTTCTGGTACGAAAACAACAATTTTTTTATAGACTTCCTTTAAAGTTACCTGAAGAGGTTCCACTTCTAAAAGACCCAACTTTTTTACTAATATGTCATTCACGCCGCCAGGTGTAATATCAAGGTTTGTATGGGCTGAATATACGGTAATACCATTTTTTACTAATTTATACACCATATCACCAAAGCTCTGATCAAAGCGTATCGATCTTACAGGGTCAAAAAAGAAAGGGTGATGAGAAACTATCATATCAGCATCAGCTGTTATTGCTTCTTCGACAACTTCAGGTGTTATATCTAAAGCCACTAAAACTTTCCTGATTTCTGAACGGGGATCGCCAATCTGAAGGCCAACATTATCCCAATCTTCTGCCAATCGTTTTGGTGCAATTTTTTCTATTAATGAAATTACTGTCTGGGCTTTTGCAAACATTTTTTCACCTCCAGGTATTGTTGTCTGCGATGCTTTAGTGACTTTAGCTTGTTCTCAGCATGAACGGATTTTCCACGTTCTAAACCAGTAATAATTTTATCTATAGTGCTAATTTTTTTGTCTAAAAATTGTTCAAAAAGTTCATGGCGTTTTTCAAAAAGTCTCAAACCCAACTCATACCAGATATCATCCCAGCAATCCTGATGACCTTGAGAAGCAATTATTATTTCATAAAATTTATCATCTTCCAAGCATGATTCTTCATCGATGATTTTATATCCATGGGTAATTAAATACTTTCTCAATTCTTTTTGTGCAACCATCGGCTGAAGTATAAATTTGTTTATTTTTATGGCTTTTTCCCGAGAATTTGAAAGTATTTCAATTATATTTAATCCGCCCATTCCAGCAATAATTACGGTGTCCACTTCTCCCACTTTTAAAGGTTTTAAACCATCACCTATTCGCATCTGTATTTTATCTGTATAGCCGCGTTTTTGAACCTCTGCTTTAGCTCTTTTAAAAGGCCCCTCCCCGATTTCTGTGGCAATAACTTTAGGACATATTCCCTTTTCCACTAAATAAATAGGTATATAAGCATGGTCAGTCCCTATATCAGCTACTATACTTCCTTTTGTAACTTGAGAAGATATGGTTAAGAGTCTTGGTGAAAGCTTCATTTGTTTTTCCCCGCTTAAAATATAAAACAGCTTAAATTAGTTTTAGATTCTGTATTTATATTTTACCATTTTTGATAAAATTATTAAATATCTTTAATGCATAAAAAAAGAGATTCATCTTGAATCTCCTGTTTTAATACTTTATATAATTATTTAAGCTTTGGTGGGCCCACCAGGACTCGAACCTGGGACCAACCGGTTATGAGCCGGTTGCTCTACCAGCTGAGCTATGGGCCCTACTTGGCTCCCCAGGCAGGACTCGAACCTGCAACCACTCGGTTAACAGCCGAGTGCTCTACCATTGAGCTACTGAGGAATTTTTGACAAAATATATTATAGGATAATTTATTAAGTATCGCAACAAAGTTTTTTTATCGCTTAATGTAATATTTGCGTTTTATTATAGTATATCATAAAGTTTCGTTGTTTTTCTGGGTTTTACGTTTAAAATTACTCTAAAAAATCTTTTAACTTTTTGCTGCGGCTTGGATGTCTAAGTTTTCTTAAAGCTTTAGCTTCAATCTGCCGGATTCGTTCTCGAGTAACTCCAAACACTTTCCCTACTTCTTCAAGTGTCCGTGGTTTCCCATCATCTAAACCAAAACGTAAACGCAACACCTTTTCTTCTCTAGGTGTTAAAGTGTCCAGTACATCCTTTAACTGTTCTTTAAGCAGGATAAATGCAGCTGCTTCCGCTGGAGCAGGAGCATCCTCATCAGGTATAAAATCACCTAAATGGCTGTCTTCCTCTTCGCCAATAGGAGTTTCAAGCGATACAGGCTCCTGAGCTATTTTCATTATTTCTCTCACCTTTTCTACAGGTATCTCCATCTCTTCAGCAATCTCTTCAGGAGTAGGTTCTCTTCCTAATTCTTGAAGCAGCTGTCGTGAAACCCTAATCAGTTTATTTATTGTTTCCACCATATGAACAGGTATTCGAATTGTTCTTGCTTGATCTGCAATAGCTCGCGTTATAGCCTGTCTAATCCACCATGTTGCATAAGTACTGAATTTATATCCTTTACGGTAGTCAAATTTTTCAACAGCTTTAATAAGACCAAGGTTGCCCTCCTGTATAAGGTCAAGAAAAAGCATTCCCCGACCTACATATCTTTTAGCAATACTTACAACAAGTCGAAGATTAGCTTCGGCCAGTTTACGTTTTGCTTCCAAATCTCCTTTTTCAATTCTTTTAGCTAGTTCAATTTCTTCTTCTGGGGTAAGAAGTGGAACTTTTCCTATTTCTTTAAGATACATCCTTACCGGATCATCCACACTAATACCTTCAGGAATCTCAATATCTGTTAAATTTTCATTGTCAATCGGTTCTACATCATCTTTTGGAATATCGTCAACGATGTCTTCTATATCATTTATAACATCTATACCCATATTCTCTAAAGATTCATAAATTTTGTCAATCTGATCAGGGTCTAATTCAATATCACTTAATGCATCCATAATCTCTTTATATGTTAATAAACCTCTTTTTTTCCCTTTTGCAATAAGCTCTTTGACACTTTTTAAGTTCATCTCTTCTTTAGTATTAGCCATACTTATCCCTCCTTCCACGGAGTGCTGAATCCACTGGTATTTATATTATCCTGGTTTGTTTTTGCAGTGTTTTAATTTCAGCTAAAATCTGCTTTGATTCAGAATAATCTCCTTGTTTTTCCAATTTTTTTAATCTGTCCTGAAGGCTTTGTATTCTTTTATTGAGTTTATGGGTTTTTAAAGTTTTTATACAATCCTGTAAAACTCGTTCAGTTTCTGTAAAAAACACTTCCCCGCTGAAGATCAATGAAGCTTTTCTTATTAATCTTTCATCTTCCAGGTAATCAATCACTTCAGACGAGTTCAGGTTGTTCTTATTTTCATAGCCTTTGCTAATTGCTTTTATTATTTGTTTATGATCTTCATCGGAAAAAAAATCAATATCTATTTCCTGAAATATTCTTTTATAATAACTTTTATCTGTAATCATTAAGTTTATAAGATCCCTTTCAGCTTTTATATTTGCTGATTGTGTTATTATTTTCAGTCTTTCCTTATTATCATTCCATTTTATACCTTTATTATGCTTAAATCCATTAACTGGCAAAGTTTTGCTTGTTTTTTTAAGTTCTAGTCTTATGGATTCCTCCGTTATATTTAGCTTTTGTGAAAGTTTTTTTATATACGCATCTTTCTCTATTTCATTATCAATTTCAGAAATTATCGGAACAACTCTATTCAAAAAATTCACACGCCCTTGAAGATTTTTTAAATCAAACTGATTTTCTAGATGTTTAATTTTAAAATCTATTAATGAATAAGCTTTGTCTACCTTTTCTAGAAAAGCTTCTTTTCCAAATCTTCTAATATATTCATCTGGGTCGCTTCCTTTTGGAAGCATAACTACTTTAACGTTCAAACCGGCATTTTTTAATATATCCATACCTCGTAGAGTGGCTGAAATACCAGCGGTATCAGCATCATAGGCAACTACTACATTTTTCACATAACGTCTTAACAGCTTTGCCTGCTCAGAAGTAAGAGAAGTACCCAAAGAAGCAACTGCTTGTTTTATGCCGTATTGATGTAATGATATTACATCCATATAGCCTTCAACTATCAAAATTCTATCATCAACAAGATGTTTTTTTACAAAGTTAAGGCCATACAGGTTTTTTCTTTTATTATAAACCTCTGTTTCTGGAGAATTGAGGTATTTTGGCTTTGAATCATCAAGAACCCTTCCACCAAAACCGATAATATTGTTTTGAATATCAAATATAGGAAACATTATCCTTCCTCTAAACCTGTCATAAAATTCCTCACCGTTTTTTCTTTTTATGGCTAAACCTGCTTTTTCAAGGGTTGTCTCTTTATACCCTTTTGCCTTTAAATAACAAATGAGGTCTTCCCAATCTGGAAGCGAATATCCTATTCCAAAAGATTTTATTGTAGTAATACTTATGCCACGGCTTTTTAAATAGTTCAGAGCCCTGACTCCCTGATCACTATTTACTAAACAATTATAAAAATAACGAGCTGCTATTCGGTTTATTTCATAAAACTTTTTTTTGAGCCTAAGTTTTTCTAGATATTCAGGGTCTTCTTTTTCCTCAGGCAAAATAATCCCCGCTCTTTCAGCAAGAAACCTTACCGCCTCAGGAAAACTCATGTGTTCTTTTTGCATTATAAATGTATATACATTCCCGCCAACCCCGCAACCAAAACAGTAAAACATCTGTTTGTCCGGGTTTACGGTAAATGAAGGTGTTTTTTCTGAATGAAAAGGACATAACCCTATATAGTTTTTTCCGGATTTTTTTAAAGATACATATTCAGAAACAACAGTTACTATATCGTTTTTGTCCCTGATTTCTGATAACAAATCCTCCGAAAATTTCAAATCAACCACCTTCATGGTTCTGTCATTTAATTAATTAATAATTCTATATATATACCTCCATTTCCTTCTTTTTTAATTTCCTAATAAAAACTAATCCCCATCTCTTTTATGGGGAGATGAGGATGTTTTTCTATTAAACTTGTTTTTAGTTTAATTATGAGTTTCTTTAACCTCCTTCAAAACGGTAACCATCAATTCCTGAATTCCCCATAGTATTTTTCAGTTGTATGTAAACAGATTATTCTACATCCAACACAATTATTCCTTCTTTTTTGAGGATGTTTTTCAATAAAAAATCATGTTACTATATATTATGTTAATTTTTTAACAAATTATTCCTAAATTTACATAAATATTTACAATTATGCTATAATTCTCATCATATAATAAAAAAGCGCCTAGCGGCGCATCATTTGAAAACTTACCTAAAAAAATGCCCTGCATCCTAAAGGATGAGCTGAAAGAAACGTTCTACAGTTTTGACCAAGAAGCAGGTATAAATATCTCATAGTAACGAGAAATAGCATATCTGTCTGTCATCCCCGCTATATAATCACATACCCTTCGTTCGATAGTTTCTCCTTTTTGAAGTGTTTGGTACTCAGAAGGCATCTGTTCCGGATTTTCTACAAAATAATAGTATAGACTTTCAATCAAACGGCCTACCTTTTTTTCCTGTGTTTTAGCAGCAGAACCTATATACACTTTGTCGAACATGAATTTTCTCAGTTTTTCCATAGCTTTACGAATTTCAGGGCTCATTTGAATTTTTGCCTTTCCCCAGCTTGATTTTATCAAGTCTTTTACCATAGTATCTATCCGCTGTTTATGTTTTTCTCCCAAAACTTTTATTACATCTGATGGAAGGTCTTCGGCAGTTATTATTCCACCCCTTATCGCATCATCAATATCATGGTTTATATAAGCTATCCTATCAGCTATTTTAACTATTTGACCTTCCAAAGTTGCAGGCATATCTGAACCGGTATGTTTTAGTATTCCATCTCTAACTTCCCATGTAAGATTCAGCCCTTTACACTGTTCTAAACGGTCTACAACTCTCAAACTCTGCTTGTTATGCTGAAATCCACCGGGAACTATTTTATTAAGAACTTCCTCCCCAGCATGCCCAAAAGGTGTATGGCCAAGGTCATGGCCAAGGGCTATAGCCTCTGTAAGGTCTTCATTTAATTCAAGGGCTCGTGCTATTGTTCGAGCTATTTGTGAAACTTCAAGTGTATGTGTAAGACGTGTTCTGTAATGGTCACCTTCAGGAGATATAAATACCTGGGTTTTATGTTTTAGACGCCTAAATGCTTTTGAATGGATAATCCTGTCTCTATCTCGTTGAAAATCAGTTCTTATTTCACATTTAGGTTCTTCAACCAAGCGTCCCCGAGAGTTTTTGCTTAAAGTTGCAAAAGGTGAAAGATATTTTTTTTCCCTCTCTTCAATTTTTTCACGAAGGTTCATATAAATTACTCCTTAACTGCGCTTTGGGCAGCTGATAATCTAGCCACTGGCAGTCTAAAAGGTGAGCAACTTACATAGTCTAATCCCGCTTGATGGCAGAACTCTATAGAACTGGGTTCACCACCATGTTCACCGCAGATTCCTACTTTAAGCTTGGGTTTTTGACCTCTTCCAAGCTCTACGGCAGTTTTTATAAGGAATCCGACTCCCTTCCTGTCTAATACTGCGAAGGGGTTATCAGGTAAGATTTTATGAGATATATAGTACTGTAAAAACTTACCTTCCGCATCATCCCGGCTAAATCCAAAAGTAGTCTGAGTAAGGTCATTTGTACCAAAAGAGAAGAAATCTGCATATTCAGCTATTTCATCAGCTGTAACACAAGCTCTGGGGATTTCAATCATTGTGCCCACTTTATAATCAAATTCGATACCGGTTTCTTTCATGACCTGGTCAGCAACTTTAACTACTAATTCTCTCATTTTTCGCAGTTCTTCTTTATGGCCCACCAATGGTATCATGACTTCCGGCAACACGTTACAACCTTCTTTTATGAGTCTTACTACTGCCTGGAAAATTGCCCTTGCTTGCATTTCATATATTTCCGGATAAACTATCCCAAGACGGCAGCCCCTATGGCCAAGCATCGGGTTGAACTCTGTTAAACCCCTGACTTTGCGCAGCATTTCTTCTTTTTCTTTAAGTTTATCGGTATCGCCACCCTTGATTTTAAGCTTTGTTATTTCAACAACAAGTTCCTCTATATTAGGCAAAAACTCATGGAGTGGTGGATCTAGAAGTCTTATAGTAACGGGGTATCCTTCCATAGCCTTAAGTATGCCTTCAAAATCCTGCTGTTGGAAAGGCAGCAGTTTGTCTAGGGCACGTTTCCTTTCTTCTTCAGTCTGAGCCAATATCATTTCCTGTACGATAGGAAGACGTTCCTGAGCCATAAACATATGTTCAGTGCGGCACAAGCCTATGCCCTTAGCACCAAATTCTCTGGCTTTTGCTGCATCTTCAGGAGTATCGGCATTTGCCCTGACCGTAAGGCTGCTGACCTCATCAGCAATTTCAAGCAGCTTTTTAAATTCATTGCTCATCTCAGGGTCAATCATAGGCACTTCTCCAGAGATGACATTTCCTGTAGACCCATCTATTGATATGATATCGCCTTTTCTAAAAGTTCTGCCATCAACATAAAACTCTTCATTTGAAATATCAATCTTCAATGCTTCACATCCACAAACACAGGGTTTACCCATACCCCTAGCAACCACGGCAGCATGGCTGGTCATTCCTCCGCGGCTTGTTAAAATCCCCTGAGCAGGTACTATCCCATGAATATCATCTGGTGTAGTTTCTGTCCGAACAAGAATAACTTTTTCCCCATTTTTGCCTAATTTTTCAGCCTCATCCGCATCAAAAACCACCTTACCACATGCAGCTCCTGGTGAGGCAGGCAGCCCTTTAGCTATTACATCTATTTGTGCTTCAGGGTCTATCCTTCTGTGCAAAAGCTGTTCAATCTGCTCTGGTATAACCCTCATAATGGCTTCTTGTTTTGTTATTAAACCGGATTCTACCATATCTACAGCAATTTTAACCGCAGCTGCAGCAGTTCTTTTGCCAGTTCTCGTTTGAAGCAAGTATAGTTTACCGCGTTCAATGGTAAACTCTATATCTTGCATATCCCGATAATGTTTTTCCAGAAGTTCACATACCGATTTGAATTGATTAAACACATCCGGCATTATTGTTTCTAGCTGTTTTATAGGAAGTGGTGTTCTGATTCCTGCCACCACATCTTCACCCTGGGCATTAACAAGAAATTCCCCATAAAGGGTGTTTTCGCCTGTAGATGGGTTACGCGTAAACGCCACACCTGTGCCAGAATCTTCACCCATATTTCCAAAAACCATTGTCTGCACATTCACAGCAGTTCCTAAATGGTCAGGTATATTATTAAGTCTCCTGTAAACTTGAGCACGTTTGTTGTTCCATGAATCAAATACAGCTTTAACAGCCAAAAACAACTGTTCCAATGGATCTTGTGGAAACTCACTGCCTATTTCCCTTGCAAAAAGTTTTTTATAATCATCTACTACCTTTTTAAGGTTCTCGGAAGAAAGCTGGGTATCATACTCTACACCATTTTTCTGTTTCAAATTATCAAGAATCATCTCAAATTTAAAATGTTCAATTCCCATTACTACATTACCAAACATCTGTATAAACCGGCGATAGCAATCCCAGGCAAACCTTTCATTGTTAGTGGCTTCAATCATGCCCTGAACGGTATTATCATTCAGCCCCAGATTCAATATGGTATCCATCATTCCCGGCATTGATACAACAGCACCTGAACGAACAGAAACCAGGAGAGGGTTCTTTCTGTCTCCAAACTTTTTATTTGTCTGATCTTCTATATGTTTTAAGTTTTCAATAATCTCATTTTTAAGGTCATCCCACAATACTCTACCACGTTCAAAATATGTATTGCATGCCTCAGTAGTAACTGTAAATCCTGGAGGTACGGGCAGCCCAATTTTTGTCATTTCTGCAAGATTAGCACCTTTGCCTCCCAGCAAATCCTTCATGGCAGCTGATCCTTCTTTGAAAAGTTTTACATATTTTTTTTGTGTCATCTTATAGCTTCCCCCTTCTTAATAATATCAATTACTATACTTGCTGTTTCTTCAACCGCTTTGTTAGATACATCTATAACACTACAACCTATTTTTTTCATGATTTTATCAGCATAGTTCAGTTCTTCTACAATTCTTTCTATTGAAGCATAATTTGCCTGGTCATTTAAACCAAGAGACCTCAATCGTTCACGGCGTATTTCGTTTAATTTTTCAGGGCTTATGTTTAGGCCTATAATTTTTCTTGGTGATATTTGAAACAGCTCATCCGGCGGGTTCACTTCAGGCACTAAAGGAATATTGGCCACTTTCCAACGTTTATGTGCCAAATACATACTTAAAGGTGTTTTAGATGTCCTTGAAACCCCAATCAAGACTATATCAGCCCGAAAAAGCCCCCTCGGGTCTTTCCCGTCATCGTATTTTACAGCAAACTCAATTGCTTCCACTTTTTTAAAGTATTCTTCATCAAGTTTATGCACCAACCCTGGCTGAAGTTTGGGAGCAGTTTTAAAGATTTCTTCTAGACCTTTCATCATTGGGCCCATAATATCTACCATAGGAATCCCATATTCGTTTGACCTGCGTGAAAGATAATCTCTTATTTCTGGTAATACTATAGTTGCCACTATAATACATGGAGGATTGCTTTTGGCTTCTTGTAATAATTCGTCCACATATTCTCTATCTGATACATATGGAATCCTTTTTATCTCTATTCCACCTGAATCAAACTGGCTTGCTGCCGCTCTTGTAACTAATTCAGCGGTCTCTCCTATAGAATCTGAAACTATATATGCAGTAGGTTTAGATAAATTTTTCTCTCCTATTTTAAGTCCCTCCTTCTCAGGTAGTTTTACCTAACTCAACAAAGAGTTTTGTTATACTTGTTTTAGTTATTTTACCAATAACCTTATAAAACAAATCTCCCTCTTTATCTTCTTTTACTTGTACGACTACAGGCAAAGCATCAACTTCGTGTTCTACAATCTTTACAGCAGCTTCATATACTGTGTCTTCAGGGCTTACTGTAATTATATTAGGCATTCTTGTCATTATAATACCTACAGGAACTTTGTGTATATCCATGTTCCCAATAGCAATTTTTAACAGGTCTTTTCGTGATACAACTCCGGACAGGCCGCCTTTTTCATTAGTCACAAAAAGGGTTCCAACGTCTTCTAAAAACAAAGTTACAACAGCATCATATACTGAAGTATTTTCCTGAATTATAACAGGTAAACCCTTTATATCTTTAACTTTTGTCTTTCTAAGGTGTTCAGCAACGAAATTTAATATCGATTTCCCTGCGTAAAAATAACCTACCCGGGGTCGCGCATCAAGTATACCGGCCATAGTTAAAATAGCCAAATCAGGCCTTAATGTAGCCCTGGTTAAATTAAGCTTTTCAGCAATCTGTTCACTTGTAATAGGTTCATTCTTTTTTACTATTCTTATAATTTCTTCCTGTCTATGAGTAAATTCTATAGCATTTCACCTCAACTTCCTTAAATGTGTTATACTATTTTAATATTTTTATATATAGTATACTATATAAACCCCTAAAGTTCCTTTTTTTTTGATTAGATTTTTAGAAAAAATTTAAACAGCCTATGTACCCATTATACTGGTTTTAGGCTGTTTATATTACTTCTTAAATGTTTTTATTAAAAATACAACTTATTCCCCTTGTATATCTTCTTTTTTTTCTGAATTCTGGTCTCCAATAGTATCATTATTACCCTTTCTTTCAATCTCAAGATTGCACCGGGTAAGCAAAGCTGCTAAAATTCCAATACCGGCCAATTGAGGAACCAATAATGCTCCAACCGCACCTGCAGTAACCGGAATTTCTGCCAACACTTTGTCTCCTTTTTTTATTTTGATATTTGTTACATTTCCTTTATGAATTATTTCTTTTATCTTAGATACCAATTCATTGCCTTTTACGCTGATTTCCTCAGTCCAGCGTTTCTCGCTTTCCTCAAGAAGAATCAGAGCATCCACCACGTTACCATTAGTTTTTTCCAGGGCCTCTTTTGCTCTGCGATAGCTCACTCCTGTTCTTTCACGAACAGCATCAATACTTTCTAAGGTTATATCCACATTTTCCCTCCTTTCAATTATTCAAGGTTATTTTGTTTAAAAGGCTAAGAGACTTTAATTTTTTATTCAAATGATAATCTATAAAAATCCTGAGCGTTTGTTTCATTTCTTTTTTAATGTCTTTAGGTAATTTGATTGCTCTGAGATTTGTAAGGCTTATTCTGAGAAAACTCTTTAATACTTCAATAGTTGCTTTTTTTATCTTAATACATCCCGGTGTTATAGATACATCACCGTAAGGAGCAGGTATTTTCGAAACACATTTCGAGCATAAAGCTCCACCGGCTTCAGGACTAAAATAAATCATAAATTCAGTCAGCTTTCCACCGCAAATGCTGCAGTTTTCCAAATTAGGCATATAACCCATCATAGCAACAAACTGCAATTCAAACACTCGAGTGGTAAGTTCTATATCCAGATTATTCAAAATAGAGTAAAACGTTTTTAAAACAAGTGAAAATACAGCTTTATCCTCTTCGCCTTCAGGCAAAAACTCGTTTACAAGCTCTGCAATATATGTCGAATACAACATCTTTTCAAGATCCTCGCGAATTTTTAAAAACGACTCTTTTATCTGGCACTGACTTATAGAGTCTAAGTTTTTTCCTTCGAATATCAAAAAATCACTGTAACAAAAAGGCTGAGTGGCCGCCGCCAAACGGTTTCGCGGCCTTCGAGCGCCTCGAGCTACCGCCCGGATTTTGCCTCGATCCGAGGAGAACAATGTTATTATTTTATCAGCCTCTCCAAGGTTGTTGCTTTTTAATACTATAGCCTCAGTTTTATACAATGACATATTTTACCTCTCCTCATCAAACATAACTACTCAAAAAAGAATCAAACACACCTGAATGTTATATTTAACATGCCACATCAACAAAAAAACTATACTCTATAACCCAAATTCCTTATCATTCCTTCTTTTTCCCGCCAATTTTTGCTGACTTTTACCCATAGATCCAGAAACACCTTAGTACCCAAAAGATTCTCTATGTCCTGCCGAGCCTGAGTTCCAATCTCTTTAAGCTTTCTCCCGCCTTTTCCGATGATTATACCTTTATGTGACTCCTTTTCACAATAAATGTTTGCACTAATATGAATAATGTCTTTATTTTCTTGTGTATCAAAACTTACTACCTCTACTGCGGTTCCGTGAGGAACCTCCTGCTCGATTAGATTAAGAATTTTCTCTCTTATCAGTTCAGCTACTATAAGCTGTTCAGGCTGGTTTGTAACCATGTTCTCAGGATAGTATTTGGGTCCTAAAGGAAGTAACTCAACTAAGGTTTTAGTAACCTTATCACAATTTATACCGAAAAGCGCCGAAATGGGAATAATTCTATAGAATTTCATCAAATTAGAAAAAACCGAAACTGATTCTTCGATTTCATCCTGGTTCTTAAGGTCTTTTTTATTCAAGAGAGCTATGACAGGTGTTTTTATTTTTTTTAAGGTTTCAACAATATATAGGTCACCTGGCCCCACCTGTTTTTGAATTTCACTCATAAAAACCACAACATCTACTTCTCGCAGTGCTTTAATAGCGGTTTCAACCATATACTCCCCCAGTTTGTTTCTGGGTTTATGTATGCCCGGAGTATCTATAAAAATGATCTGGTAGTTTTCAGTTGTTAAAATTCCATGGATGGCGTTTCTTGTCGTTTGAGGTTTTTTGGATGTTATAACTACCTTTTCCCCAACCAGATGGTTAAGAAGTGTAGATTTGCCAACATTCGGCCTCCCAACAATAGAAACAAATCCGGATTTGAAAGTATCTTCTGCCATGACTATTTAGCCTCCCTTTCAAAAAATATATAACAGGCTAAGTTTTTAAAGATTCTTTTTCAAAAGGATATGGTAACAGGTCTGCTAACTCCTTTTTTATATAATTTCCCTTTTCATCTCCAATAATAACCTTTATTTTAGGAGCAAACTCTAATAGCACCTGGCGACAGGCTCCACAAGGAAAACTAAATCCCGGCCCGTTTCCTGCTATCGCAATTGCCACAAATTCACTTTCACCCTCAGAAACAGCTTTAAACACAGCAGTCCTTTCTGCACAGTTGCTGAGTCCATAAGCAACGTTTTCAATATTGCATCCAGTATAAACTTTGCCTGATTTAGTCAGCAGAGCAGCCCCAACAGGATATTTTGAATACGGCGCATAAGCATTCTTTTTGGCTTCTATTGCTTTGTTTAAAAGTTCTTTGTCTATCATCTGTTTTGTCACTCTCCTAAATCATTTTATTTCGACCCTGGTTTTTAGTGTAACTATCTGTATCCAGGTTTGCCCTGGATTAAGCTTGATTTCTTTTCCTTCCTCGTCATAAAAAACAGTTTTGCTCGGCCTTGATTTCTTTTCCCAGGTTATTTTTTCCGAATAGCCGTTAGTTATATATAATCCATCACCTTTACCTACTAGTCTTATGTCTAATCTTCCTTCACTGTCAATAACATTTGTTTTAGCATACTGTATTATGATGTTTTTGGCCTGTAACTGTTCTCCGGTTTCAGCATCTGTATGTGGTTTTCCGTCCATATAACGTTTATATGTACCGGCTTCCTCGTCAAATATGTATTTAACAGTGTAGTTGAATGGAGAATAAACTATTTCAACTTCATCGGCTTTAGCTCCTCCAGGTTTATAAGGTTCATCAGAAAAGTCAAACTTTCTCATAGGCTTTTGTTTGGCAAAGCCCTTCCTTTCAGCCCCTGCTCGGATTTTGGTCGTAGTGGTATATACATTATGTGGAATCTTTCTTGCATCATCTCGCCAATAAGTCAAACCATCGTATATTCCGTTTAATCCTTCAACACCCAATTTGGGTATATCTTCCCATGCTTTAGGACTCCCCCCGAAATAAGCATATATTGCATTATACTCAAGTACGATATCTAGATAATAGTGTCGGGAGCTTCTAACAGGACCGATTCGATCCACATCGTTATGTAAGTATATAGGCATAAAACGGCTTATGCCTCCTTCAACCAAAGCCTCATAAACAATATCTGCCTTGTTAAGACCTGATTGCGGTCTGGCTTTAGGGTGGTTTTCCACC
Organism: Thermosediminibacterales bacterium; assembly: GCA_029982205.1. Classification (GTDB taxonomy): domain Bacteria; phylum Bacillota; class Thermosediminibacteria; order Koleobacterales; family JARRCM01; genus JARRCM01. Next base: position 19,339 of record JARRCM010000010.1, read on the forward strand.
ATTACAGCCAGTGGCCTGCGCTCAACAGAATCCTTTTCTACAATTTGACCATCAAGGGGACACCTGACAGGGTTTTTAATGAGCGGTTCAACTGGTTCAGGCACTGGATTCGGGCTGGTTTCAGGATTCTCATCTGGATTTTCCCGGGAAATAATCTTTTCTTCACTTGTCTCAGATTTAGCAGCGGTATTTTCTCCTTGTCTGATATTGCTGCACCCGGACAAAACAAGACTTGATATTAATAAAAAAACAATCAATATACCTAAACCTTTTAAAGACAATGTTTTATTCATAAATGATATTCCCCCATTATATTTAATTTACATAAATCACCTCATAAAACCAAAGTGATGTAAAGTTTCTTTTAGTAATGCAATCACCCTGTTTAAAAAAACAAAATAAGCTACTACAAGTGAATTAAGAGCAGCTATTAAAACTGCTCCTGCAGCAACATTTTTTGCTGTTTTGGCTAAGGGATGGTAATCTTTTGTATAAAGGTCAATAGTTTTCTCCACTGCAGTGTTTATCATTTCAGCAACAACAACCAATGATATTGCAAAAACAAGAATCATCATCTCCGTTTTGGAAATGTCAAGTAATAAACTTAGAAGGATCACCAAAACAGCTATGAAAAAATGTATTCTCATGTTCTTTTGAGTCTTCATAACATACATTATTCCTGAAGCAGCATAATAGAAACTTTCTATCAGTTTCCTTACCTTCATAAAAACACCAACTCATTTAGAAATTATTATCGAAACAATTTTAGTTTCTCCATTATATATTCTTCCTTTGCCCTCATGTTGTTCTTGCTCTCCTCACAGTCATGGTCATATCCTAAAAGGTGGAGCATTCCATGTACCGTCAAATATCCAATCTCTCTTTCGAAAGAATGTGCAAAATCTTTGCTCTGACTGCGTGCCTTTTCGACTGAAATCACTATATCTCCTAAAAGCAGCTCTTCCTCCTTCAAAAGGTCTTCTCTGCTAAAAGTATCATACATAGGAAATGACAAGACATCAGTCGGGCTGTCGATTCCCCGGTATTTTAAGTTAAGCTGTTTTATATATTCATTATCAGTCAAACACAGACTTACCTCAGCATGTTGAGGAATATTCTCAACTTCAAGGGTTTGCTCAACAACTTTTTCTAACAGCCTTATAGTTGATTCATTTATTTCTTCCTTTGTTTGAAGATTTCTTACCATTACTGTCATTTTTTTGCTTACCCCTTTCCAAATCTTTAAGTGCTTGGGGATATTCTATACGGGTATGAAAAATGCCCATTAGAACTTTTGAAAATGCCCTGGCAATTTTATCAAGGTCCTTTAAGGTAAGGTCACATTCATCTAACTGTCCATCATTTAATTTGTTTTTAATAATCTGTCTCACCATTCCTTCTATCCTTCCGGATGTTGGGTTGGAAAGTGACCTTACTGCTGCCTCTACACAATCAGCAAGCATCACAATAGCGGCTTCCTTAGTCTGGGGAAGAGGGCCTTCATATCTAAAATTTGACTCTTGAACCGAATCAGCCGTGTCCTGCTGTAATGCTTCATGGTAGAAATATGATAAGAGGGAGGTTCCATGGTGTTGTTGAATTATGTCTATTATAACATCAGGTATTCCGTTCTTCTTAGCTATTTCCACTCCGTCCTTAACATGTGAGGTAATTATTAGGCTGCTGAGTGAAGGAGTGATTTTATCATGGGGATTTTCCGATGTCAACTGATTCTCGATAAAAAAATACGGTCGTTTAGTTTTTCCAATATCATGATAATATGCACCCACTCTGGCAAGCAACGGTTCGCCACCCACCTCTTCTGCAGCTGCTTCTGCCAAATTGCCTACAATAATGGAATGGTGATAGGTCCCTGGCGCTTCCAGCAACAGTTTTTTTAGTAAGGGCTGATTTGGATTCGAAAGCTCTAAAAGTTTAACAGAAGAAGTGATCCCAAAAGCGTTTTCAAGAAACGGAAGAGAACCAATGGCTAAAACCGCCGAAAAAACACCGTTAACGATTCCCCACATACTTTGCTTTAATACTTCCAATAATGGCCCATTATCAATCAATCCCAGACCAATGATTGTAACCATGTTTGTAAATGCTACCAAAAAACCTGCTCTGGTTAAATCAGACCTTTGATTAACTTTAGTAACTCCATAGATACCGGTAATGCCTCCAATAATTGCAACGATAACATATTTAAAAACATTACCAGTTATCAAGCCTACCAAAACACTCATTATCAAATTTACCAAAACTGCTGTTCTCGGGTTTAACAAAATAGCTATCAGCACTGACCCTGCCGCAACGGGAATTAAATAACCTGAAATCTGATACAACCCTTTTCCAATAAGAAGAACCGTAAGTATAATAAGACCTAAAAGTGTTATATATCTCCTCTTTTTAAAAAAGCTGCTTGAAAAAAACTTTATATAAATCAACATTAAAGTCATTAACAAGGCTACAAGTATTACTGCTCCCAGAACCAAATTAACATAGGCTTTATTATCCTGCGCCACAAGGTTTAAACTTTTCATTATTTCAAGGTTTTCTTCGGTAATTTTATGTCCTTTCTCAACTATAATCTCGCCTTTAGTTATCATAACCGGTTGAACAGAATTAATAGCCTCTAATTTGCTCTTTTCGGTTGCAGCCTTATCAAATACCATGTTTGGCTTTATGGTGTTTTTTGCTATTTCCACACCAAGACTCGTCAAGTCTCGGGACATATTGTACTCATAAAACCCGCTTGTTATCAAAGTCTTTGCTTTGTCTAAAGCATCTTCTTTTATTCCGTTTTCAAGAATCTCTTTTACAAGATTTAAAGTGTTTTTTTCAAGTTCTTTTAAATCCTCAATTTTTGCAGTTAACAAAGTATATAAGTTTTCATCATTTAGTTTTATATTAATTGATTTTTTTAATTCTTCAAGCCTTTCTTTATCATTAAGGGAATCGTTTTCCCTAATTTCATAAACCTTTTGAAAAAAATTTTTGAGATTATTCTCTACCTGATCTGTTATTTCCGGGTTTTGGGTATATTTTGTTGGTACCGAGTCTGCTGCGGCTTCCTGCAGTTTTTTAGTTGCAACTTCATTAATGGCATTCTTTGGCGCCTGTATATCTACAGGAGCAATATCACCTACTTTAAGATTGTATTTTTCAGGAGTTATACTTGATACAACTATTACTACTAAAAGAATAAACAGCACTGTTTCTATAATAACAGCATAAAATAGTGAGTTTTTAAAGTATCTTCCTAAAAAGGATTCTGTCAGCATGTCCCTAATTCTTTCCAAAAAAATCATAAGGATTTACCTCCTTAGTTTGGAGGACCGGTCTCCTCCTCTAACTTTTCGAACCTCTCATAAGCCTTTATAATCTCCTGGACAAGTTTGTGCCTAACTACATCTTTTTCGTTAAAATATACAAATCTAATTCCTTTTATGTCCTTTAGAATACTCTGAACTTCCTCTAAACCAGAAAACTTCCCCCTGGGAAGGTCAATCTGAGTAATATCTCCTGTTATAACCGCTTTAGATCCAAAACCCAGACGTGTAAGGAACATTTTCATCTGTTCCGAGGTCGTATTTTGTGCTTCGTCTAGAATTATAAACGAATCATCCAAAGTGCGGCCTCTCATGTACGCAAGGGGTGCCACCTCTATCATGCCGCGTTCCATATGTTTCTGGAAAGAATCTGCTCCCAAGATATCATAGAGAGCATCATAAAGAGGCCTCAAATAGGGATCTACCTTCTCCTGTAAATCCCCGGGTAAAAATCCAAGTTTCTCTCCAGCTTCCACAGCCGGTCGGGTTAAAATAATTCTATTTACTTCTTTATTCTTTAATGAGCTCATAGCCATTGCCATAGCCAGATAAGTTTTACCGGTACCAGCTGGTCCTATGCCAAAAACTATATCATTATCTCTTATTGCATCTACATATATTTTTTGACTCAAAGTCTTAGGTTTGATTTGTTTTCCCTGAGCGGTAACACATACCACATCTTGATATAGACTTTTTATTTGGAACTCATTTCCACTTTTAACCAGCTCGACTGCGTACCTGATATCGTGATAACTTAAACCATACTCATCTTTTGAAACTTCCATCAATTTTTTAAAAAGCCTTTCGGCTTTCCTAACATTTCTCTCATTGCCCAAAATTACTATTTCACTTCCCCGGGTTACTATTTTAACTTCCATTTCTTTTTCAATAAACTTAAGGTTTTCATCATAATTTCCAAAAAGATTTATTACATTGTTTATACTTTCGATAGTTATTTTAGCTTCTGACCGAGAGTTCCCCAAACTTAGCATAACCTCCTTATTGTTCTTAATAGTTTTTAAATCTTCTAACTTTCATTAACAAAATTAAGTTCACGTTCGACACCTATTTCTTCCAGTGTCTCAATCAAGACTTTTACTTCCACTAAATTTTCATCTTTTCTAAAATGTTTAACAAAACTTTTATCAAGTATTTTGGCATCGGGAGAAAGTTTTTTCATCAACCTCTCCACAGCTATTTTTTTAGCGTTTTCAAAAGCTGCTTCTATCCCAATAAAAACTTTTTTCTCATTAACTTCAGAATAAGTTTCAATTACTAACTCAATTGGAAACTTTTGTATGAATTTATATGGTATTATCTTCCTTGTTATGGTTTTGTCGTAATGCTTGAAAGTTATGTTTTGGCTTTTCAGGTTGATAATTTTATCTCCAACTTTAAGTTTATATCCAACTGCATTCCGCCCAGTCGGAAGCCTTTCATACCTAACAATGGGAATCTTAACGGTTTCTTCATGCCATATCCTTGCAGTAACCTGTCCCTGGGCATGAACAAAATAGGTTTGTTTATCTTCAAGCTCTATTAAACCACTTATCAAAACCTGGCCCTCTCGAACGGTATCACCAGGTTTTACACGAACATCTCCTTTTAAAGGAAGTATCTCTTCTATCACTCCTTTTTTTGCTGCAACAATATTACATGGAGTTTGTTCATCAATTTTCGGAGGAACTATTTTTTCAACAATCTTTACCAATACCCGGGAGCCTTTGATATCTATTTCAGCCCAGGATATTTTATCATTTTTCAAAAGAAGTTGATTCTCTATATAAGAAGTATTTATTAAAAACTTAAAACGGCCCTCTTTAACACCATATTCAGCTAGCTGTTTTTCAATATCTTTTACATCAAGACTCTCAAGGCCTGTAATTTCAACTGACAAGATAACATTTGAAAGTACATAAAGTAAAACCAGGAATAGACAGGCTCCGGCAATAAGCATTTTCCGTTTTTTTATCCGATGAAACGTAAAGGGCAAACCTCTTTTAGAAACCAAAAAAACCCTGCATTTAGTTTTACGAGCAATCGGCTTTAACTTTTTAAAGTTCATTATGCAAACCTTTGCCTGTATAGAATCTTTATCTATTCGAAAAACATCCCATAAAAAAATGTCTTGGTTTACTGTTATATTCAGAAATTTTTCTAAGGCTGGCCCTTTGACTTTAATAATAACATATCCGAAAAAATAATTCCATAATTTCATTATCAACAAGGCAGCCCCTCCTTATTTTTCTAGCTGTATTCCTTTTATACTGCCTTCTACAATTATCTCTTCAAACATTACAGTTTTTATCTTCAGATCTGAACCGGATATTATTATTTCTCCCAAATTTGTTTTTATCTTCACCCTTTCACGGTTATATTCAAGAATCCCTCTGTGGTTTTCTATATAAAGTTGGACATCACCAACAAGAGTTATTTTAGGAAGATTTAAAACAACATCTTTAGGTAGTTCAAGTATATCGGAAATTTTTTCTTTTATTTTTTTCATTTTTTTCAACTCCCAGTCACACATTCCTCTTATAAATCTATGCCTTGATAAGTTTATTAATTACAAAAAAAAGAACGCCTTACGGCGCTCGTTTTTGTTATTTTCGAGATTTAGGCGGTCCGAGAATTTCTGACATTATAATCCCTTTAATAAAACTTTCGGTGTCAAAAAAACCTTTAACAGGATTGGACAGAGACTTCTGTTTCTCTTTTTTCTTTTTAACTGCCTTTGGGGGCTCTGCTTTATCATTTTTTAAAGGTTGATCTGTCTTTAAGGTGTCTTCTGTTTTTAAAGTGTCTTGTTTGATAGTTTTAGATGTATTATTGAAAGTCTTCCGTGGAATTTCTAAAACCACATCCGGACGTCGGGGCAGTCTTCTGTTTCTATAATCCTTCCTGGTTTTGGCTTTGTTTGCTCGAGACTTTCTTAAAAGAGGAATTCCTATTATCACCAAAAGAGCTATAACATCTCCTAAATCCATTACATCACTTCCTTATTCATCTTTATCATTCATTTTATCAGGACTGTTCCCCTTTGAACCCATTTCAGAAATTGATTCTCTCATCCTGGTATCAGCTAAAAGATTTTTTATGTTATAATAATCCATAACACCTATTTTGCCTTCCCTCAAAGCCTGTGCCATTGCCTTAGGAACTTCAGCTTCAGCTTCCACTACTTTTGCCTTCATTTCCTGGACCGCCGCCTTCATTTCCTGCTCTTTAGCAACAGCCATTGCTCTGCGTTCTTCCGCTTTGGCTTGAGCAATTCTCTTGTCAGCTTCAGCCTGATCAGTCTGAAGTTGAGCACCAATATTACGACCTACATCCACATCTGCAATATCTATAGAAAGTATTTCAAAAGCCGTTCCTGCATCAAGACCTTTGTTCAACACGGTTCTCGATATCTTATCAGGGTTTTCTAATACGTCTTTGTGTGTATCAGATGAACCGACAGTTGTTACAATACCCTCGCCCACTCTGGCAATAACGGTTTCTTCTCCGGCACCTCCAACTAAACGGTCTATGTTTGCCCTTACAGTTACCCTCGCCTTAGCTTTAACTTCAATCCCGTCTTTTGCAACGGCAGCAACAATTGGAGTCTCAATTACCCTGGGGTTTACACTCATCTGAACTGCCTGAAGTACATCTCTGCCTGCTAAATCTATTGCTGCAGCCCTTTCAAACTCTAAAGGTATTTCTGCCCTTTGAGCAGCAATAAGTGCGTTTACAACCCTATCCACATTTCCTCCTGCAAGGTAATGAGCTTCTAGCTTGTTTACACTTACACCCAACCCGGCTTTTGTAGCCTTTATTAAAGGATTTACAATCTTTGCAGGCGGAACACGCCTGAGCCGCATCCCTATAAGAGTAAATATACCTATTTTTACTCCGGCAGCCAGAGCAGAAATCCACAATCCTAAAGGAATAAAGCTGAAAAGAATTGTTAATGCTAAAAAAGCAACACTTAATACCACCAAAACAAAAATAATTTCCATACAAACTAACCTCCCTGTTATTATTTTACTTTCTTTACTACAATCCTCGAAGAATCAATTTTTACAACTTCAATCCTGGTTCCTGCCGGCAGAAATTCACCTTCAGAAACCGCATCTATTCTCTCATTCTCTATTTCCACCGTACCTGCTGGGCGTAATGGCGTTATAGCATAACCTTGTTTCCCAAGTATTGCATCTTTTTTTATAGGCGCAGTATATCCCAGATCCTTTTCTTGATTTAATGTCAAAATCAAACGGCTAAATAACGGTTTTTTTGACAGGTATTTAAAAAATAATGTTACAATTATAATACTTAAAACAAATGAAACTGCTATTGATAAAAATGCCTGTTTAACTGAAACAGAAGCTGCAATTATGCTTCCTATAATGCCAGCGATTCCAAGAATACCAAAAATTCCGAAGCCGGGAACAAAAACTTCAATCAGCAAAAACAATATTCCCAGACCAAAGAAAGCCAAAACTTCCCATCCTGCCAATCCTGCCAACAGATGACCACCAAAAAACATTAAAAATGAAAGAATGCCTAATGCCCCGGGAATTCCCATACCTGGTGTAAATACCTCTATAGCCAATCCAACAAAACCCAAAGTTAATAAAATAGGGCTTATAAACGGATTTGTAGCAAAACTAGCAAGCTGTTCTGCTAATGTTTTCTCTATTACTTTAACTGAACTGTTTGAAAGACCATATTCTTCTAAAACTTCAGTTCTGTTCGACAAAACCTTATCTACAAATGCAAGTTTATGAGCTTGCGAAGCAGTTAAAGAAAGAATTTTGCCCTTTTCTATAACTCCCTCTATTTCTATATCAGCATCAGCCATTGCAGCCACTAAATTCGGGTCACGGCCTGTCTGCTCTGCAGCGTTTCTAAGCTTAGATGACCAGTAAGAAACATACTTTTCTTCATTAGGCCTTGGCTCTGCTGCACCTATGGTGCTCCCCGGAGCCATAACTATTACATCTGAAGAAACAGCTATAAGAACCCCTGCTGAAGTAGCTTCTTCAGTTATAAAACAAATAACCGGAATAGGGCTTTTAAGAATTCTGCTGCTTATATCTACTGCAGCATCTATTCTGCCTCCTGGAGTATTAATTTCAAGGAGAATCGTCCCCGCGCCATTTTTTTCTGCTTCGTCAAATGCCCTTTCCACAAATTTTTCAAGCCCTAGATCTATTACTCCTTTTATGGGAACTACGACAACAGGGCTTTTAAATTCTAAAGCTGTTGAAATGTTAAAAACTAAACTAAAAATGATTATCAGCAAAAAAGCGGTCTTAATAAAAATAATCCTGTTTCTCCTCACTGCATTCACCTCTAAATATTTAAAAAAACTTGGCATCTAAAGCCAGATACCAAGTTTTGGTTGTTTTTCTAAGCTTCAAGCTGTTGTCTGACAAGTTTATTAACAAGTTTCCCGTCGGCCCGGCCTCTCAGTTTAGGCATAAGTTCTTTCATGACTTTTCCCATATCCTTGATACTGTTAGCACCGACTTCAAATATGGTTTGACTGACGATTTCAGCAATTTCGTCTTCAGTTAGCTGTTTCGGTAGATATTCTAATAGGATTTCTATTTCCTTATTGATTTTATCTACAATATCTTGACGGCCGGCCTTTTTATAATCCGGCAAAGCATCTTTGCGCTGTTTAACCTCTTTAGACAATACCGCAATAACTTCATCCTCATCCAGTTCTCTAGTTTTTTCTTTCTCGGCATTGACTATTGCTGCTTTTGCAAGACGTATAACCGAAAGCCGTTCTTTATTTTTTTCTTTCATAGCCTTTATCATGTCTTCCTGGAGCCGTTGTTTAAGGGACACTTATTATCCCCCTCCTATATATACTTTATCTGTACCTTCTTCTCCTCGCTGCTTCAGACTTCTTTTTACGTCTTACACTGGGTTTTTCATAATGCTCTCTCTTTCGAACTTCTGAAAGAACTCCAGCCATTTGACATTTTCGTTTAAATCTGCGGAGCGCTTTTTCCAAGGTTTCATTTTCTCCAACTCTAACTTCTGCCAATACATTCTCCCTCCCTCCACTGGAGCAATAAGTCCTCTTCTTCTTCTGCTACTAACAAACTGCAAAGTCGTCTGCTCTGTTTCTTTGTGCAACTTTAATTATATAAATATATTTTAAAAAAGTCAACAATTCAAAAAATCCTTAACCGGGAGGCCATGTCATGGATCTTCCTCCTAAAAGATGGAAATGTAAATGACCAACCGTCTGCCCGCCTTCTTTACCACAGTTGTTAACAATCCTAAACCCTTTCTCATTTAATTTCATATCCTCGGCCAGCTTTTTTGCCACTAGAAAGATATGGCTAATTATATCTGCATTGGATTGAGTTATGTCTAGCAAGGAGGTAAGGTGGTTTTTGGGTATAATAAGAACATGAACAGGCGCCTGAGGGTTTATATCATTAAACGCCACAACCCTTTCATCTTCATAGATCAGATCAGTTGGTATTTCTTTCCTGGCGATTTTACAAAAGATGCACTCCATCAACTACACCTCCTCTACTTTCAGTTTATTGATTTATTCAACAGTTATATGCTAAAATCCTGCCTGTTTTTTAAATAAGTTCACCTATTACATGGCTATTTTCAATGCGTTTTATTTTCACATTATATATTTCACCTTTTTTTAAGCCTTTGTGTTTTATATAAATCCTGATATAATTATCACTCAAGCCCTCATATTGAGTACCTTCACCTGTATTCATTTCCTGTTCAATCAATACCTTAAGAGTCTTTCCTAAAAATCGCTTGTTGTATTCTTTTTCCTGCTCCTGGGCTAGTTTTATAAGTTTATGGCTTCTTTCTTCTTTTTTTCTTTTCGTTACTTGATTTGGAAAATTCGCCGCTGGTGTCCCTGCCCTTTTTGAGTATTTAAAAACATGTATACGGCTAAAAGTAACATCTTCAACAAATCTCATTGTTTCATCAAAAAGCTCATCTGTTTCACCCGGAAAACCTACCATAATATCAGTAGATATTGAAACTTCAGGGATTTTGCTCCTAAAAGCATCTACTATATGTCTAAAATTATCAGGTGTATAACGTCTGTTCATCCATTTCAGTATTTTTTTACTACCGCTCTGTAATGGGATATGGTAATGCCTGCAAACCTTCTTTATACCTGCCAACCTCTCTATCAAGTCATCTGTAATCTCCATAGGCTCGATAGAGCTTATTCTGATCCTTTCTATTCCTTCAATTTTGCTAATTTCCTCAACGATGTCTCCAATATCAACATTTTCATCTTTAAGTTCTTTTCCATAGGCACCGAGGTGAACGCCTGTAATTACAACTTCCTTAAACCCTTGCTTTGCTAGGTTTTCTGCTTCCCTGAAAACATTTTCAGGCCTGCGGCTTCTAATAGGACCTCTAGCATAAGGTATTATACAGTATGTACAGAACTGGTTACACCCTTCCTGTATCTTCAAAAAGGCACGGGTTTTTTCTTTATATGTATATTCAAATATTTCCTCAAACTCCCTTGCTTTCATAATGTCCTCTACTTCTAATAAAGGTTTGGTTTTTGTTTTGTCGAGTTTTTCAACTAATTCAACTATTTGATGACGATTTTTACTTCCGATAACTAAATCAACACCGGGAATTTTCAGTACCCTTTCTGCTGCTATTTGTGAATAACACCCAACAACTGCTATTACAGCATCAGGGTTCATTTTTACGGCACGTCTGATAACTTGCCGTGATTTTCGCGCCGCCTCTTCTGTTACAGCACACGTATTTATAACATATATATCAGCTGGGCTTTTAAAATCGGATATTTTGTATCCTTGTTTTTTAAAAAGTCCTGCCATAGCATCGGTTTCATACTGGTTTACTTTACATCCAAGAGTATAGAATGCTACAGTTTTCAATGTTTATCCTCCTATATCCCCCAATTCATACATCAAAATTGCTGAAAGGGCTATACCGGCCGTTTCCGTTCTGAGAATCCTGGGCCCAAGTGATACAGGTTGTGCACCCTTCTTCATGGCGAGATCAACCTCATTTTGGGTAAACCCTCCTTCAGGACCAATAAAAAAACTTATTTTTTTGATACCGGCAGAATTTCTTAAAATTTGCTTTAAGTTGTGTCTCTTTTCTTCTTCCCACGGAATTATTGTAAGCGAAAATTCGTTTATCATATTCAAAGCTGATTTAAAGTCCATAACTTGACCAACTTTTGGGATACAAGACCTGTTGCTCTGTTTAGCTGCTTCACGAGCAATCCGGGACCAGCGCTTTTGACGTTCATGAATTTTTTTCTCATTAAGTTTTACAACTGTTCTCTCTGTAATAACAGGATATATTGCTTTTATTCCCAATTCTGTAGTTTTTTGTATTACAATATCCATTTTATCGAATTTTGGCAAACTCTGGAACAGCACTACATCTAATAACGGTTCATTTACAGTTGTAGTTTTAACTATAATTTCGGCTTTTACACAATCTTTGTTAATTTCTATTATTTCCGCCAAAAAATCTTTACCACAGCCGTCAGATACGGTTATTTTTTGCCCTGGTTTCATCCTTAAAACCCTTGATATGTGGTTGGCCTCCGTTCCGGATATAACAACCTGATTATCAAAAAAATCTTTTGGGTTCACGAAAAACCTTGCCACTACTCAGTTTTCACCTGCCCGGGCATGGCTTGAACTGATAAAATTGTAATCCATTCGCCCATTTCTTCAGTTTTCAAAATATCGAAACCGTTCCTCTCTAAAGCTTCCATAACTTCAAACTTTCTATCTTTGATTATCCCTGAAAGTATCAGCTTGGAATGTTCCCGCATGTTTTTAGATACTTGAGAAATCAGATTAATAATTGTGTCTGCTATTATATTAGAAACAACAATATCGGCTTTTAAATCCAAACCCTTTACAAGGTCACCTTCAATAATTTTCACTCTATCATTTACTCCATTAGTAACCACATTTTTTTTAGCCACTTTTATTGCATTCGGATCTATGTCTATTCCGTACACATCCCCTGCGCCCAGTTTTGCTGCTGCAATTGAGAGTATACCTGAACCACATCCGATATCAAGCACCACCTCACCATTTGCCACATGTTGTTCTAACATTTTCAGACACATAATAGTGGTCTCATGTGTTCCGGTACCAAAGGCCATACCGGGGTCAATTTCTATCACTACATCATTCGGTTCAGAATCGTATTCTTCCCAGGTAGGTTTAATAACTATATTTTGTCCCACTTTAAACGGTTTATAATAGCTTTTCCAGGAACTGGCCCAATCCTCTTCAGAAATTTCCGTAAGTTTTACTTCTCCAAGCCCTTTATCAAGGTTGAACTCAGTAAGTTTATCCACTGATTGTTTTATCTCTTGAATTTTTTCCATAAGGGTGCTGTCAGCCGGAAGATAACCTTTAACCAAAACCCCTTCTAAATCCATATCTGAAATATTTTCTATTGAGCCCAGGTCTTCTTCTTCCATTTTTATCGGCTTATCTTTGGGATCTTCGATAACAACACCACTTACTCCTGCTTCATATAGAATATTTGCCACAGCTTCAACGGCTTCAGTGGTGGTTTTAATCTCTACTTCTATCCATTTCATAGGCAAATCCTCCTAGATGGTTTTATACTCCAAAGGCGTCTTTCATCTTTTCAAAAAATCCTTTATGATGTTGTTTTATCTCTTCACCGCTTATCTCTGCAAACTCCTGCAATATCTTTTTTTGTTTTTCATTAAGTTTTTTAGGTACTACTACATTCACCTTTACATGTTGATCTCCCCGGCCATAACCTCTTAAATGCGGGATGCCTTTCCCTTTTAATCTAAACTGAGTTCCCGGTTGTGTACCCTCAGGAATTTTGAGTTTAATCTTCCCGTCTAGGGTTGGAACCTCTAATTCATCACCCAATGCCGCCTGAACAAAACTTATAGGTATTTCACATATTATATCATCCCCATGTCGCGTAAAAAACTTATGTGGACGAACCTTTATAAAAATATACAGGTCACCGGGTGAAGCGCCTTTTTCTCCTATTTCTCCTTCACCGCTTATTCTTAAACGTGAACCTGTATCCACACCAGCTGGAATTTTAACATGTATCTTCCTTGATTTTCGAATTCTTCCACTGCCATTACATCTTGGACAGGGTTCTTTTATTATCCTGCCTTCTCCATGACAGTGGTTGCAGGTTGTTACATTAACAAAACGGCCGAATGGTGTTGTTTGAGAACGCTGTATTTTACCGGTTCCATTACAAACTGGACATATAACCGGTTCGGTTCCGGGTTTTGCACCACTTCCGCCGCATGTGGGGCATTTTTCCATTCTCGCAATCTGGATATCTTTTTCTACGCCAAAAGCAGCTTCTTCAAGGCTGATTTCTAAATCATATCGAATATCAGCACCCCGGCGAGGCCCTGTATTTCTTCTTTCCCGGCCGAAACCGCCACCGAAAAAAGCATCAAATATATCATCAAAACCAAAGTCACCAAAATCACCAAAACTTTCGAAGCCACCCGGGTCAAATCCTCCCTGACCGTTTACACCTGCATGACCGAACTGGTCATACCGAGCTCGTTTTTGTGAATCACTCAAAACTTCATAGGCTTCATTTATCTCTTTAAAACGTTCTTCGGCCTCTTTATCTCCAGGGTTTACATCTGGGTGGTATTTACGAGCAAGTTTCCTGTAAGCTTTCTTTATTTCAGTTTCAGAAGCATCCCTGGAAACTCCTAATATCTCGTAATAATCACGTTTTGCCACTATTCATCACCTTCCAACAAGAAGCCAAAGCCAAAAACTTTGGCTTTGGCTTGTTACTGTTCATTTTTTTTGTTGTCATCCATGACTTCATAGTCAGCATCCACAACATTATCGTCCTTTTTCTCTTTATTATTATCAGTTTGCTGTGTCTGGCTTCCTTGTTGTGGACCTGCCGGACCATACAGTTTTGAAGATACTTCGTAAAATACTTTTGTTAATTCGTCAGTTGCTTTTTTGATTTCATCAACATCATCTTTTTCAAGGGCTTTTTTAACTTTGTCTATTTCTGCTCTTACTCTGTCGGCATCAGACTTGCTTACCTTGTCTCCCAGGTCTTTTAAGGTTTTTTCACTTTGATAAATCAATGAATCGGCCTGGTTTCTTGCCTCCACCTTTTCTTTTTTCTTCTTATCCTCCTCAGCATATTTTTCTGCGTCTTTAATCATCTTCTGAATCTCTTCTTCCGAAAGGCCACTGGAAGAAGTGATAGTGATTTTCTGTTCTTTTCCGGTTCCTAAATCTTTTGCTGAAACGTGGACTATCCCGTTAACATCGATATCAAAAGTAACCTCTATCTTCGGAACCCCTCTCGGAGCAGGTGGAATACCTGTAAGCTGGAACCTCCCTAGAGTAGTGTTGTCAGCTGCCATAGGCCTTTCTCCTTGAAGCACATGAATATCTACTGCTGTCTGATTATCCGCAGCAGTTGAGAAAATCTGGCTTTTCGATGTTGGTATAGTGGTATTCCTTTCGATAAGCTTTGTAAACACCCCGCCGAGGGTTTCAATTCCTAGAGAAAGAGGTGTTACATCAAGCAAAAGAACGTCTTTTACTTCACCTGCTAGAACCCCTGCCTGAATAGCAGCTCCTAAAGCCACTACTTCATCAGGATTAACTCCTTTGTGAGGTTCTTTACCTATTAGCCTTTTTATAGCCTCCTGAACTGCAGGAATCCTCGTTGAACCTCCAACCAATATAACCTTATCTATGTCCTTTGGTTCAAGCCCAGCATCCTCAAGTGCACGCCTTGTTGGGCCCATCGTCATTTCAACCAAATCAGCAGTAAGTTCTTCGAATTTGGCTCGTGTCAGGGTCATATCGAGGTGTTTTGGGCCGCTGGCATCAGCAGTTATAAAAGGAAGGTTTATGTTTGTTGTAAGAACACTTGAAAGTTCAATTTTTGCCTTCTCGGCTGCTTCTTTCAACCTCTGCATTGCCATTTTATCACGGCTTAAATCTATTCCGTTTTCTTTTTTAAACTCTTTTATTAAATAATCAATTATTCTATTGTCAAAGTCATCACCACCAAGTCGATTGTTTCCACTGGTGGCTTTGACTTCAAACACACCATCTCCAAGTTCCAGGATTGATACGTCAAAGGTACCGCCGCCCAAGTCGAAAACTAAAATAGTATGGTCTTCTCCTTTATCAAGTCCATAAGCCAAAGATGCAGCAGTGGGTTCATTTATGATTCTTAAAACCTCTAAACCGGCTATTTTACCGGCGTCTTTTGTGGCCTGGCGCTGACTATCAGTGAAATATGCAGGCACTGTTATAACTGCCTTATCAACTTTCTCTCCAAGATAACTTTCCGCATCCTTCTTTAGTTTTTGCAAAATCATTGCCGAAATCTCTTGAGGTGTATATTCTTTATCATCTATTTTAACTTTATAATCTGTACCCATGTGACGTTTTATTGATATTACAGTTCTTTCGGGGTTTGTTATTGCCTGGCGTTTAGCCACCTGGCCAACCAATCTTTCTCCGGTTTTAGAAAATCCTACTACAGAAGGAGTCAGCCGGCTGCCTTCAGCGTTTGGTATTACTACCGGTTCTCCTCCTTCCATTACAGCTACTACAGAGTTTGTTGTACCTAAATCTATACCAATTACTTTACCCATAAAAATACCTCCTTAAAAACTTATTTTGCTACTTTAACCAAACTGGGTCTTATAACTTTGTTGTTAAGGGTATACCCTTTTTGTAATACTTCAATAACTGTATTTGAAGGATATTTATCAGTCTCTTCCTGCATTACAGCCTCATGTAACCGCGGATTAAACTCTTTTTCTTTTGCCTCTATTTCTTTTACTCCATTTTTTTCCATGATGCCTTTGATCTGTTTAAAAATCATATTCAACCCATTTAAAAGCGATTCATTTTCTCCTGTGCTTTTAGCAGAATCAAGTGCCCTTTCAAAATTATCAACTACAGGGAGCAGCTGAGAAACCAGATCTTCCAGTATGTATAAAGACATTTCTTGACGTTCTTTAGCCACTCGTTTTTTATAGTTATCAAAATCTGCCTGTAACCTGGCAAATTTATTAATAAGTTCATCCAACTCTCTTTTTTTATCTTCCAACTCTTGTTTTAAACTGCTTATACTTTCAGTTCCCTCAATCTTTTGCTCATCTCCACCTTCACCTTCAATATCTGATTCTGATTCTTGAACCTGTTCATGTTCACATTGGTTTTTTTCAACAGTATCAATACTATCCTCTTTTTGTGTTCCCTTTTGAACATCCTCAACTTTTTTTTCTTTTTTTTCACCATGTTCGACTCCAGCAGCTTCAAATTCATTCTGGCATTCCTTTTTTACCGGGATATCTTTATTCATTAAACTTCACCTCTTCAATTAAAAATCTATTTCAGGAATAGTTTCTCTCAGTTCATGACTTCCGCTTTTTACAGGTGATTTATTATCGTCGCGTTTTTTTATTATTGTATCTATACGCAGGATAGCTTCGGCTATTTCACCAGCAGCCTTTATTGCATGAAGTTTAACAAGTGTTGGGTCAAAAACTCCCAGTTCTTTCATGTCTGCTATTTCACCAGTATCACAATTAATTCCTATTGAATCAATGTTATTCTCTATTTGAGCGGAAATCACATCCTCTACCTTCTCAAGAGGATTAAACCCTGCATTTGAAACTATTTGTGCCAGCGGGCGTTTTAGACAAGAAATCACACAATCCATCCCATAAGCAGCCATTCCTTTGGTAGTTTTTCTTTCTTTTTCAACTTCCAGTGCCAGTGCAATCTCTATAGAACCGCCTCCTGGTACTACACCACCGCGAACAGCTGCCTGAAGTGATGCAGCTGCATCTTTTGCAATTCTCTCCCGTTCTCCCACTACTTCTTCAGTTGCAGCTCCCACCAGTATTGTAGCCATAGGTTTGCCTTTACCACCAAGGATTCGGGTTTGCTTTAATTTTTCGTCCTCATAAACCCGATCTGACTTACCGATGTAGTTTTTCATTTCTTCTACCGGTTTTTTTAATCCTGTTCTTTTTATTATACGTGCGCCGGTATGTTCTGCAACCTTTTCTAAATCCTTAGATAAAACTCTTTGTAATACCATTACACCAGCATCTGTTAGGATTTCTTCAGCATCGTCACTAACTCCCCTATCTACAAGTATAACGTTCACTCCAAGTTGAACCAGTTTTTTGAGGTTCTGTTTAAACTCTTCTTTTAGTTCTAAATAGCGTTTAAACCCTGTTTCGGTACCCATGGCTTCTTCACCGATTCCCTCAGGCTCTAGGGCATCATCAATTATAAGAATCTTAGCATCATTGATTTCTTTCGGCATCTGTTTATTTAACGGCTGTTTATCCAAAACTATGCCCATAAAAACTTCATTTTCCGCCCCTTCCAAAGCCGAAACGGTATCAGAAAGCTTAAAGCCGGATTCTAACAGTTTTTCTTCACCAATAAGTTTGGCAGCTTCAACAACAAGCTGAGCTATATCTTTATGTTCACGGCCCGCGATATAAGCAATCTTCTCAAGAACAACATCTTTTACTCCGTTAATTTTAATGCTTTTCTGTTTAAGTACACGGCATGCCGTATTAATACCCTTTTTTATTCCTTCAATTACCCTGGCTACAGGTACTCCTCTAACAACCTGACTGACTCCCTCGCTTACAAGACTACCTGACATAATGGTAGCAGTAGTAGTTCCGTCTCCTATTTCTTCCTGCTGAGCTTTTGCAATATTTATCAGCATTTTTGCCGCTGGATGGTTCACATCCATTTGTTGCAGAATTGTAACACCATCATTTGTGATAGTAACTTCTCCAAAACGGTCTACCAGCATTATATCAAGACCTTTAGGACCTATAGTACCTTCTATTGCTGATGAAACCGCCTGTATTGCATTAGAATTTGTAATCAAAGCTGCAAGTCTTTCATCAACTTCAGAACCGCCGCTTACCTGTTTTAAACTCAATAAACTATCCCTCCCAAAATATAGTTAATTGTTCAATATCTTTGAAATTAGCTGACTCATATTCTCACTCAAAAACCTAACTATAGATACAACCTTTGAATACTCCATTCGAGTAGGGCCCACAACTCCAATACTTCCAATAGTTTTACCGTTTATCTTGTAAGTTGTGGTAATAACGCTGCAGTTTTTTATTTCCTGATATTTGTTTTCTGACCCTATAGTTATAACTATATCTTTGCTCATAAAGCTGTTAGATAAAATCTCACATAAAAGCTCTTTATCTTCTAAAATACTCAAAAAGTTGCGGGCCTTTTCTATATCTCTAAATTCAGGCAGATTAAAAATATTAGTTGTTCCATATAAGAACAATTTTGAATCAGTATATATTTGCAGATTTTTCAGCAAAAACTCAATGGCCATATCAAAAACATCGCTGCTAAATCCTATTATTTCCTTTTTTACATTTGATATTACATCATCGCTGATATCGCCAATGGCTAATCCGCTTAATTTATCATTAATAATGTTTGAAACCCTTTCAAGGTCGCTTTCAGTGACGTTTTTAGGGAGAGATAGCAGTTTATGTTCCACCAGCCCCGAATTGGTAACAATCACCATTAAAACTCTTTTATTTTCAACAGGAACCAATTGAAGATGTTTTAATGTGGTCTTTTTTAATTGTGGGCCTAAAGCGACTGAAGTATATCTGGTAATTTGAGATAAAACTTTAGTGGTTTGTTCAAGAAGTTCCTCTATTCCATTGATCTTTTTATATAGGCTGACATCTTTGATGTTTTTAATTTCTTCCGGAGTGAGTTTTCGTAATTTCATAAGAAAGTCAACATAAAAACGGTATCCTTTGTCTGAAGGAATTCTCCCTGCGGATGTATGAGGTTGTTCTAAATACCCCATTTCCTCAAGGTCAGACATTTCATTTCTGATTGTAGCAGGGCTAATACCTATATTATATTTTCTGGCGATTGTTCGGGAACCAACGGGTTCCGCGGTAATAATAAAATCGTCTATTATCGCTTTGAGAATTTTTTGCTTCCTTTCATCTAACATCATAAGACTCACCCTTTTTATTGTTAGCACTCTCTTATGGAGAGTGCTAAAATATCTATTAAAAAAATATCACTTCACCCGTTTTTTGTCAAGACTTCATGGTAAAAATTCCATAAAAACCTCATTAGCCAGATCAAGCCCTCGGGTTGACAATCTTATTCTTTTTCCATCATCAATTAAAAGGCCGAGAGACACCAGTTTTTTAATTTCAGCTCCATAAACTTCATCAAGCGTTTTTCCGAATCTATCAAAAAATTTCTTGCGACTTACTCCCTGAACCAACCTTAAGCTCATAAACATCGTTTCAGCCATTTCCGTAGACAAGTTTATGTTTTCATATTCTTCAACAGGCAGGTTTTTTTTGTTTAACAGCTCAATGTATTTTTCAGGTGTTTCGGTGTTATAAAACCTTTTTCCATCAATATAAGAATGAGCACCTGCACCCAAACCAAGGTATTCTTTATTTTCCCAGTATATAAGATTATGGCGGCAAGCGTAGCCAGGAAGTGCAAAATTTGAGATTTCATAATGTTTATAACCGTTTTGGATTAAAAGATTAACTGCAGTATGATAAAACAACCTCTCCTGGTCTTCATCAGGCAGAATTAGCTGTCCCGATTCATACATTTCATAAAATTTGGTTGACTTTTCAATTTTAAGGCTGTATACGGAAATATGTTCTGGTTTTAAATTTATGACCTTACGAACACATTTGTACACATTTTCAAAGGTCTGTCCAGGGAGACCAATCATCAAATCTACATTTATATTATTAAAACCAGCTATACGTGCCCAATTAAAGTTGTTCTCAAACTGTTCAAATGTGTGTATCCGACCAAGCTGTTTTAAAATATTGGCATCACATGCTTGCAGCCCTATGCTCAATCTGTTAACACCTTTTTCGTATAAAAATTTTAACAGCTTTAAACTTAAACTGCCTGGATTTGCTTCAATAGTTATCTCCGCTCCCTCACATATATAAAAAACTTGCCGGACATTATCCAGCAAAGTTTCTAAATGTTTTATCCCTAGATAAGTTGGAGTTCCGCCTCCTATATATATGCTTTCAACTTTTCGCTCCTTAAGCTTAAAAGAATAGAGACACATTTCCGTAGAAAGTGCTTTTATATAACTTCCCATCAATTCTTCTTTCCCGCTGTATGAATTAAAATCACAGTAATAACACTTCTTAAGGCAAAAAGGCAGATGAATATAAAGTGCCAATCCATTTTTAATCAATTTTCAACACCGCCATAAAAGCTTCCTGCGGGACTTCAACATTGCCCACCTGACGCATTCGTTTTTTTCCTTCTTTCTGCTTTTCTAGAAGTTTTCGTTTTCTGGTGACATCTCCGCCATAACATTTAGCCAGTACATTCTTTTTTAACGCCTTTACTGTTTCTCGAGCGATTATTTTTCCACCAACTGCAGCCTGGATAGGAATCTCAAAAAGGTGGCGGGGAATAGTCTCTTTTAGTTTCTGAGCAATAGAGCGCCCCCGGGTATAAGCCTTATCTTTATGGACAATAAAAGATAGTGCATCTACAGGTTCTCCGTTTAAAAGGATGTCCAGTTTAACAAGGTCAGATTTTTTGTAACCTGATAACTCATAATCCAGAGAAGCATATCCTCTGGTTCTTGATTTTAAAAGGTCAAAAAAGTCATATATTATTTCACTTAAAGGCATCTCATATTTAATCATAACCCGATTTTCATCCAGGTAACTCATATCCTTAAAAATTCCTCTTTTTTCCTGGCATAGTTCCATGATAGCTCCCACATGTTCATCCGGTGTCATAATTGATGCCATAACAAAAGGCTCTTTCATCTCTGCTATTTGAGTTTGAGGTGGAAGGTTAGTGGGGTTGTCTACCGTAATTTCTTCCCCGCTGGTTTTTGTTACTTTATATATTACGCTTGGAGCTGTTGTCACGATATCTAAGTTATATTCCCTTTCTAATCGTTCCTGGATGATTTCCATGTGCAAAAGACCTAAAAATCCACATCGAAAACCAAACCCTAAAGCAGCAGATGTTTCGGGTTCAAAACTGAAGGAAGCATCATTAAGCTTCAGTTTTTCCAGGGCATCTTTAAGGTCATCATAATCAGCTCCATCAGCGGGGTATACCCCGCAAAACACCATAGGAACAACTTTACGGTATCCAGGTAAAGGCTGAGCTGCAGGGTTTTGGGCATCTGTAATGGTATCTCCTACCCTTGTGTCTTTGACATTCTTTATGCTGGCTGCTATATAACCTACATCTCCGGCAGAAAGTTCTTCAGTTTCAGTCATGTGTGGTTTAAAAACCCCCACCTCAGCAACCTCGAACACCTTTTCGGTAGCCATCATTTTTATTTTCATTCCTTTTTTTACACAGCCTTCTTTAACCCTGATATAAGCAATTACCCCTTTATAAGGGTCATAATGAGAATCAAAAATAAGAGCTTTTAAAGGCTCTCTATATGACCCGGTAGGAGGCGGTATCCTCTTGACAACAGCCTCAAGTACATCTTTAATTCCTATACCCTCTTTTGCGGAAGTCATTATTGCATCACTTGTATCCAGCCCGATAATGTTTTTTATTTCATTCTTGACCCGCTCAGGCTGTGCGCTTGGTAAATCGATTTTATTTATTACGGGAATTATTTCAAGGTCATGCTCTAATGCAAGGTAAACATTTGCCATTGTTTGGGCTTCAATCCCCTGGGCTGCATCTACCACAAGCAGAGCTCCTTCACATGCAGCAAGGCTTCGGGAAACTTCATAAGTGAAATCCACATGACCGGGGGTATCAATAAGATTTAAGAGATAGTTATTGCCATCATCTGCTGTATAATTTAATCTTACCGCTTTTGCCTTAATGGTAATACCCCTCTCTCTCTCAAGGTCCATTTTATCTAATACTTGTTCTTCCATTTCCCTTTCTGAGAGGGTTCCGGTATATTCTAATAGTCGGTCAGCAAGGGTAGATTTTCCGTGGTCTATATGTGCAATAATACAAAAATTCCTTATCCTTTCCTGATTTTTAGTTTCTACTGTCTCCATTGGAAGCTTCCTCCTTCATCCACTACCGAAAATCTTAATAACAATTATAACCTTTAAGATATCATTATTCAAGATAGTGTAGATAAGGGCCGATAGTGACCTGTTGGCATTTAAGGGCCTTTGCTTTTGAAACTGTATTCTTTCATAACATCTACTAAACACCTGGCCAGGTATTTAGTAGAGTTTAAAGCCTCATCAAGAGTGTTCCCATAACTCCCAATTTCGACAAGCAGTGCTTTGTCAAGCAAGTGTTGATTAAACCTCTCTTCCCGGAGGTCAATTTTTCTAGAAAGGCCAGGATACAGTTCATCCATTTTTTCTTTTAAATCCAAAGCAAACTTATAGTTTTTTCTCCAGTTGGGATGTTCAAAAATACGATCAGTTCCAACCACCATCATTATTCGAGCTGTTTTTTCACCATCTATTTCAATAGTAGTTTCTTCCCTGGATTTTACCCTGTCAAGAAATGGCGCGTCTCTATGTATATCTAAAGCTATTTCAATAGAAGGGTATTTTTCTAAATTTTTTTTTAAACTTTTAAATGAGTTTGTGTAAGACATCATATAAGACGGCATATCATGGACAGTGGTTTCATGAACTGTCTTTATGTTATAGTCATTTTCCAAATGCTCTTTTAATTTTTTACCAATCCTTATCATGTTGTAATTCGGGTCATCACTGTGGTAAGAAGAATCTATCGGTTTATATGCATAAATTTTGGATGGACTATAGGATTCCGTTGTATGTGTATGGTATATTAAAATAAGGGGTTTGTCAGACAAAACAAATTTTTCAGTGGTTTCTTTTGAAACATTTTCATTAGATTTGTCGTTTTTTTTGATTTCAGGCTTAACAGGTTGGGTTGCCAAACTTGTATAGTTAGGTGTAAATGATTCGGAAACATTCAGCGGAACAAGAGTTTGATTCAGTTCTATAGTCGAAAACACTGGAATTTGATTTTGGAATATGCTAAAAGGTTTTTGAGGCTCTATACCTGTTAAAATGGAAAAAAGTTTGAAAAGAAATTTATTCGTATCCACATCCGGGTCATCTTCCAATACGACTTCCAGAAGAGGAATCCCCTGGCCGAGAATTTTTTGCCAGAATCTAGTTGTTATGCTGATGTTCTTTTTATTAAGTAGACCAGATTTTGAAGGTTCTTGAAATGTAGACTTCTGTGAAAAAACTGCAACAACTTTCGTTGGTTGTTTTTTTATAAATACAAATGATAAAATAAGGCCCAAAAACAACAACAAGCAGATTACATAAAATGTTTTTGTAAGCTTTATTGTTTTAAATTGAATCACCCGGAACCCTCCTCTACTTTTAGAATATATTCTTAAAAATAAAAAAAAATGAGGTTTTTTACACCTCATTTTTTTAATTTAAATATCTGGTTACTTCGTCAAATGTTACTCCTGGATGTAGAGCAACATTCAAACCACCGGCAATTAAACGGGACATATCTTCAATTAATGTATCAATTTCTTTTGGTGTTACCATAAGGTTTCCCACATATGGATATATCACTTCGCTAATCAACTGATATTTTTCATTTTTGTCCATTCCCTGGAGCATTTTATAAAACTCACTGTTTTTTGGAGCCTGTTTTATAAATGCACCAATCACCATATCAATAGTGTCATTTGCCATTGTAGCAGCATCTACTACAGTCGGAACACCAACTGCTACAACAGGAACACCTAAAGTTTCTTCTGTTATAGCCATTCTATTATTGTTAACACCTGAACCGGGATGAATACCGGTATCGGCTATTTGTATCGTTGTTGAAACCCTTTCCATTTTTCTTGAAGCCAGTGAATCAATTGCTATAATAAGTTCAGGTTTCACTCTGTCTACTACCCCTCGAATAATCTCTCCTGTCTCTATACCTGTAATACCAAGCACTCCCGGTGCAAGAGCACAAACAGGCCTTACTCCTTTATCTATTTGTTCAGGAACCAGGCGGATAAGATGTCGTGTTATCAAAAGGTTTTGTACAACTCTAGGCCCTAATGCATCAGGGGTGACGTTCCAGTTGCCAAGCCCTACTATTAAAATTGTAGATTCTTTTTGCTTTTCTTTAAGACGCGTAATTTTTTGGATTTCTTCTGCAAAATTCTTACTTACTTCTTCCTGTAAAAGTTTATCCCTTTCCCTAAGTTTTGGTACTTCAAGGGTAATATAGTTTCCCCGAGGTTTACCCATTGTTTTCTCAGCCTCACGTGTAGTAATTTTAACTCTTGTAATAACCATATTTTTTGAGCGATCCACATCTACTTCGACCCCGGGGATTTCTTGTTTTGTCTGTTCTCTAACAATTTCCCTTGCTTCCATAGCCAGGTCTGTTCTGATACTAAACAACTTCACATCACCCCTCCCCGCTTTGTTACCTTAACTCGGTAGGAATAAAAGCATCAACTATACCTATTACCAGTGAAGCTAGTAATGCTCCCCACCAGGTAACCCTAATAGTAGGTACTATAAACTGGGATAAATAAATTACAACTGCAGCTGTAATAAAACCTACTACTCCTCTGTTTTGAGGTGATATTTTATCACCCAGCAAGCTTTCAACTATATAACCTAAAATAGCTATCACAACAGCCGATATTAAGGCACCTGTAAAACCTGCTACGCTGAATCCAGGCAATAAATAACCAATAAACAAAAGCACCAAAGCTGAAACAATAAACCTTACAACCATTCCTATCATATTTTCACACCTCCTATTATTGTTTATTAATATAGTATCCTGAATTTTTAAGAATATACAACTTCATTACAAATTCAAAGATGCTCCCTTGCTTTTTAATTTTTTTCATGGTAAAATTAGTATGCATTTATGCTAAGGAGGTGAAAGTTTTGCCTAATATAAAATCAGCAAAAAAAAGAGTCAAAATAATTGCAATAAGGACCAAACGAAACAGCAGTATAAAAACTAGAATCAAAACAGCAATCAAAAAATTCGAAGACACATTAAATAACGGCAATCTCGAAGATGCTAAAAATGCTCTTATCCGTGCGGTTAAGATCATTGATAAAGCCGCCGGAAAAGGAGTTATTCATAAAAATACAGCAGCCAGAAAAAAATCAAATCTTTATAAAAAATTTAACAGGCTACAAAATGTTGGATAATTTAAGCGTAGGGAAACTACGCTTTTTTTATTTCTTAGCAAAGTATACAAGTTTACAATTACGCTTTTTCAAGTTTTTTCCACTAATAATTTAAAACAACTTGTTAAATAATATTATCGGCTGGTAAATAATTAAAAGGAGGTGAAACTTTGGACAAAATCCAACAATTAGAACAGCAGATTCAACAGGTGCATCAGACTATTAATCAAATCAACCAGATGGTCAATCAAATGTCGCGTTCTGAACAGAACAATATAACCCAACTTCAGCAACTACAACAGGCTGAAAGAAATGCAACACAACAGCTGCAAGCTTTACAGCAAATGTGTAATACCATAAGCCAAAACCTGAACCAACTAAGTAATGTAACACGTCAGATAGAATCCCAGGTTATGCAGGTTCAACAAGCAAAACAGCAACAGCAGTTTGCAATGCCGGGAGGATTCCAGCAACAGTATACGGCTCCTCAATATACTGCTCAATATACTAGTGGAGTTCGCACAACCACCACACCACAACAGACGTTCCCTACTTACGGTGCCGGTGGAAGCCAATATGGTCAAAATAATGTAGAAACTCCTAAAAATGTAAGCCCTCAATTTGAAAATCCGTGGGCTACTAAATGGGGAACATATTAGTAATAATTTAATAAGAGTATTTAAGGGAACAATTCCCTTAAATACTCTTATTTTCATTAAAACAGTATTTTGATATTATAATCTCAAGGCCTAATTTGCCATCAATTTTGCCCTGTTTTAAAGAATAATCTATATCAAAACAAAATTCCAGAGCCTTTTTTAAACTTTCAAAACTAAAGTTTTTACCCTGACTGAGAACTTTTTTAAGAACAAAAGGATGTATTTTTACCTGTGATTGAATTTCTTTAAACGATTTTCCTTTCCTTGACAAAAGTTTAACCAAATATATCAATCTTAACTGCCGTATAATCATAAACAATATCATTAAAGGCTGTTCCCCTGTCAAAACCATATTGTTAACCATACTTATAGCTTTTGATGCATCTTTTTCGCCAACCGCATCTACAAGGTCAAAAATTTGAGATTGAGCAGCTAGTTCCGTAACAGATTTAAGATTATTTATTGTTATATTTTCATTCTCTCCACTATAAGCAACAATTTTTTCAATTTCGGAATTGATTTTTTCCATACTGTCATTTAAACTTGCACTTAATATATCAACAACCTCTGGATCACATGTTTTGCCAAGTTTTTTGAATTTATTTTTGATCCATTGATTAAGTTTCTGGCCTTTAAGGGGTTTGAATTCCACAACTTCTCCATAACTGCTTAGGATTTTGTATATTTTGTTTCTTTTATCTATTTCTTGTGCAATTAAAACAAGGCAAGTGTGTTCGGGAATCTTTCCTAAGTAGTCACAAAACCTATCAAAATTAAACCCATTATTATTTTTTTTGTTAAAAACAATGTCTTTTACTATCAAAAGCCTTTTACCTGATAAAAAAGGCAGTGTTTCACAAGCCTTTATTATTTTCATATCATCAGCCGTCTTACCGTCAATAACTTCTATATTTACGTCTTTGAGTTCTTCTGGCACTAATTTATTTTTAAGTATTTTTAATGTTTCTCTTATCATAAACGATTCTTTTCCAGTGAAAAGATACAGTTTTTCTATATTCCCTTTTTGAATGTTTTTTATAAATTTTAAACAGTCCATTTTTTATTCCCCTGTTCTAATTTCATGATTGTTATTCTTTATTTTTATTACCGTATCAAAACTTATCCTTTTACCATCAGTTTTCATTATTACAGCTCCATCCCGGTCGGTTCTGAAAATCTTAATGCCCCTTGCTTTTAATCTTTCCACTACTTCTTCATCTGGATGGCCAAACCTGTTGTTTAGGCCTACAGAAATAACCGCCCAATCAGGCTGTATTTTGTCTAGAAACTTTTCTGAAGTTGATGTCTTGCTACCATGATGAGCAACTTTTAACACATCTGATTGAATTGGAAAGTTTGAATTTAAAATATATTCTTCCCCCTCTGATTCCAGATCACCCGTAAACAGGATTTCCACATCTTCATAAATCATTCTTAAAACAAGTGAACTGTTGTTTATATTTTTTTCAGCTTCTTTTGAACAACCCCAGTTCTCAGGAGGATAAATGGTTTCAAGGATTATTCCATGGTCCAGTATAATGTTTTCCCCTGCCCATATGTGATAGAGGGGTACGCCTTTATTTTTTAATTCTGAAATAAATTCCAAAAAACTATCTGTAGGTTCATTATAAGGCCCTAAAAATACTGACTCCACCTTCATACACCTGACAACAGGAATAAGACCTTTAAGGTGATCATCATGGCTGTGAGTCAAAAAGATACCGTCCAGTTTTTTTATCCCTTTACGCTTGAGGAAAGGAATGAGAACATCTTCCCCGATACTGAAATCTCCAGAATAATAGTCAGGCAAACCTCCTCCATCTATCATAAAGGTTTTATGACCCGGTGTCTGAATAAAAATAGAGTCTCCTTCACCTACATCTAAAAAAACAACCTCTATTTCATCAAAAGGGGTTAACACAAACCCCCATATAATCGAGTTTAATACAATCAAAACGGTAATAACGGCAACTTTTTTAAAGTTTTGGACTGGTAATTTTTCCCATGATTTTCCGACAATAGCTAATATTAATAAATAATACAACAAAATACTCAACGGAGATGGTGCAGGCAAATCCACAGTGGAATACGGAAGATCCGAAAGCACTTTTGCCATATAAACCATATAATCCAGCAGAACATCGTTGACTTTATTTAACGGTAAAACAACAAAATGATGAATTTGCCCTAAAACAGCTGAAAAAAAACCAATACCAACTATCAAGCCCACCACAGGGACAATAAGCAGATTAGTAACAACTGAAACAAGAGACACAGTATTGAAATAATATAATGTTAATGGCAATACACCTAATTGAGCTGCTGTTGTTACACTTACAAGACCCCGGATTTTTTCAGGCAAAAACCTAAATAAGCTGTTTATATATGAAAATAAAAATATTATACCAAAAGTCGCTGCAAACGATAACTGAAAACCTATTGAAAAAAGAGACATAGGGTTAAAAACAAGAATAACGAGCCCTGCAAGGGAAAGGCTAGTTAACATGTCAGTTTGTCTCAAGCTATATCTTCCCAAAACAGTCATTCCTGCCATTATTCCTGCCCTTATCACTGATGGCCGAGCTCCTGTAATAAATACATAACAGAATATCCCTAAAAGAATTAAACATACCTTTAAATATTCACTTCTAATTTTGAGTTTGCCGAAAAGCCAGTAGAAGATTGCAGTAATAAACCAAACATGAAGACCTGATACTGCCAAGATATGAATTATACCGGCATCAGCAAAACAACTATACACTTTTTCTGAAATGTTCGATTTTAAACCAAAAAGTATACCATTTAATATCGCGGCATTTTCTGATTTTACACCAGTAGTTACAGCGGCACTTAATCTGTCTCTAAGTTTAAACATTATACCCTTAAAAAAGCCTAATTCATTCCTGCCTAGAAGTTCTGTATTAAAATCCCTTGTATAAACCATCAAAGAAATACCTCTTTGAAAAAGAAAATCACTATAATTAAATCCTCCTGGATTACGCTGCCCGCTGGGTTCGCAAAGCTTTCCCTTAATCTTTATCAGGTCACCAAAACGATACATATTGTTTTTTTGAAAATCAGTTATTTTAACCGTAACTCTTACTCTTCCGCTTACTTCTAGACTTTTTCTTCCAATCTCTACCTTTTGTGTTTGAAGGGTATAAACAACCCTATCTTTTTTAAAAACCGGGTCTTCACATATGATTCCTTCTAATACAACATCTTTCCCTACAAATTCTATAATACTGCCTGTGTTAATATATGAATGAAAAACGAAAGACATAATTCCTGTTAAAAAAATCAGTATCAAGAAAAAAGGCTTAGAGTTAAGCCTCTTGTATAACATAATCCCTGTTAATACAGCTAAAATTACAGTTCCCAAAAACACCTGAAATAATTCCAGATTGAAGACTTTCCCAAATACTATTCCTAAAGAATATACTATTGCCAGATACAGAAAAGGGCGCCGCATGGTTTCTTCACCTAAATTTGACCAAATTTCTTTCTATATTAAATTATAACAAAAATATATTTCCTCTGTAACCGTATTATTTTTTTCAAGTTTATCAAGAAAAAAAACAAGGTCAGTAAAAGACCTTGTTACTCAAAATTCCTTTTTATTTCACAAGATAATAACATGCATCTAATTCATCTTCTGAAGCACTGGGAAGCCGTGCTCTAAGTTCATTCACGACTTCATTGTCTATTTTTATATGTTTATCTCCTAAAATTCTAGCACAAACGCTTTTGCTTGCAATAGTATCTTTATAATGATCCACAAAGGATACGATTTCCTCTATTTTTTGATCACGGTTTATCAAATATTTTCCTCCCTTCTTAAGGAATATTAAGGAATATTATTGTTTTTTCTTATTATCCTAAAAGAAAAAGGTTTTTATACAAATAAAACTCTAAATCAATTTAGGAAAGATTCGTTTTTAAAAACTTATTATACTTCAGGAATATTTTAAAACGCTTGGTCTTTTTGCTATAATATAAATTGTTTACGTTTTTATTGCATGCAGGAGGTCGTTATATGAGATATGAAAAAATGTCATTTTTTTTAATTGTAATGATAGCAGCATTTTCTTTCTCAAATTATACTGTTGCAGCTGCAACTCCAATTATTACTGGTCAAGCAGCTGTTTTAATAGATGCAGACAACGGACAAATCTTATATGAAAAAAATTCTGACAAACGTATGTTTCCAGCAAGCACCACAAAAATCATGACAGCAATCCTTGCCCTAGAAAACGGAAAACTAACAGATAAAATAAAAGCAGGACCGGAAATATATGAAACATACGGCACAAGACTCTATCTTGAAGAAGGAGAAGAACTAACACTAGAACAACTGCTTTATGGTCTTCTCCTACGGTCTGCAAATGATGCTGCAGCTGTTATCGCCAAATATATCGGAGGTTCTATAGAAAACTTTGCAAGAATGATGAATGAAAAAGCTAAAGAAATTGGATGCACTAATACAAATTTTGTAAACCCTCATGGCCTGCATGATGAAAACCACTATACTACCGCTAAAGACCTTGCAATTATAGCAAAATATGCCATGAAAATACCTGAGTTTAGAAAAATAGTAGCAACAAAATCAAAGGTGATTCCCTGGCCGGGCAAAGAATACGATAGACAGCTATACAACGGTAACAAACTCCTGGAACAATACGAGGGAGCTGATGGTGTTAAAACAGGATATACCAGCCAAGCTCAACAAACTTTAGTTGCATCAGCCACCCGAGACGGCCACAGGCTTATTGCTGTGGTGCTGAAATCCCAGGGGAAAAATATATGGTCAGATGCTAAGGCGCTCCTCGACTATGGTTTTAGCAACTTCGTTTTCATGGATATTATAGATTCCAAAGAAACCGTTACAACAATAGATGTGAAATATGGCGGCAGGCTTCCCCTTGTAACAGAAAAAGATTTTAAATATACCATGCCTAAAGATATTCATGGAAACATTGAAGAAAAAATAGTTATAAAGAATGATGTTGTTGCACCAATAAAAAAAGGACAGGTTATGGGAGAAATTCAATATACTATAAATGGTCAGGTCATAGGAAGGGTTAATCTATTGGCAAAAAAATCTATAGCACGAAAAATTTATACTTATTGGTGGTTCTGGCCTTTTATAATATTTACTCCGTTAATTTGTTTGTTTGTTATTCTTTCAATTTATAACAAGCAAAAAAGATTAAGATATAAAAACCGTTACCAATATATTTCCTTACAACGGTGGTATTATAATAATCGTTGGAAATAAAAAGGGAGTGTAAACAACACAAATCATTTACACTCCTCACAAAGTTTATTTTTTTGGTAAAAGTGTACTTTTAACCGTTAATACTGTCAGTAGTATTTATGTTTCAAACAAAAATTCTCCCAGATATTTTTTGAAAACACCATTAAAATCAAACTCTTATAGGATTATATTTTTGCAACTTGAGTATGCAAAGGTACAACATTAGTAGCTATTAATAAACCTATACCTATAACAATAGAGCCGATAATAACAGATCTAAAGACATTCCCCCTTGCAATAGGGGCAACCATTGCTACCATGAAAGGTATAGTAGCTAAATCTCCAAAAGGCAGAACATTGTTCCCCGGTATGATTAGTGCCAGAATTATCGTTATTGGCACCAGCATAAGAGCTATTGCTATGGCTGCAGGATAACCGA
The DNA here is from genome assembly GCA_029982205.1 of Thermosediminibacterales bacterium. Taxonomy (GTDB): domain Bacteria; phylum Bacillota; class Thermosediminibacteria; order Koleobacterales; family JARRCM01; genus JARRCM01. Next base: position 51,260 of record JARRCM010000010.1, read on the forward strand.
TAGCTACTGCTGAATCGAGACCAAAATATAAAATTCCTGCCCAGCAAAACGTTTTTGCATAAAATCTCTCACTACTTCAAATACAGCAATAAGACGTTCTATCAAAATTTTTACCATTCTAGGCATTAATAGCATTACACCAACCATAGACATTCCTAAAATAAGTGTTCCTTTAAAATCATAACCAACCAACAAACCGAGAATCAATCCCATAAAACAAACAAAAATTATACCACAAATGGTATAAAAAGTGGCAAATCCGATAAAAACTTAATAAATAAAGTGTTCTGGATGTCTATAACTTTTCCTTCCGACAATTTATGCCAGAGGTTGAACTTATATAATAAAACAGGTATAAAAAGTATAAACCGCAAACTAACATTGCGGTCAAGGTATTAACGTATAACAATACACAGATTCAGGTTAAATATTGAATGTGGATAGAAGAAGATTGGTTACATCAGTCAAAGAATACGCGAAAATAAAAAAGAGAGCAAAACCTTTGAAACAGCCAAAAATTGACGGCCTCGATGGATAAATCCAGATAAATTCCTTTTTGTCTCTCGATGAGTCATATTCACTTCTACTTCTTTAATTCTAAAACCACCCATTGCTGCTTTTAAAGTAATCCCCACTTCAGCGCCAAAACCTGACGGTATACTGCCAATAAATTGAATGGTTTCCCATGTCATTGCTCTTTGGCCCGAAAGGGGTGAAGAAAAAGTAATCCCTGTAAAAAGTTTCAACCCTGTTTTCGCAAGAAATTTAACAAAACCAAATCCGCCACGAATTTTTGGTGGCGGAAATTTAGCTATCGTAATATCAGCTTTACCATCTATTAAAGGTAATATTAATTTTTCTATTTCGTGTGAAGTTGTTCCTACATCACCATCTAAAAATACGACTATATCAGCCTTTCTAATCACTTGTAATCCTTTGTTAAGAGCTTTTCCTTTACCCATATTTTTTGAGTGGCGAACAACTTCAACACCACAGCTTTCTGCAATCGCAGAAGTTTCATCTGTAGAACCATCATCAACTACTATAACTCGATTGACCATCTCAACTTGTTTTATACCCTGGATTGTTTCAGCTATGGTTTTTGCTTCATTAAATGCAGGAATAATTACTGCCACATTCATAGAGCTTCCTCCTACTGTATCCTTTATATATATATTTTATCCTTCAAAGAAATTTTCTATTATTGTTTCGTTAAAGATTAACTCAGGGTATTTTTGATTGTTTGCCAGTAAGCTGTGGTTTCAAATCCTAATCTCCAAATTGCGATCCCCCCTAAATTATATGATTCTACTAACTGAAGTTTCAATTTTACGCTGTGTTCATTCTCAAACCAAACCTGATGTTTTTTCCCATTCTTCCAGTAGATATAATAAGGTTGTTGGAAATAGTCATGCCAAGCCAACCAACCATTGTTAATCCTGATTAAATCATTTATTTGATTTAGAGGCACCATGTTTGTCGTTTTATAATGGGACCAATCATAACCATAAGCACCAATACCTAATAATATTTTCTCCCTTGGTATACGTGAAACGGCATAGTTTATAACGCTCTTTACCCATTGAATTGAAGCAGTAGGCCCTGGATTTCCTCCTGACCAGTGTTCATCATATGCCATAATCACAACAAAATCAGCAACTTGTCCAATTTGTTTATAATCATAACCCCCAGACCATCCGTTATATGGATCATCCCATGTTTTAGCAGGAACTGAAACGGAAAGCTCAAGACCTTTAAGTCTTAGTGCACTTCTAAGTTCCCAGAGGAATGATATGTAGTTCCATTTGTTTTTGAAACTTATACCCTCAATATCAATATTAACCCCTGCATAGCCATCCCTTTCGATAATCCAAAGTATATTATTAATTAATCTTTTTCTTTTGGCATAACTTTTTAATACAGCTTCAGCAGTAAATTTATCAAATTGATTGTTGTTAAAATTATGAATTAATACCAGGGGTTTTACTCCTTTTTCCCATGCTGTTTTTATAGTTTTATAAGGGGTTGTGCCTGTTAGATCTCCTGAATATGTCAAACCATAAGAAAAAGTTGCTACAGAATCTAATGTTTTTGAGTTTTTTAAAAGTGAATAATATGAACGGTTATCACCGTTATAATCTTCTGCTGCAAATCCCATAACTTTTCTTTTAACACTAGCATCATATATAATACTATTTAAAGCTGCAATAGTATTTTTACCGAAAACACCATCAGGGAACAGCCCCATAGACCTTTGAAAATTCATCACTGCCTTTTGTGTAATATGTCCATATATACCATCTATTTTTGAATGATAAAAACCAAGTTTGCTAAGCATTTCTTGAAGCTCTGCTACATCTTTTCCTTGATTGCCGATTTTTAAAGTTCTGCTAAAAGCTAAAACTTCTGCGTTAAAAAATAAAAAAGAAGCAATAATTAACACAACAGAAACAATTATAACAGCAACTCTCTTTCTTTCCATCCTTTTCCTCCCTCAAAAAAGCTATATGCCCTATAATTAAGTATCACATATGAGAAAAGGAAGATTCAAGTATATATTGTTTCCTAATAAGTTAAATAAAACAACCTCTGGCATTAGATTCCAGAGGTTGCCAAAAATTCTTTAATCTTTAGTAGAATTTGACTTGGTTCTTCTAAACCACTTGTTAACTTTTCTACAGGACATAAATCAGTTTTTTTCCTGTTGAGTATATTAGGAACGATTTTTTCGTGTTTCACTATTACGCCTTTTTGTTTCAAAAAATTTAAAGCCCAACGGGTTATTACTGGAGTATAAAGACTAGAGACCTGTCCTGTTGCCATAACAGCTGCAGACCCCCTCCCTACGACTTTATCGGCAATGCTTGCTCCATTCAAATCTGAACCCAGTTCTTCTAATGTTTCCATCAAAGGTTTAACCCCACGACCCGTTTTTGTAGAAATAACTTTTTTGTTTTTAACTACTACTAAAGATAAATTATGGTTGTTTTTAAGGGTAGTTTCTGCTACAATTAAATCTTCCACACAGTTTCCTCCCTAATAAATATTTTTATATCTTTTCTCTATACCAATCGATAATTCCTTCTGGAACAAATTATAATAGTGTTTTTTAACAAGTTTGATGTAATATTGCGGAATATCAGTTCCATTTTCAACTGCTCTGTCAACGTTCCCATATCCCCAATTATAACCTGCTAAAACTTTTTCTAAATCATTATCGTATTTCTTCATTAAAAAAGCTAAAATATATGTTCCCATATGAATATTGTTATCAATATTAAAAAGAGTTTCCGGCCCTTCATACTTTAATTTCATGCCCCTGGCCCAGCTGGCAGCATGAGCTTCAAGTATTTGCATTAACCCTATATCGTTATGCCTACCTTTTATATAAGGATCAAACCCGCTTTCAGCAGCTATAATCGCATAAATCAAGTCTTCAGGTAAATTATACTTTTTACTGTATTTATTTACAGATTTTATGATTTGATTTATCTCTTCACTGCTTAAGTCAGGATTATATTTTTTAATCATATTATAAATGTTTATCCTTCTATTTAAAATCGTAGGAGCTTGTTTCTTAATAGTTTCTATATTTTTTATAATATCTTCATGAATCGAATCATTTTTAATATCTTTAACGGGATTTAAAATGAGTGAAGTTGATAAAACAACTATAGCAATTATCTTTCCCATCAAAAATTCCCTTCCTTTCTTTATTTAATCTGTTACCATTTTTTGGTTTTATATTCAGCACTTAAATATTATATATTTGATGTATTATATTTGTCAAACATTTTAAATATGTTAAATATGTTATTAGATTTGTGAGAAAATAAAAAAGTAGAATCGAAAAGCAGAATTAAGTAGGAGGGATATGTTTTTGTTTGCTAGAAAATTAATATTAACAGTTTTACTTATAATTACTATCTTTACGACAGGTTTTAGCCCTAAAGCAAATGTTTCTCCCAGGTGTAGCTGTAAAGAAGACAGGCAATTAGCTTTAAAGAACCCTTATATGTCTGGTGCTGATGTTAAAGAAATTCAACAACAACTTCAAAATCTCGGTTTTTATAAAGGGAAAACTGATGGGATTTACGGACCTGAAACAGCAGAAGCCGTGAAACTCTTTCAAAAAAAATACAACCTTCTTGCTGATGGAATATTAGGATTCCAAACTTATAATAAACTTGCCAAGTTGTTTGATGTGCCTGTTTCACTGAAACCAACTACGCCTCCACCCGGCAAAGTATCAATTTTTATTGATACCTTTGAGCGAAAACTTACTATATTATCTGATGGTAAACCATACAAAGAATATTCCGTTGCTGTGGGGAAATGGCATACTCCCACTCCTTTAGGGGTTTGGAAAATTACTCAGAAAGCTGTATGGGGTGAAGGTTTTGGAAGTCGTTGGATGAGAATAAGTGTTCCATGGGGAATTTATGGTATCCATGGCACAAACAAGCCCTGGTCAATAGGAAATTACGCATCTGCTGGATGTATCAGGATGTATAACCGTCATGTGGAAGAAATTTATCGTTGGGTATCTATAGGAACACCTGTTGTAATAGTAGGAGGGCCTTATGGGCCTTTCACATCCGGTTTTAGGACATTGGTAAAAGGAGATAAAGGTTCTGATGTTGTGGAAGTTCAAAAAAGGTTAAAGTTTTTGGGGTATTATAACGGTAATATTGACGGTATTTTTGGTTGGGGCATGGAGAAAGCGGTTAAACGGTTCCAAAAAGACAAAAAAATCCCTATAACGGGACAGGTAACGAAAAAGGTTTATGATGAACTTCAAATAATAAGGTTTGAATAGAAAAACAGTCATAAAATCATATTGAATTTTGGGAGGGAATATGGTATTATTTATATTGTTAAAATCGATATAAGCCGAAGTGGTGGAATTGGCAGACGCGCTAGATTCAGGGTCTAGTGTGCATCACGCACGTGGGGGTTCGAATCCCCCCTTCGGCACCATGTATATCAAGGCTTTCAGGGCTTTACTGAAAGTCTTTTTTGTTATTTAGAAATGTTTTGACCACAATTTTGACTACCATAAAAAATATTACTCAACTCTCACACATTGAAAATTCCTGTCTACCCTTAATATAAGCGAGAAGAGACTGAATAAATCAACTCAAAATAAGAGTATCCTTAATGGAAATAAGTAATTTGATTTCAGGGTTTATAGGGATACCAGCTTGACCCTTTATAATTGGAAAATATACACTTATATCATAGCTGCTTCTTTGTAGTTTTTATTTTATCAAACCACAAAGAAGATTATTTAGAATAGCAGCTGGGGAATTTTTATTCCCATAAGTGGGTATTTTTATTTTACCATTGACAATATACTCTCTCTTTGCGGTTTCCCGTGCAGAGTAGGGTCTCCCCAGTTCCGTGATCTACTATAACTTCATATCGCTTTGACACATCCAGCCCTGTAGCTAACCGGCCCCTTGGCGGCTACCGGCACCGGACTTTCACCGGCAAGCAAATCACAGCTTTGCTGGGCATGCGGCGCACGCAAAACAGGCGGGTAAGTTTACCCGCCTGTTTTGTTTTACACAGGTCTTTTTCCTATATGCCGAAATACTGGTTAATGGACTGGAATGCCACATTTACCATTAACTCTATGTCTTTTTCTTCCACAACATAGGGAGGCATGAAATATATCACATTGCCCAGGGGGCGAAGCAGAATACCTTTATCCAAGGCTATTCTGTATATGTGATACCCCACCCTTTTAGTCCATTCAAATTCTTCCCTGGTTTTTTTGTCCTTGACTAGCTCCAGCGCTCCTACCATGCCCAGCTGACGGAACTCACCAACGTAGGGGTGATCTTTCGCAAGCTCAGTTGCCAGCTCGCCGATAAGTCTGGATTTTTGAATATTTTTCTCCAGCACCTTGTCTTCCTCAAAAATATTGAGGGATTCGCAGGCAACAGCACAGGCAATAGGATTTCCGGTATAACTGTGGCTGTGCATGAAGGCTTTTAATTCTGTGTAATCACAATAAAAGGCTCTGTATATCTCGTCTGTAACAAGGGTAAGGGATAGCGGCATGTACCCGGCAGTTAACCCTTTGGATAAACACATGATATCAGGGCTGATACCTGCATGTTCACAGGCAAACATCTTGCCCGTCCTGCCAAATCCTACCGCAATTTCATCAGCAATTAGATGTATATTATACTGTGTACACAGATCTCTTAGCTTTCTCAAATAGACCGGCGGATATATTTTCATGCCCGCGGCCCCTTGAACAAGAGGTTCAATAATAACCCCGCAAATCTCCCGGTGGTTTTGAGATACCAACCTCTCCATGTGTTCAAAGCATTCCGCACCGCAATCCTGCCTGCACCTGCCGTACTTGCACCGATAACAGTCCGGACCCTGAACTTTATAAGTCTTTATCAGAAGGGGTTTGTATATCTTACTATACAAATCAATGTCTCCTACCGAAAGGGCTCCCAGGGTTTCTCCATGGTATGCGTCGGATATGGCCACAAATCTGGTTTTACTGGGATTACCCGTCTGCTGGTGATACTGAAAACTCAGCTTGAGGGCCACTTCTACCGCCGAAGAACCGTTGTCGGCAAAAAATACTTTATTCAATCCTTCGGGCGTAATCTGAACAATCCTCTCCGCCAATTCTATTGCCGGCCTGTGCGAAAAATTTGCAAAAATCACATGTTCCAGATTTTTAACCTGTCTCTGGATCGCCCTGTTAATCCTTTCGTTGCTGTGCCCGAATAGGTTAACCCACCAGGAAGATATAGCATCTAGGTAAGCCTTTCCATTTATGTCGTACAGGTATGCACCCTCCCCTCTTTCTATTACGATAGGCGGAAAATCTTCGTAATCCTTCATCTGGGAACAGGGGTGCCAGATATACCGCAAGTCTTTTTTCTGTAAATAGTTCATGTTTCACCACCTTCTCTTTGATAAAAAATAAAGTAAAAACTACAGTTGGTTCATCAGCTCTATCAGCTTTTTCACGTTTATCCTTTTTTCAAATTCCTCCTTCAAATCGCCCATCTCTAATTTTTCTACGTCTATACCGTCCATCCTATGTATAACGCCAATCACAGGTATCTCTGTTAACTTTTCTATTACTTCAATGTTGTCGTCCTCGCACAGGCTGCATCCGGTGTAACCATTCATAATAATACCTTTTACCCGGATACCGACGCTCTGAGCATACCTCACAGTGAGGACTGTGTGGTTGATGGTGCCCAGGCCGGCCCTGGTTACAACTATACTATGCATATCCAGCTCTCGAACAAGGTCATACAGCATATACCCGTCGTCGGTTAGAGGTACTATCAAACCACCGCTACCTTCAGCAACAATGTAGTCATATTTACTTTTCAAATACTGGAACTTTTCCCTGATCACCCCCACATCAATAGGCTTGTCCTCCATTTTGGAAGCCAGGAGAGGGGATACAGGCGTTTTGAAAATATAAGGAGTAATGTTCTGGTAATCCTCCTCCAATCCCGATACAGCTTTTACAAACCGGGTATCCCCTGGAATAAGGCATCCATCTTCATTTATTGCCCCGCTCAGCACAGGCTTGAAATAACAGGTATTGTACCCTTTTGACCTCAATAGGTACACAAGCCCTCCCGTTACAACTGTTTTGCCTACATCTGTATCTGTACCAATTACGAATATACCTTTAGCCATCCCCTATACCTCCAATCCTTCTTCCTTTATTATTGCAATATCTTCAGGAATACTATTACCTACAGTGGTCAGATAGTTGCCCACAAGAGCAGCATTTATACCTGCATTAAATCCCAGTCTTTGAAGTCCTCCCAGAGTATTTCTGCCACCCGCATACCTGATGAACCCATCGGGTATGATAAACCGAAATATTGACATGGTCTTCAAAATTTCTATCGGATTTAATTTCTCTGCATTCTCCAGCGGTGTACCTTTTATAGGATTAAGTATGTTAACGGGAACAGACCTGACTCCCAGTTCCTTTATTTCGAAGGCCATTTTTATCCTGTCTTCCATACTCTCGCCCATACCGATAATCCCGCCGCAGCATACATCCAACCCTGCAGCCATTGCATTTTTAACGGTATCTATTCTGTCCTGGTAGGTATGGGTATCACATATCTTATGGAAGTAGTCGCGGCTTGTCTCAAGATTGTGATGGTACATGGTAACCCCTGCTTCTTTAAGCCTCACAGCCTGATCATGGGAAATAATGCCAAGGGAAGCGCATAGCTGCAGTTTAGTTTTCTGTCTCAAAACTTTATATATCTCGATAACCCTGTCAAACTCTTTTTTTGAGAGGGCTTTTCCGCTGGTAACAAGCGAAAAACGGTGAACGCCATGCATCTCATTTTCTTTAGCCATTCTTAGAGCTTCTTCTACGCTTATCAAAGGATATTCCTGGACTCCTGTACGGTAATGGGCCGACTGAGCACAAAACTTGCAATTTTCGGGGCACCTACCCGATTTTGCGTTCATGATAGTACACAGATCTACTCTATTACCTTTAAACTTCTGGCGAATTCTGTTTGCAGCAGCAAACAGTCCCTCCACATCCTCAACCTGGGCCAGTTGTATTGCTTCTTCAAAACTAATGGATTGTCCAGACATTACCTTATTTTCAATTTTTCTTACAACACTCTCCATAGCAAAACTTCCTCTCTCTAATGTGAATTTAGTGTTTAACTCAATACCAGTTCCCCTCCGGTGCCGGCAACAAATCCATAGAATACAGCCTGTCATATTCTCCCGGGATCATTAAGGTCTCAGGTAATATCATACAATAATAGAATAAACAAAAAACGAGCTATTGTCAACCAAAAATATTGCTTCGGTTGACAATAGCTTCTTCTATACACGCCCTTCGCTTCCCCGCTCAAAAGCAAGCTATTTCTAGCTAGCGTTAAACCAGCAGTTGCCGAATACCCACCCGTCTTCCTTATACTGTCAGAGTTCCATGCCTTGTCTACGAATGTTTCATTTACATACCTTGAAGCCTTTAAAAAGATAATCGGCTTTAATAAGCTTATATCTGATACAGTAACACATCAAAAGGCTCCAAACTCAATATTCTCAACTGCAGGTGTCCTGGAATATATGATCGATTCCATAATTCACAGGGTTATTCAAGGTTTTCTCATATGGATGAGCTTCATAAAGACAATGCATATGTCAAAATCAAAGGTGCCAATTCGCCAAATGAGAAGGTTTGCAGGGATTTGCTAAAAGTATTACCAGACAAAACCCTTTAAGAACTTAGAATACTCAACAAGAAGCTCCTTGCCATGCAAGCTTCAAATGAAGCAAATCGTGAAATTACACTCAATTTCGATGATACTGTATGTACCATATTCGGTCATCAAGAGGATGCTGGAAAATGAACTCTTCCTTCTTGTCAAAATGATAGCCTACAACCTACACAACTGGTTTAAAAGAAGCATCTTACCCGCTTAGATACGCCATCACGAAATTACCACCATACGCAGGATATTATATAAAGTTGCCGGTAACATAGTAGGAAACGGAAGATACAGACATATACGTTTTGCTCCCAATCCGTGGCTTAAGCGAGTAATTACACATAAGGGTTGAATAAACAATATTTTACAATTATTGGTCTATGGTTGGTGCTTTTCTAAATCACTTGCCGGTTTCAGGTTGAAATATAATTTGGAACACAAAACCCCTGCGAAACCGCTGGGGTTTTGTGTTGGGAATATTGTTAACCAAAACCAAAATTTTAGTTGACAATTCGGGATGAAAGTAGTATAATCCTGTTGGCTAAAAGACATGAATTAAGTTAACAATCACAGGAGGTATTAAGATGAGCAAAGCAAGGGAAGTAGCGCCGATAGCTGTAGCTATTGCAGCCTACTTCGGTTTTACAAGGTACATAGGAGAGATGTAAAAAATGAAGGGAAGACTTTATAATGTAAGGATGAGGGCTGCACGCGGGGGAAGGCATGAGGCAGGTGGAGAACATGTTTCAGGGGCGGAGAGGATTGTAAGCGGAGAAGCCCTCAAAAAAACAGTGGACAGCCTTTTAGAAAGGGCGTTAAAGCACAGCAAGGGAAAAGCTGACTTTATTAGCATTACTCTAGAAGAAATAAAGGAAGAGGAGATTGTATATATACCACCGCTGCCCATAACCACTGTTGAAGTGGAAAATTACATAGAAGGGAGAAAAGGCGTAATCAGGTGTTTGGAAGCTATAGGATTGACTTCCTGGCAAGCGAAATCAATCCTCTCTATGTTAGAGAACACTTCCTCCATTAGAGGTGCCATTTTGGTTGATATTAACTCATTAGAAAGACTAGAACCAGATTTAAGCAGGGGAGTTAGGGCTACCGGCATGGACTGGTCGCAGGATATACTACCGAGATTAAACCTTGTACTGGACGAGGAAGGCATTAATAACAGTCATGTCAGGGAAGCCGTTGCGCTGGCAAGTAAGGTGGTCAGGGCGCCCGGAATGGTAGCGGAAGTTTGCTGGTCTGATGACCCTGATTATACGGCCGGGTATGTGGCGTCAAAGAAATTTGGATATGTCAGGTTTACACATTTAAAGCCGGCTGGCGATGCCAGGGGCGGTAGAATATTTTGTTTTGATACAGAGCAGGCCAGCTTGGAGGAATGCATGAGCTGGCTGGAAAAGCAAATAACAGTAATCAACCAGGTGCCGTCTATTAATGGCAAATTCTCTATAAAAGAATTACTGAGGAGAATAGGCTATGAAACAAATAATTGAATACCTGCGTCAAATTAAAGAAAAAGGCTTGTACAGGGAGCTCAAATATTTAGAAGCTGCCCAGGGGCCGTATACGGTTGTAGAGGGGAAAAAGGTCTTATTAATGGCTTCAAACAATTATTTAGGACTGTGCAATGACGAGAGGCTAAAAAAAGCGGCTATGAGAACCATTGAGGCTTATGGTGTCGGTGCCGGCGGTTCTAGGTTAACTACGGGCAGCTACAGGCTCCATAAAGAGTTGGAAGAAAAAATAGCTCAATTCAAAGGAACAGAGTCAGCTCTGGTTTTTAATACAGGGTATATGGCAAACGTGGGGACGATAGCCGGAATAGCAGATAAAAACTGGGTTATATACAGCGATGAATTGAATCATGCCAGCATAATTGATGGTTGCAGGTTGAGCAGGGCCAAAATAGTTGTTTACAGACATTGTGACGCGAGCAATTTGCTAAAGAAAGCAAGGCAGTTTCAAGGGGCTCCTGGTTTGATAGTAACGGATGGCGTATTCAGCATGGACGGCGACATCGCCCCCCTGGAGGACATAGTTGAAATAGCCAAAAGGTACAGCTGTTTGGTCATGGTTGACGATGCCCATGCTACCGGAGTGCTGGGGCCCAACGGTGCTGGAACTGCAGATTACTTTGGACTGAAAGATGAAATAGACATACAAATGGGAACATTGAGTAAGGCTTTGGCAAGCGAAGGGGGCTACGTGGCAGGCAAAAAATATCTTATAGATTACCTGAGGCATAGAGCGAGAAGTTTTATATATTCAACGGCTTTGGCCCCTGCGACGGTTGCCGTATCATTAGCATCTTTGGATATAGTCAGAAAAGAGCCCGAGTTGAGAAAGAGATTGCTGGAGAATGCCAGGTGGTTTCAAAAACAGCTTATTTCTCTAGGCTTTAAGGTGATGGAAAGCAAAACGGCTATCATTCCTATAATAATAGGAGATGCCGATAAGGCAGTACAGTTTAGCAAGCGGTTATTTGAGGCAGGGATATATATCCCTGCCATTCGCCCCCCTACTGTGCCCCGCGGCACAAGCCGTTTAAGGGTCACGCTGATGGCAACTCACACAAAAGACGATTTAAACTATGCCCTGGAAAAGATAAAGAAGGTAGGACAGAGGCTAGGTATTATAAAGTAAGCGCTTTACTTTTTTGCTCCTTTGGTTCCGAACTGGCGGATATTAATTTTTATGTTTATGTACTGGTCCCCGGTTATTTAGACTTAAACGACCAATACTCCTCGACTTGCATTATTCTTTAGAATTTCTTCGTAAAACTTGCTTGGCGTCATATAACCCAGTGATTGGTGGAGTCTTATGCTGTTGTATTCTATCATAAATTTATCAAGCTCTTTAAAAAAACAGCCATACCCTGCAAAATCATGTAGTTCCACAAATTCCTCCTTCAATGTCCTGAAAAATCGTTCTATGTTGGGGTGGCTATGTTGGGGTGGATTTATGTCAATATAGTAGACACAAAAACTCGAAATTTTTATGCTGACTTTTTAATCAAATCCTCAAATTGTTGCGGAGTCATATACCCTATACTACTATGTAGTCTTTTCCTATTATACCAAGACTCAATATACTCGAATATAGCAAGTCTGGCAGCATCAAAATCATAGTAAATAGCTAAATTTACTTCTTCCTTTTTTAAAGAAGCATGAAAAGATTCTATACATGCATTATCATAAGGACATCCTTTACGGCTAAATGAGTGCTTTATGTTACCTTTAGATAATATATATTCTTGAAATTTAGTGCTTGTATATTGTGAACCTAAATCACTATGAAGTATAAGCTCTCTCTGTGGTTTTTGAGCATTATAGGCATTTTCTACAGCACGAATAGCAAGATCTGTATCCATCGTTTTAGAAAAAGCATAACCAATAACTTTCTTGGTATGCAGATCTATCACTGTAGCAAGGTAACACCATTTGTCTTTGACAGTATAAATATATGTTATATCTGTTACCCATTTTTCATTAATTGTAGTGGTAGAAAAATCCCTATTTAAGACGTTTTCCTTCTCCTCTACTCTATTCTTAGAAGTATAAGGCCTGAATTTTTTGATAATTATAGATTTTATCCCCAACTTATTCATAAGTCTTTGAACTCTTTTAAGACTTATATTATAACCCTTCTTTATAAGCATTTTGTGGATTTTTGGAGCTCCATAACGCTTTTTACTCTCTTCATATATCTTTAGTATTTCTTGCTCATACATTTTGTTTTCTATACTTCTCTTGCTCTCTGTTTTATGAAAATACTTATAATAAGAACTCCGTGAGACTTTTAAAACTTTGCATATTAATTTAACATCATGATATTTCTTATTTCCCTTAATAAACTCAAATATAGAGCTTATTTCGTTGCGAATATGGCCATGGCTTTTTTTAATATTTCATTTTCCTCCTCAAGCCTTGCCATCTTCTTTAACATAGTTTGATATTCTGCTACTGTAATTGTTGTACCCTTGTTGTCTATATTTATTGGCTTTGATTTTTTCAACCAGCCTGATATTGTTGATTTTGATATGCCATATTCGCTTGAAAGCTCTGACAGGCTTTTACCAGAATTATATAACTCTACTATTCTTTATATTTTTATTTTAACCTGTTCGAGTTGAAGTGTCTACAATATTATACTAACACCAACCATTTTTGATCAAAAACAAGAACAAAACTCCCTTCTGTTATCAAATGAAAGCGAAACCTAAAATAGCTGATTTAGGGAATACTCTAAGTTTTCAAGCCTCCAATTAATTCTCGAACATCAGCAATTTTCTCTTGAGACAACCAGTTTTTTAAACCTTTAACTACTTCCAGCGGCGTCATGGGATTATAAAAGTTGCCTGCACCAATAGCAATAGCTGTAGCTCCCGCCAGCAAGAACTCTATCGCATCTTCTGCAGTAGTTATTCCTCCCATACCAATAATGGGAATGTTTACCGTCTGTGCTACCTGCCAAACCATTCTAAGGGCTATGGGTTTGATAGCAGGGCCGGACAGTCCACCAACTATGTTAGCCAGTACGGGGCGGCGGGTTTTGATATCGATGGCCATTCCCAACACTGTGTTTATCAGAGAAACAGCATCGGCTCCCTCTGCTTCCACTGCCCTGGCAATTTCCGTTATATCCGTCACATTGGGAGACAGCTTGGCTATAACAGGTAATTGAGTTTTTGACCGGACTCTTTTAATTACTTCTGCTGCCATTTTGGGGTCAGTTCCAAAAGCCATCCCACCCCCTTTTACATTGGGGCAGGAGATGTTAATCTCAAGGCCATCCACCCCAGGAACACCATCAAGACGTGCAGCTATTTCTGCATATTCATCAAAAGAGTGACCCGAAACATTCACAATCACAGCCACATCGAATTGCCTCAGCCAAGGAATTTCTTCTCGTATAACATAATCAACTCCCGGGTTCTGGAGGCCTACACTGTTCAACATTCCTGCAGGAGTTTCTGCAATACGGGGAGGAGGATTGCCCAACCTGGGATTAAGAGTAGTTCCCTTAACCATGACACCACCCAGCAGGTTTAAATCATACAGCTCAACAAATTCCCGGCCGAATCCAAAAGTCCCTGAAGCTGTCAGAACAGGATTTTTAAGTTTAATTCCGGCCACTTCTACCGCCAAATTAGTCATCAAACATCACCTCTTCCCCTTTGAAAACAGGGCCATCCTTACAAACCTTCTTATAGGTAAATCCTCCGTCCTCGGTCCTAACTTTGCACACACATCCTAAGCATGCTCCGATTCCGCATCCCATACGTTCTTCTAGAGATATCTGACAGGGTATAGATGCCTCTTGAGTCAGTTTGACGACCTCTTTTGTCATGGGTAAAGGCCCACAACTGTATACCATGTCGAGAGCCACATCATGCATCAGGTTTTTCAGCAAATCCGTTACAAAGCCGTGATGACCATAAGACCCGTCATCTGTAGCCACCTTTACCTTTGCTCCCATGCTGATAAAATCTTTTTCACACACCAACTTCTCCTTTGTTTGGGCTCCCAACAACACGTGAACTTCTTTTTTTTCTTCCAACAAGCTGTGGGCAAGGGCAACTAGAGGAGCAGTACCACAACCTCCACCTACAAGGGCAACTACCTTGTCTGAATCTGACCATGTAAAACCCTTACCCAAAGGCCCAAGGAGTTCAATTACCTCCCCTTTTTTGGTTTCCGACATCAACCTGGTACCTTTACCAACCACCTGGTATAGCAGGAAAATGGTAGCTTCCTCTCTGTTTATTTGATGCAGGCTTATTGGTCGGCGTAAAAAGGGTTCTAAGTTCGGAGAAACTTTAACCATAACAAACTGCCCTGGTAAACCCTCCGAAGCTAGGGCTTCAGACTTTAAAGTAATTCTAAAAAACTCAGGGGCTATAGGTTTGTTTTCTACAACCTCTGCTTTAACTGACTTTATCACTGCTTACCACCTCTATCTTTTTTGAAATTATTTCGCCATAAAAACTGTATTTCCTGCAGTTTATATTCGAACTAGCTGCAACTCTTGTGTTTCAGCAATTGATGCTGCACTAGAAATAATTTTTTTGTAGAAGCTGAAATTCAACCAACATTTTTTTCCAGCCCTAGAAATGTTGAAAACATTGACTTTAATAAGCTAACAAAGTCTACACTACAAAACGGGTTTTTGG
>JARRCM010000039.1 GCA_029982205.1 Thermosediminibacterales bacterium
AGTTCCTTTTTTAACTAACTCAAACTCCCTCTCAAGAACCTTTTTAAGAAACAGGCCTGTATAAGAATTCTCTGACATGGCAACTTCTTCAGGAGTGCCAGTTGCTACAACCCTTCCGCCTGCGTCTCCCCCTTCAGGGCCGAGGTCTATAATATAATCCGCAGTTTTTATTACATCAAGGTTGTGTTCAATTACGATAACAGTGTTGCCTGTATCTGTAAGTCTTCCCAGCACCTTCAGGAGTTTGTGTATATCAGCAATATGAAGGCCTGTAGTCGGCTCATCAAGAATATACACTGCTTTGCCGTTGCTCCTGCGTGAAAGCTCAGCAGCAAGCTTTACCCTTTGAGCCTCACCGCCGGAAAGGGTGGTAGATGATTGGCCCAGTTTAATGTAACCAAGGCCAACATCCATAAGAGTATCCAGTTTCCTTTTTATTTTAGGTATGTTTTTAAAGAACTCCAGCGCCTCTTCAACAGTCATATCAAGCACATCAGATATTGTTTTGCCCTTGTACCTCACTTCAAGGGTCTCACGATTGTACCTTTTGCCCTTACAAACCTCACAGGGCACATATACATCAGGCAGAAAGTGCATTTCTATTTTTATAATGCCGTCACCTTTACATGCTTCACACCTGCCTCCTTTAACATTAAAACTGAAACGCCCGGGCTTGTATCCCCTCATTCGAGCTTCAGGTGTTTTTGAGAACACTTCCCTTATACCATCAAACACTCCTGTATAGGTGGCAGGGTTGGATCGGGGCGTACGTCCAATGGGTGACTGGTCAATATTAATCACCTTTTCTATGTTTTTAATCCCCAAAACATCATCATGGTCTCCCGGCTTCGATTTTGCTCTGTAAAGCTCCTGAGCAAGTCGTTTGTATAAAATCTCATTGACAAGGGTGCTTTTCCCTGAGCCGGAAACCCCTGTAACACATATAAACACCCCTAACGGAAATTTGACATTTATATTTTTTAAGTTGTGTTCCCTGGCTCCTCTTATCTCAAGGAAGCTGCCGTTGGGTTTTCGCCGCTGTCTCGGAACAGGTATTCGTTTGGCGCCGCTGAGATATTGACCGGTTATGGATTCCCTGCATTTTTTTATGTCCTCAACTGTCCCGGTTGCTACGACTTTGCCTCCATGCGCACCGGCTCCCGGCCCTATGTCTATTATATGATCAGCAGCATACATCGTATCTTCATCATGCTCTACTACTATCAACGTGTTTCCAAGGTCTCTAAGCTCTTTCAGGGTTTTAAGAAGCCTTGCGTTATCTCTCTGGTGCAGACCTATGCTTGGCTCATCAAGTATATATAAAACCCCAGTCAAGCGGGATCCTATTTGAGTGGCAAGCCTGATCCTCTGAGACTCACCACCCGACAGGCTTCCGGCTGACCTGGAAAGGGTAAGGTAATCAAGTCCCACATTCACTAAAAAACCTAACCGCCCTTTTATTTCTTTAAGTATTTGATGTGCTATCATTTGCTGTTTTTCAGTAAGTAACAAACTATCAATAAAGTTTAATACTTCTTTAACTGACATACGTGTAACTTCTGCTATTGACTTGCCCCCTACCGTTACAGCCAAACTCTCCTTGCGCAGCCGGTCTCCGTTACACTCAGGACAGGGTTTGGTGCTCATATATTTTTCAATCTCGCTCCTGATATAGCTTGATTGAGTTTCTCTATAGCGGCGCTCAAGGTTATGTACAACACCTTCAAAATATCCTGTATGAGTATAAGTAGAACCTGCCCCGTTTTCATACCTGAACTTTATCCTGTGTTTGCTGCCATAAAGAATTATATCTATATATTTATCTTCAAGTTCCTCTACAGGGACATCCAGCCTAAATCCGCAGTGTTTTGCTACCGCTTTCAGCTGCTGGTAGTAGTAGCTGTTTGTGTTGCCGCTCCAGGGTTCAATAGCTCCATCTTCAATCGATTTGCGTTTATCAGGAATCACCAGATCAGGGTCAATCTCCATTTTAACACCCAACCCCCCGCATTTCGGACATGCGCCATAAGGGCTGTTAAAAGAAAACATCCTTGGTGTAAGTTCTTCTATGCTGATACCGCAGTCTATACATGCAAAGTTCTGGCTGAAAAGCATTTCTTCCCCATCTATAACATCTATAATAACTACTCCTTTTCCATGGGTAAGTGCCGTTTCAAGGGAATCAGCCAGCCTTGACTCTATGCCCTTTCTCATAATAAGCCTGTCAACAACAATTTCTATTGTGTGCTTTTTGTTTTTCTCGAGGTTTATATCTTCAGTCAATTCACGAAGTTCTCCATCAACTCTTACCCTTACAAACCCCATTTTCTTAATGTCTTCAAAAAGTTTAACATATTCGCCTTTCCTGCCCCGAACCACAGGAGCAAGTATCTGAAACCTTGTCCTTTCGGGAAGTTCCAAAACTTTATCTACTATCTGGTCAAGGGTCTGTTGTGAAATTTCCTTTCCACATATGGGACAATGGGGTGTCCCTATTCGTGCATATAAAAGCCTTAGATAATCATATATCTCTGTAACGGTTCCCACTGTTGACCTGGGATTTTTGCTTGTGGTTTTCTGATCGATTGATATTGCAGGTGACAGCCCTTCAATGGAATCCACATCGGGTTTGTCCATTTGGCCCAGAAACTGACGAGCATATGCCGAAAGGGACTCCACATAACGTCGCTGGCCTTCTGCATAAATGGTATCAAAAGCAAGGGATGATTTCCCCGAACCGCTTAATCCTGTTAAAACAACAAGTTTATCCCTCGGTATCTCAACATCTATGTTTTTAAGATTGTGTTCCCTTGCACCTTTAACTATAATCTTGCCTTGACTCAAAAGCCTCACCTCTTATTTTTTGCAGCCTGCTCCAACTCTATGATCAAATCCCTTATCTCTGCAGCCTTTTCAAACTGCAGTGCCTCCGCCGCTTTTTTCATGTCGGCTTTCAGGTCAGCAATAAGGGCTTTAAGCTGTTTTGCGCTCATTTTATTTATATCTTGATCAATCATTTTATCAATCACATAAGTTTCCCTCGATTCAGCCACTTTTGTGGCCTCGATAACCTCATGAACGGCTTTTCTTATTGTTTGAGGAGTTATTCCGTGTTTTTTGTTATATTCTATCTGAATATTACGCCTGCGGTTTGTTTCATCTATTGCCTTTTTCATTGAATCTGTCAATTTATCTGCATACATGATTACCTTTCCTTCGGCGTTTCGTGCAGCCCGGCCGATGGTCTGAATCAGCGAGGTTTCAGAACGCAGGAAACCTTCTTTGTCAGCATCAAGTATAGCCACAAGGGAAACTTCCGGAAGGTCAAGCCCTTCTCTTAGAAGATTTATTCCAACAAGCACATCATACTTGCCCAACCGCAAATCCCTCAATATTCTCATTCGTTCAAGTGTATGAATCTCAGAGTGCAGGTAAGTAACCTTGACACCCATTTCTTTTAAATAATCGGTCAGGTCTTCTGCCATCTTTTTTGTTAGTGTAGTAACAAGCACCCTTTGGTTTTTCTTCTCTCGCTTTCTTATTTCGTTTAAAAGGTCATCAATTTGGCCTTTCACGGGCCTTACCTCGACTTCAGGGTCTACCAACCCTGTTGGCCTTATTATCTGTTCTACTATCTGCTTGCTTTTTTTCAATTCATAAGGCCCAGGGGTTGCAGAAACATACACAATTTGATTTATACGTCTTTCAAATTCTTCAAAGGTTAAAGGCCTGTTATCAAGAGCTGAAGGCAGCCTGAACCCGTGGTTTATAAGGGTTTCTTTTCTTGACCTGTCTCCTGCGTACATTGCCCTCAATTGAGGTAATGTGACATGTGATTCATCTATTATTATAAGGTAGTCATCAGGAAAATAATCCAGGAGGGTATAAGGCGGTTCACCTGGTTTACGCCCGCTCAAATGCCTTGAATAGTTTTCTATTCCGGTGCAGTAGCCCATCTCCCTTAACATCTCTATATCATAGTTCGTTCTCTGCTCCAGCCGCTGGGCTTCTAAGAGCTTGCCCTGGCTGCGGAGTAATGCAAGCTGTTCTTCCAGCTCCTGCTGTATCGAAGCTATCGCGGCTTCCAGCTTGTCTCTTGGCGTGGCATAATGGCTTGCCGGAAAAATAGATACATGTGACCTCTCACCAAGTATTTCACCTGTAAGTGTATCTATTTCCGTTATCCTGTCAATTTCATCACCAAAAAACTCAACCCTTATAGCCCTTTCTGTATATGAAACCGGGAATATTTCCAGGACATCACCGTTTACACGAAATTTACCGCGTGTAAAGTCAAAATCGTTTCTGTTATACTGGATCTCAATAAGTTTTCGTATTATCTCATCACGGTCTTTTATCATCCCCGGTCTCAGGGAAATAACCTGGTTTTCATAGTCTATAGGAGAGCCCAGGCCGTATATGCATGAAACACTTGCGACTATAACCACATCCCTGCGTTCAAAAAGAGCGCATGTTGCCGAATGTCGGAGTTTATCT
This sequence comes from Thermosediminibacterales bacterium, assembly GCA_029982205.1. Lineage (GTDB taxonomy): Bacteria > Bacillota > Thermosediminibacteria > Koleobacterales > JARRCM01 > JARRCM01. The sequence continues at coordinate 4,498 of JARRCM010000039.1, forward strand.
ATCTCATCATTAATTGAAGCATCTTTTTCTATATAAGTATCTGTTTGCGGAATATATGCTTCAGGTTGATAATAATCATAATAGCTCACAAAATACTCTACAGCATTTCGGGGAAGAAACTCTTTTAACTCACTGCACAGCTGACCCGCTAATGTCTTGTTATGTGCTATTACAAGCGTAGGCTTGTTAACCTTTTCAATGACATTAGCCATAGTAAAAGTCTTGCCTGTTCCCGTAGCTCCCAAAAGTGTCTGGTGTTTATATTTTTGTTTAATACCCCTGCTTAGGGCTTCGATAGCTTTGGGCTGGTCTCCCCGGGGTTTATATTCAGATATTACCTTAAAACTGCTCATAAGGCTTACCTCTTTCACATTAATACCGTATTGTATCTTCAATTTATAATTATACCATAGTGCGGTTTTGTTTTCATTTAAAAAAAAAGAACTGGTTGCCCAGTCAAATCTCAATCAAATTAATGGTTTATATATATAATCTTGTTTTTTCTAAAGGTAAAACAACCGTTATCTCTTTTTCCATAAGAGTCTCCTATATTAGTGTTACAGTCAAAGTTTATTATCTTTCGCAGAATTTCCATACGGTTTTTACCTTCAGCATTCAAATATGCGCTCAAAAGCTTATCTCTATGGATATCCAGATAGTCCTGTCTTCCCATCTAAGTTCCTCCTTTCAGTACGTAGTGTCTTGTTTAAGTGAAATTTTTCACATTCATTGCTAAAAACAAAAATTCTGCTTGTTTCAAATTTTTTACATGTTTATTCTACTTTCTTTATTATATCATAAAACAAAACAGCTGATTAGTCAAGAAAAAATCAGACAATTAATGAATTTTTACGATAAGCAAATGTGCTGTTTTGACATGGAGGAGTTGATGGAATCACAAGTTCTACACAAGTCCCTCGATTCTGTTCGCTTTTTATTGATAAACCGTAATCATCACCGTATATGCTTTTTATTCTTGCATTAACATTGTAAAGGCCAACTTTACCTGAGCCGTTGTTTCCGTTTAAAATTTTATCCATGTCTTCACAGGTAATGCCCCTGCCGTTGTCCTGAACAGAAATACATATTTTGCCATCTCTGTTTTCCGCCTTAATCAATACCTTTCCTCCCTCTTTCTTGGGTAAAAGGCCGTGCTTTAAGGCGTTTTCCACAATCGGCTGAAGTATGAGAGGCGGTACCATAATTGATCTGTCAATCTTAATATCAAATTCAACTTTTACCCTGTCTCCAAAACGCGCCTCTTCTATAGCAAGATAAGATTTAATATGTTCCAGCTCTTTCTCAAATTCAACAAAATCTTTGTTTACCTGAAGGTTTTTCCTGAAAAATTCTGCGAGATGAATCAAAAGCTCTCGGGCTTTTTGTGGATTTGTCCTGATTATCGAAACAATAGTGTTGATCGCATTGAAAAGAAAATGCGGATTTATCTGAGCCTGAAGTGCTTTTAGTTCAGCTTCTGCCATCATGCTTGCTTGTTGTTCCATTTTTGCAAGTTCTAATTGAGTAGAAAAAAGCTGTGCAAGCCCTAAAGCAAGTCGAAGGTCTATATTTGTGATACCGTTTTCGCGTTTTTTATACAGTTTTAAGCTGCCTATAACTCTGCTGCCCTCACAAAGTGGCACAATAACAGCAGATTTTAAACGGCATTTTTCATAATTGCATTCTATCTCCTTTTTCGTTGAGGCAATCATAAACTCGCCTGTTTTTAAAACTCTTTTCGTTAATTCGGTTAAAACAGGGTGGCCTGGTTTATGATGATCTTCCCCTGTGCCGATATGTGCCAAAATGTGTTTTTCGTTTGTTATTGAAACAGCATCAACATCTGCTGTATCGTAGATTATTCTTGCTGTTTTATAAGCGGAAAACTCGTTAAAACCCCTCCGAAGATAAGGAAGCGTTCTGTTTGCAATGTTAAGCGCAAGCTGAGCTTGGAAAGCCCCTGCCCTTTCCCTTTCCATAAATATACTTTCAATTATCACCATAAATATGGCTATGCCAACAGAATTAGCAAACGTCATGGGAAACCAGATTATCTCCACAAGTTCAAGCGCTGAACTGAACGGCTTTGCAAAAATCAAAATAATAACCATCTGTGTTAGTTCTGCCATTATACCGATAAGGAAAGCGTATTTCCATTTTGTTTTTTTGTCTTTTAGTTTATAATGAAACAAACCTCCGATTAAACCTTCGGTAAAGGTTGATAAACCGCACGCAAAAGCAGTAAAGCCTCCTATATCAATTGCCCACCTGTGGAATCCCGCTATAAAACCTGCACCCAGACCAACTACGGGCCCTCCCAGAATTCCGGCAATAATTGCTCCAACAGCGCGAGAGTTTGCTATAGCCCCTTTTATGGGAATACCTGTATAAGTCCCTAAGATACCGAAAAGCCCGAAAATCAATGCAAGGATTGTTTTTTCCTTAATCCCTGCCTTTTTAGCAACTATAAGGTTTTGAAATATCGCTGCTTTTGAAAGGAGAAATGCCAAAAGTATCATCAGGCCTACACTGTTTATCAGGGTTTTGATAATTTCTAAAACAGGAGAGATCAAATAAAAGGCCTCCTTTAAACTTTCTAAATCATTGGTGTAAAACAATCAAGCTACCTGATATGAGTTTGGGGACAAACCCTGTTTTTTAAAGTTCCAATTCCTTCTATTGAAATCTCAATTACATCCCCCGGTTTCATAGCGCCCACCCCTGAAGGGGTTCCGGTCATTATCACATCCCCGGGATTTAACGTCATTACCCGGGAAATAAAACTTACTAATTCTTCAACAGGAAATAACAGAAAAGAAGTGTTTGACGATTGTCGGAGCTCTCCGTTTAAATAGGCTTTTATGTTAAGGGAAGCGGGTTCAACTTCTGTCTCAATCCATGGCCCTAAAGGGCAAAACGTATCAAACGACTTGGCTCTTGTCCACTGCCCATCCTTTCGCTGAAGGTCTCTGGCGGTCACATCATTCCCGCATGTATAACCAAGGATATTTTCATAAACTTCATTTGGGCTTATGTTTTTTATCCTGTTCTTTATAACCACTGCCAGCTCTGCTTCATAATCTACTTGTGTTGACATTTCAGGATATATGATTTCTTCATTGTTACCTATAACCGCCGTAGCAGGTTTCATAAATATTGTAGGTTCTGTTGGAGTTTCGAGGCCCATTTCTTGAATGTGGTCTTTATAATTCAGCCCTACACATACCACTTTAGTAGGACTGCAGGGAGCCAAGAGTTTTACATCTGATAACTTCATTTTCTGTGAGGCGGCTTTAAAATCACTGTAAATTTCTCCTTCTATTGGGTATATAAATTCATCCTCACATATACCGTAAAACACCCTGCCTTTTTGTTCAAATCTTGCTAATCTCAATTAAAACGCCCCCTCAAAACAAAACGTTCTTTTAAAAAAATCACCTTTATGTCTTTATTTTATAATTGTTTGTCTGTTTTTTCAATGGCCTTTCATGATGTAATCCCGTTAAATGCCACATATAACATTTTTTTATCATCTTAAGTTTTTTTAAAGACTTTTTCATACAATTTTTTTAAGTATCGAAGCAGAATACCGCTGTGAGCTTCGTTAATCACTACGGTTGATTCCCCTTCAGCTGGAACAAGTATAGTTCCCAAACTACCTATACCATTAACATAGTCCCTGTATTCATAAGAAAACCTTTCTCCATCGGCATGAATGCCATCAACCCAAATGAAAGGCGGATATGACGACAAAAACTGCCTCAAATCTTCTTTGCAAACTATTCTATTACCGTTTATTGCAAGTATTATATCACGGCTTTTTATACCCATTTTTTCCGCAGGAGAGCCAGGTAATACATCCAGCACCATTTGCCCCGTCTGAGGCGCTGTGTAGATTGGTCTGCCCTTTTTTTCTGCACTGCGCCCAAGGTAAATCACATAATCATGTGCCAATGGGCTGAACAAGGCAGCTGCGTATTTAAACACATGCATTCTTGAAGCAAGTACAGAAAGAATTAACAGCAGTGTACTGAACACAAAAAGATATCTGGCAGATTTTTTTGATTTCTCTTCAGGGGTTCTAGAAACCACCATATCTCCATAACCCAGACCAGCTACCACAGGGAACATAACATACAACAGGTTTTCATTGTTTAAAAGTTCCTCAGGAGGTTTAATTAACGGCCACCAATCAGGCATCTGAATAGACTCTTTTGGTATCTCCTGGCCTGTAATGGCAAGGAGTATAACCACAGGCACAGGCCAGAATTTTTGTAGTGTAAAACCGCCAACACTACCGTATCTAGAATCTTTTACAAAAATCGGCGCAGCTCCTTTTGCCCCGCTGAAATAAATCAATACTCCCTCTACAAAATGAAGAATTGCTACTATTGCCATTAATCCAGGAACGTCAATCTTAGGATAACCAAAAAGAAGGCTTGAAATGGAAACAATCCCTCCCGCATAAGAAAAACACATAAATCTCGGATGAATCATCATAAGCATTATTGCGAGTATCCAGACATATCCAAGCCCAATGTTCGCAATGCTAACACCTACAAAAACCAAAAGAAAGCTGCCGATTATTCCCCCTAATATACCGTAAAGTGAAGCCTGAATAGTTTGCTCTCGGGGAGAATTGATAGCTTGACCAAAAAGTTTTTCTTCCATTTTCGAAACCCGTTTGAACTGCATATACACTATAAAGACAACAACCCATAAAAGCGGGTTAAGTATTACTTGCGGAATGCTTTTTAATATCATTATCACAACATCAACTAAAGGAAACATCAGTAAAACCTCCAATATTATATCCAGTACTAACTATATTATAATTATATCCAATGCAGCCTTCAAAAACCACTATCTTATATAAATATAAAAAAAATTAAGAGCCTTAGTAAGGCTCTTAATTTTTTCGACTTTTAAGTTTTAACAATTCAATGGCTTTTTTAAGTTGTGTATCCTCTTCAGGAGTGATTTCATAATATGTCTTGCCTTCCGGCAACTCTACCTTTATATCAGGTTCTATTCCAACTCCATGAATAGACCTTCCGCTTGGTAAAAAGTATTTTGCTATTGTTAGTTTGAGGCCTGATCCATTTTCTAAAGGATCAATCTCCTGAACTGAACCTTTGCCATAAGTCTTTGTTCCTATCAACGTACCTGACATAGAATCTTGTACCGCACCTGCAACTATTTCTGAAGCACTTGCGCTGTATTCATTTACAAGAACCACTAAGGGAACATCAATTTTACGGGAATCAGATTTAAATTCCTCAATACAGTTTCCATCTCGGTCTTCAGTATAAACAATCAAGCTTTCTCCCATAAGCTCATCGGCTATCCTGACAGATTCCTGAAGCGAACCTCCGGGATTGTTCCTCAAATCAAGTATCAGACCCCGCATTTTTTGGGATCGAAGATTCTTAAGCGCTGTCTTAAACTCTTTGTAAACATCACTGTCAAATGATGTTATTCTTATATAACCTATTTGATTTTCAAGCATCTTATATTTTACTGTTTTTAATTTAATAGCCGCCCGGATTATTTCAAACTTCAGCAGTTCGGTTTCTCCCTCACGCTGAACGTAGATAGTTACTTTGGTCCCCTTAGGCCCTCTCATAAGGTTTACAGCCTCATCAAGGGTTAACCCTTTTAGTTCTGTATCATCAACTTTAACAATAATATCATCAGGCTTAATTCCCGCACGCTGCGCAGGGGTATCCTCTATTGGCGATATCACCCTGACTAAACCGTTTTCATCCATTGTAACAGTTATACCAATGCCCTCAAAATTGCCGTTTACATGTATCATCAGGTTCTTAAATTCCTCAGGTGTCATATAAACTGAATAAGGGTCATTTAAAGAGTCAACCGCCCCTTTAATAGCTCCATCAATCATGCTGTTTTCATCAACTTCCTGATAATAACGTTCTTTTACAATGTTCATTACATTGATTAACGGTTCTAACTTTTTAAATGTTCTGTAGTCCTGTTCATTCAGGTAATGATGGCCGCCTAATACCACTTCACCTTCTGCAAAAACCTGAAGGGGATCAATACCTGTTGCAATATTATAAGTTACAAATACCGTAATAATGACCAAAAATACTGCGCCGATTAAAACTTTTCTTTTTTCTATCATTACACACCGTCCCCTTTAAATTAATTCTTTATTAATTATATCATTACATTAATACATCTTAAAGTCCTATGTACAGCCATATTGCGTTATAAAAAAACACCTCCAAGACTTATAGCCTTAGGGGTGCTAATGCTATTTTAACCATTTCAAAGGGTTGGTGTGTTTTCCATTTTCTCTAACCTCAAAATGGAGATGCGGTCCTGTGCTCAACCCGGTGGTTCCAACCTTGGCTATGGTATCACCCTGTTTGACTTTTTGGCCGGCCCTTACTAACAGTTTAGATGCATGGGCATACATCGTCGAAATTCCTCCACCATGGTCAAGAATTACCGTATTGCCATATCCGCTCAGCCAACCTGCATATATAACCTCTCCATGTGTGGCTGCAACGATTTTTGACCCCATTGGAGCCGCTATGTCAATCCCTGTATGCATCCGTTTGGTTTTAAGTATAGGATGTATTCTCCATCCATATGGAGATGTTATCCTTGTATAACCAGGGGTAGGCCAGACAAATTTCGCCGTGCCCATGTATCCTTTCTTCTGCCGGGCCTGGATTTCAGCTATCTTTCTGTTCAACTCTTCTAATGCCTTTTCCTGTTCATCAAGTGCACGCTCATACGCTTTTTTGTTACGGACAAGTTTTTCAAGCAAACTCTCTCTTGCAGCTGCCTTGGCTTCTATTTTTCTTTTCTTTGAAGAGATTTCTTGTTTAACTGCAATGATTTGCGCTTTTTGTTCTTCAAGGCTGGCTTTTTTTTCGGCTACTAAATCCCTGCTTTTTCTCAACTCGTTTAACAGGTTTCTGTCATAGTCTATAATCCTCTTTAAAATCTCAATCCGTGTTACAAGGTCAGTAAAACTCTTTGAACCCATTATCACATCAAGATAGTCAACCGGCCCTTTTTTATACATGACTTTAAGCCGTTCTTTCATGTTTTCAAATTGTTCATCGGCTTTCTTTTGGGCTTCTTCAAGCTCTTCCTCGGTTAATGCCAAATTCTGTTCAGTTTTTATCAACTCGTCCTGAATGTTTTCTAAATCTTCTTTTGTGGCTTCCAGTTCCCGCTCTATTTGATCAAGTTCTGTTAATACAGTTTTTTGCTGTTTTTTAACCTGTTCCAGCCTCTGTTTCTGCTGTTTTATTTTCTGTTCTATCTGTTCCTGTTTTTCTCTCAGGTCGTCCAGGTCAGTGGCAAAAGCCGCAGCTGTCAGAAATGTAAATGTGATTGCTAAAACAAGTGCAAGTATACCGGCAAAAAACTTGCTGCCGCGGATAAAATCCATTAGTTCCCCCCTCCCTTTGAAAACAAATCAAACTTTCACAAACCTTCTTATAGATATTCCACTGCCCAGAGCACCCAACAGAGCTCCTATAGCCATAAACCCGACGGTTATTTTATATAACAGCGAGTCAAAAGGTATAAGTTTTATAACAGGAAGGCTCTGAGCTACAGTTTTAGTTAAATAATAATAGCTGATATTAATTACTGACACGGATATCAGCGCTCCTATCAAACCCAGGAGCATACCCTCTATTAAGAACGGCCATCGAATAAACCACTCAGTTGCCCCAATATATTTCATGATCCCTATTTCCTTCCGGCGCGCAAAAACGGTTAACCTGATGGTATTAGAGATTATAAAAATTGAAACAAACGCAAAAATTGTTATTGTCGCAAGCCCTATCAGCCTTGTCCATCCGGTAAGTTTAAAAAGTTTGTCCACAACTTCTTTGCCGTAAACAATATCTACAATACCTTCAATATTATCAAGCTCTGCAGCGACTTCACTTATATCCGATGGATTTATTGTTTTAATCCTATAAAAATCAGGCAAAGGGTTATCTTCTTTTATGCCTTCCAAAAGATCTCCCTGGTCACCCAACTGTTTTTTAAACTCTTTAAGGGCCTCGTCTTTTGAAACAAATTTTACTTCTTTTATGCCTTTAACCTGAATAAGTTTTTGGCCGATTTCTGAAACCTGTTTAACATCCAAGCCATCTGCCAAATATGCAGTTATCTCCACCTGGGACTCTATATCTGATGCAATATAATCAACGTTTAAACCCAACAGGAGAACCATTCCCAGAATTATTAACACTGCTGCCACAGAACTCACTGATGCAAAACTCATAAGGCTGTTTCTTAATATGCTGACAACCGCCTGGCGAAAAAAATACCCGAAAGTTCTAACTCTCATAGTTATAGACCCCCTTTTGCTGGTCTCTAACTATTCGGCCCTTTTCTATTGCAATGACTCTTTTCCTCAGCATATTTACAATACTGCTTTCATGTGTTGCCACAACAACTGTAGTTCCCCTTAAGTTTATCTGTTGAAGCAGTTTTATAATATCCCAGGATGTCTCCGGGTCCAGGTTGCCTGTGGGTTCATCTGCAACAACTATTTCTGGATTGTTTACAATTGCCCGGGCTAGAGAAACCCTCTGCTGTTCACCGCCGGAAAGTTCTGAAGGCATCGATTTCTCTTTACCCCTAAGGCCTACAAGTTCCAGAACCTCAGGTACGCGTCTTCTGATTTCTGATTTAGAAGCTTCAACAACTTCCATCGCAAAAGACACGTTTTCAAAAACCGTTTTATCAGGCAGCAAGCGAAAATCCTGAAAAACCACCCCTATCTTACGGCGGAAAAACGGCAAGTCCTTACGCCGCAACCTGGCTACATTTCTGCCTGCAACTATAACCTGACCGCTTGAGGGAAGCTCTTCTCGAAAAATAAGTTTAATCAAAGTAGATTTGCCGGCTCCACTTGGCCCAACAATAAAAACAAATTCTCCTTTTTTAATATGAAAATTTATATCAGACAGCGCCTTTATACCGTTCCTATATATCTTTGAAACTCCAAACATCCTAATCACTTTATCAGCTCCTAAAATTGATAGTTCGACAGCAAGATTGATTTTCCTCCTAATTTTTTACTTTTTTCTAAGAAAAAAACCATTATCTTCGCAGTTATCTTCAGTATAATACAAGATTTCTGTTTTAACAAAAACACAGCTTATCGTTTTTCTGTTTATATGTAAGAAATCTGTCGCACCCTGCTTTATTCTGGCGTTGTTGAGGTTTTCTTTTTTATATGGAAAATAAAAGTAAAAAACTCACCCTTAAAGGGCGAGTTTTTTACTTTTTCCTGATTAATTCAGCGGCGGCTGAAGCTATATCTTCAGCAGTAAGGTTGTAAAGCTTCAGGAGTTCTTCAGGCAGGCCTGACTGACCGAACCTGTCTTTTATACCTACCCGTTTTACAGGAACAGGGAACCTCTCACTGACCACTTCTGCTACAGCGCTGCCCAGCCCGCCTGTGATGCTGTGTTCTTCAGCGGTTATTATTGCTTTGGTTTGTTTGGCACACTCTATTATTAAATCTTCATCTAAAGGCTTAATGGTATGAATGTTTACAACCTTTGCCTTTATACCCTTTTCAGACAGCAATTTTGAAGCCTCCAGCGCCTGGGCAACCATTATACCTGTTGCAATAATTGTAACATCTCCGCCTTCCTGCAACACAACCCCTTTGCCTGATTTGAACTCATATTTTTCCTCATCAAACACCACTGGAACCTTATGCCGCCCAAGCCTTATGTAAACAGGGCCTTCCATTAAAGCAGCCGCTTTTACTGCGGCTTTTGCCTCCACTGCATCGGCCGGATTTATAACAGTCATGCCGGGAATCGCCCTCATAATAGCTATGTCCTCTACCGACTGATGTGAAGCACCATCCTGGCCGACAGTGATTCCTGCATGTGTGGCAGCTATTTTTACATTTAACCCGGGATATGCTATGGAATTCCTTACCTGGTCAAACGCCCTGCCAGTAGCAAACACCGCAAAGGTGCTTACAAAAGGTATTTTGCCTGATGCGGCAAGCCCTGCAGCGGTCCCCATCATGTTCTGTTCGGCAATTCCCATGTTGAAAAACCTTTCTGGAAACTCTTTAGCAAACATTTCTGTCTTTGTAGATTTTGATAAATCAGCATCTAAAACAACTATGTTCCTGTTTTCTCTTCCTAATTCCACTAAGGCTTCACCGTAAGCTTCACGAGTTGCGGTATTTTTTTTGGCTGTGTTTTTAGTCATTTAACCCCGCCTCCTGCTATAGTTTGTAATTCTTCAAGAGCTTTTTCCATTTGTTC
>JARRCM010000040.1 GCA_029982205.1 Thermosediminibacterales bacterium
ACTTATAATTAAGCAATTATATTTAGTCTATACATATAATCGGTTGTAATCGTTGTAAAATAAGGGTTTATTGAATTTGCTTAGTAAAGTCACGCTAGAATTTATTTAAAAAATGAAGAAGAGCTAGATATTATTACTGATGTCAACATTAATGTTAATTTAAAATCAAGTTGAAAATCAAGTTAATAGTAAAAATAGGAGGAAGGAAGTAATGATCGAAAAAGTAAAAATCAAAATTAAAAAAATGGAGAATGCTAGAGATATTAAACTGCCAGATTATATGACTGAAAAAGCTTCAGGTTTGGATTTGCATGCAAATGTTGAAAAACCGGTTGTAATTAAACCTGGAAAATATAAATTAATACCAACAGGCATATCATTGAGTATGCCTGAAGGATATGAGGCACAAATAAGGCCTAGAAGCGGACTTGCATTGAAACATGGTATTACTCTTTTGAATTCTCCTGGAACCATTGACGCTGATTATAGGGGAGAAATAAAAGTGATTATGCTGAATCTTGGGGAAAAAGATTATACTGTCAACCGCGGTGATAGAATTGCCCAAATGGTTATAAACAAAGTTGTAAGAGCAGATTTTGAGCTTGTAAAGGATCTTGATGCTACAGACAGAGGGGAATCTGGGTTTGGCCATACTGGAATCTAGTTTCAGAAAGATAATTAAATGACAGATATAAACACTTTTTTGTAATAGTTACTAAGAAATTAAATAAAATTTATTAAGAGATATTCGGAGGTGCAGTATATGAGATTAAACGAATTTAACGGAAAAGAAATAGTAAATTTAAATGATGGTTCAAGATTAGGAGTAATTGGGGATTGTGATTTAATAATAAATAAACAAACTGGTAAAATAGAGTATTTAGTTATACCAAACCGTAGAAATCAATTTTCTTTTTTGAAAGATAACAGTAGTCTGGAGGTTCCATGGGAGTCAATCAAAAAAGTAAGTTCTGAATTGGTTATTATAGAAATTTAAAAAAATTTCAAGCTTTTTATGGTGGCACTGTAAGTGTCTTTTTATTTTGTAAATTTATACGTTTTATATAAACTAGGCATACTACTTTTAGAAGCAAGCATTTATAGACTTTTGTTGTGTTTCATTTAAAAATTTATTATAATGTTTATAGTTGTTCTGAGCGGCTTAAAATAATCTAGATTAGACGTATTTATTTGAGGAGGTGTTAATTGATTGGCGAAAGATTCGAAGGTTATGATTATCCCTTTGGGAGGCATTGGAGAAATAGGAAAGAACATGTTCGTAGTGCAATATGAAAATGAAATAATAATTATAGATTCCGGGTTGAAATTTCCCGAAGAGGAGATGCTTGGTATTGATATTGTAATTCCTGATATAAGCTATCTAATTGAAAACAAAAATAAAATAAAAGGTATAGTGCTGACTCATGGGCATGAAGATCATATTGGAGCACTTCCTTATGTACTCCAAGAGTTGGATTTGCCAATATATGGTACTAAATTAACTTTAGGTTTGGTTGAAGTCAAATTAAAAGAGTATAAGATAAAAAAAGATTATAAATTAAACGTAATTAATCCACCTGCAACCATAGAGTTAGGAAAGTTTAAGGTAGATTTTTTTAGAGTAAACCATAGTATACCAGATACCGTTGGTTTGGCAATTCATACACCAATTGGTAGAATTGTACACACTGGTGATTTTAAGTTTGATCAAACCCCTGTAGATGGTCAAATAACCGATATTCACAAGCTGGCAGAGTTGGGCAAACAGGGAGTTTTGCTGCTTCTTTCTGATAGTACAAATGCTGAAAGAGAAGGATACACAATGTCTGAAAAGGTTGTAGGCGCAACAATAGAAGAAATTTTCAGAAAGGCTAAAGGCAGAATATTAGTTGCAACTTTTGCTTCAAATGTCCATAGAATACAGCAGGTTTTTGAGGCAGCTCAAAAATATGAAAAAAAAGTTGCAGTTGTGGGTCGGAGTATGGTTAACGTAGTAAATATTGCCTTAGATTTGGGTTATTTATCATTACAAAAGGATGTGCTGGTTGATCTAGATGATATGAGCAAAATTCCTTTACATAAATCGGTTATTATAACTACTGGTAGTCAGGGAGAACCCATGTCAGCTTTAACGCGCATGGCAATGTCTGAACATAAAAAAGTTGATATAGTTCCAGGGGATATTGTGATGATAGCAGCTACTCCCATACCAGGAAACGAAAAATTAGTTGCAAGAACTATAGACCATCTTTTTAAACAAGGGGCAGAAGTAATATATGAGGCAATTTCAGGTGTTCATGTTTCTGGTCATGCGAGTCAGGAAGAACTTAAACTAATGATAAATTTATTAAAACCCAAATATTTTATGCCTATACATGGTGAATACCGTCATTTAATTAAACATGCTCAACTGGCTGAAGAAGTGGGTATTCCAAGAGAAAATATTTTTTTGACTGAGAACGGTAATGTTTTGGAAATAACAAAAGAAACTGCGCAAATTGCAGGGAAAGTAACTTCAGGTAAAGTATTAGTAGACGGTCTTGGCGTTGGAGATGTAGGTAATATAGTGTTAAGAGATAGAAAACAATTGTCTCAAGATGGAATATTAATTGTTGTTGTAACAATTGAAAAACAGTCAGGAGAAGTAGTGGCAGGTCCCGATATAATTTCAAGGGGTTTTGTGTATGTAAGGGAATCCGAGGAACTAATGGAACAATCACGTGAACGTGTCAAACAGGCTCTTAACAAGTGTCAGGAAGGAAATATAACAGAATGGTCAACAATAAAATCTCAGGTAAGGGATACGCTTGGAAGATTTCTTTATGAACAAACACGACGGAGACCAATGATCCTTCCTATAATAATGGAAGTTTAGAGGAAGTAGAAGAAGGAGGGTAATGCCTCCTTTTTTAAGTTTTTTAAGTTAGAGAATGAGGAAAGATGAAAATGTTGATTTTAAAAGGAGCAATTAAGAATGTATGGTGTTATATTTTTGGCATATATTTTGGGTTCCATTCCTTCAGCATATCTTGTCACTAAAATTTTTACTGGTAAAGACATACGTGAAATTGGAAGTGGCAATATAGGTGCAATGAACACTTTTAGAAACATAGGTTTTATCCCTGGGCTTATTACTTTTTGCATGGATTTTGGAAAGGGAGCTTTAGCAGCCAATATTGCTTTGTGTTTGAAGACAGAACGATGGGTATTGTACGCTGTTATACTTGGGTTGGTATTAGGGCACAACTGGCCTCCTATATTAAAGTTTAAAGGCGGAAAAGGTTTAGCTGTAACAGCAGGTGCTTTGGTATTAATAGATATAAAAGCAGGCCTGGTGGTGTTTGCTGTATTAGGGATCGCAACATTGGTATTAAAAGATACGGATATTGCTACCATTATTGGTTTTGCTGTATATCCTTTTTGGATTTATATTATTCAGAATGATATTAATGTTTTTTTGGTTGGGTTGATTCAATTTGGAGTGATTTTAGTGAAGCATTTATCAGGGGTTAAAAGATTTTTTCCCGGATGAGGATGCGGAAATATAGAAAGGAGAGAGCTGATTGTTTATAAAAGATTTAGAAACCCCAAATGTAATTGTTGATTTAAAGAAACTAAAAACAAATATCAGAGAAATGGCAGATATAGCAAAAAAACACAACGTTGAACTCTGGCCAATGATAAAAACTCATAAAAGCGACTATATACTCAATTTGCAGTTAAAACATGGTGCTAAAGGTATTCTGGTTGCAAAATTAAGCGAGGCAGAAATGATGGCCAATGCTGGAGCAGAAAGAATCATGATTGCGTACCCAATCGTAGGTGAGAAAAAATTGGAACGATTGTATAATCTATCAAATGAAGTAAAAGTTGTTTGTAGTGTTGATACATTTGAATCAGCTTCATTCCTTAACAAAAAGGCACTTGAAAAGAACACAATATTTGATTGTATGATTTTGATTGATAGTGGACTAAAGCGATTGGGCATTTCTGTAGATCAGGTTAAAGAATTTTATAACAGACTCAAAGCCTTAAAAGGTATTCGTATTGCAGGAGTAGCTACACATGGAGGACACGTTTATGGTGCTAGTGATTTCGATGAAATTAAAGAAGCAGCTTGTGAAGAAGTAAACTGTGTCACAGAAGCGGCTAAAATTATTGAACAGGAAGGTGGAAATTGTGAATTTATTGCACTTGGTAGTACTCCCACCGTCAAGGCAATCAATGATTTTAAAAAAATTAAACAGATCAGGCCCGGAAATTACGTTTTTTATGACGCTATTCAAGTAGCACTTGGTGTTGTACCAATTGAAAGATGTGCATTAAGTGTTTTGGGAACAGTTATTAGTATACCAGAACAAGGTAGAGCTGTTATAGATGTTGGAAGCAAAGTTTTAAGTTCTGATACTGGAGCACACGGGAATAACCGTATTGAAGGATATGGTTTGGTGAAAAACCATAAAAGTATAGTCATAAACGGATTATCTGAAGAATTGGGGAAAATATATTATAATCCTGAAGAAGACAAATTAAAAATCGGCCAAGTTTTAGAGATAGTACCTAATCATGCATGTTCTGTAGTTAATATGGTAAATAAGATTTATGGGGTCAGTAAAAACAAAGTTATTAAAGAAATTTTTGTAACAGCCAGGGGTCTGTCTCAATAAACCTATGAATCGCAATGAACTTGCAGAGTTTTTAGTAACAAAAACAAAGCAAAAGGGGAGATGAAAATGCTATTGACAGATCTAAAACAGAAGCTGGACAGTTTTCCCCACGTGAATTTGTTGTGGGGGGCCACACCCATCGTCCGGGCTGAAAACTTAAGCAAAGAAACCGGAGTTGAACTATATATCAAACGCGATGATCTCACCGGCCTGGCCCTTGGAGGAAACAAGACTAGAAAACTTGAATTTATAATGGGGGAGGCTCTGGATAAAAGGTGTGATACTGTTATTACTGCCGGTGCAGTCCACTCTAATCATGCTCTTCAGACTGCAGCAGCAGCTAAAAAACTCGGCCTTGATGCTGTCCTGGTTTTAAGGGGGAAGGAAGAAAATAAGGGCAACCTGTTGATGGACAGGATCATAGACGCAGAAATAAGGGTTTACGATGCCGAGACTAGCCGGGAATTAAAGAGCTACATGGAAGAGATTGCTGATGAGTTAGCGGAAAAAGGTAAAAAACCTCTCATTATTCCGGTGGGCGGCTCCAATCCTACGGGAGTTTTGGGCTATCTAAAAGCTGCAGCAGAAATAGTTGAGCAAAGTAATTCCATGGGATTGGATTTTGACTATGTTGTAAGTCCTAGTAGCAGTGGTGGGACTCAAACCGGAATATTGTTGGGATTAAAGATTTTGAAGCCGAAAATTAAAGCCCTAGGAATCGGTGTAGGTGATCCCAGAGATGAGCTGTTAAATGATGTGGCCACATTGATTAAAGAAACCGCTAAGATATTGAATATAGATGAAGGCATAGTATCTAGAGATGAATTGGAAGCTTGCACAATAGACGGTTATGGCTTTGGAGGTTATGGAACTATCGTCAAAGAGGTAATAGACTTAATAAAATACATTGCCAGACAAGAAGGTTTCTATCTGGATCCGGTCTATACGGGAAAAAGTTTCTACGGATTGATGGACATGATTAGAAAACAGGTTATACCGCAGGACAGCAAGGTTTTATTTGTCCACACCGGTGGCCTTGGTGGAGTCTTTCAATACGAAGACATAATTGCAGATATGCTGTAACCTGACTTATCGTCGGATTTCACTTCTGGGAAGTAAAATCCGATTTTTCTTAGCCCGTATGATCAGCGATGTGTTTAGTATTGAACTTCTATTTTTGAAAATCCTGTCTAAATTTGTTTGCAGGAAAAAGGAATTTTTTATAGAATTTATAGCAGAACAAAATCATTATTAAGGTATACAATCAAAAAGCTGCCTGTATCTTTGGAATTGACCCAAGAATAGGCCCGGGGCACAAAGAGGGAACCATACAAAAGGGTGATATAGTTATAATTTCCGACAACTCTATTTTCCACCCAGATTCGGATATTATTGACAGGCTGATAAGGGTAGCCGCTAGTCGGGCACCGCAGGTGGTGCAAAAAGAAGCGAGTTGTTTGGATATGAAAAAGGTGCCTTTACAGGTGCGCTGTCTTCAGGAAAACCCGGAATGCTGGAAAGTGCTAATGGCGGCACCGTTTTCCTTGATGAAATCGTCGAGCTTCCCCTTACTATGCAGGCAAAGGTGCTGCACTTTCTGCAGACAAGGTCCTTTACAAAGGTTGGCGGGTTAAACCCTTTCCCTATAACCATTCCTTCCCTTAGGGAACACCCCGAGGATATTCCCCACCGTTGATGACCTCCCCGAAGGGGTCAGGAAGCCGTCAGGTTTTGACCAGCTGGTAAGCGTTATCGGGATAGGGCCACTAAAAAAGGCTGTGGAGCAGACTGAACGCCAGCTTATATCAAAGGTACTCGATTATACGGGGGGATGTAGGAAGGAAGCCATTAAAACTCTGGAAATCGGAAAAACCAACTTTTACATGAAGGTTAAAAAATACAAAATCAAATAAAGTTCAAAAACATGAACTCCGTGTTCACTTTTTTGGAATCCTTGAATCCTGGATAACCGATTCTCCCCTACACAGCCAGCTAGAAAGTTCACAAAAACGAACTTATAATGTTGTTTTTTTCAGTCATTTTTTTGAGAGACACCGTATTTTGCCCATGATGAAACCCATGTTTTCGAAGTGGCTGACGTAAAATCCCTTATAGATGTGGGGCATGGAGTGCACATGGAAAGAAAAGGAGTCTCGGGAGAAATCTACAATCAGAGAATTGAATTCAAAATGTCCGTTGTAAACCCTGCCGCCACGGCTCAGGTAATGGTTTCAGCGGCAAGGGCCTCCATGAGGCAGTCTCCCGGATGCTATACAATGATTGAAATACCTCTCCTTAACTACCTTTACGGAGACAGGGAACAGCTTATTCTAAGGCTAGTATAGGCCCAATTGAGGAGTGAACTGCATGCATATCAAATTTACAAAGATGCAGGGATGTGGAAACGATTTTATAGTAATAGACAACAGGGATGGTATTTTAAAAGAAGAGGAACTACCCTATTTTTCAGCAAAGGTGTGTATAAGGAAGCAGTCCATGGGAGCGGACGGCGTGCTTTTATTAGAAAATTCTTCAGAGGCTGACTTTAAAATGAGGCTGTTTAACCCAGACGGTTCTGAAGGGGAAATGTGCGGCAATGGTGCCCGGTGCATTGCCCGCTATGCCTACATAAATGGAGTTGCTCAGCAAAATATGATATTTGAAACCCATGCAGGCAATATAGAGGCCGCCGTTCACGGGAAAGAGGTGGGTATAAAGCTTCCCGATGTTGATGCGCAATACATCAGGAACGGAAAGTTAAAATTGCTTGACAGGGATTACCGCTTTTACAGCCTTTACCTAGGGGTACCTCACTGTGTAATTTTTTTGGAAGACGACCTCACCGCTGAAACACTGACTGAATTGGGAAGGAAAATACGGTATAATACACAGCTTTTCCCAGAAGGAACTAACGTGAATTTTGTTAAATTGATAGATAATCAAACGATATCGGTTACCACCTATGAGCGGGGAGTAGAACAGATAACAATGTCATGCGGTACCGGTTCTACCGCCAGTGCCATTGTTTCCGCTTTGAATAGTTTTGTCTCATCTCCCGTAACTGTTGTAACCCTGGGGGGAAGGCTCAGAGTGACTTTTAAAAGAAGCAAAAACAGGTTTTACAGTATAGAGCTTTTGGGGAAAACGGCTTTAATTGCTTCGGGATTTCTGTATCCCGAGGCTTATAGATAATATAACCGGAAGGAGGTGGTCAGACGCATAAGCCTAGAAATAGCGAAGTTTGGTAATAATATAAAAAGGAGGTAATAATTTTGAAATTGTTCGGTTTTTCGAAGAAAACTGCCGTCATTGTAATAACCCTTGTTCTGCTCCTTACTACTAACCTCGTGTTTGCAGCAGAAGCACAAAAACCCAAACCTGATTTCGGTTTTCTATCCGTGCTGCCGCCTTTAGTAGCCATAACCCTTGCCATCGTTACCAAGGAGGTTATCCCTTCTCTGTTTATCGGTGCATGGGTTGCGGGCACAATGATTTCAGGCTGGAATCCCATTACCGGATTCGGTAAAAGTGTTGAGTTTCTGTGGAACTCATTGGGAGACCCGTGGGGAGCAAGGATTGTGCTAACTAGTTTGACCATGGGCGGGCTCGTAGGAATTATGCGTGTCGGCGGAGGTATTGATGCTATCGTAAACTGGATTACCTCTAAAATCAAAACGGCAAAAGGTGCCCTGCTGGCAACGGAACTTGCAGGATTCATAATATTTTTTGAGGACTATGTTAATACGGTTGTTGTAGGTACTACAATGGGGCCTATTACTGCTGATTACAAAATTTCAAAAGAAAAGCTTTCCTACATTGTAGACTCGACAGCCGCTCCTGTAGCGTGTATAGCAGGTATTTCCTCATGGATTGCCTACATGGTCGGCCAGATTCACTCCCAGTTTGAGGCCTTGAACATTTCGTATTCATCATACATGGCCTACTTCAAATCCATACCTTTTATACTTTACAACATCATTGCCCTTGTGCTGCTGACATATGTTGTGCTATCTGAGAGGGATTTCGGCCCTATGCTGAGGGCTGAAAGACGTGCCCGCAAAACAGGTAAACTGTTAAGGGATGGGGCAACTCCACTTCTCAAAACTGAAACAGATGAAATCGCATGCCCGGAAGACTGTCCTAAAAGGGTTATCAACTTTGTGATACCGCTGGTGCTGCTCGTCGGTCTGATCTTTACAATGATGCTTAAAACTGGGGGATACCCGGAAGTATCTATAGCCACTGCAATAGGTGAAGCCAGCAGCTCCCACTCCCTGGTTTTGGGATCCTTTGGCGCTGTAGCCCTCACGATAATCTTTTATGCAGTTCAGGGGCTTGTACCCATCAATATGCTGTTTAAAGGTTATTTAGAGGGTATGAAATCCATATTCTCCGGAACATTGATTCTGATATTTGCTTGGGGAATCGGTTCATCCATTAAGGCTGTAGGAACTGCCAACTTTATCGTAGGCGTAACACAAGGTATCCTTACTCCGGCTCTCATACCGCTGATATCATTCATAACAGGTGCCTTCATCTCCTTTGCAACCGGAACATCTTACGGAACCATGGCCGTGCTTATGCCCATTGTTGTGCCGCTGGTTCACGGTGCCTCGGTTTCTGCAGGAATAGATCCCATGACTTACATGTTCGCAACCATAGGTGCAGTGTTTGCCGGTGCGGTATTCGGAGACCATTGCAGTCCGATTTCAGATACAACTATCATGTCTTCCATGTTCAGCGGAGCCGACCACATAGATCACGTTAGTACCCAAGTGCCCTATGCCGTTCTAGCGGCATTAGGCGCTGTGGTAGGATACATTGGTGTAATTATAGGACTGCCCGCTATAGTAAACATCGTGCTTGGAGCAGTTGTATCTCTGGTTATCTTCAAGTTTATTTCCGAACCTATTGATAATAAAAAGCCTCTGTCTGCTAAGGTAAAGCAAAATGTATAAAATTAAGATAGGGGGTGGTGATTAACCGCCCTCTATCTTAATTGAGTTTTTACCTGGCCGTTTAAAATAGGTATAATCAGGCCACAACGAAACAAAGTTATATTTTTTCTCTCTGCCTTTTTCGTTCGATTTAACCTACCTCCAATAGCTTTTTTGGGGAGGCTAGCCGGCTAATCTGTTAACTAATACAATTTTAAGATAAAATAAACCTTTTCTCCAGGCAAAAGTTGTGTTGCAATAAAAAACTTTTTTTCAAGTGAAATTTATAGTAAAATTAAAGTGCCATAAAACTTTTTCGGAATTGATTGTGATACCTTCTTGAGGAGGTTACTTTGGGGAAAGCATTGATCATTTCCATATGATAGCAGAAATATTCTTGAAAAAACGCTTGGTGTGAAATTCTAATAGTTGTCGGTTTCGAATTCCTTAAGGATTCCTTCAATCAGGAACTACCCTTTAATTTTGCCTCAGAAATCGATTTTATAGACATTGTTATAAACATATTCGAATATCTAAAAAAAGAAAAACAACATGAAAAAATACTTGACCTGCATAGACTTTTAGATGAACACAACCCAAATCTTTTAGGGGCTTTATAGCGGGAGCGGGAAGAAATACAAGAAATGTTGTGGCAGGTAATTAATGTAGAACTGCATTCATGATTAACTTTTTTTGCAGCTATTTGTAGTTCTGTTTGATATTATGATTAGCCCACAAAAACGTAGAAATAATTTCCAAGTTTTCTGTTTTCCTTTTATCTGACCCTGAATTTCAGCGTTTTTGCCTCAGTACCAAAAGCAGGATATTAAATATTGTCAAGGTATTAACGCACAGCACAGGTAGGGTATTCAGAAAGCAAACAGAATACATAGGAACTTGCAACAAAAGTCAGAAACGTCTTAAAAAATACCGTTCACGATAATTATTGTGGAATACGTTTCCGGGAAATGATAGATGAAAGCCGGGCGCAGATTTGCGTTGGGCTTTTTTAACAGAACTAGCAGGGTAACGGCCCTTTTTATTGAATAAATATGATAAATAAGGTTTGGCATTTGTTGAGGTGTTTTTATGGATTTAATAAAAACCTATAGCAACATCATCAAGAAAAATTTAGGCAACCCCTACAGGGCTTTTAAACTTATCAAACTGGGTTTTGACATTGTTTATAAATACGTAAGCTTTTTTCCTGATAAGAGGCTTCCTGAATCTTTAAAATACCTAAACAGAATATGCATAAAAAATATCAAAAAACCGATAGACCATCCAGAAAACTCTATCTGGGTAAATATATTTGCACCAACTGAACTTCTTATTGCTATGCAGATATATCCACTTTTTATTGAAGCATACTCTTCCTTTATGTCAGGATTTTTAATTGAGGATTATCTTATCGATAAGGCAGAATCCGCAGGGATCTCAAATACACTTTGCAGCTACCATAAGGCATTCATAGGCTCAGGAGAACTAAACATACTTCAAAAACCCAAAATGGCGGTAACAACATCTCTGGCCTGTGATGCAAACATAAACAGTTTCAGATATCTATCTGATAAATATGACCTTCCGCTTTACATAATAGATGTCCCTTACGAATATAACAGGAACACCGTTGAATACGTGAAAAAACAGCTTATTGAAATGATTGGTTTAATTGAAGATGTTTTTGAAAGGAAACTGGATATCGATAAGCTGAGAGAAATAATAATCAGGGAAAACGAAACAAGAAAGTTGATTAATGAGTATATAGATAATTTAAGGTTGAGAAGTTTAAACTCAACTATGACCTTTGAGATGTACATGCTATTTACTTCCCATGTATTTATGGGCATGGAGGAAACATACAGTTTTTATAAAATGTTAATCAACGACATAAAAAGAGCACCTTTGAGAACAGGCAAGGGAATATTTTTTGTTCATTTAGTACCAATGTTTGAAAACAGTTTTAAAGAATATTTCAATTTTAATAATGAATACCACCTGCTGGGCTGTGATTTAAATTTTGATTTCCTGGCTGAAGTGGAATATGATGACCCATTTGAAGGAATTGCAAAAAAACTTATTTTAAACACATACAACGGCGGTTTCAATAGGAGGATTCATTCCCTTGGAAATATAATTGACAGGATTGAACCTGATGGCATAATACAGTTTTGCCACTTCGGCTGTAAACAATCGATTGGAGGAGCATATATTTTAAAACGGTTCTTTAAAGATAAAGGTATTCCCTTTTTGGCTGTTGATGGTGACGGAATAGACAAAAGAAACAATCAAGAAGGCCAGTCAAGAACCAGGCTCGAAGCTTTTTTGGAAATGGTGAAAAGAAGGTGAAAAAACATGGTAGGATATGTATGCAAATACACTCCTATTGAAATAATTCAAGCCTTTGATGAAGAAGTTTTAAGAATTGAACCTGAAGGTAAGGCCGGTGAAGATGTTGAAAGCCTGATACATCCGAATATGTGTAGCTTTATGAAGGGGGCTTTAGAGGAAATTCTTAAAAACAACATTAATGAGGTTGTTCTGGTAAACTGCTGTGACAGCATAAGAAGGCTTTATGATGTATTAAAAGGAAAAATAGAATTCATACATATTATTGACCTGCCACGAAAAACAGATGACCACGCTTGCAGTTTATTTTATAATGAGATTTTAAAATTTATAAAGGCTTATGAAGATTTTAAAGGCAAAAAAATTGATTTGGATAAATTTATAAAAATATTAAACGACTGTAAAACAGAAAACCAGAACTTCAAAAAAAGTATTGCGGTTTTAGGGGCAAGATTTAATGGAAGCGTCTTGGAAAAAATAAAAAAAAGGTGCAGTTTAAATATTATCAATTTGACCTGTACCGGAGATAACAGACTTTCAAAAATTGAAAAAAGGGACAATCTGATTTTCAGCTTTGCAAAAGCACTTCTGAATTCCTTTCCATGTATGAGGATGGTTGACGACAGGTTAAGGTTTATTAACAAAAATAACATAAAGGGGATCATATACAATACAATTAAATTCTGTGATTTCTATTCCTTTGAATACGCTACTTTAAAAAGCGCTTTAAATCTTCCCATTTTGAAACTCGAAACTGACTATTCGGATTTAAATAACGGTCAGATAGTGACCAGAATAGACGCATTTTTAGAATCCGTCGGGGCAGGAAGACCAAATGTTAAAATTAAGAAAAAAGGCTATTTTGCAGGTATTGATAGCGGGTCAACATCAACAAACGTTGTAATAATCGACGAAAATAAAAACATAGTTTCATATTCGATTGTCCCGACAGGCGCAAGGGCCATTGACAGTGCAAAAAGGGCCTATAAAACCGCACTTGAAAAGGCCGATTTAAAAGAAAAGGATATCAAATATATCGTTGCAACCGGATACGGTAGAATAAGTATTCCATTTTCAAATAAAGCGGTAACTGAAATAACGTGCCACGGCAGGGGAGCATTTTACTTTGATAGGGAAGTGAGGACAATAATTGATATCGGTGGGCAGGACAGTAAGGTAATAAGACTGGATAATTCGGGAAGTGTTGTGGATTTTGTGATGAATGATAAGTGTTCAGCAGGTACCGGAAGGTTTTTGGATGTTATGTCAGAAACCCTTGGGGTTTCAATCAGTGATTTGGGCAGGGTGGTTAAGGATTTTAAAGAGGATATTGTAATTACAAGCATGTGTACCGTTTTTGCTGAATCCGAGGTGATTTCTTTAATTGCGCAGAATAAGGAGAAAAAAGATATAATAAGGGCATTAAACAGGTCTGTAGCATCAAAGGCGGTTTCACTTATTGACAGGGTGGGCAGACGTGGAAAATATATGATGACAGGCGGAGTTGCCAAAAACAGCGGAGTTGTGTATGAAATAGAAAACAAAATAGGAGAAAAAATTATAATACCTTTTGAACCCCAAATTGTAGGGGCTCTAGGTGCAGCAATAATTGCAACAGAGATTGGTAATCCATCACAACGGCAGCAGCAGCTCTACAACACAGGCATTCCCGAAAATTGACGCTATCCGTTTACCAAGCTATGGTGAGAGACACCAGCCGCCTTCTTGAATATTTCTAACGTAATGAAGTTAACAGGGAATTACGCAAGATTAAGTGATTTTGTAGTTAGATATTACAGAGAGGAGAGGTAAAAATGGCAAATATAAAAGTGCTGATAGAAAGCATATAATTGTATAAAAGAAGGTAATGATGAAACAGATCAAAGCAAACAATTATAAAATTGAAAAAATAGCAGATAAAATGAGTAAGAAATTCGGGAAAATAAAAAAGGGAGAAGAGGCTAATTATAGCCTTGAACTTTTTACAATGGAGTCTAATCTTTTAAAAATTCATCGTAAATATCCAAAATATGATAGTAGAAAGGTTATTGAAGCAATTAATATTTTATTATTGAAGATTGATGGGTATCTAAATAATATTGAATATAATTTTTTCGGGCAACTGGATGATGCTAACAAGGCGTATTTAGAAGCATTACAGACATGTTGTGCCCCCTTTTTTTAATGAAGAGTTGAAGAATGCTTTAAGTGAAGACTTCGATTTAACTGATAAAAAAACACTGGAAGAATTTTTTTCAACACATGTTATGTGTTTAATAAGAATTAAAGAATTAGCAGAATTATGGAATAAAGAATGGGGTATAGACGGGTATTTTAAATTTCTTGAAAATCATATGGGTAATATGATAGAGGGCGATGAATTAATTTTTTAATTGTTCTACGAAAGGAGGTCACCTTTTTTGTTATCAAAAGAAACATCCCGGTCAACCGAACCTCTCCGCAAAGCTGATATAACCATAAGACTATCAGAATTCGAAATTCCACCCATGCAGGATATAATGCTGGTCGGCAAAAAAGCACCCATAGGCCCAGAAGCCGTAAGACAAATGGTTGATGCGGTATCACCGGAACAA
>JARRCM010000011.1 GCA_029982205.1 Thermosediminibacterales bacterium
ATAAGCTAACAAAGTCTACACTACAAAACGGGTTTTTGGAGTATAAACCCAGTAAAATCAAGGCTTTTGCGGAGTTTTATGGTTGAACTTCGGTTTATAATATTTGTATCGATACTATCGAATACAGGCATATACAGGATGCCGTTAAGGTCAAGGTCGGCAAAAAAATGTGTTCCGTATGAGAGTTCCGGGGCGAACCCTTCCTGTTGAAATCCAAGTTCTATAAGCACACCACAATTTGATATTTCACTATAGTTTACCGGCACGCCAAGATATTTATTGCTTGACCCCCATCTACCAGGGCCTATTAGAATATATTTTTCTCCTTCTAAAGACTGATTTACCCAGCCCACTTCTCTGGCAACACTTGCTTTGTCTTCAATAGAATTATATATTTTATGATCAACATAAACTAAATAATTTATGCCTTCAAGCTGTCCATTAGTCAACATTCTGTCTCCTTTGACCACAATGCTGCTATCAGGGATATTCTCAGGTATTTTTACTCTTCTAAATTCCTCATAACTGCTTAAAGCCCTTGCCTGGACAAGGTTAAACTCATTATCTTCAGTGTCAAAAGTAAACTCAATATCCACAGCCAGGCCCATTTCTCTTTCAAGAAGCTCAAAAAGCGACTGCATAAGATCAAAAAAATCTTTATAATAACGGCTAAAGGGTTCAAACGAAAAAACAATCCTTTCTCCCGGAACCGGTTCAACCGTTTGTAAAACAATATCCTTCATTGTATTTTCAGGAGCAGAGTAAACCTGAGCTATTTTACCAATGTTTTTGTGCATTTTCAGAAGTTCAAGCTTTTTATTTATATTAAAAGAAACAAGCTTGCCTGTTTTCATTTCCAACAAATCAAATGTTTCCTGGGAATATCTAGCAATATCTATAGGATTGTTCCCTTCTGCCCTCAACGCAAGATTTGTCAGAGAATATGTCCTTGCATAACCCCTGCCTGTTGATGTGGTCCCCAAACCAAAAACTATTCTTATTACGCCATCTTCCTTTTTTATTCTCTCAGACCATCGTCGATAGTTTTTTGAAAACGCTACCCCGGCAAGTTCAGGATAGAAATATCCCATTCTTTCTTTTCCTATTAAACGCTGAACTATTACAGCCATCTTTTCGAAGGGAAGTTTATGCTTCTTCCTGTAAGCAACAGCATTAGGGCCATATGCACTGGCATAAACCAGTTTTACGGCATCCAAAAGCTGTTCTAACCTTTGAAGAGGTGTGCCTCGGTTGGGAATAAATGTTGTAAGATACTTCCCTGCAAAAGAATACTTTAAGCTGTCTTCAAGACATGATGAAGAACGTATAGCAAGGGGATAATCCATTTTCAAAAGCAGCTTTTCAAGGTCTTTCAAAAGAGCATTGGAAAATTTTCCTTTCGAAAAACATTCCACTAATTCCCCAAAACTTAGTTCTTCATCTTCTACAACTGTTCTAAGTTTATTCCTTTCAATGAAATCTTCAAAAATTTCCGTAGAAATATAACTGCTTTCAGGAATTAATATTTTTTTAATAAAATCGTTGTTTTCTTCAGCCAATATATTTTTGGCAAAAATTAAGCCTTTCGCTTTTCCGCCTATAGAACCATTGCCTATTGTTGCCATTTTAACTTTTGGATCATCAAGTGGATTAAATTCTTTATATTTATTTATTTTGTCCCTGTTGTAATGAACCACTAAATATCGGCCTCCTTATAATGTTTGTTTAATTTTTTTAAACATATATTTATTATTTTATATTCTATCTTTTTTTTATAATCCCTATCAAAAAACACATTTTCTATGTATAATAAAATTTTTAATGGTTATAATAACTATCAAAGGGTTCGTGATGGCCGAGCCAAGATTGCTGCAGGATCCCTTCTGCAGGGGTTCTGCAGCAGTCGGCCAAAGGTTGGTGCAGGGTCGATAAGGCTCTGCACCAGCCGGCGGGCAGACCCTTGTGAGTCGATTATCGGCTCTGGTGCAGCCTGAACTGCTGCATCAGGGTCCTAGGAGATTCACATGGATCGAGCTAAGATTATCATAGGTTCCGAAGGTTTTTTCCGGTAATAACTTACCGGATTTTACAGGAGATTTACGGTGGTTGAGAGATTGCCGTAGGTTTCTAAGGGATCTATGATAGTCGAGCAAAGGTTGTTACGGGTTGCGTAATGGTCTGCTGCACCCGAAAGGTTGCAGTGGGCTATGCAGTGATCCGTAGCGGCTGTAGCGTAGGTCATTACGGGCTCTTTTTTTATTTTTTAACATGTGAAGGTTGACACAAACCTTAATTTTTTTTATAATAAAATTAATCCCTCTCCAGGGGGGTAGGGTATATTGAATAAATGTTGAGGGAGGGTTTTCCTTGAACAAAAAAATATTGATTATTGGAGGGGTAGCAGCAGGTACAAAAGCTGCTTCCAAAGTTAAACGGGATTTTCCGGATTCACAAGTTACAATCATCACAAAAGGAGAACATATTTCTTATGCGGGTTGTGGTTTGCCGTATTTTTTAGGTAAAGTTATAAAAGAAAAAAAAGAACTTGTGGTAAGGACGCCTGAAGAGTTTAAAAACGAACAGGGTATCGATGTTTTAGTAAAACATGAGGCTGTAAAAGTTTTACCTGAAGAAAAGAAGGTTATTGTCAAAAACCTGGAAACCGGTGAGGAAAAAGAATTTGAATATGACAAGCTCGTTCTCGCCACAGGGGCTGACCCATTTATCCCTCCTATAAAAGGAGTTGACCTGGAAAACATCTTTACATTAAGGACTGTCACAGATGCACTTAAGATCCGTAAGCTCCTAGATGAGGGTAAAGTCAAAAAAGCTGTTATAGTTGGAGCAGGCCTTATCGGGCTTGAAACTGCAGAAAACCTTACACATCGGGGAGTAAAGGTTTCGGTAATTGAACTTTTAGATCAGATCTTACCTCCCTTTGATAGGGAAATCGCTCTTTTGGCACAAAAGCATTTAAATGAAAAAGGCGTAGATATCCATACAAGTGAAAAAGTTACATCATTCGTTAAAAACGAAAACTCCAAAGAAATTATAGTTAAAACCGACAAAGGAGAAATCCCGGCTGACTTAGTTATAATGTCAGTGGGTGTCAGGCCAAATATAAAACTTGCAAAAGATATGGGACTTAAAATCGGAAAAACCGGAGCAATAAAAGTTAATGAATTTATGGAAACAAGCATGCCTGACATTTATGCTGTGGGTGATTGTGCCGAAAGTAAGAATGTTATCAATAATGAACCTGCCTGGATACCTTTGGGTTCAACCGCAAACAAAGCCGGAAGGACCACCGGATTAAACCTCATGGGTACAAATAAAAACTCATTTAAGGGTGTGCTTGGAACTTCTATTGTAAAGCTGTTCGATCTAAACCTTGCAAAGACAGGCCTTTCGGAAAAAGATGCGGCAAAATACGGGTTTGATATTGAAACCGTAATAGTTCCCGCTTTTGATAAAGCTCATTATTTCCCCGGAAATAAATTAATTATCACAAAGCTTATAGCTGATAAAAAAGACCACAGAGTATTAGGTGCTCAGATTATAGGTGAAGGAGTTGTGGATAAACCAATAGACATAATAGCCACAGCCATACACTTTGGCGCAAAGGTTGAAGATTTAACACAGCTTGATTTGGCTTATGCCCCACCTTTCTCTATGGCTGTAGCATCAACCATTACCGCCGCACATGTAATGCTTAATAAGCTTGAGGGCAAGGTCAAGACAGTTAAAGCGCATGAAATTCTTGATAAACTAAATGATGAAAACGTTCAGGTTATTGATATCAGGGAAGAGCCTGAGTTTATCATTCGATCCATCCCAGGTTCTATAAACATTCCACAAACCGAACTCCTGAAACGGGCAGCTTCCTTAGGTCTAGACAGGAACAAAGAAACAATTCTTGTCTGTAAAGTTGGCAAAAGAGCGTATATGACATACTGCACTTTGAAATACCTTGGTTTTGACAAAGTATCAATTCTTGAAGGTGGTATAACCGCCTATCCATTTGAGTTAGAGTAAAATGAAATATAAAATGAAATATTAAAAGGAGAGGAGATTTATTTAAGATGAAAGAATTATATATTAATGCAAGAGGCATGCAGTGCCCTGGCCCAATAATGCAGCTTCATAAAACTTTGAAAGATGCCGAACCTGATACCGAGGTTGTTATTGAGGTCACAGACAGCGGGTTTAAAAAAGACGTCCAGGCATGGTGCAAAAAAACAAAAAACGAACTGGTTTCACTTAACGAAGAAGACGGAGTTATCATTGCAAAAATCAAAAAGAAGTCTTAAGGGAGAGGTGCTTGTGCCATGAAAAAAACCATAATAGTTTTTAGTGGTGATATGGATAAGGTCATGGCCGCATTCATCATTGCGAACGGTGCCGCCGCCATGGGTGATGAGGTATCAATGTTTTTTACCTTCTGGGGGCTTAATGCATTGAGGAAAGCTAAAAAAGTCAAGGTTAGAAAAAACTTTATCGAAAAACTATTTGGCTGGATGATGCCAAGAGGTGCCGAAAAACTGCCCTTGTCCAAAATGAATTTTGCCGGAATGGGTAAACAAATGATGAAAATGATAATGAAAAAGAAAAACGTGAATTCACTTCCTGAGCTTATTGAAATGGCCCGGGATATGGGAGTAAAAATCTTGGCCTGTTCAATGTCTATGGATGTTATGGGAATAAAAAAAGAAGAGCTTATTGACGGTGTCGAAATAGCCGGTGTAGCAACTTATCTCGGTGAAGCAGATGAAGCAAATGTTAACCTGTTTATTTAAGCAAAATTCAAAACAATTTTTTAACACTTATTGACAAATCATTTGTTTTGACCTACAATAGAAAATGTAATTGAATATTCGCTAATTGCTAGGGGTGCGTTAAGCTGAGAGGATTTTTAAATCCAACCCTTAGAACCTGTTTGGGTAATGCCAACGTAGGGAAGCAATTGTTTTCTTTTAGAAAATCAAGGATGCTTCCTTCGAAGCATCCTTTTTGTTTTACCCAAATTAACCTCCGACTTCTCAGCTCAAGCCCTTCTCTTTTAAAACATACCCAAACAGTTATATCCAAATTTTTATGAAAGGAGAAAAACTGATGACCAAAGATGTTTGGAACATTATTGAAAAAGTTCGATCCAAAAAACCTCTGGTTCATGCTATAACAAACTATGTCACCGTAAATGACTGTGCAAACATATTGCTCAGCTTCGGTGCTTCTCCGGCAATGTGTGAAGCAAAAGATGAAGTCGAGGATTTTGTTGCCCTTGCAGATTCCCTTTATATC
This sequence comes from Thermosediminibacterales bacterium, assembly GCA_029982205.1. Lineage (GTDB taxonomy): Bacteria > Bacillota > Thermosediminibacteria > Koleobacterales > JARRCM01 > JARRCM01. The sequence continues at coordinate 5,302 of JARRCM010000011.1, forward strand.
AATATAGGCACGTTGACAGGCGAACAAAAAGAAGCAATATTTCTTGCTGTAAAGAAAGCGTCTAAGCTTAACAAACCTGTTGTAATTGATCCCGTTGGTGTTGGAGCGCTTGTCCAAAGAAAAGAATTTATCCTAGATCTCCTCAAAGAATTTAAAATATCTATCCTGAAAGGCAATCTTGGAGAAATTAAAACCTTAGCAGGAATGGATGCCAGGGTAAAAGGAGTCGACTCCATAGATGACGGTTCTGATGGAATTGATGCCTGCAAAATCCTGGCAAATAAATACAACACCGTTGTTGCAGCAACAGGAGAAACAGACATTATAACAGACGGCCAGAGGGTTGCACTCATTAAAAACGGAAATCCAATGCTAACTTTGGTAACAGGCGCAGGGTGTATGATTGGTGCTTTAAGCGCTGCCACAGCGGCGGTCGAAAAGGATTTTTACAAAGCAGCTGCTGCATCTGTACTAAGTATGGGGCTTACAGGTGAGCTGGCCGCTGAAGAGATGGTTGGAAGCCCTCTCCCCGGCAGCTATAAGGTAAAACTTTTTGACAGTATCTATTCTTTAACTGAAGAGAAAATATTAAAAAGGAGTAAGATAATATGGGAATAAAAAAATCTGATGTTGATTATTCACTTTATCTGATTACCGACCGCAATATTTTAAAAGGGCGTGACCTGTTTCAAGCTGTTGAAGAAGCTATCCTCGGCGGAGTAACGCTTGTTCAATTAAGGGAAAAAGAAGTATCTTCGCTTGAATTTTACAACATTGCACTCAAAATGAAACAGCTAACCGCAAAATACGGGATACCTCTGATTATCAATGACAGGCTTGATATAATGCTTGCCGTTGATGCAGACGGCCTACATATCGGTCAGCAGGATCTGCCTATTAGTGTAGCAAGAAAGCTTATAGGCCATGATAAAATACTTGGTTATTCCGTTTCCAACGTCAAAGAAGCCAAGCAGGGAGAAGCCATGAGTGCGGACTATCTGGGCGCAGGTTCGGTCTATCCTACAGGTTCTAAATCTGATGCTGGTAAACCCATCGGACTGGATGAATTAAAGAAAATTAAAGAGAGTGTTAAAATTCCCGTAGTGGGAATAGGCGGAATAAATGAAACAAACATACTCGAAGTAAAACAAACAGGTGTGGATGGAATATCAGTCATATCAGCCATTTTAGGGAAAAAGGACGTAAAATCTATAAGTCGGAAACTGATTTCTTTATGGAAGGGATAAGTATGCAGAAAATGTTTTTTATCGACTTTGACGGCACAATAACGAAAAAAGATGTGGTTGCTTCTATGGTAGAAGCCTTCTGCCGTGAAGGCTGGAAAGAGATTAACGATAAATGGGAACGTGGAGAAATCTCCACCGAAGAATGTGCCAAACAAACTTTTGAGCTTTTTGATGCAACGGAAAGCGACATTTATAGACTGCTTGATACCGTTGAATTCGACGACTTTTTTAAGCCTTTTGTTGAGTTATGCAAAAAAAGAGGTTATGAAATTTTCATCTTGAGTGACGGTTATGATTTGATGATTGATTACCTGTTGAAAAAATATGGTCTTTCTGACTTAACTTTTTATGCAAACAAGCTGATCATTAACAATAACCGTTATTCAATAAAATGTCCGAACATAAACCCCGACTGCGGCAAATGCGGCACCTGTAAAAAAGGTCTTCTTAACTATCTGAAAAAAGAAGGCTTCCAAACCGTATATATTGGAGACGGCTATTCCGATATATGTGTGAGCAGCGCAGCAGATATTTTATTCGCAAAGGACAGCCTGCTGCAGTACTGCAACAATAATAACATCCCGGCAGTCCCTTTCGAAAACTTTAATGATATTATTATTTGGATTGAGAATGAATTCTCTCCATGAAGGGATACTTTTAAGCCACTATAAAGTGTAAGTCACCGGTAGTTCTTGGATGGGAGCTTTTAAGAAGGGGGGGTAGAGATAGTGCCATGAAAAAAGTATTAACCATTGCCGGTTCTGATTCCTGTGGCGGAGCAGGCATACAGGCAGATCTTAAAACTTTCTCTGCTTTAGGGGTATATGGAATGAGTGTCATCACAGCTGTGACAGCGCAGAACACCCAGGGAGTCTTTGGAGTAGAGGAAATATCACCAGACATGGTTGCAAAACAGTTAGACGCTGTATTTCAGGATATTCTGGTGGATGCCGTTAAAGTGGGAATGGTTTTCAGTACAGGTATCATTGAGGTTATTGCTGATCGTCTAAAAAAGTATAATATACAAAAAGTGGTTTTAGACACTGTAATGGTATCTAAAAGCGGATGCCATCTACTGCGTTCCGAATCGATAAAGGCTTTGATTGATTTGCTAATTCCTAAGGCCTATGTGGTAACTCCTAACCTATATGAGGCAAAAATGCTTACAGGTATTTCCGTTCATACTTTGCAGGAAATGCAAGAAGCTGCCAGGAAGATTTACAACATGGGGGCAAAAAACGTAGTGGTAAAAGGCGGCCACCGAATAGAGGACGCCACCGATATATTGTATGACGGAAGCAAATTTTATCATTTCCCGGGTCATAGGATTGATACAAAAAACACTCACGGAACGGGCTGCACCTTTTCTTCGGCAATTGCTTCGTACCTCGCCTTAGGTCATCGAGTTGATGAAGCTGTGAAAAAATCCAAGGAATATATTACAGGTGCTATTGCCAATTCCCTGGATATAGGTAAAGGAGTGGGCCCAACAAATCACTTTTATAAGTTTGATTTTAAATAAAAAATAAGATGGATGGTGAAAAAAATGACACAATTGGAAAACGCCAAAAAAGGCATTATTACAAAAGAAATGAAAGAAGCCGCCCTTAGAGAGGGCCTAGAACCGGAGACTTTAAGGGCAGGAATTGAAAGCGGAGAGATTGTACTTCCATGCAATATTAATCACAGAAACTGTACACCTATTGCAGTAGGAAAGGGTTTATCTACTAAGGTAAATGCCAACATCGGAACATCCGATGCTTATCCGGAAATTGAGAAGGAACTGGAAAAGCTGAAAGCCGCCATTGAGGCAGGAGCCCATTCTGTTATGGATCTTAGCACAGGAGGGGATATCGACGCCTCCAGGAAATCTATTATCAATGCCAGCCCCGTAATGGTTGGCACAGTACCGCTGTACCAAGCTATGGTGGAGGCAGTTCAGCAAGGCAAGAAAATAGTAGAAATGACAGAAGATGATATTTTTCACGCAATTGAAAAACATTGTAAAGATGGAGTCGACTTTATTACAGTTCACTGCGGCGTTACCAGAGATGTTATCGAAGAACTGAAAGCAAGGGGAAGGGTAATGGACATCGTTTCCCGGGGCGGTTCTTTTATGACAGCCTGGATACTGCATAATGAAAAGGAAAATCCATTATATGAACAGTATGACAGGCTCTTGGAAATCGCAAAAAAATATGATGTCACCTTAAGCCTGGGAGATGGACTAAGACCCGGATGCCTTGAAGACGCAAGCGATGCCCCCCAAATCAAGGAATTGATTGTCTTGGGCGGATTAGTCAAAAGGGCTAGAGAAGCTGGAGTCCAGGTAATGGTAGAAGGTCCCGGCCATATGCCTCTGGATCAAATTCAGGCAAATGTTAAACTGGAAAAAAACCTTTGTTATAATGCGCCTTTCTACGTCTTAGGACCGATTGTAACAGATGTAGCGCCTGGTTATGACCATATCACCTCCGCTATCGGCGGTGCCATTGCTGCCTGGTCCGGAGCGGATTTCCTCTGTTATGTAACTCCTGCAGAACATTTAGGGCTTCCTACTGCGGAGGATGTAAGAGAGGGCGTTATTGCCAGTAGAATTGCTGCACATGCAGCTGATATTGTAAAGGGTGTAAAAACAGCCAGGGAGTGGGATCTGGAGATGGCAAAAGCCAGAAAATCTCTGGATTGGGAAAAACAGATAAAATTAGCCTTAGACCCTGTTAAGGCTTCCAGGTTAAGAAAGGAAAAAAATACGGAGGATCAGGAATGTTGTACCATGTGCGGGAAATTCTGCGCTTATAAAATCATAAGTCAGTACTTGGGAGTTGCCTACAAAGGAAGCTGTAACTAAAAAATTTGAAAAGCTCGAAAACTCCAAAATCTTGGCTAAAACCCGTTTTTTTGATATAATATTCCCAAAACTTTTTCGGCAGGGAGTGAAACCATGATCTATATAGAAAACAGGTCTACAAATCCTTACTACAATCTTGCCCTTGAAGAATATGTATTAAAAAATTTATACGATGATGAAAACTATGTTTTGCTCTGGCAGAACAGGCCCTCAATTATAATAGGAAAGTTTCAGAACACTATAGAGGAAATCAATTCAAAGTTTGTTAAAGAAAACAATATTTTTGTAGTTAGAAGGATGTCGGGCGGCGGTGCGGTTTACCATGATTTGGGAAACTTGAATTTCACCTTTATAGTGAAAAAACAGCCCAATAAATTGTTTGACTTTAGAGAATATACAATTCCTGTAATGAAAACGCTTAAAGAGCTGGGTATAAATGTAGAGTTTAGCAGCAGAAACGACCTGACCATCGATGGGAAAAAATTTTCCGGAAACGCCCAGTATATATACAAAAACAGGCTGCTACACCACGGGACAATATTGTTTAATTCTGACCTGACAGTTTTACAAAACGCTTTAAAGGTAAGCTCGGATAAAATCGAATCAAAAGGCATTAAGTCTGTTCGAAGCAGGGTAACAAATATTACAGACTACCTTAAAGATGACATTACTATTGATGAATTCAAATCATTACTTCTTAAAAACATGTTTGAAGAAAATCCAATTACTGAATACAAGCTGTCTCCACAGGATGAAGAAAAAATCCAACAATTAGTCAAAGAAAAATATGAAACCTGGGAATGGAACTACGGCGAATCACCGGAATACAACATGAAAAAATCAAGACGTTTTAATTCAGGTAAAATTGAGGTTAGGCTTAATGTAAAAGATGGTTTTATCAAAGAATGCAAAATATGCGGCGACTTTTTCGGTATAAAAGATGTATCTGATATTGAAGAAAAACTAAAAGGAGAAAAATTTAAAGAAGATAACATCACATCAATATTAAAGGAAATAGACTTAACACAGTACTTTGGAGATATAACCTTGGAAGAGTTTTTGACATGTTTCTTTTAAATTTTTTTGTCAGCAAAAAAGCCCTGGATAAGGGCTTTTTTGCCATAAACATAGTGGTTTTTGAACCAAATCTATGAATTCATTATTTGTGATGCTTTTTCCAGTTCTTCTTCATAACTAAGCTTAATTCTTGCTACACCGCTTTTTACGGCAGCTTCCGCCACAGCTGCTGCCACTCTGGGGCCTACCCTTTTATCAAAAGGCTTAGGGATTATGTATTCTTCATTTAACTCATCTTCTGAAATCAGTTCTGCCAAAGCTTTTGCAGCAGCAATCTTCATTTCCTCATTAATATCTGTTGCTCTTACATCTAATGCTCCGCGGAAAATTCCTGGGAATGCCAAAACATTGTTTACCTGGTTGGGATAATCCGACCGACCTGTTCCCATTACTTTTACTCCCGCCTTTTTGGCCTCTTCAGGGAATATTTCAGGCACAGGATTAGCCATAGCAAATACTATGGGGTCTGAATTCATTGATTTTATCATTTCTTGGCTGACAACCCCTGCTACTGAAACACCTATAAATACATCTTTGCCTTTTATTACATCTTCTAATCTACCTTTTTCATTGTTTTTATTAGTTTCCTTGGCTATTAACTCTTTTTCCGAATTCATGCCTATAGGTCTGCCAGGGTATATTGCTCCTTTACTGTCACATAATACAATGTTTTTGGCTCCCATGGAATTCAGCAGTCTGGTTATGCTTATCCCTGCTGCCCCCGCTCCGTTTACCACTATTTCTATCTCTTCAAAGGATTTGCCTACTATCTTTAAGGCATTTATTAATCCGCCCAAAACAACTATTGCCGTGCCGTGCTGATCATCATGAAAAACGGGTATATCAAGGGTTTCTTTGAGCCTTCGCTCTATTTGAAAACACTTCGGTCCACTTATGTCTTCAAGGTTTATACCGCCAAAGGCCGGGGCTATATTTGCCGTTATTTTGAATATTTCGTCAGCGTCCTGTGTCTTTATACATATGGGCAGCGCATCTACTCCCCCAAACTCTTTAAACAACACACATTTTCCTTCCATAACAGGCAGGGCAGCCTCTGCTCCTATATTACCGAGACCCAATACAGCTGACCCGTCTGTTACAACAGCTACTGCGTTTGATTTGAACGTGTATTCATAGACCAAATCAATGTTCTCTGCTATCTTTTTACAGGGTTCTGCCACACCCGGAGTATATGCTATTGACAGGTCATCTTTATTTCTTACAGGAACTTTACTAACCACTTTCAGCTTACCTTTGTTTTCTTTGTGGATCCTTAAGGCTTCTTGTTTATAATCCATATTTATCCTCTCCTTTATTTTCTGTATTTTTCCGGGCCTGTTTCATATAGGTTGTTCCCGTCACTGTCTATTATAACTATTGCAGGAAAGTCTTCAACTTCCATTTCTCGAATTGCTTCAGTGCCCAAATCTTCATATGCTATAATCTCAGCTTTTTTAATCGACTTTGCAATAAGGGCTGCGGCTCCACCTACAGCGCCAAAATAAACCGCTTTGTTTTTTTTCATCGATTCTACTACTTCCTGTGAACGAAGGCCCTTGCCTATCATGCCTTTAAGACCTTTATCAAGCAGCTGTGGTGTATAAGGGTCCATACGATAACTTGTGGTTGGCCCGGCTGAACCGCTGGCATATCCTGGCGGCGCAGGTGCGGGGCCGACATAGTATATGACCTGACCTTCAGGGTCAAACGGCAGCTCTTTTCCCTGAGTCAAAAGATCTATTAATCTTTTATGTGCTGCATCCCTGGCTGTATAGATTTTCCCGGTTATTAATACACTATCCCCCGCTTTTAGCTTTACAACATCTTCGTTTGTGAGCGGAGTTTTTAGTTTAATATTTTTAGCCATTTTCCTCCCTCCTAAATTTCAGCTTCAGCATGCCTTGCAGCATGACAGCAGATGTTTACAACCACAGGCAGGCCTGCTATATGTGTAGGAAAATATTCTATATTTACGGCTAAAGCAGTGGTCCTTCCTCCGAGTCCCGCAGGCCCTATCCCAAGGCGATTTATCTTCTCTAAAACTTCTTTCTCCAGTCTGGCATACCTCGGGTCTTTGTTGTGTTCACCCACTCTCCGAAGGGTTGCCTTCTTGGCTAATAAAGCAGCCTTTTCAACCGTTCCGCCTATCCCAACTCCAACTACAATAGGTGGGCAGGGGTTCGGACCCGCTTTTTTTACGGTTTCCACAATAAACTCTTTTACCCCTTCTATGCCATCTGCCGGCTTGAGCATTTTTAAAGCACTCATGTTTTCACTGCCGAATCCCTTGGGAGTTACAAGGAAATGTATTTTATCTCCGGGCACTATCTCAAGATGAATTATTGCAGGTGTGTTATCATTTGTGTTTTTTCTGTCGAATAAAGGGTCATCTACGACAGATTTCCTTAAGTAGCCCTCTATGTATGCTTCCCTCACTGCCTGGTTTATAGCTTCATTGAAGTCACCGCCAACTACTTTGGCTTCTTGGCCCAGCTTGACAAACAAGACTGCCAGCCCGGTGTCCTGACAAGCTGCTATTCTTTCGTTTTTAGCAATTTCATTGTTTTTGATAATCTGTTCAAGTATGACTTTTCCGGATTCTGATTCCTCTGTCTGAACAGATTCTTTTAACTTTACTATAATATCATCACCGATAATATAGTTGGCCTTTAAAAACAGTTCTTTGACTGTTTGCCTGATTATATCAAAATGTATTTCTCTCAAAGCTAATCACTCCCTTCAGAATACTAATTCAACATTGATTTTATTTCAACACCATAAGCAAAAAAACCTTTTTATGAATCATATAATTTCAATACTTAAATTTTAAAAACTGCCGTATATTTAATAACACAAAACCCCTCTTAAGTTAAGAGGGGTTTTGTTTGGCTTCTAGCGGAGCGGTGTAAGCCTTTTTTTGTAGACCTTTTTCTGCCGTTTAAAATATGCTGTTCAATATTTGTTACACCCTGGAAAGAACCTTTTTTTATATTGTTTCGTTTGCCGTTATTTATAAAGTTTTTCTCTATCTCTGAAAAATTTACTACATCCTTTAGAAGTTTTTCTGATCTTCTATAACCCAAAATATGAGGCGGCAGGTGTTTTGGTAATAATGTATCTTCACATTCACCCGCTACAGCAACTGCACGTTCCACTGTGTTTTTTAATTCCCTGACATTACCGTACCACGGATAATTCATAAATATATCAATAACTTCAGGAGAAGCACTCCGAATGTTTTTATGATAATCTCTATCACAATGTTTCAAAAAGTATTCCACCAGAAGAGGTATGTCTTCTTTGCGCTCTCTTAACGGAGGAATCCTTATCGTCATAACATCAACTGTTTTAAGAAGCATCTTTTTAAATTCTTTCCATTTAATACTGTCCTTAACAGGACAGTCTACAGCCGCTATAACCCTAACACTTTTTTTACGGTTTTCTCTTAAAAATTTAAAAAGTTTATCGTGTAATGAAGGATTTAATGCATCAATCTCATCAAGAAAAACCGTTCCTCCGTTAATAAGTTCAAAAAATTTGCCTTTTTTATTCAAACCTTTTTTATCTATTCCATCCATTCCGAAAAGTTCGTTTTCTAGAAGATTGTCATTAATCGCAGCACAGTTAATAGCCACAAAGGGTTTATCCTTGCCCGGGTTTATTTCATGTATTTTTCGTGCGATTAATTCTTTTCCTGTTCCTGTTTCTCCTGTTAATAATAAAACTTTAGAAGAATGAGCAGCTTTTTTTAAAACACTTAATATTTGCTTTAAACCATAACTTTCCCCAATTATTTCTTCAAAACCCGGAAATATAGGAGGTTTTTCCTCTGACAATTTTTACACCCCCACTTAATATTGGCATATTATCCTTATATTCGATTATTATTTGTATAATCCTGCTTTTTTTATAAAAAATTTATTAAAAATTTTATGTTAAATATTGTAAATTTATCTCAAGTATGTAATACCTTATAATTATTATATGTATATTCTGTTTAAAAAGCCATATACTAAAAAAGTAATCAACAAAATCAGGAGGATGATTTTTAATGGTTCATAAAATTAACGAAGCTCCTGTAACGGTTACACCAACACCATTAACCTTCGGGGATGAAGCCACAGTTCTGTATAACGGTTTTTTAGGAAATCAGCCAGGAGAAATATATCTTCATAAAGGTTATGGTCGAAACGACAGCTGGAAAGATATCGAAGATATTAAAATGACGAAAACCCCACGGGGGTGGAAAGCAACATTTAAGGTAAACGACAGAAGCCGGTTAAACATGTGTTTTAAAAACGACAGGAATGTATGGGATAATAATTACGGCCATAATTGGAGTTATGAAATTCACGACGGAAAAATACCGTATTAAAACCTAAGCCTCGATTAACTAAAACTTACCCACCTTTGAAAGGGTGGGTAAGTTGTTTGATTTCATTGGAACAACCTGCTCTTTTTCAAAATCCGGGAATTCAAACTCCATCTTTCTGTTTATTTCACTAATATCAAAAATTCCATAAACATCTATTGCTATTTTTTTCTCCGGATTTTCTTCGTCATCTATGGTAAGTTTCCCATTAATCTCTTCTCTTCGTATGTTAGAATTATTATCTAAATAAAACTTCAACTCCAGGTTTTCTGTTTTCATATTTTTTTCAAATCTTTCCAAGGTTTTTATAAGCTCGGCAGAATCCAGTATAGTCATCATTGCTCTCATTGCGTTTTTTAATTCACCGTTCTTCAAATTCAAAGTGATAACATCGGTTTTAATATTGTTTTCCAGTGTTATGCCTTTTTCCATTATAAAAGAATCATCATCCAGGGAATCAATAACTTTTTTTGCAAGTTTATTATCGAACATTTCGCCCATTTGGCCGGTGGCAGCATAATCATCAATATACAAATATGAAGAAATCATCGGTAACTTCATCCACATTTCGGCATTTTTTGTATATATCTGTACGTCAAAATTCACGCCGCTGAACCTAATAGTCAAATCCATTATTGACAAAGCAGGCTCTTTCTGAGTTCTCCCTTCAATATTAATATTTAAGTCTTTTAAAAACTGATACATCTGCCGGTTCTTAAAATTCAACCCATTTTCAGGAAAACTCAAGTTCAGTTTAATGTTCCCCTTCATATAATACGTATTTATTTCCTGTGATTTTTCCAAAGCTTCCATAAACCGTTGTTTAGGCGATTGTTTTCCGCATCCGGTAAGTAGTATGCCGATTGATAATGTTAAAACAAGTATTATAACCAAATGTTTTTTTATACCCATATTACACTCTCCTTAAAACTCAGTTTGTTAGGTTAGTGTTTATATATTCATTTTTTGCATCATAAATTCCTCTAAAATAGCAAAACAAAAGAAGGACTTTCAAACACAAAAAAGAATTTATTAAAGAACTAAAATGACAAGTGTTAGGAGGAATCAAACCCAATGGCCAAAACAAGGTTTAAAGAAATAAGCCTGCCTAAGTTAAATAATCTAACTCCTACATTAGAATCAACGACTTTGAAACTTATGGAAGAAGCGGGAGAACTGGCACAAGTTATAGGTAAGTTTAGGGGATTGAATGGTGAAAAGATAAAAATGGATGAAAAAGAGGTAATAGATAAAATTTCAACCGAACTGCTTGATGTAGCCCAGGTAGCGGTTTCTATGATGTTCGTTCTGGAAGAAAATTATAACCTTGATATAGCCTCAAAAATAAAAGAACATATAGAAAAACTTAGAAAGAAAGGATATATCAAGGATTAGGAAGTCTCACATAATGACCGTATGTTTTTGAACGGTTCATAAACCAGTACGCCAGCAGGAGGATAAACGGAGTTGCAATCTGGGTAAGTGTAAAAAAACCTAAACCCCAGTAATTGTTCACATACCCTAATAAAAACAAAGGATTGTCCCTCACTGATTCTTCGAAAACACCCCTCAACAGCTGGTGATAAAAAACAAAAGACCAGAATTGATACCCTGCAGGCAGAGATTTTTGTTGAAGCCTTAAAAACCTGATAAGCAGGATTACACCTATTAAAGAACCTATTATTTGCGCAGGCCAGCGTCCAAAACCAAGCATAGTCATGCGCCCTAATACTTCCTGATTAAATATGTTTCCTATTCTTACAAGGCTGTATCCTACTGTCAACCCTAGTACAGACAAATCCAAAAGTTCTTCGATTTTAACCCGGTGTATCCGGGCATAAAAAACACCGGTCAGCAGCCCTCCTAATAAACCACCATGCCATGAGAGGCCTCCTTCATACAATTTTATTATCCTAATAGGGTCTGTAACAAACCAATACGGAAAGTTTGTTAACACAAACATTAATCTGGCACCGACAACGCCGCCAATTATCACAACAACTACAAGGTTCAGGAGAAAATCCTCATTTATCCCGCGTTTTTTCCCTTCAAAATACAGGTAATAAGCTCCAACCAAAAAAGACACAGCCATAAATATTCCATACCAGTAAACTTTAATAGGACCAATCGTAAATGCATATGGGCTTAATTCTAGTATCAACTAATCCACCTCCCATAAAATATATTACTAAACTATTTTATTTTATCAAATACTATTCTATATGTTTCCAATATCTTTTTTACATATTCTTTTCATCATAAATTTCAGTATTTTAAAACAGGTATGAATTGTTGTCTATGGTTTGGTTCTGTATACATAAATACACTTGTTATCATTTATAATTCCGAATTCTTCTTTGTAAATTTGTTAAGAATGTAGTAAAATATATTTGTGATATTGTCATGAGGGGGTATTAATATTGGCCTTGGACATGCCGGAATCAAATGGCCGTTCATTAAGAGCGCGGATATATAATCATTTAAAAGATGATATCCTCGCAGGTAAATATAAAACCGGAGACAACCTTGTTGAAATGAAACTCGCTAAAGAACTTGGCGTCAGCCGAACTCCAATAAGAGAGGCTTTGCGTCAGCTTGAACTTGAAGGCCTTGTAATAAGTATTCCAAACAAAGGTGTAATTGTACAGGGTATATCAAAACAGGACCTTGAAGATATTTATACTATTCGCTATCTTATAGAGGGTTTAGCAGCACGATGGGCAATAGTAAGAATTACAGATAGTGAACTCAAAGAAATGGAGCAAACACTTGATTTAATAGAGTTTTATACAATTAAAGGCGATGCCGAAAAATGGTGTGAGCTTGATACCGAGTTCCATGAAATTATTTTTCGAGCATCAAAAAGCAAACCTTTGTGGAATATCTTAAGCAACTTCCATCATTTCACAATAAGTTCAAGGCTAGCCTCATTAAAGGTACCGGGTAGAATGAAAAAAGCTTTGGAAGAACACCGAGCCGTGCTTGAGGCGTTTAAAGAAAGAGATGCCGCAAAAGCAGAAAAAGCATTGAAAGAACACGTTCTCGGTGCAAAGAAAAATATTGAAAAATTGATAGAAAAACATTTAATATAAGCGCATTATTCGGTGCGCTGTTTTTTGTTTTTTATCCTTGCTAAGGCATCAGGAACCAACTCGGTAAGTTTTTCTATGACATCATTAGATTTTATTGGGAAAAATTCAACTTTTCCCCCATCCTTTACAACCATTACAGCCTTTGGCGACAGCCTGGCATAAAAACCAACACGATCTCCTTTATCACTGGAAACACCCATTCCATACATGACACCAAAAAATGGCAGCAGTGCAGTATCTTTAATAAATATCGGGTCGCCCATTATCAAGTCTTTATTTATCAACTGCTCCGTATCAAAAAGTTCCTGAAGGTCTTCCATTGTCACCATCGTTTTAAATTACCTCCGGAAAGTTATTTCTGCCTCTATTTAATAAGATTCCCTTTTTTACCATTGTTATACACCCCATTGTTATAAACCGGCCCAGACCTAAAGGTCCGGGCCTATATTCCAGCTGCTGCTTTTACAGCCTTCTGGTGTTCTTCAGAAACTTCATTATCCTTATGTCTTGTAGAGTTTTTAAAGTGGACATCAAAGTGACCGGGGAAGCAGTTTCCATTTATATATGATACACTATGTGGCATCGCGCTTGCCGAAGCCGCTATTTTGCGTCCTTCCACCAGAACAATTACAGGCCGCGGGATCCAGCTCCATTCTCCACCCCATACCTGTTTCATTATTTGAGTATCTGCTGCCGTCAATGGCTCAACATCAGCATGAAACGCTCCTATTGTCCTTCTTACAGACCATGTCTTTCCTGTATAAAAATCTTTGATAACCGCATTTTTGCCAATGGGCCAAACATACTGTGCCTCAGTCCACCAGTCTAAATACTCGCCGTATCTTTCACCCGGTGTTGGCTTAACCGGAACATGATGAACTGGAATCTTTAACTTCTGACCTATCTTGAGAATCGTGTTTTCAGTCATACCGTTTACTTCAATGATTTCTTTCATAGGAACTCCATACTTCAGGCTCAGCTTCCAGAAGTCATCCCCGCTTCTAACCGTATGTATGTCATATGTAACCCAGGGTTTTTGACCTTCTTCTAAGATAGGGACTTTATCATCATCATAAGTAATTAAAAGCCTGTCCCCTGGATAAAGAATAGTATACCGAGTCATGTTGTTAACTTCTATAAGCCTGTCCATGGAAACCCCGAGTTTGTTACTTATTATCCAAAACGTATCTCCTGGCTTGACCGTATAGTAGTATCCTGACCCTGTGCCCGCTTTTGGTATTTTTAAAACCTGTCCCACATAAATTACAGTATTTTCATCAGCATTGTTTATATCCATTAATTGCTGCATATCCACGCCATATTCCCGGCTCAAAATCCAGAAAGTATCACCGGGTTTAACATTATGGTAAGCGGCAACTTCATATGCTGATACCGTTTGTGAAAATGTAAATGCGGCAATTACGATTGACAGTACAATTACAAGTTTCTTTATACTGTTTCTTCGCATATCATTCCCCCTCTTGATGCATTTGGTTACTTTTTATATATTCGACAAAAAACACTAATTTCTTTCAGGTAATTTCTGGGTTTTGCTGTTAATAGAAAAGGCTTTACCCCTGTTTTGTTAGAGGTAAAGCCAATCCAAAATCATATTTAAAAAACTTTTGTAATGAAATTTCTATATGGTGGAGATGAGCGGACTCGAACCGCCGACCTCCTGCTTGCGAAGCAGGCGCTCTCCCAGCTGAGCTACACCCCCTAACCTTTTTCTAATTGAATTATACATCTTTCTTTCGAAAATTACAATGGCAAACTTTAAATCTATAATCCGTATACTTCAGCTGCTGCAGCTATTCCGGCACCTTCTTTAACAGAATAACCCTGTGCTTTCAAAGCTGTCTCCAAAGCAGCCAAAAGCAGCATTACATTTCTCTGGCTTGAGGAGTAACCCATCAAACCGACTCTCCATATCTTGCCTTTGAGAACTCCTAAGCCTCCACCGATTTCAATATTGAATTTATCTAAAAGCATTTTCCTTACTTTTACATCATCAACTCCATCAGGAATCTTAACGGCATTCAGACTGGGCAGACGGTATTCTTTTGGAGGAAGCATAGAAAGACCCATCGCCTCAATACCTGCCACAAAAGCATCGGAGTTTTTCTGATGACGTGCAAAACGCTGCTGAAGGCCTTCTTCATGTATAAGCCTTAAAGCCTCTCTTAATGCATAGTTCATGGTTATCGGGGCGGTGTGGTGGTAAAATCTTTCTTGACCCCAGTAATTCTCAATCATTGTCAAATCAAGGTACCAACTCTGTACCTTCGTCTTTCGGTTTCTGATAACTTCCCTGGCTTTTTCGTTGAACGTTACAGGTGACAGCCCTGGAGGACAGCTGAGACATTTCTGGGTCCCGCTGTATGCAACATCTACACCCCATTCATCTATTTTAACCTCTAAACCGCCCAAAGATGTCACGGTATCTGCCAAAAGGAGTGCTCCGTTTTCATGGGCGATTTTCGCTATGTCTTCTAACGGTTGACGGACTCCAGTAGAAGTTTCAGCATGAACAATACCCACAAGCTTGGCTCCGCTTCCTTTTAATGCAGATTCTACCTGTTCAGGTTTAATGATATCTCCCCATTCACCTTCTACTTTTATAACTTCTGCTCCGCATCGTTCAACAATATCAGCCATTCTTTGGCCGAACAAGCCGTTAATACAAATAACAGCTTTATCGCCGGGTTCAAGCAGATTAACAAGGGTAGTTTCCATACCGGCACTACCGGTTCCTGACATTGGTATTGTCAGCTGGTTTTTGGTTTGGAAAACCTCTCGTAGAAGTTCCATCACATCATTCATTACATCAAGAAAATCGGGATCCAGGTGACCCACCAGCGGTGTTGCCATGGCCTTTAAAACCCTCGGATGACAGTTGCTGGGACCAGGGCCTAAAAGTATTCTCTGACTTGGGTTTAGTTCTAAATAAGTTTTTTCCATAAAAAACTACCTCCTTTGGAATTTATGTTGAATCAAATTGAGCAGATTATTCAGTTCTTATTCCTGCCCCTTTTATTATTTTTTCAAGTTCAGTTAATTGATCTTGAGTCAACGGCATTAAAGGACTGCGGGTTTTTCCTCCTACATATCCCAGCATATCCATAGCAGCCTTTAGGCCTGCAATCCCATATGTAGCAGTAACAGCTTTATTTAAAGGTATCATCTTTCGATAAAGCTTGCTTGCCTCTTCATGCTTGCCTGCTTTTGTAAGGTTTAGAATCTCTACACATTCATAAGGGGCTATATTTGCAAGTGCCAAAACACCGCCCACCGCACCTATTGTAAGTGCAGGGTAAAGTGCCCCGGCAGTTCCAACCAGAACGCTGAAATCTTTATCTACCAGTTCAAGAAGTTCACCCATTTGAGCCATATTTCCGTTGCTGTCCTTTATTCCAACTATATTCGGGTGTTTTGCAAGTTCTGCCACCAGTTTTGGAGGCATGTTGATGTTTGTAAACTTTGTTACATTGTATAGAAGTATTGGTATTTTTGAGTTGTCGGCAACCGTAAAGTAATGGTTAAGCAGAGCCCTGTTATCCATTTTCCCGCCGTAGTAAGATGGTGTAACTATAAGTGCTGCATGTGCCCCTGCATCTGCACACACATTTGTCAACCTTATTGTTTCTCTTGTAGACTCACAGCCGCTACCGGCTATAACTTTAAGCCCTTCAGGCATTACTTCCGCAGCTGTTTTGACTAAATTAATCTTTTCTTCTTCAGAAAGATACACATACTCACCGTTGGAACCCAGCACAACCACTCCCGCAACCCCTGCAGCAGCATATTTTTTGAGATTCGCCTTAAAACCTTCTAAATCTAGTTCATCATTAATAAAAGGTGTGGTCACAGGCGGATAAATCCCTTCAAATTTTAGATTTTGATTCATAATTTAAAACCCTCCCCTTGCCCAAATTCCCAAAAATACTAATGCTTATTATTTAGATTGTTTGTATTTATATATGTATTCAATATATTTTTGCAAAAGTCCTTTTTTCTCTTAAAAAATTAGGTTCGTTTTCACACGAATCTTTTAAAAACCTGTCTTTGAAAGAACGTAAGGTTATTATCATAGTTTTTGAGTATTAGTTTATAATATCTTCTAAAGGCGTATAAGTTAAGTTTAATGAATTAGCAACTCCTTCATATGTTAGCTTACCATCTAATACGTTAACCCCTTTTGCTATTGCTCTATCTGATTTTATAGCACCTTCATAGCCCATATTTGCTATCTTTAATCCATATGGAAGTGTTGCATTGGTCAGTGCAAGAGTAGAAGTCCGTGCTACAGAACCGGGTATGTTCGGCACGCTGTAATGTACAACACCGTGTTTCACAAAAGTCGGGTTTGCATGTGTTGTAGTGTGGTCACATGTCTCAATACATCCGCCCTGGTCAATTGCAACATCAACAATCACCGCACCAGGCTGCATTTCTTTTACCATATCTTCGGTTACCAGTTTTGGCGCCTTCGCTCCGTGAATCAGCACAGCACCTATCAACAAATCTGCTTCCTTAACCGCATTTTTTATGTTGTAGCTGTTGGACATCAGTGTCCTGACCCTTCCGCAGAAAAGGTCATCTAATTCCTGGAGCCGTTTAGCGTTAATGTCAATAACAGTTACATCTGCCCCCATACCAACAGCTATTCGAGCTGCATTAGTGCCTACTGTTCCGCCGCCTATTATAACCACTTTTCCTGGCAAAACACCTGGCACTCCACCCAAAAGCACCCCGCGGCCGCCGTAGGCTTTTTCCAAAAAGTGTGCCCCTATCTGCACAGCCATTCTTCCGGCAACTTCACTCATAGGTGTGAGCAGTGGAAGCGAACCGTCATCAAGTTCAATTGTTTCATAGGCAATTCCTACTATCTTTTTAGCAAGCATTGCCTCAGTCAGTTCTTTGTCTGCCGCTAAATGAAGGTAAGTAAACAGCACCTGACCGGGTTTAAAAAGGTCATATTCAACAGGTAGCGGCTCTTTAACTTTCATTATCATATCAGATTTTTCAAAAACCTCCAGTGGAGTGGGCAAAATCTCTGCACCTGCTTTTCTGTATTCATCATCTGTAAAACCACTGCCCTCTCCAGCTTTTGTTTCTATAACAACCTTGTGGCCGTTTTTTGTGAACGCCTCTACTCCAGCAGGTGTTATAGCAACACGGTTTTCATTGCTTTTTATCTCTTTTGGAACACCAATAATCATTAATAACATCCCTCCATATAATTTTTCAACAACAATAAAATTATATTTTATATATTCCACACTAATATAAGTATTTCCTTGATATAACTATTTATTTTACGAAAAAATTTTATGTCCTTTTCCTCCTCGCAAAAAATAAGCTTCTTCCACTATGGAAAGAAGCTTTTAAGTCTCGGAGTATATATAATTTTACTAAAATTATATTATTTCTTTTCACTTTTCATGGCAAGGTTAATACAATAAGCTGAACCGCCCCAGAGGGCAACCATCGCAAAAAGCATTGAAATTATAGCACCGGTAGTCATTTCATTATCCCTCCATACTTGTTTCATTGTTATTTAAAACCAGCTCGTTTTTCCACTTTCTAGAACCCAAATAAAACCCACCTGCAATAACAATAATTATTGCAAGCCAACCAAATGCAAACAGCGCGTTAAGTGGATAATCACCATAAGGTTTTGTTAAGTCACCATAAAGGTTCATAACAGCCATGTAAGTCAGCACGATAGGTGTTATTATTTTTATGGTAACAATCCACCATCCACCGGCACGCAATTCAGAAATGGGATTAACATGGTCCTGTATAGATTTAAGGTTAAAGAACCAGCCCAATAAGATAACCTCAATCAATCCCCCGAAAACAATTCCAAAGCTGTTTATAAAATGGTCTAGAATATCAAGAACATACAGACCTGCTCCTGTTGCAAACAGCAAGCTGACAATGAATGCAACAACATTATAGGCTATAACTACTTTTTTACGTTCCATGTTTAATTTGTCCATAATGCTGGAAATAGCAGCTTCATTTATGGAGATAAAGGAAGTTAAACCTGCGAATGTAAGGGATAAAAAGAATAATACTCCAAAAATAGGCGCCACACTGCCGAGGGTATTTATGGCATTTGGAAATGTAACAAATGCCAGGCCTACCCCGCCATTACCTGCAACTTCAGCGACAGGTGCTCCCTGTACTTTGGCCATATGACCTATGATACCAAATACGGCAAAACCTGCAAGCAAACTAAAGCCGCAGTTTAGGAAAGATGTCATAAATGCGTTGTTAACTATATCAGATTTTTTGGGTAAGTAACTGGAATAAGCTATCATAATTGCAAAACCTACGCTTAAAGTAAAGAATATCTGGCCATATGCGGCTGTCCAAACTCTATAGTCAAGTATTTTACTTAAGTCCGGTTTAAACAGGTAGTTCAATCCTGCTGCTGCTCCCGGCAGGGTAACCCCTCTGATTGCTATAATAACAGTCATGAAAAACAGGATAGGCATCATTATCTTTCCGGCTTTTTCGATTCCATTTTTTACTCCGCCATATAAAGCTGCGAAGTTTATCAGATATGCAATTAAAATAGGTATAAGAATATGCCACTGAAGACCGCCAAAGTTAAAAGGCCCATCAGTGATGTTTAGGTATTTATTGAAGAAAAAGTCTGCTGAGGCTTCTCCCCAGGACAGTGACAAAGAAAAAACTGTGTATGAAAGAGACCATCCTATAACAGCAACATAATAAACAGTGATAAAGAAACAAACAATAACTTGCCACCATCCCAGCCATTCCCACTTACGGTTAAGTTTTGCAAAAGTAAGTGGGGCTGAACCGCGATATTTATGTCCCAGTCCGAATTCTAAAATCATTATAGGTATTCCTGCTGTAAAAAGCGCAAATAAATAAGGAATGAAGAAAGCTCCTCCACCGTTTTGAGCAGCCATATATGGAAATCTCCATATATTACCCAGGCCTATTGCAGAACCTACGGCTGCAAGGATAAAACCCACTCTAGAACCCCATTGTTCACGATTTGCCATCAATAAATTCCTCCTTTTAATAATATTGATAATATTGCTGCAATTTTAAGTGTACGAATCTCACCACCCCCTATACTTAAAAATAAAGAAACGTATTGATCCATTCCTTATCACACAAGTTTTATAAGCAGGTATGTTTTTTTGCCTTTACGAAGCATTAGCTTGTTATCCCGGAAATCTTTTTCTTCTATATTTAAATCAATACTGTCTACTCTCTCATCTTCAATATATAAACCTCCCTGCTGTATCAGCCGTCTTCCTTCACTCTTGGAAGAAGTAAGACCAACATGTATCAGCAAGTCAAGAATTCCCATCCCGTCTTTAAGCTTTGTTCTGGGTATTTCAGTTGCTGGCACTGAATCAAGGTCTGCCCCATTTGCAAAAAGCGCTTTTGCAGCCTTCTGGGCCTTTTTCGCTTCTTCCTCCCCATGAACCAGTTTTGTAACTTCAAAGGCTAAAATCTCTTTGGCTCTGTTTATTTCCGCACCTTCAAGCGATCCCAGCTTTTTTATTTCATCCATGGGGAGAAATGTCAAAAGTGCAAGGCATTTTTCAACGTCCCTATCATCAACGTTTCTCCAGTACTGGTAAAAGTCGTACGGGGATGTTTTTTCCGGGTCAAGCCATACGGCGCCGGATTCTGTTTTGCCCATCTTCTTACCTTCACTTGTTGTTAAGAGTTTAAAAGTAAGGCCGTATGCTGATGCCCTTTCTACCCTTCTGATAAGTTCTACACCACCGAGTATGTTGGACCACTGGTCACTGCCTCCCATTTGAAGTTTGCAGTTATATCTCCTGTAGAGTTCCAGGAAGTCATATGACTGCATAAGCATATAATTAAATTCCAGGAAGGATAATCCCTTCTCCAGGCGTCCTTTATAACATTCTGCAGTGAGCATTCTGTTTACCGAAAAGTGTTTTCCTATTTCCCTCAGAAAAGGTATATATTTTAGTTCCGCCAGCCAGTCAGCATTGTTTACCATTATTGCTCTGCCGTTATCAAAGTCAATCAATCGGGAAAACTGGGCTTTAAACCTTTCGGAATTGTATTGTATTTCTTCAAGAGTGAGCATTTTTCTCATTTCCGTTTTGCCCGATGGGTCTCCCACCATAGAAGTACCCCCGCCTATAAGTACAATAGGCCTATGCCCTGCTTTCTGCATATGGGCCATTACCACCATCTGCAGAAAATGGCCAACATGAAGGCTGTCTGCAGTTGGATCAAAACCTATGTAAAAAGTTACAGATTCCTTTCCAAGCAGTTCTCTGATTTCTTCTTCATGAGTTGCTTGTTCGATGAAACCACGTTCTTTTAAAACATCATATACATTAGTCATGCAAAAACCTCCTCAACAGCTGGCCCTGCAACTCCAGCACAAATCTCCTGATGGAAATCATAAATCTTCATTTGTTAATTTTATTTTGTTAATCTTATTATATACTAGCATAACATAAATATTGTGACAAGTATTATGACAACAGATTAACAAAATATGCTAATTATCTTGAAAACAAGATTTACAAATTTATAATTATGAGTATAATGAAAGAGTTAGTAAGTTTTTTAAATTAATCTGATTGGCAAACAAGGAGGCTTCACATATATGAGGAAAACAAATACAGCAAATAATACCACGGCAGTTGGTATTTTATACGCAGTTATGGCGTTTACAGTATGGGGATTTCTGCCCATATACTGGAAACTATTAAATCAGATACCCGCCGGCCAAATACTTGCTCACCGTATATTGTGGTCATTTGTGTTTGTTTTTGCCCTATTAATATTTAACGGGCGTTTGAAAGGTTTAAAACAGGTGATTTCCAACCGAAAAAAACTAATCGGCATTTTATTCAGTGCTGTTATAATTTCTATTAACTGGGGTATATATATTTGGGCAGTAAATTCTAATCATATTATTGAAACTAGTATGGGTTATTATATCAATCCATTAATAACTGTTTTTATGGGAATGGTTATATTAAAAGAAAAACTTTACTTCTGGCAGATAATATCTCTAATATTAGCTTCTATCGGAGTTCTTATAACAACTGTTCAATACGGAAAAATACCCTGGATAGCTTTATCCCTTGCTCTGACTTTTGCATTATACGGGCTGGGAAAGAAAAAAATTAATATTGATTCAATGACCGGGCTTGCCCTGGAAACTTTTATTATAATGCCCGCAGCCCTTGGATATATAATCCTTAAACAATTAAATGGGACAGGGATTTTGAACATGATTCCACTCAGCACAACTGTCATGCTTTTACTCTCAGGCATTGTAACTGCAATGCCTCTTCTGTGGTTTGCCAAAGGAACAAAAAGAATTCCCCTATCAATGATAGGGTTTATTCAATACATTTCTCCTACAATCAACTTGTTTTTAGGCATCTTTGTTTTCAAAGAACAATTTACAAACATTCATTTCTTGAGTTTTGGATTCATTTGGTGTGGTTTGATTTTATATTCTCTATCCCAAACGAGTATCTTAAAAAACATGAAACAAAAACCTCATCATCAATAAGGCATTTATCTTTAAACTATAATGTCTTCATCTACTTCTGACCGATGAATCTCAACCCCTGAGCTTGCGGATTTTGCCTCATTCAAAATTGTTTCCGAATCATAGTAAGGCCAAAAATGTGTAAGTATAAGCCGGCTGATCCCCGCTTCAATGGCTATCTTGGCTGCCTGGGGGCCTGAAAGGTGGCCTTTTGCGGTTTTTTCATCTTCCTGTAAAACACTTGCTTCACATAAAAACACGTCTGCTCCAGAAACTTCATTTATTATTTCCGGGAAATATTCGGTGTCTGCAGAATAACAAATCTTTTTCTTATTCCCCATAAATTTCATCCCGTAACACTCTATAGGATGTTTCACTTCAAAAAATTCAACAACCGTGCTGCCAAATTTAATCTTCTTATTTGAAGATATCGTTTCAATTCGCAAGGTGTTTTTGTATTGCAGCAAATCAAAATTTTCCTTTGGCCTAGCCGGACAATACAATGGTATAGGTTCTTTGATTATACCTTGTGTCTGTAAATAATCTATCTCATACCGCATGGGCATTAAGTCTGAAAAATGGTCCCAATGCAGGTGTGATATTATAATACCTGACAATTTATTAATGGAGCAGTGTTCCTTTAGTTTTAACAATACCCCGCTCCCGCAGTCTACCAGTATTTTGTCTTCATCATTTTCAACAAGGTAACCTGAACAGGGAAGATTGTTATGTGGAAAAGCTCCCATATTCCCCAATACTTTTATCTTCAAATCTACCACCATCCTTCTAATTTATGCCCGTTTTTTTATTTTTAGTAATTCATATTCCACTTTAAAATCATTATACCACATATCTTGCTATACAACTAACCAAAAATTATAAATCAATGCAAAACTTGACATTATTATTCCTAATGGTAAAATATTATTGAATTGAAAACAATCTATTAATATATTAATGAAAGAGGGTTTAAGAAATGGAAAAACATGTTCCTACAAGGTCTGAAGCTTTTGAACTCTTAAAAGAATTTAACAAAGAAGAAAGCCACATCAAGCACGCTCTTGCTGTTGAATCTGTTATGCGGCATTTTGCTGAATTGTTTAATGAAGATGTAGAAAAGTGGGGAATCATAGGATTGGTACATGACCTTGACTATGAAATGTACCCTGACCAACACTGTAAAAAAGTTAGGGAAATACTAACAGAAAGAAACTGGCCTGAAGATTACATACGAGCAATACAGAGCCACGGATGGAAACACTGTTCAGATGTTGAACCCGTCGAAAAAATGGAAAAAGTATTATACACCATAGACGAACTGACAGGGCTTATTGCAGCAACCGCCCTGGTCCGCCCGAGCAAAAGCATACTGGACATGAAGGCAAAATCAGTTAAAAAGAAATGGAAACAAAAAGGGTTTGCAGCCGGTGTTAACAGAGAAGTTATAGAAGAAGGGGCAGAAAAACTCGGAATGGATTTAACTAAAGTAATTGAAGAAACAATAAAGGGTATGCAGAAGGTGGCTGAAGAAATCGGTTTGAAAGGTACTGGCCTATTTTCCAAACCATCGCTTAAACCATGAACGGAGGCCCAGATCTCTTTTTGTCAAAATTACAGTCTTTTCACAGTTTGCCGCTACTTTTTCTGGTATTGTTCCAAAGAGAAGCTGTTGGAACAGCCCTTCTTCTGTGGCTCCTAAAACAACCAAATCATACTTATCGGCTTCATTTAGAATGGCTTTTACCACATCGTCTCCTTCAACCAATTTTAATTCTATATCATCACCGTTAAACTGTTTTAAAACCGGTTTTAATCTCCTTTGAATCCGTGAAGATACTTCCTTCCCAAATCTATTGACATTTAGTACTGTAACCTTTGCATTGTAGAAACCAGCTAAGCATTTTGCGATCTCAGCAGCCATTATGCTGTGCAGACCTCCGTTAGATGGAACTAATATTTTCCTGATGTTGTTCTCGTATTGTTTTTCTGTCTTTCCGGGTTTAATAACCATTATGTCACATGCTGCACCTTCAATTATCCTATCGAGGTTGCTCCCCATCACAAAACTTTGCAGTTTGGTGTAGCCCTTCCAGCCAAGCACAATAAGGTCGGTGTTTCTTTCCTTGACCGAACTGATTATTCCTCTTGCAACACTACGGCTGTAACGTATAATACTATGAATAGGCTGGTCATGATTTATCATTCTACGCACTCTCTTTATTAAATCATGCTTTTCTGAAACAAATTTCCGCGCTTCTTCAAGGGGGATTTGATCCGGTACAGTTACAACACTCATTAACACCATTTCTCCATTTCTCGCCCTGCAAATCTTTTCGGCATATTGAGTTAGTACTTCAGCATTTTCAGGGTTGTTTATCGGTACCATTACCTGATAATCCCTTGATTTTAAATCTCTCTGTTCTTCAAGGATCATTTTTTTGGATTCAAATTTGTCCCTAGAATGAGAATAGGTGTAGTATATTATTATACCAACAGAAATCCAGGCTATGGTTGAAAACCAAGCTATAACACTCATATCAAAAAGCCAAAACGCAAGCATCAACTGTGTCACAAGGGCAATTAACGGAATAGCGGGAAAAAACGGCATTAAAAAACCATATTTCAGCTCATCTCCCATTTCTTTTCTTATTTTTATCACCGATACATTAATAAGTAAAAAAATCAAAAGAAACATAATATCAGCACTGGCTGCTACATCTTCTACTGGCAAAGCTGCTGCTACAAACAATATAATTATAGAGGACAAAAACGCCACATGAGGTACCCGCCTCTTTTTAGAAACAAGAGAAATAACTTTCGGAAGAAAACCATCTCTACTTATTGCAAAGGAAACCCTGGCTGCTGAATAGATGGTTGCATTCAGCGCTGAGGTGCTGGAAAAAATAGCTGCTAAAGTTACAAGAACTCCACCAAACGGAAAAAGCGCCTTAATGGAATCGGCAAAACCGGTTGCGCCTCTTGCCCTAAACCATTCCGCAACAGCCATGCCTTCAGGTTTTACTCCAATAACAGCTGCAAAGGCTACAAGAATATATGTTGTAACTACAATTATTACTGAATAAAGTATAGCCTTTGGAATATTTTCTTTTGGATTGATGGCTTCTTCACCGGCATGTGCTATGACTTCATATCCTTCAAAACCTACATATGTAAAACCCATTGTAACTAAAATTTTCCCCCATCCCTGGTTTAAAAAAGGAGAAAAATTCGTCAATCTTTCCGGTTGTTTCAAAGCAACTAAAATACCAATAAGTCCAATAACACCAAGACTAACTGTCTGGCCTAAAGCGATTAATGAAGTAGAACCACCAGTTTCTGAAACACCCCGATAATTTATAAAAACAAATATTAAAGCAATTATAACGGCCAGTATTTTTTCATAAAGGATCAAATTAGAATTAATAAAGCTAAAAACATCAAACCCCTTTAAAAGGTGTAATGTATATGTCGAAAAAGTAATAGCATAAAGACTGCCTGCAACTGAAAGGGCAAACCAGTTCATCCAGCCTGATATAAAGCCTATAACCCCTCCAAAAGCTTCTTGAACATAAGTATAAGCTCCCCCAGCAGCAGGAAGAGCAGAAGCAAGTTCTGCTAAAGACATAGCGGAAAATAATGCAATCAAACCATTTAAAGCAAAGGTTATGAGGATGCCTCCCGGTCCTGAAACACCTATGGAAATACCAGTCGCCACAAAAACCCCTGCTCCAATCATCATTCCTGCTCCCATCATAGTGAGATGGAAAAGAGACAGTTCTCTTGACAACTCGGGTTGTATGTTGTTTTTCATCAGTTATTTCCTCCCTTTTTTAACACCACAGAAATACCTGGCAGTTTTCGGTTAAAGGCCAAGTTCTTTTTTTATCTCTCTAGTATTGTTTAATCTTTTTTGATTAATCTTTTCAATAATTTTTTTTGACTTGATTATTAACAAACAGGTCATTCCATATGCAGATAAAATTATTATTAATCCAATGATAAGAGTTAAATCCATATTGTCTCAACTTCCTCTCTTTCATATTGATTCAATAGGACCAAAGTTGTTTTTTGCTAATAAATCATAAAAAGCCATGGAGTATCCATGGCTTTTTCACGTACAAATCATTGCACAAAAATAGATATAAATTTATGGCTACTCCTACGCTTACGAGGTTAGCTGACGGGTTCGGGTCAGAGTTTAACCCTATTTACTAAGCAGTAAAATTCACCCCAAAAGTTGGTTCCCCCGCTCTCTTTTAATTAGAGATTCAGCGAAAAATTCTATTTTCTTTTGTAAATTCAATTTTATCACTTTATTTTTTTTAATAAAAGTTTTAATAATATCAAAATTTTATCGAAAATAGCTTTTACTTCAAATTAAAGCGTATAGCGATACTATTTTCTACAGAAATCACAATCACAGTTCACATTAATACTATCTGTTCTGTTTATTAAAGAATTATCAGCATACTTAGAACAGTTTAAAACCTTTTCTATATCTATATCTCCTGTAGTCAGGCAATAACAGTACTAGAACTGTATATATCTCTAGCCTTCCTATTAACATCATAAGAGTTAATAATATTTTCCCTAAATCTGGTATAGGAGAATACGTATTCAAAGGACCTACCATCCCCAAACCCGGGCCAACATTTCCTAAAGTTGCAGCAACTGCAGTTAAGGAACTAATTAAATCTATTCCCATAGAAGCTAGTGTCAGGGATGCAATCACAAAAATGGTTAAGTATAAAAACATAAAACCTAAAATGTTAGTAACAATTTCTTCAGTAACAACTTTATTACCCACTCTCAAAGGAATAACTGCTTTTGGGTGAATCATTTTATAAATTTCTCGAAAACTGTGTTTTATTAATATTAATATTCTTATCTGCTTTATTGCGCCTGCAGTTGAACCTCCACAACCTCCAATAAACATTAAGGAAAACAAAATTCCCTTAGCCAGTGGAGACCATGCATCAAAATTATCTGTTGTAAAACCGGTGGTAGTAATTATTGAAATGACTTGAAAAGCAGCTTTTCTCAAAGCTAAAAATAAGTCATTGTAATGAAAAATCCTAAGACTTGCAGTTACAATGATTATGCAAAAAACTACTAAAAAAGTATAAAACCGAAATTCATTATCATAAAGAAGTTCTTTATACTTCCTCTTCGCCAAACTATAGTAAAGAGAAAAATTTCCACCCGCAATAAACATAAACAATATTATAATTATTTCAGCCAATGGATTATTAAAGGCTCCAACACTAAGGTTTTTTGTAGAAAAACCTCCTGTAGCCATTGTAGCAAATGTATGTGTTAACGCATCGAATAATGAAAACCCGCTTAGCATTAATAAAATAGTTTCTAAAGCAGATATTAAAATATATATTATCCACAGTATTTTTGCAGTTTCGGCTACCCTCGGAACCACTTTATCAGAAATTGGTCCTGGAACCTCGGCCTTTAAAAGATTCATTCCTCGAGCTCCTAGCTTGGGCATAACTGCAACAAACAAAGCTATTATACCCATTCCACCCAGCCAGTGGGTTAAACTTCTCCAAAACAATATGCCGTGGGGAAGTACCTCGATATTTTCAATAACAGTTGCCCCGGTCGTAGTAAAACCTGACATTGCTTCAAAATAAGCATCAACATAACTCGGAAGCGCTCCTGATAAATAAAAAGGTAAAGCCCCAAAACCTGCTGCAAATATCCAGCTAAGGGATGCAAAAGCAAAACTTTCTTTTAAAGAGATATCATCTTTAAAATTTGTTATCTTACGTAAAACAAGTCCAACTACTAAAGTAGTTATAATAGATATAACAAATGCATATAGATCTGATTTCTCGTAGAAAATAGACCATATTAAAGGGAATACTTGAGCTAGACCTATAAATATTAACAAGCTGCCTAGTAGATTCCCCGCTACAGAAAATCTCATGAAAAATCCTCCAGTCTGTAACTTTATCCCATTACTATATCCTTTTCTGTTATAAAGGCCTCACTGGTTTTTGCCGAAAAACTTTCTTCCAACATTTTGTTCATTCCCTTTTTAACAAACATTACCAGCCTATCTCCTGCTTCTATAATCGTGTTTCCCCTTGGGATTGTCACTTTGTCACCCTTAACAAGGGTTCCGATATTTATCCCTTTTGGAAGGTTTGTTTCAGCTAATCTTTTACCTACCATATTTGCTTTTTTGGGAACAATTAATTCAATAATTTCTGCTTCTTCATTATTTAAAACAGTTAAAGAAACTATATCAACTTTCCTTATAAGTCTCATGATTTGACCAACTGTCAATAGCCGAGGACTGATGATACTGTCAACACCTATTTTATTTAAAACAATGTTGTAATCCGGTTCCTAAATTGATAACTTCACAAAGATTTCATATTTTTTTATATAACTGCTGTAACCGGTAAGTTGGTATTCGCTAACGTAGATCCTTATTATTTGCTGTGTTTATACTAAAAAACAAAGTAGTTGAATAAAAGAAAGAAGCTTTGTTTTAGGCAGTCATAACTATGGTCATGTTCAAATAAATTTACATAAAAGCAAAAAAGGGTGGAGGATTTTAAAAAAACATGCCAAATAACTAGCGGGATTTTAGTATTTGTAGTATATAAAAATTTTACAAAAACACTTTAGATGTTAATATTAGTTTTTGCAGGAATTTTGAGCTCTTGTAGCGAAAAAATATACAATTTAATTATTTAACTTATTAAAGTGTGAAATTATAGAATAAGCTTATTTGTTAAGCTAAAAATGTAAAAGGAGGTCTGCCAACAAATGAACAAGCGAATAGCAATATTAGGTAGCAGCGGGGGAAACCTATTTAATTTAGGCGGAAAAGACCCCAAGAAATTGCTTAGTGAAATCGTACAACAACTTGAAGCCGCTGGAATGGAAGTGGGAGCAATTCAGTTTATTGCTGCGGAAACTTCTATGGATCAGGTTAAACCTTCCACAAAGGCCAGTTTATGGTCATGGGATGGTAAAGACTTTAGAATTACATTCAGCGGGACCTTACAGGAAGTTAATGAACAGGCAAAGGCTCAGGACAAAGAAATTGCACAACTAATCCTCGCAGGGGAAATTGACGGGTTGATTCTTGCCAGCGCCGATCCGGATAATACTAATCGGGAAGCAATTAATGCGGCAGCTAAAGCCAAAATACCTGCTGTGGGTACGGGCGGAACTTCAATGGCCAAAGTTCAATCTCTTGGTCTAAATGTTATCGCAGTTTCCGGAACAACAGGTACAACCAACCGAACTAGAGCTATTGCTAATGTATCGGCATTGGCCAAGCACTGGAATATTAAATACCGTCCCACAATTGGAAAGCCAGTTAAGGCAGACACGTCAGGAAGTGCTTTTTCTCGAATAAACTTCCGGGGTATAATGGTTGCCTCTTTGCCTGGCTTTATAGCTATGGCTCTTACACTTGCTATAAGTAAAATTCCTTTCCTATCATTTTTTAGTGGAGTTTTTGATACTATGATAGGAGCCCTGCCCGTTATAGTTGCAGCTGTAGCAGCAAAACAGGTTTCAGGTCTTGACGAAGTGGCTATTGTAGCAGGGGTGGTTGCCGGTACGTTATCCATGAAAGGCGGAATTATTGGTGGTATAATCGGCGGCATAATAGCAGGAATTCTTGTTCAAACATTTCTCATTAAATGTTTTGAATGGCGTTTTCCAGCTACCACTGCAAATATTGTGTCCGGCGGAATTTCCGGTTTGGTAGGAGGATTGTTTGTTCATTTCCTTATTGCTCCCATTGCATTGGCAGCAGGAAACGGCATAAGGGCGCTAATTGATAGTGCACTTCAATACAGTCCCATTCTATGCGGTGCATTAGCAGGACTTCTTATCTGGCCTGCAATAATATTTGGAGTCTACCATGCTGCAATTCTACCTATTGTCCTTCTTGAAATGGAGAAGACAGGAAACAGCTTTCTTGGAGCAATTGATATGTGTGGTTTGGTAATGGTATCAGCGGGGATTACCCTCGCAAACATTATTTCTCCAAGAATTAAAGACGAAGTTGCTGTAGCAGCTCCGGGATTCCTAATTAACGTGGGATTTGGTACCTTTGTTGAAGCTGCTTACCCGTTCATGTTTTCTGATAAAATTGTCTTTGGAGGAGCCCTTATTTCTGCCACCGTTTCTGGAGCAGCTGTTGGTATATTTAATGTAAGGGGTACAGCCTATGTTCCCTCTGTAGTAGCACCTGCTTTATCCAATAATCCGGCAGGTTTTGTGATCAGCATCTTGATTGCTATGGGTAGTGCTTTCTTAATCACATTGATGGCAAACCGGTTATACAACGCAAAGAAAGTAAAAACAAAAAGCCAAGCAGAGGCATTAGAAATATAAACTATGTAATTATTATAAAAGGGGAGTATCCACTGATAACAGTTTGATACTCCCCTTCCTTTTGTTATCAAATATCAAATATAACAATTTCTTTATTGGTTATAATACCATCTATTTTCACATCCAACTCATCAGTAGAAACTCTGCAAAAAAGCTGAAAATCATATGCAAGGGCTATTTTTTTGACCTTTTTCCTCATTTTCATTAAAAATTTATCATAATATCCTGCACCATAACCTATTCTCCCACCTTCTCTATCAAAAGCCAATCCCGGCATCAAAATCAAATCTATATCCTCACTGTTAATTTTATGACAGTGTTCTTTAGGTTCCAATATTCCGTAATGTCCGGGTTCTAAATCTTTCAAACTGTTAATTTTAAAAACTTCAATACCCCGTTCCTTAGATAAGATTTTAGGTACACATATTATCTTTTCATCTTTTAATGCATAATTGATAAATCTGTGAGTATCAACTTCACTTCCAAAACTTACGAAAGTAAAGATTGTTCCGGCATTTTTGTAAAACTCACTGTTAACCAGTTTCTTAAAAATCTGATCATCCCATTCTTTTTTTGTATTAGTATCAAGTAAATCCCTTTTATGCAGTATATATTTTCTAACTTCTTTCTTCGTTTTTAAATCCATAATTAATTTCCTCCACTCCATGCTCCTAACTTCACAAAAAGCGCCTTACGGCGCTTCCGCTAGGGAACCCTAGGTTCAACCCTAGATTCCATTCGGCTCACCCTAACGGGTGAGCTACAGGCTTCGCAGTTGGCTTTTATTTGATTTTCAAACTTTTGAGCACTATCTCTGAAACTTCTTTCTCCCTAGCGGCAGTTACCTTAAAGATTTCTCTTATTATCCGGGGTAAATTTTGTTCTAAAACCTTAATGCCTTCTGCGGTACATCCCCCCGGTGTTGCAACCCGGCATATCAGTTCATCAAAGGTCAGTTTCTGGTTTCTAAGGAGTAAAGAAGTTCCGAACATAGTTTCCAAGGCCATAGCATCCGCCAGCTCTTTTTCGATACCGTGCTCATGGGCCACTCTGGCTAAAGAACCGATCATATAGGCCATAAATGCGGGGCCACAGCTGGTGATATCACCACACAGGCGAAAATGTTCTTCAGCTACTGAAAAAGTCCTGCCGATGTGGTCAAGAAGGGCAATCAGTTGTTTTCTTTCACTATCTGTTACCTGCCGGTTAAATGCTATTAAAGTTACTCCATGCCCAGTAGATTGCGTAACACTGGGATAAATCCGGACAATCTTGCCTTGAATGATGTTATCCAGTTCACTTAATGGAGGTGAAAGCAGTGTTGAAACAATCAGCTTCTCCCCAGGAAATTTAGTGCCGATCTCATCTAAAAGAAACGGCAGGTCCTGAGGCTTTACACAAATAAATATCCAGTGCGCCTTTTCTATAATTTCACTGTTATTTTCAGCCACATGAATTTCCGGAAACTCTTCTTTAAATTTTAACGCTTTTGGTAAACTGCGGTTGAAAATATAAACCTGATTTGGAGCCACTGCCCCTTTGCCTATTAAACCACGGATGAGCATTCCGCCTAAACTTCCGGTGCCTATGATACCAATGTTTTTTTTCATTTTTCTCTTTCTCCTCCTATCTGCCTTAAGTATATCAAGCCTGGTTCGAAAAGACAATATTTCATCAGGGATCTATGATGGTAAAGATAAATATATCAAGCTGTATATCATCGATCAACTTGATAAAAATAGATTTTTGGTTTATAATTTAATTAGATATTTTTAAAATTATATAAATTTCTATCAGGAGATGTTATGAAATGAACAAAACCTTTAAAGCGCTTTCTGATCCAATAAGAAGAAAAATCCTACAACTATTAAATGAAAGAGATTTAACAGCAGGGGAAATAGCAGAGTTTTTTGACATAAGTAAACCTTCCATAAGCCACCATCTTAACATTTTAAAGAATGCAGAATTAGTTTTATGGGAAAAACAAGGGCAAAACATAGTTTATTCTTTAAATACGACCGCTTTTCAAGAAATCGTGAAATGGTTCTATAATTTTAAAGAAAGGAAGAAACACAATGAAACCAAATAAAATATTAATTTTACTTATTATGCTGTCTATTTTAGGAACATTTTTTGTTTTTAACGATTTACCTGATAGAATTCCAACCCACTGGAATCTGAAAGGAGAAGTAGACTCTTATTCAGGAAAGTCATTTGCTTTTTTCACAGCGTTTCTGCCTCTAATACTATACATTTTAAGTTTATATTTGCCTAAAATAGATCCGAAAAGACAGTCATATTTAAAACATAAAAAAGCTTATGAAATTGTGATTATGTTCATATTATTGTTTTTAATAATGATTCACTGGGCAACTATTTTGTTTTCTTTGGGATACAATTTGGATATAAGCACAGTCGTCAGATGGGGAGTAGGATTGTTGTTTATTGTCATAGGAAACTATATGGGACAAATCAGACATAATTACTTTTTCGGTATTAAACTTCCCTGGACTCTTGCGAATGAAACCGTATGGCGAAAAACACACAGAGTTGGGGGATTCGGATTTATTGTTGTAGGGTTGATATTTATCCTGACTTCTTCCATCATATCTTTCATTTCTCTTATTGTTTTAGTAATTGGATTAGGTGTATATTCTTATATAGAATTCAAAAAGTTAGAAAGCAAATCTTAGTTTTCCTTGAATTAATTGCCCTGATTTGGTATATTAATATATGAGAATATATTTATATAGGGGAGGAGGCAAATTCATGAGAATGTTGGCTGAATTTTTCCCAGAGTTTGCAGAAAAACTTGATGAAATCGACAAACTGTACGAAGAAAAAAGAATGATTGATGAAAAAACATATCAATTTATCTGTTTTGCCCTTTCAATTAAAGCAAGATCTAAACCCTGTGTTTTAAAACATTTCAAAGGTGCCCTGGAAGCAGGAGCTACAGTACAGGAATTAGCATATATCCTTGCACTTGTAATGCGTGAAGCAGCAGGAGCTGACGACTGCTGGACACATGATGTAATTGGGGATTGGAAAGAAATTCTCAAAGGAAACATAAAATGTGAATGTGAAAAATAATGCCAAGTATCTTGGCATTATTTTTGTCTCAAATATAAGAGGAAGACTCCTAATGGAGCCTCCCTCTTATCTTCTTTCCTTCTTTTAACCCTTTTAACTGTGGATTAAGAATAACAAAATCTCCTTTTTCTAACCCTTCTACAATAACTACATCTCTATCGTTTTCAAATCCCCTTTTCACAGGCTGGATTTCAGCCTTACCGTTCCTCACTACCCATAAGGCATATCCGTCTCCATATGGGAATAAAACAGTTTTTGGCACAACAAGTTTGTTTGCTCTCTTTTCCGTCGTAAACTCAACATCCAGCTTATATCCCGGGTATAGTTCTAAAGTTTTGGGTATTTTAGGCTCTACCGTAACTTTAACACGCTGTTCCTCCAGCCCTAAAGCCGAAGTTTTTTCTACAGCAAATGGGGCTATTTTTTTAACACTGCCCTCGAAAACTATATCTTCATTTTTTCTGTCTTGAATCAGTTTTACTTTCATTCCGGGGTAAATGCTGTTTACGTCTTCTGTAAGGACATATACTTCAACTTCATAAGAACCCTTCTGAAAAACTGTCATGATAGGAGAATTGGGATTTACAAACTCGCCTTTTTCAACCGACAAATTTGAAACAATGCCGTCTATAGGAGAGACGATATTACATTTATTGATTTTATATTCCAGCAGCTCGATTTGAGCTTTTAAAGCTTCTTTTCTTCCTGTATAATACTGTTTTGTCCCGCTTGTAGGTTTATATGTTTCATATAATAAAGATAAGGCCTCTTTTTGCTGCTGAAGATTGTTTTTTGCTTTTTTAACCAAATTTTGTGCGTCCTCATACTCACTCTTTGAAACAGCTCCTTCACTGTATAGTTTCTCAATTCGTTCAAAATTGATTTCAGCGGTCTCTAAATCCCGCTCTGCCTGTTCTACCAGCAGCTGCTGACTTTTTATCTTTGATTCATACGGTTCCTGATATGTGCTATATTCTTCACCCTGAATGCTTTTAAGCTGCGCCTTTAACTGTTCCAATTGAAAACCGAACTCTTTTGAATCTATGACTGCAAGCAAATCCCCCTTTTTTACTTTCTGCCCCTCTTCAACAGGAATCTTCACTATTTCCCCTCCGTACATGGAATAAATAGTGCGTTCCACTTTGGCGATAACTTTTCCTTCCTCTTCAAAAGTTTTGGCGATAGAACTCGGTTTTACTTCTAACAAGTCTGCTTCTAAGCCCTTGTTTGTCTCATACAAAATAAATCCGGCAATAAAAACAGCAGTTATAATTCCCAAAACAACCTTCCATTTTCTTTTCACTTCAATCACCTGCTTCCCTTTTATTCTCTTGTTTTCAGGGTATCTGCCAAACTTAATTTTTTGATTTTCCCTGCAGCAACCCGTTGGGCAATCCAAATAGAAGCCGTTGTAACAATAAAAGCCATCAGAAATGAAGAAGCTGTCATACTAGTAGGCATTGTATAGATATCATTGCTTATTGCCTTTGACATTCCTGAAAGCATCGAAACATCAGTTTTTGAATCAGGTCGTTCATGGACCATGTGAGTCCCAATACTGCAAAGCTAAACATGATACCTAAAAAAACAAACATACTGCGTCCTTTGTTTCGAGATATATTTCTAACTGCCATTTTACCCTGGACCGTCAGCATGTTCCAGAAAAAAGAAATCTTTTCAAGCAACACTTTCTTCCCTATAGGTGGGGCCGGAGGTTTCATAGCCTCTGCAGGTTCTAAAGTAAGAACCTTTTTACATCCCTGATATCCGGCAACTATAGAAAACAGCAGTGAAAGCAAAATACTGAAAATCAAATATAATGGTGAAAATTTACTGCTTAACCCCGGCATATTAAAAAACATCTGATATAACGAAGTAAAAGGATATGACAGCGCGATTCCCAAAAGCCCTCCGATTTCCTCCTAAAAACAAAAGGGTCAAGAAGGATTCTCTCTCAAAATCCCTCTCAACCCTTATTTCTCACGCATTCTCTAAATTTTCCTTGTTCCTTTAAACCATCCTTTTGCTCTCCGCTTTTTCGATAATACTCAAGGATGTATTCATCTATTTTTTGACTTATTTTCAAAAGAATTTCCTGGCTCATGTTCATATTTGCCGCATTAGCAAGGATAGTTCTTGCTGTTTCTATTTTGTTTTTTATGCTCACCACGTTCACTCCCTGCAAAAAATACCACAAACATAATTTTACATCATACATTGGCATATTGCAAATAATAAATATATTCAAACAGCAAGTTCAGATAGAACAAAAACTCAGATAAACTATTGAGGAGTAAGGAGTGAATAAAAAATGAAGAAAAATCCGGAAATAAACAACAAGGCGATTGGACAGAGAATACGGGAAGAAAGAAAAAAACTGGGGCTTTCGCGGGAAGAGTTTGCAGAAATCGTAGGGCTTTCAGATTATTATGTCGGTCAATTAGAACGCGGAGAGCGGCGGATGAGTCTACCTGTTTCGGTTAAAGTTGCCAGTTGCTTACATGTTTCTTTGGATTATCTGATTTTGGGAAAAACCTCTAGTAAGGGTTACTATGTTTATGATGCCCGTAATGTTTATAAGGCATGTGACAGTGATAAAGACAGTGAAATAATCAATTTGCTCAACAAGTGCTCACCTATAGAACTAGAGTTGATTAAAAAACTTATAAAAACTATCCTTCCTTATATGAGGTAACTAACCGCCTGTTCCACTTTCCGACCCCCCCCTTTTTTTTTGGAGTCGGAAAGCAAACAAGCAGGATGCCTAAGTTTTACAATGAAGCTATATCATCACTTCCATATATCTTTATACCGGCTGATTTCAGTGCTTCCACGGCTTTTTGGGGGTCTTCCACGCGAAACAAGATGAGGGCTTTGTCTTCATTTCTCTTTATAAACGAGTAAAGATATTCCACGCTTACTTCTGCCTGCTGCAGCACCTGAAGTGCATGGTTTAATCCTCCCGGCTCGTCCTGTACCTCTACCGCCAGCACTTCAGTGGTACTTGCGGGGAATCCGGCCTGCTTCACGGCAGCCATTGCTTCTTCGGGCTTGTTTACTATCATGCGGAGTATACCAAACTGTGTTGTATCTGCTATGGATATGGCGCTAATATCAATGCCCTTATCCGCAAGCACCTTGGTGACCGCTGCCAGCCTTCCAGGCTTGTTTTCCAGGAAAACCGATATCTGCTTTACAAACATGTCAAACCCTCCATTCCATATTATAATTAAAACGCTTCATTACATCTTTCTTTTGTCGATTACCCTCTTTGCCTTGCCCTCGCTGCGTTCAATGGTATGCGGCTCAACCAATCGCACATTAACAGTAATTCCCAGGGTAGTATAAATATCTGAAGCAATCTTCTTCCTGACATCTTCCAGTTTTCTAACTTCATCTGCAAAAAGCTTCTCAGATACCTCGACCCAAACCTCCAGGGAATCAAGATTATCCACTCTGTCTACGATAAGCAGGTAATGGGGTTCGGTTTCTCCGGCGGCCATCAGCACGCTCTCAATCTGAGACGGGAATACGTTAACTCCACGTATTATCAGCATATCATCGGTCCTGCCAAGCAGCTTTTCAATCCTGGCGTGTGTCCTGCCGCAGGGGCATGGTTCATATTTGATAGATGTAATATCACGGGTCCTGTAACGGATTACGGGCAGCCCTTCCTTGTCTATTGTAGTAATCACAAGCTCGCCTTTTTCTCCCGGCGGCAGCGGCTCTTCAGTAATAGGGTCTATAATTTCCGGTATGAAGAAATCCTCGAATATGTGAAGGCCGTTCTGCTCGCTGCATTCACAGGCCACTCCAGGGCCGATTACTTCGCTTAATCCATATATATCCAGAGCTTTTATCCCTAGTTTTTCCTGAATCTCCTTCCTCATGTTCTCGGTCCATGGTTCTGCCCCGAAGATTCCGGTCTTAAGGTGGAGTTCATCTCTGTTTATGCCCATTTCTTCCAGGGTTTCCGCAATATAAAGGGCATAGGATGGCGTACAGGCCAGTATCTCGGTTTTAAGGTCTTTCATGAGCATTACCTGCCGGCGGGTATTGCCGCCAGAAGTGGGAATTACCACTGCCCCAAGCTTCTCAGCTCCGTAATGGAATCCTAAACCGCCGGTAAAGAGGCCGTAACCGTACGATACCTGCACCACCGTGTCCCGGCGCCCTCCGCCCATTACCAGACACCGTGCCACCAGTTCCGCCCAATTAGAGATGTCTCTCCTGGTATAGCCCACTACCGTAGGCTTTCCAGTAGTACCCGAGGATGCATGGATTCTTATAATTTCACTTAAAGGAGCTGCAAAAAGGCCCGTGGGATAGTTATCCCTTAAATCCTGCTTGGTTGTAAACGGAAGTATTTTTAGATCTTCAAGGCTTTTGATGTCTTCCGGTATTATACCTTTTTGCTGCATTTTATGCCTGTAACTCTCTACGTTATGGTAAACTCTGTCAACAGTTTCTTTGAGTTTTTGTAATTGATGGAATTCCAATTCATCCCTTGACATACATTCACGGCTCTTGTTCCAGTACAATGTTTAACCCCCTTACTGTTAAAAATGTAAATAATTTCTAAACAACCCCATACCCCTTATTAAATGCTTTTATATTAATTTCTATGGTCTTTGGCGGCACCGTTTCTTCAATGACTTTTGTCCACAGTTCTTTCTCAAAATTCAGCTTCCTAGCTAGCACGCCTAAAAGCACTACATTTACTGCTTTTGCACTGCCGCAATCCGATGCAATCCTTCCTGCATCAACCATGTATGTGGTGGCTATCTTTTCCAGACTCTCACGTATGTTCTCCGGATATTTCTGATGCCCCAGTGTTACGGGAATAGGAGGTATTTCCTGGTTGTTTGAAATAATCACACCGTCCTTTTTCAAATACCCTGCCCATCTCAGGGCTTCAAGTTTCTCAAAAGCCAGAACATAATCAGCCTGCCCTGCCCCGACTAAAGGGCAATATACTTTTTTGCCAAACCTTACATGGGTCACCACACTTCCGCCCCTCTGGGCCATTCCATGAACTTCGGAAACCTTTACATCCATGCCGCTTCGAAGCGCAACCTCTCCCAGAATGCGGCTTGAAAGCAGTGTTCCCTGTCCTCCAACACCAACTATTAAGATTCCTGTATCAGTCACAAATATCACCTCTTGTGATGGAATTCGTAGGGCAAACGTCAGCACAGAGCCCACAACCGTTACACATTGTTTCATCAATGGAGATTAAACTCCTGTTTGTTATAGCCGGACAACCAAGTTCCAAGCATAGACCACACTCAATACAAGTTTCTGTATTTACACAGTAGGGCTTATTTTTTGATTTAACTCTCTTTAAAAGTGCACATGGTCTGCGAGCAATGATAACCGAGGGCTCATCTGCAGAAATTTCTTCCTGGACAGCCTTTTGAAACTTCTTGATTTCAAACGGGTCTTCAACCCTTACACGTTTAACTCCAACAGCTTCGCAGAGTTTTTCCATGTTAAGCTTATTGGCGGGTCTCCCTTTTATGTCATACCCAGTAGCAGGATGTTCCTGGTGGCCTGTCATACCGGTGGTGGAATTGTCCAGGATAATAACTGTTGAAGTTCCGTTGTTATAAACTACATCTATAAGCCCGGTAATGCCGGAATGGATAAAAGTAGAGTCTCCTATTACTGCTACTGTTTTCCGGGCAAATTCTTTCCCGCGGGCCTTTTCCAGGCCGTGAGCGCTGCTAACGCTTGCACCCATACATATACACGTGTCCATAGAAGACAGTGGTGGCAGTGCTCCTAGCGTATAGCATCCAATGTCCCCTGTCACAGTTAGGTTAAGCTTTTTCAGAACATAATATACTCCACGATGAGGGCAACCTGGACACAGCGCTGGAGGTCTCAAAGGAATCTCATTTACATTTGGCGCTTTGCAGTTTTCAAAAGATAGGTTGAGAACCTCCTTATTTATACCTGCCTCTTTTAATTTTGAAGCAATGACTTCATAAGAAAGCTCACCTGTTTTGGGGAAAAGCTCTTTGCCTATAACATCTAAGCCAAGTGTTCTGACATAATCTTCGATAAACGTTTCCAGTTCTTCTATCACAAAAAGCCTTTCAACTTCCCTAGCGAAGCTTTTAATAAGTTTTTCAGGCAGGGGATAGACCATGCCAAGCTTTAAAAAAGAAGCTCCTGGAACAGCCTCTTTTGCATAATTATATGCCCCTCCTGCAGCGATTATACCGATAGAACGATCGTTATATTCTATTCTGTTTAACTCAGCTTCTTCGGAGTATTGTTTAAGGCTTTTTTCTCTTTCTACAAGTATGTTGCGCCTCCTGCGGGCCATGGCCGGCATCATCACATATTTACCTATATCTTTTGTGTAATCTTTTAGGTGAACATCGCTTCTCTGA
Organism: Thermosediminibacterales bacterium; assembly: GCA_029982205.1. GTDB lineage: Bacteria > Bacillota > Thermosediminibacteria > Koleobacterales > JARRCM01 > JARRCM01. The sequence goes on from JARRCM010000011.1 coordinate 45,361, forward strand.
CCGATCTCCACCAGACTTCGAGAGTGGGAAATCCGTGTGGCCATCCTCAGAATAACAGGTGTATCATATTTCTCGCTTATTTCAAAGGCAAGTTTGGTGAAATCTTTTGCTTCCTGGCTGTCGGAAGGCTCCAGCACGGGAATGTGGGCAGCCCTGCCGTAATATCTGCTGTCCTGTTCGTTTTGGGAGCTGTGCATCCCTGGATCGTCGGCCACAACTATAACAAGCCCTCCGTTTATACCGGTATATGAAGATGTAAAAAGCGGGTCTGCCGCAACATTAAGCCCCACATGTTTCATACATGCCATTGCCCGCGCACCCGCTATGGCTGCGCCAACAGCTACCTCCAGGGCTACTTTTTCATTTGGGGCCCATTCAGTATATATTTCATCAAACCTGGCAACATTTTCTGTGATTTCGGTACTGGGTGTACCCGGGTAAGCCGACACCACCCTCACCCCGGCTTCATAGGCTCCTTGGGCTACCGCTTCATTGCCCAGCAACAGTTTCTTCAATGTAATCACCTCAACTTATTGATTTGAATCTAAGCTAAAAGCCATTCTAATTTGTTTTATTAGTTCTCAAATCCTTTACTCTTCGAGCTTTGCCCTCAAATCTCGCAAGACTCCTAGGTTCTACAAGATTAACCCTGGCATCTATCTGGAGGACGGACTTCAACTTATATCTGACAAGAGAACGCAGTTCTTCAAGTTTCTGGTATTTATCAAGCATATCTCCATCGGAAAGCTCTACGTTGACAGTAAGCTCGTCCATATATCCCTTCTTAGTTACCACCAATTCATAATGCGGGCCCACTCCCTTTATATTCATCAAGACACTTTCTATCTGAGAAGGAAACACATTTACTCCCCGTATAATAAGCATGTCATCACTTCTGCCCTCTACCTGAGACATCCTGATCAAAGTCCTCCCGCATCGGCAGGGTTCAGGGTTTAGACTGGTTATATCCCGGGTTCTGTAGCGCAGAAGAGGCAGTGCTTCTTTCGTCAGGGTGGTTATAACCAGCTCTCCTTTTTCGCCGAAGTCTAATTTCCTGCCTGTTGCAGGATCTATGATTTCCACCAGAAAGTGGTCTTCAGCAATATGCATGCCTTCTTTTTCCTCACATTCTCCGGAAACTCCAGGGCCTATGACCTCGCTCAAACCATAATTTTGCGTTGCAGTTATGCCCCATCGCCTTTCGATCTCATTTCTCATTTCTTTTGTAGAACCTTCAGCACCGAAAAGTCCAAGCCTGAGGTGGATATCCTTACGTTTAACTCCCATTTCTTCTGCCACTTCGACCATGTACAGGGCATAAGACGGGGTGCTCACAAGCACTGTTGAACCGAAATCCCGCATCAAATTTATCTGTCTCTCGGTGTTGCCGCTGGATACAGGCACCACAGAAGCTCCTATTTTCTCCAAACCATAGTGGAGACCCAGCGCTCCGGTAAAGAGCCCGTATCCGAAAGAAATCTGAGCAATATCCTGTTCCCTGGCACCTGCCATGAAAGCCATGCGGGCAACCAGTTCAGTCCAGGTATCCAGGTCCTTTCTGGTATATCCCACTACCGTTGGCCTGCCTGTGGTGCCTGATGAAGCATGAATGCGGACAACATCTTTCATGGGCACTGCAAACATTCCATAGGGATAATTATCTCTGAGGTCTTCTTTAGTGGTGAAGGGTATTTTTTCGATGTCTTTTAAAGATTTGATGTCCTGAGGCGAAAGATTAATACGGTCAAAAGCTTGTCTGTAAAATGGAATTTTTTCATAAACATAGTTTACAATATGTTTTAACCTTTCAAGCTGTATCTCCTCTATTTCCTTTCTCGACAAAGCCTCATTTTGTGACCACAACCTTCCTACCATTCTACCATCTCCCAATATTTTTTTGATTAATTGTGGCAAAACTGCCTTTTTCTTTAAAATCCTACCGTACTACGGAGGGAATTTAAGATTATGATATTATGATTATACAACATAAAGCTTAAAAGATAAACATTTTTATAACCAATCCAAAGCTTTTGCAAAAATGTATTCCATTTAGATTTACACCGCCGCATTCTTCAGCTTCTCATAGACCTCCGACAGCATCAGTTCCATCAGTGCATTGGCAAACTGTTCGTCATCAAGGATTTTCATAAAGAACTTCTGGTTCTGCCCCATCCTGTCAACTACCTTGCCCATAAACGCCTTCTTAAAAGCATAGCGGAAGTCCTCCATAGAATTGGCCTTGGCCTTGGCCACCATTTCCGCGTCCGCGGCAAAATCTTCTTTTATCTGTTCCACCGAAAGCTGGTCGGCAGGGGTGAAGTCGGTACCGAAACGCTTGTTGAGTTTATCTATAATGGTAGACAGGTATTCGGCCTGCTCTTCTTTTACCCCTGTGCCTGCAAATTTCGCCGGCGTCAAGGGCACGACCTCCTCATTTGGAGCAAGCGACAGGCTGCCTTCAAAGGTTTTCTTGTTGGTGTAGTATTCCAGTGCCACTTTGTCAGTTAAGTTCACTCTGGATGCTTTACTTTTGGGGAGCTTGCGTAAAAGATAGGTCAGGTACAGATACAGCTTGAAAAGCTTCACATCTTCAAAGGGCGTAATCTGGAGAAGGAACGAATACAACCTTGTAAATTTTGCCGCCTGGCTGTTAAAGTCTCTTCCTGTGTTTTCATCTAGCTTTTTAAACCGTTCCACACCAGCATCAATAAGGGAATTCATCTTTGCCCTGGCATAATAGGTTTTATCCCTGTCAGGTTTGTAGAACAAACGGGCAAATTCCTCTACTTCTTCTTCTAGATATACGCCGTAGGCGTTCAGTTTGGACTGCAGGTCATAGACCAGGTTTGGGTCTGTGGTTTCCTCCACGATGGTCTTTTCATAGTAAGGCTTGAAGGCCTCCTGGATGTCCTCGGCTTTGTTGACAAAGTCCAGCACAAAGGTGTCGTCTTTGCCAGGACAGGTGCGGTTTAGCCTTGAAAGAGTTTGTACCGCCTTGACGCCTGACAGCTTTTTGTCCACATACATGGTGTGCAAAAGCGGCTGGTCAAAGCCCGTCTGATATTTTTCCGCCACCAGGAGGATCTGGTATTCATCGGTCCCGAATCTTTCGGGAAGTTCCCCTTCCCTGAAACCGTTCATAAAAGGTTCGGTGTATTCCACACCCCCGTCGTTTACCGTGCCTGAAAAGGCAACCAGGGTTTTTATATCTTTGTAGCCTTTCTTCTTTATGTATTCATCGAAGGCCCGTTTATACCTTACGGCATGGAGTCTGGAACTGGTCACCACCATGGCCTTAGCTCTGCCGCCGATTTTGTGCATGGTTACATTCCTGAAATGCTCCACCATGATTTCTGTCTTCTGGGCGATATTATGGGGATGGAGGCTCACAAAACGGGCCAGCGCCTTGGTAGCCTTGGCACGGTCAAAGAGGGGATCGTCCTCAATTTTTTTGGCAATCTTATAATAGGTCTCATATGTCACATAGTTCTGCAGCACATCGAGGATAAAGCCTTCCTCTATTGCCTGCCGCATGGAATACAGGTGGAAGGGATGCGGCAGACCATCAGGCCCTGTGGTACCGAACATCTCCATGGTTTTCGCCTTTGGAGTAGCGGTAAAGGCGAAGAAGCTGATGTTGTCCTGGGGCCCACGCTTTTTGAGGGTGCTGAGGATCTGTTCATTGGCATCCTCCCGCTTGTTTTCCGCTTCTTCGTCCATTCGCTGGGCTTCTTCCAGGGACTTTGCCGATAATGCTTCTTTGAGGGCCCCCATGTTCTCGCCAGCTGAGCTGGAATGGGCTTCGTCGATGATGACGGCATATTTGCGTTTAGGCAGTTCTGCCACCTTGTCGAGAATGAAAGGAAATTTCTGCAGGGTTGAGATGATAATCCTCGCCCCGCCGTTTAATGCCTCGGCAAGCTGACGGGAATCTCTGTCTATTTTCTTTACCACGCCGAATTTATGCTCCAGCTGATAAATACTGTCCTGAAGCTGCCTGTCCAGTACACGCCTGTCGGTGATGACTACCACCGAGTCAAAGACAGGGTTATCGCTGTCATCATGGAGATTGGCAAGGCGGTGGGCGAGCCAGGAGATGGTATTGGTCTTGCCTGAGCCTGCGCTGTGCTGGATCAGGTAGTTGTGCCCTGCGCCTTTTTCCCTGGCATCAGCCTCCAGCTTTCTTACGGCATCAAGCTGGTGATAGCGGGGAAAAATCATGGTTTCCTTTATACGTTTTTTACCTTTTTCATCTTTCTTTTCTTCCTTCTCTATAAACACAAACTTCCGTACAATATCCAGCAAGCTGTCCTTCTGCAGCACTTCCTTCCAGAGATAGTCTGTCTTTAAACCGTCGGGGTTTTCGGGGTTGCCTTTCCCGCCGTCGCAGCCTTTGTTGAAGGGCAGGAAGGAGGTGTTTGCCCCAGCTATTCTAGTAGTCATATAGGCTTCGTCGGTATCGACAGCAAAGCAGACAATGGCCCGTTTTTTGAACTGAAAAAGAGGCTCGCTGGGACTCCTGGCCTTCCTGTACTGGCGAATTGCATCTTCGTAAGACTGCCCCGTGAAAGCATTTTTTAACTCCAGTACCACGACAGGAAGGCCGTTAATGAAAATAACCATGTCTACGCTGTTTTCATTCCTGGTGCTGTAATGCAACTGCCTGGTTACCGAGATCCTGTTTTTGCGGTAAAACTCCAGCGCTTCACGGTTTAAACCGCTGGCAGGCTTAAAATAAGCCAGATCGAGGTGGGCAATATAGTCCTTGATTCCGTGACGCAGGACATCAACCATGCCCCGCTGGTTCAGTTCCTGGTTTAAGCGGTAGAGGATTTTCGCCTTGTACTGTTCTTTATATGCCTCCTTAAATTTTTGCAATTTCTTGGGTTGGGTGTCTTCCAAAAATTCAAAAAGCATTTTGGTGTCGACGGCGTATTCTCTGTCGTAATCGGCGGGATCTCCTTTGATATAACCGCCCTTTAAAAGGCACTCCTCCACATATTCCTCAAAGCCCTTTTCAGAAAGCTCCACGGATGTTTTAGGCATTTACAGCCACTCCTTCCTTACTTGGAGTAAATTCTCGGACATCAATCTTACCCGTTACCGCTTCGGAGATGAGAGACTGGCGGTATTCTTTGAGTTTATCGATTTGGGTTTGGATGTCGGAGATTAAAGCGTCTATTTCGGATGTTTTTTGGTCGAGAAAGTTAACAATGGATTTTTGCTCTTCAATTTCAGGTAAAGGTATTCGCAGTGATTTTATTAAATTTTGACTAATATTCGGTTGGCCACCTCCATAGGCCATAGATATAATGTTGCTCCTGTTTGCTAAAAACCAATAAAAAATGAATTTAATAATAGCATTCTTTGGACCTGCCAAAGCACAACACGCTTGGTTAGTAGAAGCAATAATCTTTGTTATACCTAACTTTCCTATTGTAGCACCGTACATAGCAATCAATAATGTGTCAACCGGAAATAGTTTTAGTGCACTACATTCTCTTAAAGCAATTTCCGTAACTGTTTTTGGAGTATCATAAATATATCCATCGTTCAAATCTCCAGTATTAACCCAAGGAATATTACCATCGTAATATTCTAAATTGATTGAAGACGGTGTAGCTCCACTACTTATCAAATTAAAAATCCATGTTATTTTATATAAACTCCAATGTGCTGGTATCTCCCCTATCCACTCCACACCCGAATCCTTCATGGGCACATTCCTGTCCAACCCCTTGGTGACCGCCTCACTTATGATGGCCTGCCGCTTTTCCTGCAAAAGCTGTATCATCTTTTCTTTATCAGCAATAAGGCTGTCAATCTCGGCAGTTTTTTGGTCGAGGAAATTGGCGATGGCAGTTTGTTCATGAATATATGGCAAAGAAAATAAAATATTACTCAATGCAGCATTTGATAATTCAGTAAAAGTAGTACCTTGTCCAAGTGATTTGATATAAGAATTTATCCCCAAAATATGGTAGTAATAATACCTACTGTTTAATTTTTTTTGGGGAACCAATGTCTTACATCCTTGATTGGTACATAGTTTTTTCGCTGCAATTCTTACATAGCCAATGGGTGCTCTTGTAGACAGTACCAAACTACCTTCAGGTACTATTTTTGCGGAACAATTCATTAAACCTTCCCGTGTAATTTTCCTTAATGATTCTTCAATATAAGGATTTGTACTCAAACTTAAGTCAACTGGTGTTAACCAAACAATATCCCCGTCCCAATAATCTTCTATATTAGTTTGTGGTGTAGAACCATTAACAATAGAAAATAACCTCTTACATTTTATAATATTCCACCCCTCTGGTATCTTCCCGATCCATTCTACGCCCGAGTCTTTATACCTCTCATACTTCTTATATCCCATCTTTGATCACCTTCTCTAATTTCTCTCTTATCCTCTCTTCTAACTCGATAATTTCCTTCAGTATCTCTTCTGACGGGCGCAGGGGCTGGTATTTGTAGAAATGCCTGGTAAACGGGATTTCATAGCCGATTTTGGTCTTGCTTTCGTCAATCCAGGCATCGGGTACATGTGGCTTGACCTCCCGTTCAAAGTAAGCATGGATGTCCTCCTTCAGAGGGACATTCTCTGTATCCCGCAGGTCGGGATCGGGTTCGGGGTTGCCCTTGGCGTCGGTGCAGATATCGGCGGTTTCATCTTTTTCTGAAAGCCCAGCGAGCAGTATTTTCAAGAGCTTGCTGTCCAGGGGGAGGCACGCTTCTTTAAATGCCTTTTTCAGTGCTTTTGTGAATTCGTCCCTGTTTTTGTAGAGGACTGTCCCGTCCATGGTCTGGAGTATCTCAATAATCCTTTTTTGCAGTTCCCTGCCTTCTTCTATCTCCTTTACACCTGCCGCGCCCTTTTTCCTGGACTCGGCAAGTTTGATAAACCTTTTTTCTCTTTTCAGGTTTTCAATCCGTTCTTCATTTACCATAAAGTTTAAACGCAACGGCCTTTCGACTACTATTTTTTGGTAGCCAAAATCCTCGTTGTCAAAGATCTTGCAGTATTCGTTCTCTTTGAATTCCCCGTAAATGCGGGTAATTTCCTTAATCTGCTCTTCTGTTATTTCATTGCGCTTGTTACCGAGGCTTTTCCGCATCTTTTTATAAAAGTCTACCGCATTGACAAGCTGGATTTTTCCCTTCCTTACAGGGCCTTTTTTCGGGTCGGCGTTTTTGCGGTTGGTGACAATCCAGATGTAGGTAGATATGCCGGTATTGTAGAAAAGCTGGTCTGGAAGGGCCACAATGCCTTCCAGCATATCGTTTTCGATAATCCAGCGGCGGATTTCCGATTCACCCGAGCCTGCATCGCCTGTAAAGAGAGAAGAGCCGTTGAAAATGATGGCTATTCGGCTTCCCTTTTCGTCATCCCGCATTTTTGATATAAGGTGCTGCAGGAAAAGTAGGGAACCGTCGGACACCCTGGGTGTCCCTGCCCCGAACCTGCCGTTAAATCCCTGAGTTTCACATTCTTCCTTGATAAACTTCTCCTGCTTCTTCCAGTCTACGCCGAAGGGAGGATTGGTAAGCATGTAGCGGAATTTTTTGTCTTTGTGCCCGTCCTGGGTAAAGCTGTCGCCTAAAATGATGTTGTCGGCGTTCTGCCCCTTGATGAGCATGTCCGCCTTGCAGATAGCGTAGGACTGGGGGTTGATTTCCTGCCCGAAAAGCTCCACCTGGATGTCGGGGTTCAGCTCCCGCATGTAGTTTTCCGCCACCGAAAGCATACCTCCTGTACCCGCACAGCAGTCGTAAACGGTAACAATCAGCCCTTTCTGGGTGAGTTCCTCGTTGTCCTCGTTCAGCAAAATGTTTACCATGAGCTTGATGACCTCGCGGGGTGTGTAGTGGTCGCCCGCTTCGCCGTGTTCCGAGAATCGGCGGATGAGTTCCTCAAAGATGTAGCCCATTTCGGTATTGCTTACGGTTTCAGGGTGGAAGTCAACCTTGGAAAACTCCGACACCACGAGGTAAAGGAGGTTGTTGTCATTCAGCTTGGTAATCTGCTTGTCAAAATCGAAATACTCGATGATCTCCCGCGCGTTTTTGGAAAAACCGTTGATATAGCTGCGGAAGTTTTGGACGATGTTGTCAGGGTCGGCAAGCAGCTTTTCGAAGTCATACTTACTGATATTGTGAAAGTTCTGTCCCGATATTTTATTGAGAATAGGATCCATGTTGTGAAGCCCCATTTTCTTAAGTTCCTCATATTTTTTGAGGACTTTCTCTTTTGTTGGTGCCAGCACGCAGTCAAAACGGCGCAGTACTGCCATGGGAAGAATCACATCCCCGTACTGTTCCTTTTTATAAGGTCCCCTCAAGAGTTCCGCTATTGTCCAGACAAAATTTACTTTATCCTGAAAGTTGTTCACTGATATCACCTCTGCAAAATTTCTTTGCTCTACATAATATTACTATATTTCGCCTTTAACTGTTAAATCTTAATTTTAATTATAGAAAACAATAGCCTACAAATATTTTTGATTTTGCCTATATAAGCAAAAAACTTCCCGCTGGAGTGCAGGAAGTATTCTGCCTCTTTTTCGTCTGCTGTCCAATGCCATCTATATCTTCTCTTTGATATGCCTTCAATAGGATTTATTTTACAACTTGATTATATTTTACCACTCTTGATTCTGCATATCAATATTATCTTGTCTTTTTTATATGCTTTTTTCTAGACGCTAATACAAATCCTTAAAAGAAGCAAATTGCCTTTTTAAACAATGCCCTTGGCAGTGCATCGGAAACAAGACACTGGCTCGTGATCGCCTTGGCCAACAATTATATTACCAAAGAAGATTATGCTTTGCTTGAGCAAAAGACGATTCAACTGTAACGATGAAATTCTTTTTCTCTTTTGCTTTATAAAGGGCTTCATCAGCAATTTTAATGAATTGTTCTGTACCTACATCCGCCCCTTCTTTTATTGAGGCTATACCGATACTCACAGTAATTTTACATGCAATTCTTTCATAAGAAAAAAGGTGATTTTCTACTATCGCTCTAATCCTATCCGCAATTTTAAAAGCCTCTTTGGTATCAGTTTGGGGAAAAATTACCGCAAATTCCTCCCCGCCCCATCGGGCAATTATATCGTTTTTTCTTGTATTGCTTTGCAGAATTTCCGCAAATTGTTGCAATACTTGATCGCCTGCTATATGCCCGTATGTGTCATTTATGCTTTTGAAATTATCTATATCTATTAAAATTAGCGAGACTGGAGCTTTAGTTTTTAGTTCCGACAGTTTTATATAAAAATACTTCTTGTTGCGTAGGCCAGTTAGCGCATCAGTATGTACCTGTTGGTACAACTTTTTAATTAAGACACCACAGATTGTACTAATTACCATCTGGATTATTACAAAAGGCATCCATACCAGACCTTGATTATGGTTGTAATGTCTATCTATCAAAAAGGTAATAAGCCATAAGATTAGCCCACATGACAATAAAATAGCAGGAGCATATTTATACATTTTCTCCTTCATCTAAACCACCCTTTTGGCCTCCACTTTTCCGATAATATTCAACAATATATTTATCTATTTTTTGACTTATTTTCAGGAGAATTTCTCTGCTCATGTTCATATTTGCCGCATTAGCAAGGATACTTCTCACTCCCTGTAAAAAACACCGCAAATATAATTTTACATCAAATATTGGCTTATTGCAAATAATAAATATGCGCACACATCAAATTCAGATATAGCTTAAAATTAGATAAAGTTAAAAGTAGAGAGTGAAAAAAGTGGAGATAGATAACAAGGCCATTGGGCAGAGGATACGGGAAGAAAGAGAAAATCTCGGACTTTCGCGGGAAGAGTTTGCAGAAATCATAGAGCTTTCGGACTACTATGTCGGGCAATTGGAACGGGGAGAGAGGCAAATGAGTCTCCCCGTTTTGGTTAAAGTCGCCAATTGTTTACATGTTTCTTTAGATTACCTGATTTTCGGAAAAACCGCTAATGATGCTTATTATGTTCACGATGTTCGTAATATCTATGAGGCATGTGACAGTGATAAAGACATGGAGATAAATAGTTTACTCAACAAGTGCTCGCCGAAAGAATTAGAATTAGTCAAAAAACTTATAAAAACTATTCTTCCTTATATAGGCAAAAACTAAAAGAGCTATTTTATTCATAGCTGCTTCTTAACTTAATACGCCCCTTTGGTACAAGCGCAAATAAGGGATGATGATATAATATAACCTCATCCTCGCCTTTTATGTCTTTCGCTCCGTCTGCCTCTTGGCAACACTTGTGAACACAATGAGGAAACATGAAACATTTGGTATCCTTTCTGAACCATTCGAATAGCTTCGTCTGGAGGTAACGGTTTGCTGAAATAATAACCTTGAACTTTATCGCACCCGCGCTCTACGAGATAATCAAGCTGCTCTCTTGTTTCCACACCTTCAGCGGTTACATCGAGTCCCATCCTGTGTCCCAATAAAATAATCGCATCAACAATAGCCTTATTTACATCTACCTTTATCTCACTCACAAACGACTTGTCAATTTTTAACCCATCAACCGTAAATTTTTGCATGTATCTGAAAGAACTGTTTTCCGTTCCGAAATCATCTATTATTATTTTAACACCCATTTCCTTCAAGCGATAAAGGTTTCTAACCACCGTGTCCATTGCTTCTATAAGGACGGTTTCAGTAATCTCCAGTTCCAGGTATCTCGGTTCAAGTTCAATTTCGTTTAGTATATCAAACACAACCTTTGCGAAATCAGGCTGCTGCAGCTGATGCACTGAAACATTCACCGAAATACTGAAACCAGAACACCCCATATTAAGCCATTCTTTCATTTGCCTACAAGCTGTCCTTAATACCCATTCACCTATAGGTATTATTTGTCGTGTCTCTTCAGCAACAGGAATAAAATGGATGGGACTAATCATCCCCTTTTTGGGATGCTGCCATCTTAATAGTGCCTCCATGCTCGCTACTTTACCAGTCCTTACATCAATAAGAGGCTGATAGCACAGAAAGAGCTGATCTTTTTCCAAAGCCAACCTTAAATCTCTCTTTATTTCGTTGGCAAATTCGACCTCACTCATAGTAGTGCTGTCAAAATATTGAAAACCATTTTCCCCTTTCCTTTAGCCTTGTACATAGCCATATCTGCATTTTTGAGTATAGCTCTCTCACTTTTTCCGTGGTCAGGATATATGGCAATACCTATGCTAACAGTGAGATACAATTCATGATTATTGAACTTTATTGGTTGGTTGAACAGTTCCAATATTCTGTTTGCAACCTTATCCGTATCGTCAATACTAATTATGTCAGGCAGTAAAATGATAAACTCATCACCGCCCACTCTGGATACTGTGTCTGATTCACGCAAACACGCTGTCAGCTTCTCGGCAATCTTTTTCAACAGCTTGTCACCTATATGATGTCCAAAGGAGTCGTTGATGGTTTTGAAATTATCAAGGTCAACAAAAAGCACTGCAAGTTTCTTCTCATTCTTTCTTGCATCTGCCATGGCAACTTTGAGCCTATCCATAAAAACATCCCTACGCGGCAGGTCGGTTAAATGGTCATAGAATGCCATATACTTTAACTTACTTTCCATTTGCTTCCGCCCAGTAATATCCGTATGCGAGCCTGCTATCCTTATGGCTCTGCCCTCTTCATCCCATAATGCCTTCCCCCTGCTTAGAATCCATATATATCTACCGTCCTTTGTTTTGATCCTGTATTCGCATAAGTAAAATGGCGTCTTTTTTTCAAGATGCCTATGTAGATTATTGATGACTCTTTTGACATCTTTGGGATGGATAAATTTAGTCCATGTTTCATAGTAGTTGTTTACTACTTCTTTATCAAAACCTATAACATCTTTCAATCTCTCGGATATGTATGCTGTGTCCGTTAGCAAATCCCAGTCCCATAGTCCATCGCTTGCTCCTTCAACTACCAGTCTGTAGCGTTCTTCACTCCTTTTCAATGCATCCTGCTGCCTCTGTATTTCAATTAAATTCTGTCTCAACTTTTCTTCCTGGACCATAAGTTTTTCATTCATTGCAGATAGCTCTTCCTGTTGAGCCATCAATTCCTCGTTTAAATCAAGAAGGTTATCATTTGCTTCTTTAAGTTTTATTTCAACATTTTTTAGGTCTGTAATGTCTATACCAGTAGAAACAACATACTTGTTACCTTTATCATCATAAACAATACTGTTATACCACATAATATAAATTTTTCTGCCATCGTTCAAAACCATTGGGTTTTCACATTTGTAACGAGTATCCCTATCTTCAGTACTGTTCAAATGTTCTTTTATACGGTTTACTACGTCTTCGGGAATTATTGAACATATGTTTATTCTTTCTGTTTGTTCCTCAACCACTATATCAATTACAGCCTGGGTATATCTGTTGAACCAAACTACTCTACCATCCAGTGCCCAGACTACTATAAGCATCTGCTCGTTTTCAAGAATTCTACTCAAGAATTCTTCTTTCTTTTTAAGATAAGCAATTGATTTCTTGGATTCTTCAATAAAACTCCTATTATTCTCAATACGCAACTTCTTGCTGTCATTTGTCATAAAATTCTCCTTTCCGGCTTGCCAACCACTGCCTGCTGGCTGGTTTTCAAATTTGGATTCCTAACTGTTTTTATTTTTTAGTATTCCATGGGAACCCCCTGCTAAATAAAATAATAAAGCAACAATATTATGAATTTTGTTACCCGAATTTATGTTATTCGACAAAAAAGGTTTTATCTCCTTCAAAAAAAATTTTTTTTACACTTTTCAGATCCCTGAACATCTCCGAAAAATATCAGGGGTGTACTGAGCCATAGTTTCGTTCACAGGTAATTTTTTGTATCGAGTATCCCAGGGTATTATTGATATATCAAAGAGATTTTTAATAAAAAGAGATAGATAATCCAGGTTAACAACAGGCATAGCCCCTATAGGAGGTTGAAGCACCGCCGAATTCTTCACCATTATCAGTTTGGAAAAACAGGCGGTGATTAACCCCGAAAGTTCTCAACCATAATTCAATAAGAGCATAAAAGTTAGCCCATTTATAAAGCTTAAAGAATGGCATAAGCTATAAACCGAAGTCTTGTTTAGTGTATTGAAAAAGAGGTAATTTATTTTTAAATATTGCGGCATAGACTGTATGAGGTAAAGCCTTTTGATCAGCGATATGTTTAAGTATAATATCGTTTAGAACCGTTTTTAGTTTGTTTTTTTCCACACCGTATTCCATAACGTCTGAGGATATTTCTGATAGTATAGGGAGACAGAGGTATTCTCATAGAACGTTTTAAGTTGAAAGCCAATCTTATAGGTCCCAGGTTGGTAGACTTGGCCAATTTAACAACGATGTCTTCGATGTGTTTGGGTGTTCTTTTGGGCATAGGGGATTTAGGCCCGCGTTTTAAGATACATGACTGAATGTTTTGATTAGATTCAAGATACCGTTTTCGGAGTTTATAGACCCATCTAACAGAGATACCCATAATTTCAGCC
>JARRCM010000041.1 GCA_029982205.1 Thermosediminibacterales bacterium
AAAACCCGTTTTGTAGTGTAGACTTTGTTAGCTTATTAAAGTCAATGTTTTCAACATTTCTAGGGCTGGAAAAAAATGTTGGTTGAATTTCAGTATAAACAAACAATGGTTTGACAAAACCCCCTCAAACCCTACTGACAACCCGGCTGTAAGAATATATAAGGGGAATTTTGATGTGTATTTTGATGGAGAAGGGATGCAAGGCATAGTGGTGTCAAGAAAACCGTAGATACCCTGTTTTTCAGGGTGTCTTTTTCTTTTTACTACCCTTTTTCATATTCCTTCTTCGATATAAAAATACAAGCCCTTAATTAAATTAAATTAATAAATAATATAGCACAATGTATTGAAATGTGTTATAATATATAATTGAAAAAAGGAAATGATACACATGATTTTTCGGGAGGGGATGTTGTTGAAAACTCGAGCAGCAATCAATGGTTTCGGGAGAATCGGTAAAAACCTTCTTAGAATATATTTTGAAAAAGAAAAAGGGAAGGATATTGAAATTGTTGCTATCAACAGTACAAGCGGCCCTAAAGCTCATGCGCACCTTTTTAAGTACGATTCAATATATGGAATTTTCCCCGGTGAAGTAGAAGCTACAGACACCTCTATTATCATAAACGGAAAAGAGATACCTTTTTTTTCGGAGGATGACCCCGCAAAGCTCCCATGGAATAAAATGGATGTTGATGTAGTGTTTGAATCAACAGGCAAACTTAGAAAGAAAAAAGATGCTGAAAGACACTTGGAAGCAGGTGCTAAAAAGGTTATAATAACAGCTCCTTCAGATGATGCGGATATAATGATAGTAATGGGGGTAAACCACGAAAACTATGATAAATGCAAACATAATGTTGTTTCTGCCGCATCCTGCACCACAAACTGCCTCGCACCTGTAGTCAAGGTATTAAACGACAGGTTTAAAATATTAAACGGTTCATTGACAACAGTTCATTCTTACACAGCAGACCAGCGGCTGGTAGACAAACCACATAAAGACCTTAGGAGGGCTAGAAGTGCCGGAGTTTCAATCATACCAACTACTACGGGGGCAGCACGGGCGATAGGTTCTGTTATACCTGATCTAAACGGGAAGCTGGATGGACTGGCTTTTAGAGTTCCTACTCCTTCTGTTTCGGTGGTTGATTTTGTGGCAAACGTAGAAAAAAGTGTAAGTGTAGAAGAAGTAAACGATTCATTCAGGGAGGCTTCTGAAAAAGAACTGAAAGGCATTTTGGGATTCACAATGGAGCCTTTGGTCTCGGCAGACTTTTTGAAGAGCCCATTATCATCTGTAGTTGACGGCCTTTCTACAATGGTTATTGATGAACGTGTGGTTAAAGTTGTTTCGTGGTACGATAACGAGTACGGATACACCTGTAGGGTGCTTGATTTAGCTGAATATATGATTAATAAAGAAAAAGCAAGTTTGACATTTAAATAAAGCCATGTTATTCTATAGTTGTAAGTGCGCCTATAGCTCAGCGGATAGAGCACCGGCCTCCGGAGCCGGGAGCGGGGGTTCAATTCCCTCTAGGCGCACCAGCAGAAAACCTACCAAAATTTTAAATCCCTGAATTGACAGGTTGTTTTTTAAATGAAAGAGACAATGACACCTTTTGAGTCATTGTCATTTTTATTTTCAGTGTTTATACTGCCGATCAGAAAAAGGAGATATAAAGATTTTGGCAGCATTTTGGCTTTTTAAAAATGATAACAGAAAAAGCGAAAGCAGCCGTTTTTTGATATACAATATCAATGGTGATATAATTTTATTTAAATAGAAAGAAGTTGATTTGCTATTTGAATTTATACAGCTTTTACTACTGAAGGAGGGAGAATGGTGGCTGTTTACAATGAACCAGAAATTATTGAAAGGGCGAAAACCCCAAGGGGTGAAATTCAGCTGCAAAAAAGGGGTTCTGATTACGAGATAATTTTTAACGGGATATTTATTATGGCTACATATAACGGACGTTCGGAAAAAAACATGATTGAGCTTGCTCTAAAGCATCTAGAAAAAGGAAAACCAAAACGTTTGCTTATCGGCGGCTTGGGCGCAGGATTTACCCTTCAAGCGGCATTAGAGCATAATGAAGTGAAATCAGTTGATGTTGTGGAAGTAGAAAAAAAGATTATAGATTGGAACCGCAGTTATTTTGATACATTTAATAATAATGCGCTGGAAGACCCGCGCATAAACATGATTGAAGCTGATTTTAAAGAATACATAATCAACTGCAGGGATAAGTACGACCTGATCGCTGTAGATATAGATAACGGCCCTGATTGGGTTGTTATGGAGTCTAACAGTTCAATATATGATGTACCATTTCTGCAAGAGATAAAACAGAGGCTAATATCAGGTGGGTTGTTGGCAATTTGGTCAGCAACTTACAATAAAAAACTTTTTGAATCGCTGGGAGAAGTGTTTAATAATGTAGAGATTGAGCGTATTGAAGATAAAGACTTGAGAAACAATTTGGTAAACTATTATATTTATTTATCCGAAAACCGCAAGTTTCAGTTATAGACATGTGAAGGATCTCGGTTATATGTATCGCTACATCGAGGAAATCTAAATATTACCTCATTACTAGTCGTTGGAATTAATATGTTTTAATGATAAAATAGAGTAGGCAGTACATAATGGGGGAGGAGAATATACATAAATGAAAACATGTACAAAGGTTGTAACAGTTTTCTTGGTAGTTTCATTAATACTTCCAACTATTGCCTTTGCTCAAACAGATATAAAAGTGGTTTTGGATGGCCGGAAGATTGATTTTGATGTAGAGCCGTTAATAGAAAACAACAGGACGATAGTCCCTTTTCGACAGGTTGCAGAGGCCATAGGAGCCCGTGTGGATTGGGACGGGGCAACCCGTAGTGTTTATGCTTACAAAAATGCTACCCGGGTAGTTCTGCAAATAGATAATAAAACTGCACAGATTAACGGACGTGAGATTGAACTGGACATGCCTGCCGTCATCCGGAGAAACCGTACTATGGTACCTTTGAGGTTTTTTGCCGAGGCTTTTGGGGCTGATGTTGTATGGCATGGTGATTCGAGGACGGTGGTTATTTCTACCGGCCCTAAGCCAATGGAGGTTATGGGATACTATTATTCAAAGTCTTACAGTGATTTTATGGATAACCATAAATATCTTACAAGCACTGCTTTAAAGTGGTATACGTTTGATGAAAATGGAGGTATCGTTACAAAGGATACGAACCGCTGGATACTGGTGCCGGAAGGGTATAAAGAAGTACTTAATACAGCAAAAATGTCAGGTGTAAAAACATATGCAATGGTTTTTGAAAGCAGCTCTAAAAGGCTTAACAGCTTGCTGAACGATAAATCAAAAAGAAACCAGTTAATTAAAGAACTGGTAAACCTTACGCTGGAAGAAGGTTTTGACGGTATTAACATAGATTTTGAGTTTCTAAAAGAAAATGACAGGGATGTGTTTAACACATTTGTAAAAGACCTGGCTGAAAGCCTGCATAAAAAACAAAAAACCCTTAGCCTTTCTGTTCCTGTAAAAACCGAAAAAGCAGATTGGTTTAAAGGATATGATTATGAAACTTTAGGAAGATATGCAGATGTTATTGTTTTAATGGCATATGACAAAAACCCTGCAGCGGCTGTGCCGCAGGCCCCTATAGAATGGGTTGAAGAAGTAGTGGATTATGCTGTTGCCAGGATTCCATCTTATAAAATTCTTCTGGGCATAGGCTTTTACGGTTATGACTGGGCAAATGGGCGCAAAAAAACGGTGCTTCATACCAGAAGGGACTTTGACTATGGAGTTCAGTTTATTGATGAAATAATAGAAAAGTATGGTTCAAAACCGGTTTGGGATGAAAAATCCCAAATGATGTATATGGAATATACAGATGAAAACGGTTTGAAACATGTTATGTGGTACGAAAGTGAAGAAAGCACGTGGGAAAAAATCAAACTGGCAAAAAGAAAAGGTCTGGGCGGGATAGCAATATGGAGATTAGGCTATACTACTTCAGGGTTCTGGAATGTAATAAAAGATAATATTTGAGCAACCTTATAAACAATGCAGGATTTTCGCGGTTTTTTAGGGAATTGAAAGACGAAACGAAAATAGAAAATTTCATTGATATGCAGTAAAAATATCTGTTAACAAGGAGGAACTTTTAAAAAGAGTTTTTGGACCAGAATCAAGATTAGAAATTAAGAAAGAAGGAAGTGTAATAATGGAAAACATGAGTTCAATAATCGATGTTCCCGGTATAAAAGTTGGCCAGGAGTCTAATATAGATGCACTAACAGGATGTAGTGTGATTTTGTGCGAACATGGTGCTGTGGCGGGTGTCGATGTAAGGGGTGGAGCCCCCGGCACAAGGGAGACAGCGCTTTTAAACCCTGTCAACCTAGTAGAAAAAATCCATGCAGTATTCCTTGGGGGAGGAAGTGCTTTTGGTTTAGATGGCGCTTCGGGGGTTATGCAGTATCTTGAAGAAAAGAATATAGGTTTTGATGTAGGTGTGACCAAAGTGCCTATTGTACCGGCTGCTGTACTGTTTGACCTTGCGGTGGGTGACTATAAAATCAGGCCGGATAAAGAAATGGGTTACAGGGCATGCCTTAATGCTACTGATAAGTTTGTGATGCAAGGAAATGTAGGCGCGGGCACAGGTGCAACGGTTGGCAAAATCTACGGGCAGAAAAGGAGTATGAAAAGCGGAGTAGGTACATACAGTGTAAAAACAGGCCGACTTGTAGTTGGAGCTATAGTTGCAGTTAATGCCTTCGGTGATGTGGTTGATCTTGAATCAGGTAATATTTTGGCTGGAGCGCTTAAACCTGATGCAGATGAGTTTGCAGATACGGTGAAGGTTATGAGGGTTGTAAACGGGGTTGCAGGGAATGCGTTTATCAACAATACAACAATCGGAGTTGTAGCAACTAATGCAAAACTCAGCAAATCGGGAGCAAACAAAGTTGCATCTATGGCTCACAACGGGCTGGCCAGAACAATAAGGCCTGTTCATACAATGTTTGATGGAGATACTATATTTGCCCTGTCAACAGGGGAGATAGAAGCAGATATAAATGTAGTAGGCCTTCTGGCATGTGAAGCAATAGCCAAATCGGTTGTTAATGCAGTGATTCATGCAGAAGGCATTTCAGGTTATAAATCATGTAAGGATATCAGGATGTCTTAAGGTTTCTTAATATGTTCTTTAAATTCGTCAACCACACTTTCACGGCACAGGGGAACACCTGTAAAATAAGCTGCTTTACTGATAACGTGAGCTCCAACAGGCGCGGTTATAAAAAGAAAAAGAATAATAACAACTGTCTTACCGTTAATCCCGTTACCGTGAGAGCTGAAATAAAGAAGGGAAGCCATAAGAGTCAAACAGACCCCGGCAGTTGTGGCTTTCGTAACTGCATGCATGCGGCTGTAGATGTCCCTAAACCTTAAAAAACCGATAGAACTAACCAAAACAAAGAGGCTTCCGACTAAAATAAGTATACTAATCAATATCTCTATCAAAACACTCACCCTTTATTAAAAATTTACCCAGGGCTACAGTTCCTGAAAAACTTAAAATAGCAATAATTAAGGCCGAGTCAAAATAATGGGGCTGATTTAATTTGATTGAAAAAACTCCGATAATTGATATGAATATAGTTCCGATGGTGTCAACTGCAATCACACGATCAGGCATTGTGGGGCCGGTGATAGCTCTATAAGCACAAAACACCAATGAAATCGCAAGCAAAACAAGTGAAATCGTGGAAACCGTTTGAATCATCGGCTCACCTCCAAAATCCTTTTTTCAAAGGTTTCTTTAATAGCTTTTTTATGTTTTTCAGGGTCTTGAATATCTAGAAAATGTACAAAAAGATAATTTTTATCTTCTGAAACGTCTACAGATAAAGTGCCCGGGGTTAAAGTAATCATACCTGCCAGAAGGGTTATCTGCCAGTCTTTTTTTACATTAAGGGGCAAGGCTATTATACCTGGTTTGATGCTTAATTCAGGTTTTATAGCCTGCCATGCAACGATAAAATTTGCGATTATCAATTCTTTGATAAATATCCCGGTAAGGCAAATTAAAACCCAAAGTTTATAAAGATACAGGTTTGAATAGTATGAGTTTTTTCGCTGGAATACGGTAATTACAACTGCTCCTAAAACATAACCAAAAACAAAATGTATAAGAGCCAATTTTTCATGGAGCAGCATCCATACAAATGCAATCAACACATTAACAATAAACTGTAAGAGCATAAATTACCCTCCCAAGACGGCTTGTATATAAAGGTCGGGGTTCATCAACTGGTAAGCCGCTGAATTTACGTAGCTGTAAACCCATTCGGTATTGAGGCCGATGAAAACTGTTAATAAAGCAAGGCAGGCGGCAGGTAAAACCAGGCCGAAATAATGATTATGTTGAACTTTTTTAACATTCTCCGGAGCTGTACCCCAGAAAGCGTATTTAAAGATTTTTGTCATTGAATAAAGGGTAAAGAAGCTTACTAATATACTTACAAAAACTATTAAATAACTTCCCTTTTCTAAACCTGCTCGTATAAGGAGGAACTTCCCGAAAAATCCGCTAAAGGGAGGAGCTCCGGCTAATGAAAAACCGGCAATCAAAAAAATATATGCTACTGACGGGTCTGTAGCCATTAATCCTCCCATTTTCTTCAGGTCAGTTGTATCTCTAAGCTTTTCAGCTATACCGCTAATCAAGAACAGACATGATTTTACTATAATGTTGTGTATTAGAAAATATATTGCACCAGTAATAGATAAAGGCGTATAAAGCCCCAATCCCATTATCATATAGCCAACCTGACTTATGATGTGGTATGAGAGAAGCAGCTTAAAGTCCATTTGGGCAACCGCACCCATGACCCCTAAAAACATGGTTAATCCGGCTATTATCAAGATTATATTATTGATACTGCTCAGTGTTGGTGCAAAAATAAGAGTATATACTCTGAGGATGGCATATATCCCGACTTTAGTCATAAGGCCTCCGAACAATACTGCAACCGCAGAAGGTGCTGCATGGTAAGACCTTGGCAGCCAGAAATATAATGGGAACAGGCCTCCTTTTATACCAAATACTATCATAAAAATTACGGCAATTACTTTTAAAATACCCTGGTCTCCAGCCTTTCCGACTTTTACCGAAAGGTCTGCCATGTTTAGGCTGCCCAGTGTCGAGTATAGAACTGCAACACCAACCAAAAACAGCACAGAAGAAACCATATTGATTATCATGTACTTGGTGGTTTCCTGGAGCTGATACGGCTTTCCTCCCAACGCCATAAGAATGTACGAAGCGATCAACAGTATTTCAAAAAACACGAACAGATTAAATATATCACCTGTGATAAGTGCGCCGTTAATACCCATTATTTGCAACTGAAAAAACGCATAATAAAAATAGTTTTCTCTCTCGCTGCCTATAGTTTTAAATGAGAAAATGAGAGCGGCGAGGGACACGATCATAGTAAGTATTAACATTATTCCGCTGAAAAGGTCCAGTGCTATCACTATACCAAAAGGTGCCGGCCAATCTCCCAATGAAAGGGTTTGAATTCCCTTTACCGAAACCTGTTTTGTAAGATAAAGGGCGGTAGCCAAACAAAACGTTGTAGAAACAAAGCTCAGAAGCTTTTGAAATTTTATATTTGATATGAGAAAAATAAGAATCGCGGTAAACAGCGGCAGAATTACCGGTACTACAAGAAGATTATTTTTCATTTGCCTCACCCCTTAGAATGCTGAGATCGTCAGTAGCAAAGGTTTTATAAAGCCTGCATGTCAAAACAAGTATAAAAGCTGTAACTCCAAATCCTATTACAATAGCTGTAAGTATCAATGCCTGTGGTATGGGGTCGGCGTATGATAGAGTTGAACCGTCAGATAATATAGGGGCTTTCTCGCCTTTTAAACCGCCTGAGGTTAAAAGCATCAGGTTTGCGGCATGAGAAATTAATAATGTGCCAAAAACAACTTTGAGCAGTTTTTTGCTTAACATAAAATATATTGATACGGCGAAAAATACTCCCACTACTAGGGCCATCAAAAACTCCATTTAGTCTTTTCCTCCTATTACAGAAATTATAGTCAGAGCAGTTCCTAAAACAACGAAATACACTCCAAGGTCAAATATTATTGCTGTGGCCAGTTCCAATTCACCTATTAAAGGTAAATAGAAACAGCCGAAACTATGAGATAGAAAGGGATAACCAAGAATCATGCCTCCAAGTCCTGATCCAAGAGCAAGGATTAGTCCGACTGGTATCAATTTTTTCCAATTAAGAGAGAAATTAGATTTTACTGTTTTTGAATCGAAAGAAAGGTATTGAAGCACAAACGCCCCTGCAGTTAATAAACCGGCAATAAATCCTCCTCCAGGGTTATTATGGCCCCTGAAGAAAACATAGACGGAAAAAGATACTATTAAATAAAGAACCGGAGTGGCTACGGTTTTTAAAATCAAACTATTCATACTTTCGGCCTCCTAAACGAAGTTTGATTAAGGCATAAACACTAAAAGCCGCTATTCCCAAAACGGTGATTTCTCCCATTGTGTCAAACCCACGGAAATCAACGAGTATTACATTAACAATGTTTTTACCTCCGCCAAGCAACAAGCTGTTATCAATATAGTAGCTTGATACAGACTCATAGATTTTATATGCTTTTGAATAAACCATAAGAAAAGTTACCGTTAGACCTGTTAATATTGATACTGCTGCGTTAATAATTTTTGTGGATCTTTTTGAGTTTTCTTCGGTGATTTCAGGCAAATGAGGAAAAGCTATCAGGAAAAGCACAAGAGTTATTGTTTCAACGATCAATTGAGTTAATGCTAAATCTGGAGCTTTTTCAAGCACGAAGAAAAGGCTAACCATATAACCTATTACCCCTAAAATCAATATCGCTATCAATCTTTTTCTTGTAAAAAGAAGGAATATTGATGAAACAACCATTATAGCCGCCACTACATATTCATAAACATCAATTCTCTCTAGGTTTAAATTTGGGATTGATAACTCCATAAAGAACAGTGATGTAAGGCCAACAGATAAAAAGACAAAACTTAAAATATATACAAGATAGTCTCTCAAAAAACCTGTCATCTGTTTTTCCGTAATAAAACCTGCAAATTTTGGGATACCTGTTTGGAACAAATCATATAGTTTATTCAGGTTAATCTTTTTCATCTGTATTTTTTCTATGATGTGTTTTACATAATTTAAACGGCTAAAGAGCAGGCATCCAAAGCTTATTACTATCAAGCTCATCAATAAAGGAACATTAAAACCGTGCCATAACGAAAGATGTGCATCTACATATTTGCCCAAAATATTTGCTGCTCCCTTGGAAATGATATCAGCTACCAGTTTCGGGTATATACCTAAAGCCAGATTAGTAACCCCTAAAATCATAGGAGACAAAAGAAGTCCCCATGGAGCTTCATGTACGGTTTTCTCTTTTGGTTTATAAGTTCCAAGGAAAGGTGAAATCACAAAAATCATCGAGTAAATAAATGTAAATATGCTTCCGAAAACGGCAAGAGCCGGGAGAACGTAACCTGCCCAGCCGTCTACAAGAACTGCTTCGAAGAACAGCTCTTTGCTTATAAACCCGTTTAGAGGAGGTATGCCTGCCATAGCCAGAGCGCCAATAAGAGCCACAACGGCGGTAAATGGCATTTTCCTACCCAATCCTCCAAGTTCATCAAGGTTTCTGGTACCTGCCTCGTGGTCAATAATTCCTGTTACCATAAAAAGGCTGCCCTTAAATGCTGCGTGATTGATAATGTGAAAAACAGCACCAATGACTGCAGTTTCTGTAGAAACACCTAACAGAGAAGTTATTAATCCCAGCTGGCTGATCGTTGAAAATGCTAGAAGGGCTTTTAAATCCCTCTGCCTTATTGCCATAATGGAACCATAACACATGGTGAGGATACCTGTGAAAGTTACCATGTAAAACCAATAACTGCTTCCTCCGAGAACCGGGTTCAATCGTGCCAGGAGGTATATTCCTGCTTTCACCATTGTTGCGGAATGGAGGTAAGCGCTGACAGGAGTTGGAGCCTCCATGGCATCAGGAAGCCATACATGAAAAGGAAACTGGGCTGACTTTGTAAAACTTCCGATTAAAGTCAATACAAGTATTGTAAGATAAAAAGGGCTTGATTTAATCAGTTCCTTTTGGCTTAATATTTGACTGATTTCAAAGCTTCCTGTGACAGTATACATTAGTATAAATCCAGCAAGCATAGCCAGGCCGCCGCCTGCAGTTATTAAAAGGGCTTTCCATGCGCCGTATCTTGATTTTTCCTTATAAAACCAAAATCCTATCAGCAGATATGATGAAATACTTGTCAATTCCCAGAAGACAAACAATGAAATGAGGTTGTTCGAGAGAACAACTCCCAGCATTGAGCTCATGAAAAGCAGTATATATGAAAAATATCTCGATATTGCACTTTCAGAATGCATGTATTTTTTTGAATAGATGACCACTAAAAAACCTATTCCTGTTATTATAAGGGCGAAAATAAAGCTCAGCCCGTCAAGCCTAAAAGAAAGAGAAACATCAAATGAAGGTACCCATTGGTAAGCTTCCGAAACGATGTTGCCGTTAATTATTGAAGATTTATATTTCAGTATAGTAAGGAACAAAACCAGGGGGACTATTCCAACCCATTTATGAAATCTCAATTTTATTTTGTGCAAAAAAGGCAAAACGATTAATCCAAAAACGAATGGAGAAATTACGATTGTCAAAAGAATAGCGACCACCTTCTTTCATAACTGTCATAACTATAAGCTGCAATGAGTTGTTTGGTGTTTTCGATAATTTTTTAAGCAATTTTCATGCCAGCAATTAAATGCTGAAATGTTAAGAATCAAAAACGAAATGCTCCAAAAAGGAACACATAAGCCGAACTTTCTGAAATTTACACGTTCCATATTGGGACGGTGTTCCATAAAAGAACACATAAATCATAACATGAATCATAAGTGATAAACTCTGCAGATGAATTATTAATGAATTATTAACACATACTAATCTTGAATTAAATTTAAAAAAGGAGAGTGAATCTTTTGTTTAAACATGAAAAACATCTTTTACGCCCTGTAAGGGTGGACAGACCTAATCCTCAATATGCCGCACTGTTGGTTGAACAGCTTGGTGGGCCGAATGGAGAGCTGACAGCTGGTATGCAGTATATAGCCCAGAGTTTCAGGGTGAAAGACCCTGAGATTAAAGACCTTATGTTAGATATAGGCGCTGAAGAATTAGGCCATATGGAAATGGTAGCAACTGCCGTAAACCTGTTAAACGGCCATAGTGTAGATTCGCAAAAGGTTACTTCTGGCAATATAGAAATGCACGTTTTAGGAGGCCTTTCTCCAATGCTTATAAACGCTTCAGGTATACCCTGGTCGGCCAACTGTGTGAGTGTAACAGGAGACCTGGCGGCAGACCTGCAGTCCAATATGGCGGCAGAACTCCGCGCTAAAGTAGTATATGAGTATCTTTATAGGCAGATTAATGATTCCGGCGTAAGGGACATGATTGATTTCCTGCTTAACCGTGAAGAAGCACATAATGACCTTTTCCGCAAGGCTTTCGAGAGGATTCAAGGGACCGGCGCAACGAAAAACTTCGGTACCACTTATGATTCCCAGATGTATATAAACACTTCACAACCTGGAAGATATTTTCCGAACCCAAACCAGCCACAGCCAAGGCATTAATAGAAGAGGGGATTTAAACCATTATGGTTTAAATCCCCTCTTCTCATGCTACAGAATTATCAACCCGGGAAATTGAGTATTGTGTGAGCATACGGAAAAGGCTTCAGCGCCCTCTCCAAGATACCATGGACATAAGCTATCAGCACTCCGTAGTTTACCACGGGAATATTTTTTTCCTTGAGAACGGAAAGACGGTAGAGCATTTCCCTGCGGTTTAACATGCAGGCTCCACAGTGGACTACAAGCTTGAATTCATGCAGGTTTTCAGGGAAAGAAAAACCGCTTGACCACTCGAAATAGAGATCTCCTCCCGCCACCTGCCGTAGCCAGCGGGGAATTTTTACCTTGCCTATGTCGTCGGCCTGGCGGTGGTGGGTACATGCCTCGGATATCAAAACCCTGTCCCCGGGTTTCAGTTCTTCTACAGCCTTAATCCCAGCCACCAGCTGGGCCAAATCACCTTTGTGACGCGCAAACAGGATGGAAAAAGAAGTCATCAACACGTCTTTTGGCGTATCGGCGGCCACTTTTAGAAATGCCTGAGAATCAGTAACCACGATCCTGGGTTTTTTCGAAAGATGGTCGAGGGTTTCTTTTAGTTCATGTTCTTTGGTAACGACAGCTATTGCATCGTGGTCAAGGATGTCCCGTATGGTTTGCTGCTGCGGAAGAATCAGCCTGCCCTTTGGAGCCGCCTTATCTATGGGTATTACCAGCACCACAAAATCGCCCGGATTTAATAAATCACTGATTATGGGAAGCTCGGAAAAATCGGCCGGGGCCTTATTGATTATCTCCCGTTTCAACTCTTCGATGCCCTGTTTCCTCAACGCCGAAACCTCTATAAGGTTTGTCCCCAGGAGGTTTTCCCATTTTTTTTTATCTTTTTCGGTGTAATTTGCAAGGTCTTTTTTATTTATTACACCCACAAGGGGTATATTTTTTTCTTTTACTTTCTGGGCGATGTCCATGTCATAATCCGTGATGCCGACCTGACCATCGACAATAATCACCGCCAGGTCGGTTTTATTTAATACCTGGTATGTTTTTTTTACCCGGAGCTCGCCAAGCTCTCCCACATCGTCTATGCCGGCGGTGTCAATAATGACCACCGGCCCCAGCGGCAAAAGCTCCATGGCCTTAAACACAGGATCGGTGGTGGTGCCGGCTACCGGGGATACCAGGGCTATATCCTGATTTGTAATAGCGTTTATCAAGCTCGACTTACCCGCGTTCCGGCGACCGAATATGGCGATATGTAGCCGGCTGGCGGTGGGAGTGGTGTTCAAACTATTGTCCATAAAGTTCACCTCTTGAATTTTTAAGTATAATACCAGGCGGAGTGAGATTAGAGCATCTTTAGGTGCAACAAAAGAGCGTAAAAAAAGCTGTCATTGCCCAGCTATACCAGGTTTTGTAAGCTCATAGGGGCGCAGGACCTTATCAAGCTTTTCTTCATCCATCAGCCCCAGCTTCAGGACAGCCTGCCGCACGGAAAGGCCTTCCGAAAGGGCCATACGGGCCACTTCTGTGGCGGCTTCATAGCCTATGTGAGGGGTCAATGCCGTCAATGTGGAAAAACTTTGGTCCAGGAGTTTTTTGCACCGCTCGCGGTTTGCCGTAATGCCCGATACACATCGGTCTATAAAGATATTGACAGTGCGTTCCATCAGCTCTAGGGATTCCAGGAGGTTGTGGGCGATGAGCGGCAGCATGGCGTTCAACTCCAGCTGGCCAGCCTGGGCTGCCAGGGTGATGGCCAGGTCGCTTGCCATGACCTGGAAAGCTACCTGATTTACTGCCTCGGGGATTATAGGATTTACCTTGCCTGGCATGATGGAGGAACCTGCCTGCATCGACGG
>JARRCM010000012.1 GCA_029982205.1 Thermosediminibacterales bacterium
AAAATGACTTTTAGTATATACATACCTTTATCTCTAAAACCCTTTATTCGCAAGGACTGAACAGTGTTTTCTGTAAAATGTTTAGTAAAGTCACGCTAGCAAGAAAATATGTTAATGAGTTTAAACCTGACGCAATTGTAGCAATTGCATGTGAGAGAGACCTATCTAGTGGGATTCAAGATACTTATCCTATCCCTGTTCTAGGTGTTTTAAATAAAAGGCCTGAAGGCCCATGTATGAACACAAGGGTTGATCTTGAGAAGGTTGAAGCTGCTATCAATTATTTCCTTGAATAGGAAACCTGCACAATTGTTATTAATGATTTGGAGGTTAAGCTCTGTGAACAAAACTCCACGAGAGATTGCCTTGGAGATTCTGTATAGTATAAATGAAAAAGGTGCATTTTCTAACATTGCATTGAAAAAAGCAATAAACAAATTTGAAATTCGGGGGATTGATAAAGCTTTTATTACCGAACTCGTGTACGGTTGTATTGAAAGGAAAATGACATTAGATTGGGTTATTGAAAAGTTCTCAAATATTAGAGTTGATAAAATGAATAAGTATATTAGAAACATTTTACGAATGGGTGTTTATCAAATTGTTTTTTTGGATAAAGTTCCAATTTCAGCAGCATGTAATGAGTCTGTAAATTTAGCTAAAAAATACGGCCCAATGAAATTAACAGGTTTTGTTAATGGAGTTTTAAGGAACATTGCGCGTAATATAGATGAGTTGGAGTTTCCATCTTTAAAAACAGATCCTATTGAACATATTTCAATAAAATATTCTTTTCCAAAATGGATGATCAAAAAATGGATAAAATTATATGGGGTTGACTTTACATTAGCACTCTGCAAATTCACTAACAAAAGACCTGAATTTTCGATAAGAGTAAATACTATAAAAACAACCAAAGATGACCTGAAGTTATTGTTTGAAAAACAGGGATTTGAAGTTTCAGATGGCAAGTATGTAAAAGAGGCTTTAAGAATAAAAGGGGTTAAACCCGTTGAAGAATTAGAGAGTTATCATAAAGGTTTTTTCCAACCACAGGATGAAGGGTCAATGATGGTTTCACATGTTCTGAACCCCCAGCCTGGAGACCTTATTGTTGATGTTTGTGCAGGCCCTGGTGGCAAAACTACACATATAGCACAACTTATGAACAACAAAGGTTGCATTATCTCTAGAGATGTATATGAACATAAGTTGATTTTGATTAGAAACCTTTGTAAACGTTTGGGCATTGATATTGTGAAAACAGAGTTAAAAGATGCAACCATTGAGGATGAAAGTTTAAGAGAAAAAGCTGATCGGGTTTTGGTGGATGTTCCATGCATGGGGTTTGGAGTAATACGAAGGAAGCCTGATATAAAATGGACAAAAGATGAACATCAGATCAAGGAAATGGTAAAGCTTCAGAAAAAGATATTAGAGATTTCATCTAAGTATGTTAAAAAAAATGGGATTCTGCTTTATACTACTTGCAGTATAGGCCCTGAAGAAAACGAGGAAGTAGTAAAGGGTTTCTTAAATAAGCATAGAGATTTTACACTTAGAAATTTAAAACCATTTTTTGAAAAGAAGTTTAATTTTTCACAACCTACTGCCTGGCAGCAACTTTTTCCACATATTCATGGTGTTGACGGTTTTTTTATGGCATGTATGGAAAAGTTATAGATTGTTATAGTTGATATTATTAGGAGGAATCAAAATTGGATAAGATCAACCTTAAGGGAATGACTATTAAAGAAATTAAAGATTTTATTGAACAAAATAAAGAAAAATCTTTTAGAGCTGAACAAATTTTTGAATGGATCTGTAAAGGAGTATCCAATTTTGACCTCATGACAAATCTACCAAAGGATTTACGATTAATGCTTAAACAAAAAGCATATATAGGTGAACTACAAATTGTCAAAAAAAAGGCAGACAGAGATAAAACAGTTAAATATTTGTTTTTGTTGGAAGATAAAAATGTAGTGGAAAGTGTATTTATGAAATACGGCTATGGTAATTCGGTTTGTCTTTCAAGCCAGGTAGGATGCAAAATGGGGTGTGTTTTTTGCGCTTCTACCATTGGTGGTTGTATACGCAATCTTAAAAAATGGGAAATTTTCGATCAACTTATACAGATACAAAATGATTTAGGAGAGAAGCATAGGATAACACATCTTGTTATTATGGGGAGTGGAGAACCACTAGAAAATTATAATGAAGTCATAGGTGCGTTAAGGTTGATTCATGAAGGGAAAAACATTAGTTTCCGACGAATGACTTTATCCACTTGTGGAATAATACCAGGAATAGAAAGGCTCGCTCGTGAGAACCTTCCCATAACCCTTTCGGTTTCACTACATGCTCCTACGGATGAATTGAGAAACCGACTTATGCCGATCAACAAAATCTACCCCATTTCCCCCTTGATAAAAGCATGTAAATATTATATAAATATTACTAAGCGAAGAATTACATTTGAATATGCGTTAATAAAAGGAATAAATGATAGCCCAAAAGAAGCTAGACTTTTGGCTAAAATTTTGAAAAACCTGTTATGCCATGTAAACCTTATAAATATTAATCCGGTGAAAGAAAGAGGGTTTGAACAACCTGACAAAAAAAGCGTTCAAACATTTAAAAAAATACTGGAAAAAGAAGGTATTAATGTAACTTTGAGAAGAAAGTTAGGCATTGGTATTGATGCAGGTTGCGGTCAGCTTAGAAGAAGATATCTTGATTAGTGTGTTTTGGGGATAGGTGATAATAATGAAGGCCTGGGTTTGTTCAGAGATCGGGAGAGTTAGAAAAATAAATGAAGACTCTTTTTTTGCTTCTAAAAACGGTGACAAAATACCTGTTTTTATAGTTGCTGATGGTATGGGCGGTCATAAAGCAGGTGATGTGGCTAGTCGTTTAGCAGTAAACTCGGTGATAGAATATTTAGAAAGTACCTCCTTGGAAGGAAATTCTAATGATGAAATTACACAGATTATTAGACAAGCATTTAATTATTCAAATTCTAAAGTTTTTGAAATGTCTTTAAAAGATCTAAATTGTCAAGGTATGGGGACAACACTTACAATGGCAC
This sequence comes from Thermosediminibacterales bacterium, assembly GCA_029982205.1. Lineage (GTDB taxonomy): Bacteria > Bacillota > Thermosediminibacteria > Koleobacterales > JARRCM01 > JARRCM01. Next base: position 3,092 of record JARRCM010000012.1, read on the forward strand.
TTATTGTAGAAAATTGTCTATATATAGGGCACATTGGAGACAGCAGAGCTTATGTATACAGTGATGGAAAATTAATCCAGTTAACTCAGGATCATTCACTTGTAGCTGAACTGGTAAGAAACGGTGAGCTTACAAAAAATGAAGCCAGAAACCATCCCCAAAGAAATATTATTACTCGGGCTTTGGGTACAGATTCTTATGTGGAAGTAGATATAATAACAAGATGTTTAAATCCCGATGATTTGGTAATATTATGCAGCGATGGCCTTACAAACATGATTTGTGATTCTGAATTAGAACAGATAATTTGTGCCTACAAAAACAATATAGAAAAACTCCCTTGTGTATTGACAGAATTGGCAAACGAACGAGGGGGATATGATAATATTACGGTAATGGTTATAGAAAATGATGATTCATCTATAGCCAGGAGGGGTAGAAATGGTCGGTAAAATACTTGGCAATAGATATGAAATATTGGAAAAAATAGGGGGAGGCGGAATGGCTTTAGTGTATAAAGCGCGCTGTACCCTTTTAAATAGAATTGTAGCCGTTAAAGTTTTACAGCCTCAGTTTGCTAATGATGAGGAATTTATAAAAAGGTTTCGTAGAGAAGCTCAGGCTGCTGCCAGCTTATCTCATCCAAACATTGTAAGCATATATGATGTTGGAAGAGAAGGGCAAATGGACTATATAGTTATGGAATATGTTAATGGAATTACCTTAAAAAAATTGATCGAGGATAAAGCTCCATTTGCTTCTGATAAAATTATTCATATTGGCCTTCAAATTTGTGCTGCCTTGGAACATGCCCATAAAAATTATATTATACATCGAGATATAAAGCCTCATAATATTCTTATAACCGAAGAGGGCAACATCAAAGTAACAGATTTTGGTTTAGCTCGAGCTGTTACCTCTTCAACTCTAACTTATTCTGGTAATGTAATTGGGAGTGTGCATTATTTTTCCCCTGAACAGGCCAGAGGAGGTTTTATTGGAGAGAGGTCTGATTTATATTCTTTAGGAGTGGTTCTTTATGAAATGGCCACAGGGCATGTTCCATTTGAGGGGGAAAGCCCAATTTCGGTAGCATTAAAACATATAAATGAAGATGTGACTCGACCCTCGAAATTAAATCCATATATATCTTCTGGTTTAGAACAGATAATTCTTAAACTGCTTGAAAAAGACCAGAATTATCGCTACAAATCTGCACGAGAGCTTTGTGATGATTTGAGAAAAGTCCTGAAAAATCCTGAGAAAGATATAGTAATTAAAAAGAATAAGGATTATGAAACAAAGGTATTACCTAATATTTCAGAAAAAATAAGGGAAAATGAACAGGGAGGTGCTGTAATGGCTCAAGCCCCAAAGAAGAAGGTTAAGAAGAAGAAAGGCGGATTAATACGTTTTCTAGTCTGGTTGTTTACGATTTCCATTCTAGCAGGAGGTATGACATGGGGATATTTTTGGGTCAAAGATTATCTCACTGTTCCCATTGTTCAGGTTCCAAATGTGATAGGTAAAACTGAAGAGGAAGCTGAAAAAGAATTTTCAAAAGTAGGTTTAAAATATGATGTGGTAGAAAGGATTTTTGATGAATTACCAGCAGGACGAGTTGTTGACCAAAGTCCAAAAGGCGGTGAAAATGTTAAAATCGACAGACCACCCATCAGCATTTGGGTGAGCAAGGGTCCCCAGCAGGTAACAGTACCTAATCTAATAGGAAAAGATGAGAGGGAAGCTGAAATTTTGTTGGATACTTATGAATTAAAGAAAGGCAAAGTAGAAAGAAGATATAGTGAAGAATTCCCTGAAGGAATTGTTATAGAACAAAATCCCAGAGCAGATATAACCGTTAGAGAGGGAACTGAAATTAATTATGTCGTAAGCATGGGTAAAGAACCTTTGAAGTTTATTTTGCCCGATTTTCGGGGTCAAAACTTAGATGATGTAAAACAGATCTTGGCTGATATGGGGCTTATATTAGGAGAAGTCAGTTATCAAACCAGCAATCAATTTGTAAAAGGTATCGTATTAGGTCAACTGCCGGCTCCAAAAACAGAAGTTGAAGAAGGCTCTCAAATAAATTTTGTAGTGAGTGAAGGGCCTGGCCCTGAAAGAGAAAAGCAAGTCTTATTTAAGTTTAAACTGCCCACAAGTCCTGAAAAATTTAATGTAAAGGTTGTGGTTTATGATTCGACTGGTCATAAAGTAGTTTATAATAAATACCACAGACCCGAAGACAGCCCTCTCGAAGTGCCTGTTAAAGGTGTTGGTGAAATGAGAATTGTAGTTCTAATAGATGATGAAATTTGGGGAGAAAAAATCTATTAATCAGGAGGTAGAACATGGCCGTTGGTATTATTACCAAAGGCTTTGGCGGCTTTTTTTACGTTCAAGTTGAAAATAAGTTGATTGAAACGATTCCTCCGGGCAGATTTAAAAAGGAAGGTATAAATCTTTTTGTGGGTGATAAAGTTGAAATTAAAGAAAAAACTTCCGGCAGTTGGGTAATTGATAAAATTTATCCTCGAAAAAATCAACTCTTAAGACCGCCTATAGCCAATATAGATCAAACTGTTTTAGTTTTTTCTTTGAAAATGCCAAAAATCAATTTGGAGCTTTTGGACAAGTATTTAATTTTAACAGAAAAGTCTAACATTAGAGCGGTAATTTGTTTAAACAAAATGGATCTTTTACAACCAAAAGAAGTTGAAGAAGTAGTGTCAATTTATAAAAAAGCAGGATATGCTGTTATTCATACCAGTGCTAAGTTAAAACAGGGTATAACTGAATTGAAAGAGGTTTTAAAAAATAAAATTTCGGTTTTTGCAGGGCCATCGGGGGTAGGAAAATCTACTTTATTAAACATTTTACAGCCAGGCCTGAAACTTAAAACAGGGCAATTGAGTCAAAAAATTTTGCGTGGGAAACATACAACAAGGCATGTTGAACTTATAAAACTAAACTTTGGTGGTTATGTTGCTGATACTCCTGGGTTCAGTTCTATAGAAATGAAAGATATAAAAAAAGAAGAACTTGCTTATATGTTTCCTGAAATGAAGAATCTAATTTATAAATGTCGTTTTAGGGGATGTTTGCATTATTCAGAACCCGATTGTGAAATTAAGAGAGCCGTGGAGGCTGGTTTCATAAGCAAATCTCGATACAATCATTATTTGAAAATACTAATGGAATTAAACAAATACAGAAGGAGGTAAAAATATTTGATAAAACTTGCACCTTCGATTCTCTCAGCAGATTTCACTAATCTTTTGCAACAGATAAAAATTCTGGAAAATGGTAAAGCAGATATGATTCATATTGATGTTATGGATGGATTTTTTGTGCCTAATATTACTTTTGGGCCTGATATAATTAGATCTATTTATGAAAAAACTTCATTACCTTTAGATATTCATCTAATGATCGAAAAACCTGAACGTTATATAAAGAATTTTATAGAAGCAGGTGGAGAAATCATCACTGTACATGCCGAGTCAACACCTCATTTGCATAGAGCAATACAATATATAAAAGATTTCGGTGGCAAACCGGGAGTTGCATTAAACCCTGCTACTCCTTTATCAGCTATAGAATATTTATTGGAAGAGGTAGAATTGGTTTTGATTATGTCAGTGAACCCTGGTTTTGGCGGGCAAACTTTTATCAAAACAGCTTTGAAAAAAATTCAAAATTTAAAAGAGATACTGCAAAAAAGAAATTTAAAAACCCTTATTGAAGTAGATGGTGGTGTAAACCAAAAAAATATTGGTGAATTGATTGAATCCGGTATAGATATTGCTGTTGTCGGCTCAGCCATATTTAATGGTGGAGACATTGCTTCAAATTTGGCGGACTTTAGAACTGTTTGTGATAGAGCCTAGAAAGTTCTTCGGGAAAGTTACATTCTATTAAATTAAAATACATTTTATATTTTAAAAAATAGACTAGCACAGCAAGGGCAGTTTGGAATAATATAATAAAAACAACAGTTTTTATTATATTGGGGAGGGGAGACAATGTCTCTAAAGATTTATGTTTTTAAGATGCCTAAACTTATCGGTGGATTCATAAAGGGTATTCTAAGGATATTTGCTCGATAAATAATAATTTAAAGCGTGCGTTAAAACAGCACGCTTCTATCTTTATAGAGCTCTTTTTACTTTACCAGACCTGAGGCATCTGGTACAAACATTAATGCGCTTAGGAGTACCGTCAACTATAGCACGAACTTTTTTGATGTTTGGTGACCATTTTCTTTTGGATTTTATATGTGAATGGCTAATTGTATTACCAGAAACTGTGGATTTCCCACAGATTTCGCATTTTTTAGACATAGACAACACCTCCTTAAAATAACTCCATCTAAATCAATCTATTTCATTTTATCATTTCAACCATGTTTTAGCAAGCTTTTATAGAAAATAAATACTGAATGATTATTTTTTTACTTTTAAAAAAATGTTAAGGCTAAAAACTTTTTTAGAGTTGATTTTTATTATATAATTAAACAAGGAATAAGAGAATAAATTATAATAATAATAATGTAATAAAGAGGTGATGTTTATGGATAAAATAATTCAAAATAAACTGGGAAACATTATAATATCAAAAGAAGTTATTGCGACAATTTCAGGGATAGCAGCTATGGAATGTTATGGTTTGGTTGGTATGGCTTCGAGGAAAATGAAAGATGGTATTTCTGAACTTTTGGGCCGTGATAATTTAACAAAGGGTGTTGAAGTCAGTATCGAAAAAGATTTTACAAAAGTAGACCTTTATATTATTGTGGAATATGGCACAAAAATATCAGAAGTTGCTAATAATGTAATTGAAAAAGTGAAATATACTTTAGAGAATAAATTGGATTTAAAAAAAGTAAAAATCAATGTAATTGTTCAAAGTGTAAGAGTGAGCAATTTCTTCAAATAGGGGGGTTGTTTTTTTGAAACTTGAATATATTGATGGAGTCACTCTAAAAAAAATGATAATTAAAGCTGCTGAAGTCTTAAAACAGAACAAAGGTCAGGTTGATGCTCTGAACGTTTTTCCTGTTCCAGATGGTGATACAGGAACAAACATGGCTTTAACTATGGAGTCTGCTGTTAAAGAATTATATAAACTTAAAACTTCAAATTTAAATGAAGTTGCTGAAAAAGTTGCAAATGGTTCACTAATGGGTGCAAGAGGTAATTCAGGAGTTATACTTTCACAGATTTTTAGAGGTTTTGCAAAAGGAGTTGAAAACAAAAACACTATAAACTCTTTTGAGTTTGCTGAAGCACTTAGAATTGGATCTGACTTTGCTTATAAAGCTGTTTTGAAACCAGTTGAAGGGACAATACTTACAGTAGTTAGAGAATGTGCCAAAAGAGCTGTGCAGTTGGCCCGTAGTGAAAAGAATATTATAAAAATTATAGAAGGGATAATTAACCATGGCGAAAAAACAGTTCAAAAAACATCTGATATGCTGCCAGTGTTGAAAGAAGCAGGTGTTGTAGATGCGGGTGCTCAGGGTTTTATTTTCATATTAAAAGGATTTTTCGAGTCTCTAATAACTGATTATACTAGTAAAGAAGAGGAAGAAAAAAGCTTTAAAACTGAAACATCATATATTCCTGTAGAAGACAAGAATTTAAAATTTTTATATTGCACTGAAATTTTATTAAAAGGTAAAGATTTAAATGTTGATGAAATAAAAAAGGACTTATCTGAAATGGGGAATTCAATTCTAGTTGTAGGTTCAGATAATCTGATAAAAATTCATATACACTCTAATCATCCTGGCAACGTTATTGAAAAGTGTTTGAAAATGGGTGAGTTAGTACAAATAAAAATAGATAATATGAAAGAACAGCATAGAAGTTTTTTGGATATGAAAAAACAAAACAAAAACAAAAATATTGGAATTGTTGCTGTTTCAAGCGGAGAAGGATTTGAAGAGATATTAGCAAATTTAGGTGTTGATACAATAATTGAAGGTGGACAAACAATGAACCCTAGTACTGAAGAACTTGTTCAAGCAATACAAAAAACTAATGCAGAGAGTATAATAGTTCTTCCTAATAACAGTAATATAATTTTAGCAGCTAAACAAGCTAAAGAAATCAGTGAAAAACAAGTGGTTGTTATTCCGACAAAAAATATACCTCAAAGCATAACTGCTTTATTGGCTTTTAATTTAAATGATAGTATTGATGTTAACAAGCAGAATATGATAAGAGCTATAGAAAATGTAAAAACCGGTGAGATTACTTTTGCAGTTAGAGATTCAAAATATAATGGTTTCCGAATAAATAAGGGAGATTACATAGGATTAGTTGATGGTGAAATACACGCAGTTGGAAAAGACATGGAAAAAATAGTTTTTTCTTTATTTGATGAAATGGTTACTGAAACAAGTGAGATTATTACTATTTTTTATGGAAAAGATGTAAATGAAACAGAGGCCAAGATTCTTTTTGATAAACTTCAGGCAAAATATCCGGAATGTGAGATTGAACTTCATTTTGGAGGGCAACCTTTATATTATTATGTTTTTTCTGTTGAATAAAAAAGTTGGTATAATTCCAGCAAAAGTAATTATAAATGTTGAAATAACAGGCATCATTTATACATAATCATTAAATAAAACGCCGTTTTGGCGTTTTATTTAATTACAAATTAAGGGAAATAATTCTAGTATTATATATTATTTATAGGGTTATATTATTGATAGAACGAAAAAGGAGGTGAACTTAATGGCACTAGGGCAAAAGAGAAATAAATTAGTTGTCCCTGAAGCAAACAAAGCAATGGAACAATTCAAAATTGAGGTAGCTCGAGAAGTTGGAATTACTGAGCCGGATAGTGGTTATTGGGGAAATTACACTTCTAGGGATTGTGGTGCTGTTGGTGGTAACATGGTGAGAAAAATGATTGAGGCTTATGAAAGACAATTAACCAGTGGAACAACTAGATAATAATTGAATAAAAAACGAACAGGCTTTAAAAGTCTGTTCGTTTTTTATAGTGACAAAAACTTATAAAAATTTTAAAGTGGTTGATGTAAAAATTTACACCAACCACTTGGGAGAGGAGAAACCGGAGGAAGAGCTTATGGGGAAAGTTTGTTTTCATTAAATATTATCTACATTTTTTAAAAAAAATATTCATCTTAAATAAATCTGCGGCGAAATGAAATGAGAAGCTTGCAACTGTAATATTATTTATTCATATGATAAAATAAAATTTAGATAAAAAAATTAATGGCAATGTTAAAGAGGTGAGATGGATTGAGGATAATTGCCGGAAAAGCACGTGGAAGATTAATTAAATCTCCGAAAGGAATGTTCGTCAGGCCTACTTCAGACAAGGTTAAAGAATCTCTTTTTAATATAATTGCACCATATATTATAGATTGTGTTTTTTTGGATCTGTTTGCAGGCAGTGGCAGTATTGGAATTGAAGCTATTAGTAGAGGTGCTACAAAAACTGTATTTGTTGAAAAAAGTGGTTATTGCATAAAGGTATTAAAGGAAAATCTTAATTGTTTAGGGTTTTTGGATAGAGCACAAGTAATAAAAAAAGATGTAGAGTTAGCAATCAAAGAATTATCTAAAATTAATATGGATTTCGATATTGTTTTTATGGATCCACCATACAAAAAAAACATAGTTCCAAGAATGTTGGAAAAATTATCTAACTATAAATTAGTTAAGCAAAACGGTATAGTTGTAGCTGAACATTCTTTAGATACAATTTTACCTGAGACGCTTGGTGATTTAAAGAAAATAAGATATAAAAAATACGGAAAAACAGTATTGACTTTTTTTGGTAGAGATGATGCAAAATGAAAACTAGAGAAAACGTTTAGTTAACGTTTTATAATTTTGAATTTGATTATTTTTAAACCACAAAGGATATGAATAATAAGAGAAATAATTGTTACAACAATAAATACTGTTATAAAATTTTTTGCAGAAAAACTAAACAATTTAAACCAATTAACAGAATGGTTTGTATATGATGAATTCACTGAAAAAACAGGCATAGAAATTTGTGACATCAAGTTTTGACATAAATCAAAACTCATAATTAAAAATGTTATTATAGCAGCAAAAACAGCGTGAAGCATTCGAGCAATTATGTAAGGTGCAATGTTTATATCAGTTCCGCTTATCATACTGGCTACCTGGGCATGTACTGACAAACCACTCCATGCTATGATGGCACTTGCAATCATAGCTTTTTGTGTTAACGATGCCATAACGACTTCACTGACAAGTTTTGTACCGAGTGTTATTTCAAAAAAACCACTTATTAAAGCAGGTGCTAAAGCTTTGCTTAATCCGATTAGTTCTAAAACGTCTTTTATAATTATACTAAATATATTTACAACACCTACAATGGTTAATATTTTTATTATGACTGAAAATAAGATTATGAATCCTCCGATTAAAAGCATAGTATTAATTGATTCTTTAATACAATCACCAAGAAGTTCACCAAAAGGTCTGCCATCTTTCAGCCTTGCTTTATTCATTTCTCTAAAGGCTCTAATAATTACAGCTCCTTTATTATTGTTTAATGAGATACTTATATCTTTACTATTTTTTTTATAGAATCTAAGTATTAGACCCACACAAATACTAGAGAGATAGTGAGCTAAAGCGATGATGCCACCAAGGGAGGGATTATGAAACATTCCAACTGCTACTGCTCCAAACATAAATAGAGGGTCAGCTGTATTTGTAAAAGACATTAGTCTTTCGGCTTCTGTTTTCGAACAAAGATTTTGTCTTCTTAATTTTCCTGTTAACATTGCTCCGATAGGGTAACCTGAAGCTAATCCCATTGCCATAACAAATGAACCAACCCCTGGCACATTAAACAAAGGGCGCATGAAAGGTTCTAAAAGAACGCCCATAAAATGCACTACTCCTAATCCCATCAATAATTGGGAACCTATAAAAAATGGCAGAAGTGCTGGGAAAACTATATTAAACCATACGTCTAATCCATCATAAGCAGCTTCAAATGCAGCTTCCGGAAATTTTATAATTGATACAGTTATATATACTGCTGCAAAAGCCATAACAAGTGATAAAAAACGTTTTTTATTACGTTGATTAAGTTTTTTCTTAAAAAGATATATACAAACAATTATACCAATAACAAAAACAAAAAATTGGTACACATAGAAAACCTCCTTGAGTAGTATAATTATAAAGCTATCTCTATATATATTTAATGACAATTCTTAATATACCAATCAGAAAAAGATATTTTATATAAATATTTTATATAATATAATTAGTTTGGTAGGTGATGTTTTAATGAAAAAGAGACCCAAAATAGGATTGGCTTTAGGGGGAGGTGCAGCTAGGGGTTATGCCCACATAGGTGTAATAAAGGTTTTGACAGAGGAAAAAATTCCAATAGATTTTATTTCAGGTACAAGTATAGGTGCATTGATTGGAGCACTTTATTCTGTAGGAATAGATATTCAAATGTTAGAAAAATTGGCATTAAGCATTAAAAGGGAAAACTGGGTAGATTTTATCATTCCCCGGAAAGGACTATTAGCCGGAAAAAAGATAGAACAAATTATCAGACTTTTGACTAAAAATAAGAACCTTGAAGAAGTAGATATCCCATTGACAGTTACAGCAACAGATTTGAAAACTGGTAAAGAAGTATTATTAAGAAAAGGCAATATAGCTAAAGCCGTGAGAGCAAGTATTTCAATTCCAGGTATTTTTGTTCCTGTAATTATGGAAAACATGATTTTAGTTGATGGTGCAGTACTTAATAAAGTTCCTGCGGATGCAGTCAGACAAATGGGAGCTGATATAGTAATTGCAGTTGACCTAGGTTTTGATAAAAGGATACGACTTAACAATATTTATGATATTTTATTACAAACATTTGATATTATGGGCCGAGAGCTTTTGAAAACAAAAATACTCAATGCGGATATTATTATAAGGCCAAAATTGGGAGACATTGACCCTTCAAATTTCAATCAACCAAAAGATTGTATTATAGAAGGAGAAAAAGCTGCAAGAGATGCCCTACCGAAAATATTACAGTTTTTAAAAGAGGGTGTTCAAGATTGATAAATAAAACTAATAAGAAAAAAATATTAATTTCGTTTGTTATAATAATGTTGTTAATAGCCTTAAATACGTATATTTCAAGTAATTATGTAATAATGATGCCAGGGATAACAAGAGATTTAAAAGAAATCATAACAGTTGAGGGAGGCCAAAAACATGACGAAGGAGCATTTTTATTAACGGCTGTTTCTACAAGAACTGCAAATATTCCCCTCTTATTTTATGTTGTTTTTGATCCATATACTGAGATAATTGCTAAAAAATATGTTATTCCCCAAGGTTGGAATATGGATGATTATTTGAAATATATGAAAAAATGGATGGAAGAAAGTAAAATGGTTGCGAAGGTAGTTGCATTGAAGAAAGCCGGGTTTGAGACGGAAATTCACGGAGAAGGTGTTGAGGTTGTAAAAATAATGCAGGGCAGTCACGCTCTTGGAAAAATCAAACCAGGAGATATAATTGTAGAAGTTGACGGGGAAAAAGTGACTTTGGCGGATCAGCTTGTATCTAAAATTTTAAAACATAAAGTGGATGATATTGTTTATTTAAAAGTAATAAGAGAAAATAAAGAATATACTTATGGTATAAAAACAGTAGAAAATGCAGTTAATAAAGGTAAGGCTTCTTTGGGTATATATGTAACTACATATAACTGGAAACCTGTGTTACCTAAAGATATAAGCATAAAAACCGACGAAATCGGAGGTCCTTCAGCTGGTGCGATGTTTACCCTTGAAATATTAAATCAATTACAAAAAGAAAATCTAACAAATAACAAAAAAATCGCAGGAACCGGTACAATATCGTTAAATGGTGAAATAGGAGAAATTGGAGGAACTTTACAAAAAGTTATAACAGCTCAAAGAGATGGTGCTTCTATATTTTTTGTGCCAAAAGGTAATATGGATGATCTAAAAAAAATTAAAGATCAATTAAAAATTAATGTTATTCCTGTTTCAAATTTAGATGAAATGTTAAATTATCTTAAAAACATTAAGACTTAATAATTACTTTTTTATAAAAATCTATTCCACCTTTTCTATAAAAAGGGTTTTTAAAGAAAAGTGAATAAATATCACTTGATAACAAGTCAAAATATATCATCTTATGTAGAATATGATCCTGTATTTTTTTGTAATGGGCCGTTTTAACAATAACTGGCAGTTCTGATTTTTTTTTGATGGCTTTTAGAAGTGTACTGGCTCTGGAGGAAAACCCAAGAATTCTTAAATACCTTGGTCCACCATTTTCGTCAAAATCTGCTAAATATTCTTGTTTAATACCTAAAAGAATATGTATTAATATCCTTTGAAGACGTGTTAAAGTGTAGCGTTTGGTTTTGATAGCCATTAGAAGCTCATGTATTGTAGTGGAATTTTTAGAAAAACGAAGTATCCTGTTTTCAAGGCCTTCTGAAACATCCCTATAGCATCGTAATTGTTCTAAAGATGATTTTCTTAATATCCCAAGCATGAGCGCTGTTAAATCATCCATTCCGATTGGACCTTTACCCTTTTTGAATTCTTGTAACAGCACTTTTTGGCTGAATTCAGGGAGATAATCTAAAGTTTTTAATGTTAGTTTTTTTCTCAATAAAATTTGGCTTCTTATTTTGGATGCAGATGTAATCTTGCCTTTAATAAAGTCACAGTCGTTTCTGTTTGATATTCTCTTTATTGTTAGTGGAGTAATATTACTGTTTAACCTGGATAATGCTTTTAAATATTCAATTCCCAATAAATTGTTGGGTTTTTTTATTGTATCTATCAAGTTTGTGAGTATCTGAGTATCAATGGATTTATATGATTCAAAAAAATACTTTAAAGCCAATTCCCTTGCTTTTGGGTAAACAAGCCCTTTCTTTAATTCTTTTTTAAGAATGTCAATAAATTCGGGCGGTTCAGTTAGCAATACTTTCGAGATATCTTTTAATATTCTTAAATCTCCAGATTCGCTTCCAAAACATATTGAATCGACTACACCTGTTGCTTCAAGGGTTTTTATACTTCCAAAAGCAAAAGTTTCTGCAGAGCCTACAGCATAACACACAGGGAGTTCAATAACCAAATCAATACCTGCAGATAAAGCCATTTTTGTCCTGGCCCATTTATCAACTAACGCAGGTTCGCCGCGCTGCACAAAGTTTCCGCTCATTACGCAAATGGTAAAATCAGCTTCCGTTATTTTTTTTGTTTTCTTTAAGTGATAAAGGTGTCCGTTATGAAAAGGATTATATTCAGCAATCAGTCCAACAACTTTCACTTTAAAAAATACCTCCTAAAAATATATCTATTTTGAATTATACTATAAAATTAAAATTTTACAAATAAAGACATGTAAGAAGGAAATTGGCGATTTATTATAGAATAAAAAAATATTATGGAAATTTTATAGCTCCCTGTCTGGAATATTTACAAAGTTGGGAGAAATCATAAAAACAAAAACCTAAAAAGAAAGGGGTTGTTATAATGAGTATTGTAGAAAACATTAAAGAAAAAGCAAAAAAACTTAACAAAACCATTGTTTTTCCGGAAGGAAAAGAAGAAAGAGTTATTAAGGCTGCTGAAATAATTATTAAGGAAGGTCTGGCTAATGTAGTACTACTTGGAGATGAAGAAGAAATTCGATCAAAAGCTGGAGGAATTAATATTCGCGCAGCTGAAATAATTAATCCCGCAAAATCTCCGAAATTAGAGGAGTATGCTCAAAACTTTTATGAAATGAGAAAGCATAAAGGTATAACTTTTGAAGAAGCCAAAACTATGCTTTGTGATCCCCTCTATTATGGAGCGATGATGGTGAAGGTTGGGGATGTTGATGGTGAAGTGGCTGGTTCAATAAATGCTACCGGAGATGTTTTTAGGCCTGCTTTTCAAATTGTAAAAACAGCACCTGGAATTTCGGTTGTATCTAGTGCGTTTATAATGATCGTTCCGAACTGTGAATTTGGTGAAAATGGAGTAATGATTTTTGCAGATTGTGCGGTAAATCCTAATCCTACTGCAGAAGAGCTTGCTGCAATCGCTATAGCTTCAGCCAAAACCGCAAAAGTTTTAGCTGATTTGGAACCCAGAGTAGCTATGCTGTCTTTTTCGACAAAAGGCAGTGCCAGTCATGAGTTGGTGGATAAAGTGGTAAAAGCTACAGAATTAGTAAAAGCCCAAGCACCGGACCTTCAAATTGATGGTGAGCTTCAAGCAGATGCAGCTTTGGTAGAGAAGGTTGCTAAAACAAAAGCCCCAGACAGTCCTGTTGCAGGTAAGGCAAATGTATTAATTTTCCCGGATTTACAAGCAGGAAATATTGGATATAAGTTAGTACAGCGTTTAGCTGGAGCAGAAGCTGTAGGGCCAGTATCACAGGGATTGGCAAAACCGATAAATGATTTATCAAGGGGATGCAGCGTTGAAGACATTGTTAATGTAACTGCTATTACAGCGGTTCAAACTCTTGATTGATTTTAGATTGGAGGAAACAACATGAAAGTATTGGTTATTAATTGCGGAAGTTCATCACTCAAATATAAACTTTTTAATATGGAAGATGAATCAGTATTAGCAAATGGATTAGTAGAAAGGATTAAACTTGAAGGTTCGGTTTTGAAACACGAACCTTTAGGAAAGGAAAAAGTTGAAATAAGCACAGAAATTCCTGATCACGAAGTTGCTATAAAAATGATGCTTGATGCTCTTACTCATCCCGATTATGGTGTTATTAAAGATTTGAACGAAATATCTGCCGTAGGTCACCGTATTGTCCATGGAGGAGAAAAATTTACTGGATCTGTTAAAATTACTGATGAGGTTATAAAATCTTTAGAAGAATGTATCGAGCTTGCTCCGCTTCACAATCCTCCGAACATATTAGGAATAGAAGCAGTCAAAAAACAAATTCCGGGTGTACCTATGGTAGGAGTATTTGATACAGCATTCCATCAAACAATACCTCAGAAAGCATTTATGTATGGGCTCCCCTATGAATACTATAAAAACAAGGGACTGAGGAGATATGGATTCCATGGCACTTCTCACCAGTACGTTTCTCAAAGAGCAGCAGAAATCCTAAAAAAACCAATTAAGGAATTGAAAATTGTAACATGCCATCTTGGAAATGGTGTAAGTTTGACTGCTGTAAAGGGAGGTAAATCTGTTGATACAACTTTAGGATTTGGTACGGTTTCAGGAGTAATTATGGGAACTAGATGTGGAGATGTTGACCCTGTTTTAATTACTTACTTAATGGAAAAGGAAAATCTCAATTATGAACAAATAAATGATATACTTCATAAAAAAAGCGGTCTTTTAGGAATATCCGGGGTAAGTAGTGACATGCGTGATATAGAAGAAGCCGCAGAAAAAGGAAACAAGAGAGCTCAGCTGGCTTTAGAAATGTTTGAATACATGGTTATAAAATATATAGGTGCATATGCGGCAGCAATGAACGGCCTTGATGCCGTTGTGTTTACTGCTGGAATAGGTGAAAACGCAATACAATTACGAAAAAATGTTTGTGAAGGGTTAAAGTTCTTGGGTATCGAAATTGATGATGAAAAGAACAATGCCCGCGGGAAAGAAATAGATATATCTAAACAAAATTCTAAAGTTAGAGTTTTGGTGATACCAACAAATGAAGAACTTATGATAGCACGTGAAACAAAGGCGCTGGTTTATTAGTCTGCTTTACTTGACAAAAAAAAGGGCACCCGATATAATGAATTCTGGCGGTCCTTAGAGGTGAGATGACTTGAAATTAGATGTTTCATCTATTAAAAACAGCATCGGCGCATCTATAAAGATAAACCTGAAAGCCAGTTTGGAACCTATAAATTTTTACGGTTCGAAGCTGACATTTGAAGAGCCACTACACCTCCAGGGAGAAGCTATAAATACCGGGGAGAGTATATTAATTAAGGCAAACATTAAAACAAATTATAAAACTGAATGTAGCAGGTGCAATAAACCAATACAAAAAATATTAGAAATTGAGTTTTGTGAAGAATTTCACCCTTCTTCATCAAGCTTAAATTACGATGTAAATATTTTTGAAGGAGATGAAATTAAGCTAGATAAAGTTGTTATTGGAAATATAATTTTAAATATACCCATGAAAATTTTATGCAGTTATGATTGTAAGGGATTATGTCACATATGCGGTAAGGACTTAAATAGCGGAAAATGTAACTGTGAAAATAGAGAAACAGATTCTAGATTTGCTGTTTTAAAGGATTTGTTTACTGTACAAGATACCGATAAGGAGGTGTGATTTATGGCTAATCCAAAGCGAAAAACATCAAAAGCCCGTCGAAATAAGCGAAGAGCAAATTGGAAATTAAGTATGCCAGGATTAATCGAGTGTCCCCAGTGCCATCAACCCAAATTACCTCATCGAGTATGCCCAGAATGTGGCTATTATAAAAACAAGGAAGTTGTTGCTGCTAAATAAGTAAAAAATTAAGTAAGATGTTAGGCAGTTAATATTTTAACTGCCTTATTTTTTTTCTTGCTTAAGCAAATTTTTTAATGTATAATTTTAGTATCAGCTACTAAAAGGAAGTCATTATTTGAGGTGATAAAAGTGGCTTCAAATTCAAAAGCCAAAAGGCAGAAACTATTATTAAGGAAAATTAAGGAAGATCCATTTTTAACCGATGAAGAACTTGCCAATATATTTTCTGTAAGTGTTCAAACAATTCGTCTTGATCGAATGGAACTTGCAATACCAGAATTGAGGGAAAGAATAAAGAAGGTAGCTGAAAGGAATTATTCGAGGGTTAAATCCATCGAGAGTGGTGAGATTGTTGGTGAACTGGTTGATTTAGTCCTGGGCGAAAGGGCCATTTCTATTCTTGAAACAACACAGGATATGGTTTTTGAAAAGACACAGATAGTTAGAGGCCATTATATCTTTGCCCAGGCCAATTCTTTGGCAATCGCAGTTATTGATGCGAATGTTGCTTTGACTGGAGTAGCCAATATAAAATACAAAGTCCCGGTTTATGCAGGAGAAAAATTGATAGCAAAAGCTGAAGTTATAAAGCAGAGGGGAAACAAATTTTTTGTGTGGGTTAAAATTTATGTTAAGCAGAAAGAGGTTTTTCGGGGAAAATTTATACTAGTTTCTTTAGAGGAGGGCTTTAAAGGTGAAAATAGCTGTTGATGCTATGGGGGGAGACTTAGCTCCAGAGGAAATTGTTAAAGGTGTAGCGGCTTGTATAAAGGATTTTGATGGTGAAATATTTCTTGTTGGAGAAAAAAGCAAGATAGAGTTTTTTTTGCGTAAATATGATGCTGCCAATTCAGAAAAGATAAAGGTTGTAGAGGCATCTGAAACAATAACAAATGAAGATCAACCCGTAAAAGCAATTAAAACAAAAAAAGATTCTTCAATGGTAAAAGGTATCAGAATGTTAAAAAAAAGAGAAGTTGATGCTTTTCTTTCTGCAGGAAACACCGGAGCCTTCATGGCTGGGGCGTTGTTGCTGGCAGGTAGAATACAAGGCATAGATAGACCAGCGCTTGCTGTGGTTATTCCAACACGCCGCGGGGCAACATTAATGCTTGATGTAGGCGCTAATATGAATTCAAAGCCTACCAACCTTGTACAGTTTGCAATTATGGGAAGTGTTTATAGCAATAAAGTGTTGGGAATAAAAAATCCTAAAGTTGGTTTACTCAATGTGGGAGAAGAATCACAGAAAGGGAATATTTTAACCAAAGAGACTTATAAACTTTTACAAAACAATGAAACTTTAAATTTTTGGGGGAATATAGAAGGAAGAAATATTTTAGATGGAAAGGTTGATGTGCTTGTTTGTGACGGATTTATAGGTAACATAGTTTTGAAAACAATAGAAGGGTTTGCTATTAATTTTTTTGATCTCTTAAAAAATGAAATAATGTCATCAATAAGCACAAAAATTGGTGGAATGCTTTTAAAACCAAGCCTTAAAAAACTTAAAGGGAAACTAGATTATACAGAGTATGGAGGTGCTCCTTTTTTGGGCATTGACGGAATCTGTATAAAATGTCATGGTTCATCAAACGCGAAAGCGATAAGTAATGCCATACTTAAAACTGAACTGTTTATAAAGAACAATGTTAACACTGAAATATTTCAAGAAATACAAAAAAAAGGAGAGAATTAAATTGGCCTTTGCAGGAATAACAGGTATAGGGGCATGTTTGCCTGAAAAAATTCTTACAAACTTTGATTTGGAAAAAATGGTGGAAACAAGTGATGAATGGATAAGAACTAGAACTGGTATCAAAGAAAGAAGAATTGCTGATGAAAATACAGCTGCTTCAGACCTTGCTACCGAAGCTGCCAAAAGAGCCTTAGAAGATGCAGGTTTGAAGCCAGAAGACATAGATATGATTATTGTTGCTACCGTAACAGCTGATATGCCTTTTCCTGCAACTGCTTGTATAGTACAAAAAAATATTAAGGCAGTGAATGCAGCAGCCTTTGATCTTGAAGCAGGTTGTACCGGTTTTATTTACAGTCTTTCTATAGCAACTCAATTTATTGAAAACGGTACATACAAAAACATTTTAGTGATAGCATCAGATACCTTGACTAAAATAACAGATTTTAAAGACCGTAACACTTGTATTCTTTTTGGGGATGGTGCTGGAGCGATTGTGGTAAGCAGAGTTGAAGAAAAAGGAATTTTATCAAACTTTTTAAAATCCAATGGAAATGGCGGGGATCTACTTTATATACCTGCTGGAGGATCGAGAAAACCTACTACAATTGAAACGGTTAGAAAAAAGCAACATTACATACAAATGAACGGTAGTGAGGTTTTTAAGTTTGCAGTAAAGGTAATGGGGGAGGCGGCAGAGAGCGCATTGAAAATGGCTAATGTAAGCTTGGAAGATGTAAAAATGCTGATTCCCCATCAGGCGAATCAAAGAATAATCGATGCGGCAGCTAGGAGGTTAAATATTTCAAGGGATAAAGTTTATATTAATCTTGACAAATACGGCAACATGTCTTCTGCCACAGTTCCCATTGCTTTGGAAGAAGCTGTAAAAATGGGAAAAATTAAAAAAGGCGATATAATCGTTTTGGTGGCCTTTGGTGCCGGTCTTACATGGGGAGCCAATGTTATAAAATGGATAAAATGAGGTGCTGTATATGAAAAAAATTGGAATTGTAACTGATAGCACTGCCGATTTGCCTAGAAATCTAATTGAACATTATGGAATCAATGTGGTAGCTTTAAAAGTGTTTTTCGGGCAGGAGGAATTTAAAGATGGGTTTGATTTAACTAGTCAAGAATTTTATGAAAAGCTTAAAACATCACCTCATCATCCAAGAACTTCACAACCTTCACCTGCTGAGTTTAAACAGGTTTATCAAAAACTTTTGAAGGATTATGAAACTATTATTTCAACACATTTATCCAGTAAATTAAGTGGGACTTATCAATCGGCAAAACTGGCCAGTGAAATGTTGGGAAACGATATTGTAGTTATTGATTCGAAACAGGCTTCAATGGTTTTGGGTTTGATGGTATTAGAAGCGGCGAGGGCTGTAGAAGAAGGTTTAGCTAGAAATGAAGTTTTGAAAAGTGTAAAAGAAATAGCTGATAAGATCAAAGTATATTTTGCTGTTGATACGCTGGAATACTTAGAAAAGGGCGGACGAATAGGAAGGGCAAGTGCTTTTTTAGGAAACCTTTTAAACATTAAACCTGTTTTGACTTTGGTTGATGGTGAAGTTAGCCCTGTTGAAAAAGTAAGGGGAAGTAAAAAGGTATTAAAAAAGTTGATTGAAAAAATGGAAAGCAGTATAAAGCCTACATCTAAAATAAAAGTTTCAGTTATTCACGCTGCTGACCCAGAAACAGCTGAAGTTTTGGTTCAAGAAATTAATAAAAGGTTTAATGTTGAAGAACTAATTTTAGCAGAACTAGGTGCTGTGATTGGTACATATGTTGGGCCAGGGACTATAGGGATAACGTTTTATGAAGTTTAGAGAGGAAGGTGAAATGCTAATGTTTAAGACAAGAGTTTGTGAATTACTGAATATTGAATACCCTATACTACAAGGAGGAATGGCATGGGTTGCAACTGCTGAGTTGGCTGCTGCTGTTTCAAATGCAGGGGGATTGGGTATTATAGGAGCTGGAAATGCTCCTCCCAATTTTGTCAGAGACCAAATTAAAAAAGCCCGAAAATTAACCAACAAACCTTTTGGAGTTAATGTTTATTATATGTCGCCTTTTGTTGATGAAGTCATAGATGTTATAGTTGAAGAAAGGATACCAGTAATTACTACTGGAGCAGGAAATCCTGGGAAACATATAGATAAGTTGAAAAAAGTTGGAACAAAGGTAATTCCAGTAGTGGCTTCAGTGGCTTTAGCAAAAAGGTTAGAAAAGCTAGGAGTTGATGCTGTTATTGGAGAAGGTCTGGAATGCGGCGGCCATATTGGAGAATTAACTACAATGGCAATGATACCACAGATAGTAGATGCTGTTAATATACCAGTTATAGCAGCGGGGGGGATAGCTGATGGGAGAGGTTTTGTTGCAGCCATGGCACTAGGTGCAGAAGGTATTCAAATGGGAACTGCTTTTGTTTGCGCTCAGGAATGTACAGTTCATGATAACTACAAACAAGCGATAATAAAAGCACGAGACAGAGAAACTGTGGTAACAGGCAGATCAACCGGGCATCCTGTCCGTGTAATTAAAAATAAACTTTCTCGCCAGTTTGAACTATTAGAAAAACAAAATGCTAGTTTGGATGAATTAGAAAAATTAGGAACAGGTAAATTGAGAGCTGCTGTAGTTGAAGGTGATGTGGAGTATGGTTCAGTTATGGCAGGTCAAATTGCAGGTCTTATAAAAGAAATAAAACCGGCCAAAGACATTATCCAAGATATTACTAATGAAGCAAAGGCAATATTGAAGAATTTAAAAAAGTTTATTTAGCCTAAATACTTTTAGAATAGGGGGTAAAAAAATGCTGAAAACTGCCTTTGTTTTTCCTGGTCAGGGTTCTCAATATGTGGGAATGGGCAAAGAATTGGCAGAAAATTTCTCTAGCGCAAAGAAGGTCTTTTCTACTGCCAGTGAATTGTTGGGTTATGATTTGCAGGATATTTGTTTTAATGGTCCTGAAGATAAACTTAGGGAGACAGTCGTAACACAACCTGCTGTTTTAACTACAAGTATAGCTTGCCTTGAAGTATTGAAAGAATACGGTATTACAGCAGATGTTGTTGCAGGATTGAGCCTGGGAGAATACTCTGCTTTAGTAGCTGCAGATTCCATTAAATTTGAAGATGCAATACCTCTTGTGGAAAAACGAGGTAAGTTTATGCAGGAAGCCGTTCCGTTGGGAAAAGGTAGTATGGCTGCAGTTATAGGTCTTAACAAAGACCAGATAATTGAAGTATGTCAAAAGGCTTCTGAAGATGGCATTGTGGAACCAGCTAATTTTAATTGCCCAGGTCAAATTGTGATTGCCGGGGAAACTTCAGCTGTTAAAAAAGCATTGACCCTTGCCAAAGAAAAAGGAGCAAGAAAAGTTGTAGAACTTCCAGTAAGCGCTCCATTCCATACAAGTCTTTTAAAACCTGCTGGTGAAAAACTTGCAGTTGAATTAAATAAGACAGAACTTAATGATGCTAATATCCCGGTAATTTCTAATGTGAATGCTGATTATGTGTATAAAGCTTCTGATATAAAAAACTCTTTAATTAAGCAAGTAAGCAGTTCGGTTTTATGGGAAGATACCATTCGCAAAATGATAGAAGATGGAGTTGAACTATTTATAGAAATTGGCCCAGGAAAAACTTTATCAGGTTTCATTAAAAAGATTGATAAGAAAATAAAGGTATTAAACTTAGAAGATTTAAAAAGCCTCAAAAAAATTCAATGCTATATAAGGGAGGAAAACCAGTGGGAGAATTAAAAGGTAAGACTGCAATTGTCACAGGGGGTTCCCGGGGAATAGGAAGAGCAATTTCCATAAAATTTGCTGAGAAGGGTATAAATGTTGTGGTAAATTATAGTTCAAACTATGATTCAGCAAAAAAAGTGGTTGAGGAGATACAAAATGCGGGAGGTAATGCATTAGCAGTCAAAGCTGATGTATCAAATCTTGTTCAAGTGGAGGAACTTGTAAAAAAAACGGTTGAAAAATTTGGTGGAATTGATATACTTGTAAACAATGCAGGAATTACCCGGGATGGTTTATTAATGAGAATGAAGGAAAAAGATTGGAATGATGTTATTGATATTAATTTGAAGGGAGTTTATAATTGTACTAAAAGTGTATCAAGATACATGATAAAAAAAAGAACAGGTAAAATAATAAACATAACCTCTGTAGTAGGTTTGATTGGAAATGCTGGCCAATCAAACTATTGTGCAGCTAAAGCAGGGATAATAGGTTTTACAAAAGCAGTTGCAAAGGAATTGGCTTCTCGAGGGATTAATGTTAATGCTGTTGCTCCTGGGTTTATAGATACTGATATGACGAAAAGCCTTCCGGAAAACCTTAAGAAACAGATGATTGAACAGATTCCTTTAGGAAGATATGGTTCTCCTGACGATGTAGCAAATGTTGTTATGTTTTTGGCTTCAGAGGATTCCGATTATATTACAGGTCAGATAATCAATGTTGATGGTGGTATGGTAATGTAATTTACAACAATGGTAATGTAATTTGCAAGAATAAATTTTGAAGCTATTAAGTATAATATCCTAAAGTATAGAGAGGGGGTGAAAATATGGAAGTGTTAGATAAAATCAAAAAAATAGTAGCAGATCAATTGGGTATTGATGAAGACGATGTTGTCCCTGAGGCACATTTTATAGATGATTTAGGTGCCGATTCTTTAGATATAGTTGAACTTATTATGGCCTTTGAAGAGGAATTTGATTTAGAAATACCTGATGAGGACGCTGAGAAAATAGAGTATGTAAAAGATGCGGTAGAATACATAAAAAATAGTCTATAAACAACCTAAAAAGTATTTAAAGTCCCGCATTCAGCTGCGGGACTTTCCTTAGCAATTATCAACAAGCCGCAAAATTTATTATTTGGATAATTGATATCACGATATGTGTTTATATAAATATTTTCAGTGGGAGGAGATGAAAAATTGAATGAAAAATCGCGTTGTTGTTACTGGAATTGCTGCTATTGCACCAAACGCTATAGGGAAAGATAAATTTTGGGAAGCTTTAATTAATGGCAAATCAGGGATAAGTAAAATAACAAGATTTGATGCATCGGATTTTCCCACACAGATTGCCGGTGAAGTTAAGGACTTTAATCCTGAAGATTATATAGATGAGAAAGAAGCCCGACGTATGGATAGATACTCTCAGTTTGCTGTAGCATCAGCTAAAATGGCTTTAGAAGATTCTGGATTAAAACTAGATGAAAAAGACCCAACTAGAATTGGCGTAGTTTTAGGAACAGGAATAGGCGGAATTGAAACCCTTGAAAATCAGCATAAAGTATTACTTTCTAAAGGCCCTCGAAGAATTAGCCCATTTTTTATACCAATGTTAATTTCCAATATGGCTGCGGCTAATATTTCAATGATGTTTGGAGCAAAGGGTCCTAACTTTACAGTAGTTACGGCATGTGCTACAGGAACAAATGCCATAGGTGAAGCATATAGAGTTTTACAGAGGGGTGATGCTGATGTTATGTTTGCAGGAGGATCAGAAGCTCCTATAACTCCGTTGGCTTTAGCAGGATTCAGTTCTATGAAAGCCATGTCAACAAAAAACGATACTCCTGAATTAGCTAGCCGACCTTTTGATGCACAAAGGGATGGGTTTGTAATTGCTGAAGGGGCCGGATTGGTTATATTAGAAACTTTAGAACATGCAAGAGCAAGAAATGCTGATATATATGCTGAAATAGTGGGATACGGGATGAGTGCTGATGCGTATCACCTTACACAACCAGCTCCAGGAGGTGAAGGGGCTGCTCAATCTATGAGATTGGCATTAAAAGATGGAAATCTTCAACCAGAGCAAATAGATTATATTAATGCTCATGGTACTTCTACACCATATAATGACAAGTTCGAAACGATGGCTATTAAAAAAGTGTTTAAAGAACATGCATATAAAATGGCTATAAGTTCAACCAAATCGATGACAGGCCATCTTTTAGGAGCTGCAGGAGCAGTAGAATTTATAGCTTGTATTTTAAGTGTTAAGAACAACATAATACCACCTACAATAAATTATGAAATACCTGATCCTGAATGTGATTTAGACTATGTTCCCAATGAAGCTCGGCGAACTGAAGTTAATTATGCCCTATCAAATTCATTAGGTTTTGGAGGTCATAATACTACTATCATAGTAAAAAAATTTACGGGGTAGTTCCTCGAAGGGTTGATTGCATTGACAGGAATTGAAAAAAGCAATGAATCAAAACTAAATGTTTATCAAAAGATGCTCGGCTATGAATTTAAAAATCTTCAACTATTAGTCAGAGCCTTAACTCATACTTCATATGTAAATGAAAACAACATCCCTTACTTTGAAAGTAACCAGCGTTTAGAGTTTTTGGGTGATGCTGTTTTAGATATGGTAATTAGTGAAGAACTTTATAATAATTATGACAATTTATCAGAAGGAGATATGACACAAATTAGAGCAAAAATAGTTTGTGAACAGACATTAGCTAAAAAAGCACAAGAATTGAATCTGGGTTCTTTCCTTTTTTTGGGAAAAGGGGAGGAGATGTCTGGCGGTAGACAAAGGCAATCAAACCTTGCTGACACATTTGAATCTCTCATTGGGGCAATTTATTTAGATGGTGGATTGGAAGCCGTTAGATGTTTTATTAAAAAACATTTAAGAAATGAAATAGTTAATGTTGTCAATAATGAAGACTTTAGAAACTATAAAACCTTGTTACAAGAAATGGTCCAAAAGGCCTATCAGGGGTCTGTAATTTATGAAGTTGTTAAAGAAGATGGCCCTGATCATGATAAAACTTTTTATATTCAGGTCAAATTGGGATCTAAAGTTTTAGGCAGAGGATGTGGCAAAAATAAAAAAACCGCTGAACAATTAGCTGCTCAGGAGGCTTTAACAAAATTAAAAGTTGGGAAAAAATAAATTTCAGAAGGTGTCATACTTTTTTTCAAAATGGCAGGAATTTATAGACAATTAGCGAATATATATCGATATAATATCTAAATAAATCATTGAATAAGGAGGAATTGTTAAGATGGAGGTACTAAAAGTATCAGCTCAGTCTAAGCCTAAATCTGTTGCAGGTGCCCTTGCTGCAGTTTTACGTGAAAAAGGTGTGGCAGAACTGCAGGCAGTGGGTGCCGGTGCAGTAAATCAAGCAGTGAAGGCAATAGCTATAACGAGAGGTTTTGTTGCCCCTAATGGTATTGATTTGATTACTATTCCTGCTTTTGCCGAAATAGATATAGATGGTGAAGAAAGAACTGCAATTAAGTTTATAGTAGAACCAAGATGATAATAACTAAAATTGTATTAAAAACCTGTTCAAGAAAAATGAACAGGTTTTTTTAGGTTTTAAAAACAGACGAGCATTGTTTTTATTGATTTTTAAAGTTGGTATGATAAAATATGAAAAGATTCTTAGGTTAATAGTTTATATGGTTCGGGAGTGATAAATTTGTTCTTAAAACGTCTAGATTTATATGGTTTCAAGTCTTTTGCCAATAAGTTGACATTGGAGTTTTTCCCGGGGATAACAGCTATCGTTGGTCCAAACGGCAGTGGGAAAAGCAATATAGCTGATGCCATAAAATGGGTATTAGGCGAACAAAGTGTTAAGTCATTAAGAGGTTTAAAATTAGAAGATGTTATTTTTGCAGGAAGCAAGAAACTAAAACCGTTGGGTTTTGCGGAAGTTTCATTGACAATAGATAATAGTGATAATTGCCTTCCATTAGATTACAATGAAATTACTATAACTAGACGAGTATTTCGTTCAGGTGAAAGCGAATTTTATATAAACAAAACAAGTTGTCGGCTTAAAGATATTATACAGCTTTTTTTGGGTACGGGAGTAGGTTCAGAAGGATATTCAATAATAGGCCAGGGAAAGATTGATGAAATATTAAGCGCTCGTCCAGAAGACCGCAGAGCACTTTTTGAAGAGGTTGCTGGTATTGTTAAATATAAAAATCGTAAACGTGAAGCAGAAAAAAAAATATTAGAAACTGAACAAAACATTGTTAGGATTGATGATATTTTACAGGAAATAAGCAGTCAAATGGAACCTTTAAAACAACAGGCTGAAAAAGCAAAAAGATATAATTTGCTTAATAGACAGCTAGAAGAATTAGAAGTAAGCTTGTTAGCAGATAAGATTCAGAAATACAAAGATAAATTACAAATCCTTGATGAAGAACGTACAATTTTTGAACAGGAATTAAGAAAAATACAGAAGTTACATGATGAATTTGAACAAGACCTATCTAAAAAGACATTAGAATTAAATGAAATTGAAGATAAAATATACATTTTACAAAATGATTTCCATGATAAAACATTACAAATCGATAAATTAGAAACTATTATTTCCCAAGGTATAGATAAAATTAATGAACTTAAAGAGTCAAATCAAAAAGCATGTTTAGATATGGATGAAATAGGTAAACGCATTGAGAGCCTCAAACAGAGTTTTAACCGTGAAACATTACGGTATGAACATTTATTAACAAAAATAAATAAAAAAGAAATTTTGCTGAAAAAAAAGAACGAACAGCTTGATGAGATTAATCAAAAATTAGAAAATGAGGAAAGCATTCTCGATAAAACAAAAACTGAAATCATAGAGTTACTTAATAACACAGCACAGAAAAGAAATGATCTGACGGGTTTACAAATGACTTTACAAGCTTTAAAAAAGAGGAAAGAACAATTATTCAATGAATTGAATCGGTTAACCAAATTTAAAGAAAAAACAATTGAAGAGCTGGATAATAATAATTTATCGAATATAATGAAAAACATACATTCTCTACAGGAAGAGTTAAGTATATACAATGATAAAAAAGATAAACTTAATAACATTTTAAATAAATATGAAAAAGTTAAAAATGAAACATTAAGCAAAAAAAATAAGGCCGGTTCCAGGTTGGTGCTCTTAGAAGAAATGGAAAAAGGTTATGAAGGTTTTAATAAAAACATAAAAGAAGTTTTAAAAGTTATTGAAAACAACGATAGTTTTAAAAAAGGTTTTTGCGGCGTAATTGCTCAGTTAATAAAAGTTGAACAAAAGTATGAAACTGCTATTGAAGTTGCACTTGGTTCAGCGTTACAATATTTAGTGACAGAAGAAGAAACAACTGCAAAGAAAATAATTGATTTTATTAAAAGAAACAATATTGGTAGGGCAACATTTCTACCTTTAACTACTGTTAAACCAAGATACTTAAGTGGAATAAAAGGAAAAGGTTTTATCGGAATAGCTTCAAACCTGGTTTCATTTGATAAAAAATACAATAATGTTATAAAAAACCTTTTAGGCAGAGTTATAGTTGTTCAGGATTTGGATTCAGGTATTGAAATAGCAAAAAAATATGATTTCAATTATAAAATAGTTACTTTAGAAGGTGATGTGATAAACCCTGGAGGTTCACTGACAGGAGGGGCAAGGTCTAAAAACGCTTTTATTTTAGGTAGAGCAAGAGAGATTAATAAATTAAGAGAAATAATTGAAAAGCTTGAACTAAGAATTTTTAAGCTTGATAATAAGGTTTTTGAACTCAAAAAAGAGATGACGGAAACAGAAAAGCTAATAGAACAAAAAAATTCTGAAATACATAAAAAAGAGCTTGAACTCAGCAAGATACAAAAGAGTTCTGAACACTTGCTGATTAGGAAAAAAGAAATTGAAGACCAAGAAAAAAATATAAAAATAGAATTAAAACAAATAGAAAATGAGGAAAGCGAAATTCAAACTCAAATAAATTTATTAAATAAACAAATTCAAAAGATAAATTTTGAGAACCAAAAAGTTGAAAACAAAATAAAAGACTATCAAGACATGTTCAAGGTCGAAAAACAAAAAAAAGAGGAACTTTTGAAAGAAATAATGGAAATAAAAATCGATTTGGCATCAAAGAGCCAGGCAGAATATCGTATTAAGGAAAACATAAAAAGGATTGAAGTTCAATTAGAAGAATTAAATTCAAAAAGAATTGCCTTAAAAACCGAAATTAGAGAAAAAGAAAACAAGTTAGAGCAGCTGGAAAAGATGATAAAGGACAACGAAAACAAAAAAAATAATCTTATATTACTTAAAGAAGAACTCTTTCATAAACTTGACAAATCAAAGAAAAACCGTGAAAGTTTAAGAAAACAGATACATGATATTAGAGAAAAAATTAAAGAATCTAATCAAAATTTATCAAAGTTCCAGGAACGCTTACACAAAATAGAAGTTAGACAAACCCGTTATCAAATGGAAATACAGTCTCTTGAAACGATGCTCTGGGAGAGCTATCGTTTGAGCTTTCACGATGCAGTTCAACGAAAGGGGAAAATAGAATCATATAACTTGGTTGAAAAAAAAATAGCTGAATTGAAACAAGAAATATATGATATGGGTTTTGTAAATAGTGGTGCAATAAATGAATATCAACGAATTCAAGAGAGATATGAATTTTTAACAACCCAGAGAGATGACCTTAAAAATGCTAAAGAAGCGTTATATAAGGTTATAAAGGAAATAGTAAAAACAATGCAAGAACAGTTTGTGAAAAGTTTTTCTGTGCTTAATAAAAGTTTTAATTTAGTATTTGAAGAACTGTTTGGCGGAGGGAAAGCAGAAATAGTGTTAGAGGATCCAGAAAAACCATTAGAAACAGGAATTGGTATTATAGCACAACCTCCAGGCAAAAAACTTCAAAGCCTTTCACTTCTTTCAGGTGGGGAAAAAGCACTGACTGCAATAGCACTTCTTTTTGCGATTTTAAGGGTAAAACCAACGCCGTTTTGTGTGCTGGATGAAATTGATGCTTCACTAGATGATGCTAATGTATCGCGGTTTGCAAGTTTCCTTAAAAACTACTCAAAAGATACACAGTTTATTGTTATTACACATAGAAAAGCAACAATGGAGGTAGCTGAAACACTTTATGGGATTACTATGGAAGATACTGCTACTTCTAAAATGATTTCGGTAAAATTAGAAGAAGCAAGCTGAGAAAGGGGTAAAGATTATGAGTATTTTTGACAAACTGAAAAAAGGTCTTGCAAAAACTAAAAAAGGTTTCACGGAAAAACTGGATAATCTTATAAGATTTCATACAGCAATTGATGATGATTTATTAGAAGAAATTGAAGAATTATTAATATCCTCTGATGTAGGTGTTTCAAATACTCTTAAGATAATGGATGACTTAAAAGAAGAAGTCAAAAAAAATAAATCAAAAAATACTGAGAATATTAAAAACAGCTTAAAAAAACTGATTTTAGACTATTTTAAACAAATCGAAAGTGAATATGAAGAAAATGTTCCTAAAGTTGTTATGGTTGTTGGAGTTAACGGTGTAGGAAAAACAACTACAATTGGAAAACTTGCAAATTTTTATAAAAATATCAAGAAGAAAAAAGTTTTATTAGCTGCCGGTGACACTTTTAGAGCTGCTGCAATTGACCAATTAGAGGTTTGGAGTAGAAGGGTAGGAGTAGACTTAATAAAACATCAAGAAGGTTCAGACCCTTCGGCGGTTATTTATGATGCAATCCAAGCAGCAAAATCAAGAAATGTGGATGTATTAATTTGTGATACTGCAGGACGACTCCATACAAAAAAAAATTTGATGGCTGAGCTAAAAAAAATATATAAAATTATTAGGCGTGAATACAGTCTTGAGGAAATAGAGGTTTTATTAATACTAGATGCTACAACAGGACAAAATGCCATTTCTCAAGTTAAGCTATTTAGAGATGCTGTAGACATTACAGGTATTGTTTTAACAAAACTTGATGGGACGGCAAAAGGAGGAATAGTTATAGCAATTTCTTCTGAGTTTAAAATTCCGGTTCGATTTATTGGCTTAGGTGAAGGCATAGAGGATTTACAAGAATTTGAGGCTGAACGTTTTGTTGAAGCGTTGTTTAGTTAAAAATTAAACTAAAAAAATAACACTAGATGACTTTCTTGACAACTTTTAAACAAAAATTTATAATATATAAACAATAAGGTTTAATAGGTTATGATGAGACAAGTAGACCGAATCAATGTTCTCCAGAGAAGGAGTGTCGTAGGCTGGAAACACTCCGAATATTGACGGTTGAAAACCAGCTCTGAACCTAAACGGTTTGGCGCCGTTAAAAGCCTTTTGAGTGGATGGTTGTCCATCAATAAGGGTGGAACCGCGGGAGAATCTCTCGTCCCTTGTGGGAAGAGGGATTTTATTTTTTAATAAGATTTAGGAGGGATCATATGGAGCTACTAAAAATCACCTTAAAAGATGGAACTATTAGGGAATATCCTGTAAATACGAAAATCAAACAAATAGTATCTGAACTTGGTAGAACTCTGGAAAAGAAGGCACTTGCTGCAAAATTTAACGGCAAGTTGGTAGATCTTGACTACTCCTTAACAGAAAGTGGAAATCTTGAAATTCTTACTTTCGATGACCCAGAAGGGAAAGATGTTTATCGCCATAGTACATCACACATCATGGCTCAAGCTGTAAAACGAATTTTTCCTGATGTCAAACTGGGTATTGGGCCTTCAATTGAAGACGGGTTTTATTATGATTTTGACCTGGATTATACTTTAAGCCCTGAGGATTTTGAAAAAATTGAAAAAGAAATGAAAAATATTATTAAAGAAGACTTGCCTTTTGAACGGTTTACACTAAGTCGCACAGAAGCACTTAAAGTGATGAATGAAAAAGGAGAAATATACAAGGTAGAACTTATCAACGATCTTCCAGAAGATTCAGAGATCTCGTTCTATAAACAGGGAGAATTCGTTGACCTTTGTGCAGGGCCGCATGTACCATCAACGGGAAGAATAAAAGCTTTTAAACTTATGAGTGTGGCAGGTGCTTACTGGCGCGGTAATGAAAAAAATAAAATGCTTCAAAGGATTTATGCTACATCCTTTCCTAAAAAATCGGAATTAGACGAATACGTACATCGTATTGAAGAAGCCAAAAAACGTGACCACAGAAAACTGGGCAAGGAATTAGACCTTTTCAGTATACATGAGGAAGGCCCTGGTTTTCCATTCTTTCATCCCAAAGGGATGATATTACGAAATGTTTTAGAGGATTTTTGGAGAAAAGAACATCGAAGAAGAGGCTATCAGGAAATAAAAACACCTATAATATTACATGAAGACTTATGGAAACAATCAGGTCATTGGGATCATTATAAAGAAAACATGTATTTCACAAACATTGATGAACAGGGCTATGCAGTAAAACCCATGAATTGTCCAGGCAGTATGTTACTTTATAAAAGAAAAATGCATAGTTATAGAGATTTGCCTTTACGAGTAGGAGAGCTTGGCCTTGTCCATAGACATGAACTTTCAGGTGTGCTACACGGATTAATGAGAGTTCGTTGTTTTACTCAAGATGATGCACATATTTTTATGCTCCCATCACAAATTACTGATGAGATAATTGGAGTTATAGATTTAGCAGATTATATTTATAAAATATTCGGTTTTTCTTATCATGTTGAATTAAGTACACGGCCGGAAAACTCCATGGGTTCTGAGGAACTATGGGAAAAAGCTACAAATGCATTGAGAGAGGCATTAGAGATTAAAGGTATGGATTACAAGGTCAATGAAGGTGATGGCGCTTTTTATGGTCCTAAAATCGATTTTCACCTCAAAGATAGTATCGGTCGAACTTGGCAGTGTGGAACGATACAGCTGGATTTTCTTATGCCAGAAAGGTTTGATTTAACGTATATTGGTGCGGATGGAGAAAAACATAGGCCTGTAATGATCCATAGAACTATTTTTGGTAGTATAGAACGTTTTATCGGAATTTTGATTGAACAATATGCAGGTGCTTTTCCTCTATGGTTATCACCTGTTCAGGTTAAAATTTTACCTATAACCGATAAACATCATGAATATGCCGAAAAGGTTAAAAGTACATTAGAAGCCAAAGGCCTTAGAGTTGAAGTGGATCCCCGTAATGAAAAAGTAGGGTATAAAATCCGTGAGGCTCAAGTTGAAAAGGTACCTTATATGCTTATTGTTGGTGATAAAGAAATGGAATCAAATACTGTTTCGGTTAGAAGCCGGGAAAAGGGTGAAATTGGGTCTCAAAAAGTTGATGAATTTCTTAAAAACGCACTTGAACAGATTGACAATAAATTATAAATATTGTTGCAATTTAATCTGAGCATTGACATTCAATCTTATGTCATGGTATACTTATAAAAGCCATATAACATATTGCTTTTAAAACAAAGAAGAAGGCATCCACCTTCTCACCTTATGGCGTCATTTAAAGCTTTAAGGTTAAATAAATTGTTTAAGTTTTGTATTTTGACGGGTGGATTCTTCTGCCCGTTTTATTTTTTGGGAGGTGAAAAATATCAGTAAGGACCTTTTAATCAATGAACAAATCCGTGATAAAGAAGTTAGAGTCATTGATATAAATGGCAATCAAATTGGAATAATGCAGACAAAACAGGCTCTTAAGCTTGCACGGGAAAAACAATATGACCTGGTTAAAGTGGCTCCACAGGCCAAACCACCAGTATGTCGTATAATGGATTACGGCAAATATAAATATGAACAGAGCAAAAAAGAAAAAGAAGCCCGCAAAAAGCAAAAGGTTATCAACATTAAAGAGATAAGAATGAGTCCAAACATAGAAGAACATGATTTTCAGGTAAGAGTTAGAAATGCTTTACGATTTTTGAAAGATGGCAATAAAGTAAAAGCAACCATTCGTTTTAGAGGTCGGCAAATAACCCATTCTGCTTTAGGGCAGGAAGTTTTAGAAAGATTGGCAGAAGAGTTAAAAGACTTTGGTGTTATTGAAAGAAAACCAAAGGTAGAAGGAAGGAACATGATAATGATCCTTGCTCCAAAACAAGATACAAAACAAGAATAGTAGTGAAGGGAGTTAGATAAAATGCCTAAGATGAAATCTCATAGAGGTGCTGCTAAAAGATTCAAGTTTACAAAAAGAGGGAAAATTAAAAGGGCAAAAGCTTATAAGAGCCATATTCTTACGAAAAAAACGTCTAAGAGAAAAATGGGTTTAAGGAAACCTGGCCAGGTAAGCGCTGCAGATGAAAAGAAAATCAAAAAATTGTTGCCTTATGCCTGATATCAAATATGTAAAGTTAGGAGGTTTTTACTATGCCAAGAGTTAAAAGAGGGGTAACAGCTAGAAAACGACACAAAAAAATAATAAAACTTGCCAAAGGTTATTTTGGAGCAAAAAGCAAATTGTTTAGGCCTGCTAACCAAGCGGTAATGAAATCATTGTACTACGCTTACGTGGGCCGGAAACTAAGAAAACGCGATTTTCGAAAGTTATGGATTGCTAGAATTAATGCCGCAGCCAGAGCAAATGGTCTTTCTTATAGTAGATTTATTAATGGATTGAAAACTGCGGGTGTTGAAATTAATAGAAAGATATTAGCTGATTTAGCTGTTAATGATGATAAAGCTTTTGCCGAGTTGGTAAATATTGCAAAACAAAATCTTAATGTATAATTATAAAAAGCAACAGCCTTGTTGCTTTTTATATTAAGTAGATTTTTAACATATATAGCTTGCTCTGGGGAAGAATAAAATGTTAAGGAGGTTCTTGTTGTGAAGCAGTTTGCGGTTATAGGCCTCGGGCGATTTGGTTCGAGTATTGCCAGAACACTATACAGTCTCGGATATGACGTTCTGGGAATAGATTCTGATGAAGATAAGATTCAAGCGATGACTAATTCTGTAACACATGCGGTTACAGCTGATGCAACTGATGAAAGTGCCTTAAAGGCATTGGGAATAAGGAACTTTGATGTTGTAGTGGTAAGCATAGGCCAGGATATTCAATCCAGTATTCTCGTTACACTTATGATAAAAGAACTTGGAGTCAATTATGTAGTTGCAAAAGCTCAAAACGAACTTCATGGTAAAGTTTTATATAAAATTGGAGCCGACAGAGTAGTGTTTCCTGAAAGAGATATGGGAATTAGAGTGGCTCACAACTTGGTTTCATCGAATATTTTGGATTATATTGAGCTTGCACCAGATTTTAGTATCGTTGAAGTTGCGGCTGTTCCAAGCTGGTATGGAAAATCTCTTAAGGAACTAAATCTTAGAGTTAAATATGGTGTCAATGTTATGGCCATTAAGAATGGCGGGGAAGTAAACATTTCTCCCGGTGCAGAAGATGTTGTAAAAGAGGGCGATGTGTTACTTGTGGTAGGTTCTAATGAAAATTTGAAGAAAATAGAAAAACTTTCTTAAATTAGGAGTTAAAATGGTTAAATTAAGATCAAAAAAAAATCATATCGTTAAATTAATCAATTCTCTTAGTATTAAAAAATACAGATACAGGAAAGGTTTGTTTGTTGTTGAAGGTTTTCGAATAGTCAGTGAAGCGCTTAACTCTGATTTTATTATTAATAGTGTTGTTGTAAGTTCGACTTTTGCCCAAAACAACAGCAGTTTTTTACGTTTACTTTTAAACCATGACATTTTGGTTTATGAAATAGAAGATGGTCTTTTTTCAAAAATATCAGATACAGTAAATCCGCAAGGCATTTTAGCTATAGTCAAAATGAAGAATTATGACATCAAAGAAATCATTCAAAAAAGCAACAAAAAATTTTTGGTCATGCTTGATAGCATACAGGATCCGGGCAATCTAGGGACAGTTATTCGTTCCTGCCATGCTTGTAATGTTGATGGGGTGATTGTTACAAAGGGAAGCGCAGATGTTTTTAATCCAAAAACACTTCGTTCAACAATGGGATCTATTTTTCATATACCGATAGTGTTTAGTGATAACCCAAAGCACCTTATTTTAGAATTAAAAAGAAACAATATAAAAATAGTGGCAGCAATTTTGGAAGGAGAAAAATACCTTTTTCAAATGAATTTTTGCGATTCTATTCTAATTATTTTAGGTAATGAGGCAAATGGGATTTCTAATGAGTTACTTCCATATATCGATTACACTGTAAAAATTCCTATGCCGGGTAATGCTGAATCATTAAATGTTGCAGTGGCCGGCGGGATCTTTTTATATGAAGTTATTCGCCAACGAATGGAATGTGAAAACTTGTGAAAACATGACGCCTTGTAAAAGGATAACCTATATGGTATAATTACCTTAAATCCTTGATAGAGAAAGGGTGTTTTCCATTGTTCACCCCGGATTTCTTTTGGCGATTGTTTGAGGTTACAGGGTCTATAACCGCTTATCTTTTATATCGTCAGTTGATTATACAATAACAAATGTTAACAACTATGAAGGAGCTTAGTAAACCAAATTCTGCCTCACAGGGAGAAAACACCGGAGATTGAGAGTGTTTTTGAGGTGTGGTTGGTTGAATTCCCTCCGGAGTTGCGGGCTGAAATCAAGTAGGCCTAGCCGGATATCACCGTTAAAGATTATGAGAGAGTTGTACTTATCTTAGTAATATGATAATATTATAACTAAAAAGGGTGGTACCGCGGAAGAAAGGCTTTCGTCCCTATGGATGAAAGCTTTTTTGATTGAAAAATGTTTTGTAATCAATTTTTTATTTTAATATTCGAAAGGGGTTGAAGGGATGAGAGAAAAGCTTCTAAATATTCGTAAGGAAGCAGAGAAGTCTTTATTAGAAGCTATTAAGCAACAGGACATTGAAAGGCTGCGAATAAATTTTTTGGGTAAAAAAGGTAAGTTGACTCAGTTGCTACGGGGTATGGGAAATCTTCTTCCTGAGGATAGACCTGTTATTGGGCAAATGGCTAATAAACTAAGATCTGATTTGGAACGGATGATTGAAGAAAAGATTGAGGCTATTAAAGAAAAAGAAAAACTTGAGAGATTGGAAAAAGAACAGATAGATGTAACAATTACAGGCCGGAAAAAGTTTATAGGTCGTAAACACCCTTTAACTAGAACGCTCGAAGACATAAAATCATTTTTTATAGGAATGGGATACGAAGTTGTGGAAGGCCCCGAAATAGAGTTAGACTATTACAATTTTGAGGCTTTAAATACTCCTGAGGACCATCCTGCTCGGGATGTACAGGATACATTTTATATCACAGATAAGATACTTCTGCGAACTCAAACCTCACCAATGCAGGTAAGGACTATGGAAAAAAGAAAACCGCCACTAAAAATATTGGCTCCAGGTAGAGTTTACCGTTCAGATGCAGTAGATGCTACACATTCACCAGTATTCCATCAAGTGGAAGGCCTTGTGATTGATGAAAATATTACTATGGGTGACTTGAAAGGGACTCTTATTGCTTTTGCTAGGTATTTGTTTGGTCAGGATAGGGGGGTTAGGTTCAGACCGCATTATTTTCCTTTTACAGAACCGAGTGCTGAACTAGACATATCATGTATTGTATGTAATGGAAAAGGATGTAGACTATGTTCTTATAACGGATGGCTCGAAATATTGGGATGTGGCATGGTTCACCCAAGGGTGCTTGAAATGGTTGGATATAACCCAGAAAAAGTAGGCGGTTTCGCCTTGGGAATGGGTATTGAAAGAATAGCATTGTTAAAATACGGAATTGATGATATGAGGTTGTTTTTTGAAAACGATCTGAGATTTTTAAGGCAGTTTTAGGAGGGAATAATTTTATGTTAGTTCCAGTTAAATGGCTTAAAGATTATGTTGATTATGACATGAAGACCGAAGAGCTTGCATTAGCTATGACCATGTCAGGTACGAATGTAGAATCTATAAAAACCTTAGGTGAAAATATTCAAGGGGTAGTTGTAGGCAAGATAGAATCTATCAAACCTCACCCTAATGCAGATAAATTAAGGGTTTGTTTTGTAGATGTTGGGGGCGAGAACGCTCTACAGATAATTACCGGAGCCGAAAATGTAAAAGAAGGAGATAAAGTTCCGACAGCACTAGAAGGCAGTCAGTTACCTATAGGAATTAAAATTAAAACAACTAAATTTAGAGGTCTTGAATCACAAGGTATGATGTGTTCTGCACAGGAATTAAAACTTGAAACAAAGAATCTTCCTGATGAGCAAAAAAACGGAATACTTATTCTCCCAGAAAATGCGCCTATAGGTGAAGATGTGAAAAAAATATTGGGTTTAGATGATGAGATTATTGAGTTTGAGATAACAACAAACAGACCGGATTGTCTGAGTATTGTTGGGATCGCAAGGGAAGCAGCTGTGACAGTAGGGGGCAGGTTTAAGTTTCCTGAAATTGTTGTACCAGAAGGGCAAGGTAATATTAGTAACGAAACACGTGTAGATGTCGAAGATCCTGATTTATGTCCAAGATACACGGCTCGTTTGATAAAAAATGTAAGAATTAAGCCTTCTCCAATCTGGATGCAACAAAGGCTTAGAGCAGCTGGCATCAGGCCAATTAACAATATAGTTGATATAACAAACTATGTAATGTTGGAATTGGGACAGCCCCTTCATGCTTTTGATTTTGAATGTTTAAATGATAAAAGGATTATAGTGCGAAGGGCTAAAAAAGGTGAAAAATTAGTTACGTTAGATGGAATTGAAAGAGAGCTTGATGAAAGTGTTTTGGTAATAGCTGATTCAAACAAACCTGTGGGAATTGCAGGAGTAATGGGTGGTGAAAATTCAGAGATAACAGAAAAAACCCAAACCGTTCTTTTAGAATCTGCAAACTTTAATAGCACCAGTATTAGACGTACAGCCAAAAAATTAGGTCTTCGAACAGAAGCCTCCAGCCGCTTTGAAAAGGGAATTGATCCAAATATTGCTGAAATAGCCAGCAACCGGTTTGTTCAACTGGTTGAACAGTTAGATGCAGGAGATGTTGTAAACGGCATTATAGACATATACCCCAAACCTTTAAAGCCGTGGAGAATAAAGATGCGGCCTGGTAGGATTAATAAAATACTTGGTACCAATTTAACCTCTGAACAAATGGAGAAAATTTTGAACAGTCTAGGCTTAAAAGTTGTTGAAAAAAGCAGTGAACATTTGTTTGTTGAAGTTCCAACATTTAGAAAAGATATAACCCGGGAAGAAGACCTTTCTGAAGAAATAGGCAGAATATATGGATTTGATAACATACCACCTACTTTACCAAAAGGTTCTACAACCTTTGGCACGCAACCTTCGCACATGGTAAAGGCCGATAAAACGAAAGACATATTGAATGCCTGTGGAATATCTGAGATAATAACTTTCTCGTTTATAAGTCCTCAATCTTTTGATAAAATTAATTTGCCTAAAGAAAGTCCTTTACGAAAAGTGATAAAATTAATGAATCCCTTAGGAGAAGATACCAGCGTTATGAGAACTACTCTTATACCTAACATGTTGAGTGTTATTTCATACAATTTGAGTAATCGACAGGAAAATATCGCTTTGTTTGAACTTGGCAGGGTCTATCGGCCAAAAAGTTTGCCATTGAAAGAACTTCCAGATGAATACAACTTACTGACTATTGGGATGTCAGATGACAAAATAGATTTTTATGATTTGAAAGGAGTTGTTGAAACCCTTTTTGAAAATCTTGGTGTTACGCCAGTGGAATTTAATCCCTATAAACATCCTACTTTTCACCCAGGGAGAACTGCTGAAGTACTGATAAACGGGAAAAGAGCAGGAGTTTTAGGAGAAATACATCCAGATGTAAATGACGCTTATGATATTAAAAAACGGGTTTATCTTTGCGAACTTGAGTTTGATTTAATAGCAGAACAATCAGAGCTTTCATATAAATTTGAGCCTATACCTCGCTATCCAGCGGTTGAAAGGGACCTTGCAATAGTTGTTAACGATAGTGTTTTAGCAAAAGATATTGAAAATACAATAATAGAAGCAGGAGGAAGTTTAATAAAAGAAATTGACCTTTTTGATATATACAAAGGGAAACAAATTCCTGAAGGCAAAAAAAGTATGGCTTATTCCTTAATGTTCAGGGCAAATGACAGGACTTTGACCGATGAAGAAGTCAACAACATTTATAATAAAATAGTTGATTCTCTAAAGAATAAATTCAATGCAAAATTAAGAGATTAGACGTGGTTATCCACGTCTTTTTTATTTTATGATTTTTGGTATAATAGTTTTATCGGGAAGGAATTACATGATTTATATAGAATAATGAATATCATAGTTGGGGGTGTTTTTTGTGAATGAAGACAATAAAAACCGTGTTAAGGTTACTATATATGGTGAAGAGTATTACATGAAAGGGCATGAGTCTCCTGAATATATAAAAATGGTTTGCGATTTTGTAGACAAGACAATGAAACAGATTTCTGAAAAGAACCCCCATTTGGGAGCCCTGAAAGTTGCAGTACTTACAGCTTTAAATATTGCTGATAAATTTTTAAAAACAAAAGAAGAGTTTGAAGAGTTATTGAAAATGGTAGAAGAAGAAAAAACAAGATGAGGTTTACCCTCATTTTTATTTTTCAACAGGCTCAAGGGTAAACTAAAGGAAAAATTGAAAGAAGGAGATAGATGTGAAGAATTTAGAACTTTCATGGATGTTTTCAGAAATTGCAGATCTTTTGGAAATAAAAGGTGAAAACCCATTTAAGATAAGAACATATCGAAAAGCAGCAAATGTTCTTATGAATTTACCGATAAAAATTGAAAAACTTTATGAAGAAAAAAAACTGATGGATATTCCGGGAATAGGAAAAGCACTGGCATCTAAAATTCAGGAATACTTGGAAACTGGCAAGTGCGAATTTTATGATAAAATAAAAAAAGAGGTTTCGCCAGATTTGCGAGAGCTTTTAAAGATACCGGGATTGGGTCCTAAAAAAATAAAAATTATAATCGATAATCTTGATGTTAAAAACATAGATGACCTAGAAATAGCAGCCAAAACGAAAAAACTACGTGAATTACCGGGTATGGGTTCTAAAACGGAATTTAACATTTTAAGAGCTATCCGCATGTTTAGAGAAAAGCAGAAGACGATTCCAATGGGAGTTGGTCTTCCTTTCGCTGAAGCAATAGTTAAAATTCTTGAAAAAATAGATGTAGTTGAAAATGTAGAAATAACCGGGAGCCTTAGAAGGAGGAAAGATGTTATAAGTAATATTGATATACTTGTGGGTTCTACAGACCCTAAAACGATTATTAAGGTTTTTGAGCGGATGCCTTCTGTTAAACAAATAGATTCCAAAAATCTTCATCACATATCAGTGATTTTAGATGTTGGAATAAGGGTAGAGTTGGAGATTGTTGAACCCAGGTCTTTTTATACGGCGCTTCATAATACTACTGGAAGTCAGGCTTATATAAAAAGGCTTGATAAACTAGCCCTTGAACAAGGTTTGAAAATTGAAAAACATGGAGTATTTAATAGTGATGGTACAGAAATTGAAATAAATAAAGAAAGTGACATTTACCGAGCATTAAAAATCCCTTATATAATTCCTGAACTTAGAGAAGATCGGGGTGAGATAGAAACCGCATTAAAAAATAAACTACCTCAAGTTATAAACAATGAAGATATTTTAGGAGACCTTCACATTCACACTAACTGGAGTGATGGAATAAATTCGATAGAAGAAGTGGTCGAAAAAGCGCAGGAAAAAGGTTATAAGTATGTTGCAGTAACTGATCATTCCAAATCCCTTGGTATAGCCAAGGGGCTTTCGGAGAAACGTCTGATGGAACAAAAAGAAATTATTTCAAAGTTAAACGAAAAACTCAATGGCTTCAAAATTTTGTCCGGAATAGAGATGGATATTTTAAGAAACAATGAGCTGGATTACAGTGATGAAATATTAGAAGAAATGGACCTAGTCATTGCTTCAATACACACAGGTTTTCATCAGGATCGTGATAAAATTACCCGCCGGTTGGAAACAGCAATTAAAAATGATAATGTGGACATTATAGCTCATCCAACCGGCAGGCTTTTGGGAAAAAGGGATGCATATGATGTAGATATAGATTATTTGTTTGATATAGCAGCAAAACATAATACTGTATTTGAAATCAATTCTTCTCCCGACAGGCTTGATCTAAATGATGTTCTGGCAAAAAAAGCAAAGGAACACGGAATTAAATTAGCAATAAACACAGATTCACATGATGTAACAAGAATGGATGACATTCGTTTTGGTATAGGTATAGCTCGAAGGGCATGGTTGGAAAAAACGGATGTTATAAACTGTATGGAATATAAAGAATTAATGAAATTCCTTCGGAAAAAATACTAAATACTGGGAGAGGTATTATGGGAATTTTAATGATTTTTATTGATGGTTTTGGCCTTGGGAAAAATGACCCAAGGTATAATCCGATTTTAAATACCGAGACTCAAACCCTTAAACAGCTTATTGAAAGCCCTTATATGGTTCCTACTTCTACATGTATGGGTGTTGAAGGAATTCCCCAAAGCGCAACTGGGCAAACTGCCTTATTTACCGGAATAAATGCTGCAAAAGCTGTTGGAAGGCATATAAGTGGTTTTCCCACTGCTGCTCTTAAAGAAATTTTAAAAAACTATAGTGTATTTAAACAAGCAGTTGATTTGGGTATGAGAGTGACTAATGCTAATATGTACCGTACCAACTACTACGTTAGAAAACATGAAAAAAAGCTGCGTGCATCAGCTACAACAGTCGCTACAATGGCTGCAGGCATTCCCTTCAGAAATAAGAGTGATTTGATAAATGGAAAAGCGGTTTTTCAGGATATTACTAATGAAATATTAATTGAACAGGGATATAAAGTTCCGCAGTTAACACCTGAAGAAGCAGGAAGAAGATTGGCTGTATTGAGTTCAGAGTATGATTTTACTCTTTTCGAGTATTTCCAGACAGATATTGTTGGCCATAGTCAAGACATGGAAAAAGCTATAAAAATAATAGATGTCCTTGACAGGTTTGTGAAAACAATAATTGACACGATTGACCTTTCGAAAAACCTAATATTAATAACCAGTGACCATGGTAATATAGAAGATTTAAGTGTCAAGACCCATACTTTAAATAAGGTACCAACAATATTACTGGGGTTAGGGGCAGCAGAGGTTTCTAGAAGAATAAGTTCTTTAGAGGATATAACCCCTAGTCTTATAGATGCATTAAAGCATTTTTCCTCAGGAAATAAAGAGGTGAAAAAATATGGATGAGCATTCAATTAAAGTTTTAGAATTTCATAAGATAATAGATAGACTCAAAGAATTAACCGTTTCTCCAATGGGTAGAGAATTAGCAGAAAAATTACTGCCAGTTTCAGATATGAGGGAAGTAAAATATAAATTAGATGAAACAGGTGAGGCTGTAAAAATACTTCAAGAAGAATCAACTCCTCCTTTTGGAGGATTAAAAGATATTAGAATGGCATTAAAAAAATCGGAAAAGGGTTCAATGCTGCTTCCTGATGAGCTCCTTGATGTTGCTGATTTATTACGCTGCAGCAGAAATATAAAAACGTTTTTTTATAACATAAAAGATTCTAAAAAAAAATATATGATAATTGGAGAACACATAAATAACTTGGTGATTCTTAAACAAATAGAAGATAAAATATTTTCCAGCATAGACGAGCAAGAGATTTGTGACGGTGCTAGTGATAAACTAAGGAGTTTGAGAAGACGTATCAGGGAATTACAAAATGAAATAAAAGATAAAATAAATACAATTTTAAAATCTCCCCAAAACCGAAAAATGCTCCAGGAACTAATTGTTACTCAAAGAAACGGAAGATATGTAGTGCCTGTAAAACAGGAATTCAGAGGCAGTTTTCCAGGGATAGTTCATGACCAGTCTTCAAGTGGTGCTACTTTGTTTATAGAACCAATGAGTGTTGTAAATATTAATAATTACTTACAGGAATTGAAGGTTCAGGAGAATAAAGAAGTAGAACGTATTTTGATAGAACTAACCAAAATGGTTGCTGAAGAAGCAGAGTCCATATCGACTAATCTTAAAGTTTTAACAAAATTAGATCTAATTTTTGCTAAAGCCAGATTAGCTATACAAATGGATGCAGTTCAACCTGTAATAAATAATGAGAATTTTATTAATTTGAAAAAGGCACGTCATCCCTTACTTAAAGGTGGTGTGGTTCCAACAGATATTCATATTGGAAAAGATTTTAAAATACTTGTAATTACTGGCCCAAATACCGGTGGGAAAACAGTAACTTTGAAAACAGTCGGTCTTCTCTGTTTGATGGCTCAATCAGGTTTGTTTATACCGGCAAAATGGGGAAGTGAATTGCCTCTTTTTAGAAATGTCTACGCAGATATAGGTGATGAACAAAGTATTGAACAAAGCTTAAGTAGTTTTTCATCTCATATGACAAACATTATTAAAATATTAAAAGCAGTTTCTGATAAAGACCTTGTGCTTTTAGATGAGCTTGGAGCTGGCACTGATCCTACAGAAGGTGCTGCTCTGGCAATGGCAATCTTAGATTATTTATATAATAAAAATGTTTTAACAATTGCTACTACACATTACAGTGAATTAAAAACTTTTGCTTATACAATAGAGGGAATAGAGAATGCAAGCGTAGAATTTGATGTAGAAACACTTAAACCCACATATAAGTTAATGATTGGTGTTCCAGGGAAAAGTAACGCTTTTGAAATTTCCAGACGTTTAGGACTCTTTAAAGAAATTATTGAAAGGGCTAAAAATTTTTTGACAGAAGACAATTTAAAGGTTGAAGACTTGTTAAAAAACATACATGAAAAACATAAAGCTATTCAACAAGACAGAGAACAAGTTAGAGAATTTCGCCAAGAAATACAAACCTTAAAAAAACGGTATGATTATGAACTGAAGAAGTTAGAACATAAAAAAGAAAAAATTCTTAGGGAGGCAAGGGAAGAGGCAAAGGACATTTTAAAGAAGGCACAAAATGAAGCTAAAGCTATTATTAAGGAA
Organism: Thermosediminibacterales bacterium; assembly: GCA_029982205.1. Lineage (GTDB taxonomy): Bacteria > Bacillota > Thermosediminibacteria > Koleobacterales > JARRCM01 > JARRCM01. The sequence goes on from JARRCM010000012.1 coordinate 46,248, forward strand.
CTTAAATCTCTTTATTCCAGAGAGAATGAAAGAGAAAAAAATAAGCTAATCGAAGAAGCGCAAAACCGGCTTAAAGATTCATTATCAGAACTAGAAGAACAGCTTCATAAGCCCCTCTTAGAGAAAATAAACAAAGATGAATCAGATGAATTAAAACAAGGAGATAATGTGGCGATACCCAGTTTGAATCAGACAGGTGTGGTAGTTGAGAAGACAAAGGGTGATGAGATAATAATTCAAGTGGGTATGGTTAAATTAACACTTCCTTCATCAAGTGTAATAAAAATTAAAGGCAAAAACGATAATGAAAACAAAGAACATTTTAAATATGGAAAACTTGTAGCATCAAAAACCCAAAACATTTCATCCGAACTGGATGTTAGAGGTTTTAGTCTCCAAGACGCTACTGATAAAGTTGATAAGTATATCGATGATGCCTATTTAGCTGGTCTGAGTGAAGTTGTGGTGATACATGGAAAAGGAACGGGGATTTTACGTGAAGGGCTTCATAACTATTTAAAAAACAACCGTTTAGTTAAATCATTTCGCAGTGGCAAATTTGGTGAAGGTGGGGAAGGTGTTACTTTTATTCAGTTAAACACATAAGGAGGTTGATTAATGATATTGGTAAGCGCTTGTCTGACAGGCCTTTGCTGCAAATATAACGGCGGCAGCAATTACAATGAAAAGGTATATAAGCTTGTGGAAATGAGAAAGGCAATACCTTTTTGCCCGGAACAATTAGGTGGTTTGCCCACACCAAGACCTCCTTCTGAGATTATTAACGGAGACGGGAAAGATATTTTTTTGGGTAAGGCGAAGGTGATTAACAGTTCAGGTGAGGATGTAACTCAAAAATTTATTAAAGGTGCAGAGGAATCTCTGAAGTTAGCAAAAACTATGAGGGTAAAAAAAGCGATATTGAAAAGCCGGAGCCCTTCTTGTGGTTGTGGTATGATTTATGACGGAACTTTTAGCGGACGCAAGAAAAAGGGAAATGGGGTAACGGCAGAATTGTTTATGCAAAATGGAATTGAAGTTATCACAGAAGAAGAATATCAAATGAAAGAGCGTGTCTGAACAGGCACGCTCTTATAATATAATAAATTAGAATCCTGAAGGATTTTTAGGATTTTGAGGTCCATGAATATTACAATATTCTAAAGGGACCTCATATTTGGCATCTACTGGTATCCTTCCATCTTCTGCCGGAACATAAGGTTCTTTACGCTTAATGAACACTTTTTTCTTGACTTTATCTAATGGGCAGTGTTCAGTCGCCAACAAGTTGGTATCGCTACAAACTTCTAATTCAACATGAACATCGCAATATTCATGGGGTTCTGTACCTTTAATAAATATTTCCTGTATTACTTGAGAACCTCTGGGATCTTTTGCGCAAAGGTCTGTAGGAAGTTTACCTGATTGAGCACAAACATTTATTGGACCTATAATCTTATCAGGTTTAATGAAATCTTCATCCTTAGGTAAATCTTTATAAGCTACTTCTATTACTTGTTTCCATATCAAAGCAGGCTGTTTGCCTCCGGCAACGTTTTTCATTGGTGTTGGTTCATCATAGCCCATCCAGACAGCAGCAGTCAAATGAGGAGTATAGCCTACAAACCAGATGTCTTTGCTATCAGTAGTGGTTCCGGTTTTTCCTGCTACAGGAAAATCAAGACTTGCCAAACGCCAGGCTGTTCCCCTTTTTACTACACCTCTAAGCATATCTGTCATAATATATGCCACCTGTTCACTTACTGCAACCCATTTTTGTGGTGTATGTTCATAAATCAACCTTCCGTTCTTATCGGTGATTTTAGAAACTGCAAAAGGTTCGATATGAATACCTTTGTTTGCAAGTGTCCCATATGCCGACGCCATTTCTAAAGGTGTTACGCCTTTAGTTAGACCGCCTAAAGCAAGGGCGGAAAGCCCTTTATCATTTCTTCTGCCTTTTAATACCAGACTATGAATCCCGAGTTTTTGAGCATATTCTATCCCTCTGTCAATCCCTATTTTATCTAAGACTTTTACTGCTACTACATTGACTGAAAGTTCAATAGCGCGTCTTATAGTTGTTAAACCGTCAAAACGTCCGTTGTAGTTTTCAGGCGACCAAACGCTTCCATCTGGTTGTGGGTATGCAATAGGTGCATTATCAATTACGGTAGCCGGTGTCATGCCTAAAGCAATAGCAGGAGTATAAACTGCAATAGGTTTAAAAGATGAACCTGGTTGACGATAAGATTGAGTGGCACGATTTAATCCCAGTTTATTTTCATGTTTTCGGCCGCCTACCAGTGCTTTTATTTCTCCGGTTCGATGGTCTATTACTGCAATAGCAGCCTGAGGTTGTGGAATTCCTTTTTTGTCAGGTTTGCTTTCGGGATAGTTTTTAGGGTCCTCAAGAACCTTTTCAGCAGCTTGTTGAAGTTTCATATCTACGGTAGTAAAAATTCTAAGACCACCATGATATAACTTATTAAAAGCTTCATCATCTGAAATATTGTATTTTTGTTTTAAGATATCAACACTTTGTCGGATTACATGGTCTACAAAGTAAGGAGCCTTGTATGAGGGTTTAGCGTTTTTAATACCCGCTAGTTTTATTTCCATGTTTTTAGCTATTTCAGCTTCTTCTTTTGAAATAAAACCGCTCTCCACCATTTCATCTAAAACTACTTCCTGGCGAGCTTTAGCGTTTTTGAAGTTAATGTATGGTGAATAAATTCCTGGATTTCTTGTAATACCGGCAAGCATAGCGCTTTCTGCAAGGTTAAGGTCCCAAACATGTTTACCGAAAAAAATTTTCGAAGCTGCTTCAACACCATTAGCAGAATGGCCAAAATAGATTTGATTTAGATAAAACTCAAGGATTTCTTTTTTTGTGTATTTTCTTTCAATCTGTATTGAAAGCCAAGCTTCTTGAAGTTTTCTTTTAATCGTTTTTTCTGGGTGGAGGAAAGCATTTTTGACTAACTGCTGGGTTATGGTACTTGCACCTCTCTTAAACTCACCATGAATCATATCTGTATAGAGAGCAGCTAAAATAGCTTTGATATTTATCCCGGGATGATTATAAAATTGTTTGTCCTCAATTGCTATAAAGGCGTTTTGTAAATGTTCTGGGATTTTTTCTAACGGAACAATCACCCTGTTTTCTTCGGCATGGAGTTCGGCGATTTGTTTATTACTGCTGTCAAAAACGAATGAAGTTTCACTAGGTTTTAGCTGTTCTGGATCAAAAGGTGGAGTGTCTTTTAGCCAGCTGACCAGAAGACCTGCTCCGGCTCCAGCCAAAATAAAACAGGTAATAATAAATGCTATAAAAAAAGCTTTGAACACTTTTACTTTTTTCTTTTTATTTTTTTTAGGCACTATTTTCTCCCCTCCCTGGAACAACCTTTAAACATATATTAACTAGTATTTATATCTTAATAATTATAACATATATTAAAAATTTAGGGAAATTCACTAGTGTTGCATAAAAATTTTCCAACAAAATAAAGTCTAAATTCTAAATCCTCTCATAATCCACAAACGTACATTTGTAGGAATATATGGAAATGGACTTTTCCTTTTACGGTTCAAGGAACAACCACCTAGGGGTAGTCTTTATCCACATTTTTACAGCCATATTTTATTACAAAATTACAGGATCATATGTAAGATCATTCGAATGATCAGCTTCGCCTGCCATCACCTGCCTTACAGTATATTTAAATACTGCTTCATGATCTATTTTTCAACGGCCTCTTGAACTTCGTTTTGGTTTTCTGTGAAGTTTCTTTACAAACAAAGCAAACGGTTCAAGAAGGCATGCATTTAGGGATAGCATAAAAGCTTATATTAATGAAGATGTAAAATTGGCCAAAGAAGTTTGGAAAAGAGATGCAGAAGTAGATGAATTATATAATAAAGTTTTTAATGAATTTTTAGAATTTATGAATAAAGATCCTCAAACTATTACCAGATCGGTATATTTAATTAATATTGCAAAAGACCTAGAAAGGATAGCGGATTATGCAACAAATTTTTGCGAACAAGTATTATACATGGTAAATGGTGATAGAATTCAGAAAAAATTAAAAAAACTTAATAGTTAATATTTATGATCAATCCCTAAAAACATATACATAAGTACCAATTATAGTATTTATGGCATAGAGTTTCCTTCAGGTGAAGATTTGGGGGATTCTTTATTAAAATATTCTCCAACAGGATATATAAAACCCTTTATTTTGTTGTGATATCAAAGTTTTTATGTGCTATCACTGCTGAGATTTCAGGGGAAACTAGCTATAGAATCCTTATATCATATCTGAGGATATCAAATAATCATCTCCTATTTCTTCCCTACAGTAGCGATATATATAATAAATTTCTCTTTACCATTAATGTCAAGTATACGGTTCATTTCATCATCGGAAAATGTAGCGATAGCACAAACCCCACAATCTATTGATTCTGCACTTAATTTATATGTTCAAGCGTGGGCATTTTTTTAGAAACAACCTGTAGGAGGAAACCCAAAAAGACTTCAGCGTTGACGTGCCAGCGGGGAAGCTACTATTAGTGTGCATAAAAGAAAGTATGGCCTTGGCCAAAGTCTGTCCCAAGGTTACCGGGGAACTAGTACAGCATCAACTAAGTTAGCTGTTTTTTTGGAAATGATTGCAAGTTGCACTAAAGGGGTCTGGGGAAAGTATTTCCCCAGGCTTGGGGGGATGCTCAGACTGCGAAGCAATCGCCGAATATTCTTTTTTTAATTTGTCGAAGATTTCCTCTACAGAAAGTATTTTCTTTATTGTATAAACTTTTTGACCAGCAAAAACCAGACGGTTGGTTCCCGTACCCTTCTGGGCGTTCTCCAATGCTTTTTTGATGCAGAAATTCCTTTTACAATTTTTAAGACAATCATCACATGCTTCTATTTCGATGGAGGCTCCGGATAAAAGTTTATCCACGAAAGCATTTCGCAGTGCTCGACCCGGAAGTCCTACAGGGCTTTTGATCAATACTGTGTCCGTTGGTCTAGAATTTACATACAATTGTTTAAAATATTCACTGGCATTCGATTCACGACTTGCTGCAAAACGGGTTCCCATCTGCACACCATCTGCTCCCAGTTGTTCCATCCTGTATATATCGTAGCCATCCACAATACCCCCTGCGGCTATAACGGGAAGGTTTGTTGCAGCCTTGACTTCTGGAAGGATTTCTTCTATCGGGCGGTTGGTGCCCAGATGACCACCAGCCTGGCCGCTTTCTGCAACGACAGCAGCAGCACCCAGTTTTTCTGCGATTTTTGCAAGACGTCCTGAAGAAACAAGAGGCACCACAGGAACATTGAACTGTTTCCCCCAGCTGAACACATCCCGGGAAAAACCAGCACCGGAAAATACAATGTCGATCCCTGTTTTGAGGGCAGTTTTTATCAACTCGGCGAAGTTTTTTACAGCAAAAAGCACATTGATGCCTATGGCACCATTTCCGCCGGCCAGCCTTTTGGCCTGCATTATTTCATTCCTTAATTCCTCGGAAGTCATTGCTGTTCCGGCAATAACACCGATTCCACCCTGGCTTGCAACGGCCCCTGCCAGAGATGCGGTAGAAATCCTTACTGCCATACCTCCCTGAATTATTGCATGGGGCACTGTGAGTTCACCCAATTTTAAAATTCTGTTAAACATGATAAGACCTCCACAGGAAATTTAACTTAAAACACGTTTTTATTATACCAAAAGTTGGTTTATATATAAAACAAAATATTTTTTTAAAGCTCCCGTGATTAATGTTTACCTCATCCAAAGCAACTGTATTGTCATATTACCAACTGTAGTATTCAGAAGTGGCATAACGACTGTGAATGGTGTTAGGCCCGGATTGATATTTACCAGCCAATCTTTTTGTAGCAGTGAAAGCAGGTTTTTTACACAATTTATAGAATTGGTTGTAGAGAGATAGTGCTGTAACTCCGTCTAAAAAATAAAAAAGGGGATGTTATTAGAAGAGAAAAAACAATATTACAACCGGAGGTATGATTTGTGAAAAACAGGAAATTAATTAAAACGGACGTTCTGGTAGTGGGTGGTGGAGTGGCAGGAATGCTGGCAGCTCTTGAGGCTCAGAAACATGGTGTCAGAGTATGTTTGATGACAAAGGGAAAAATAGGAAAATCGGGGTCTTCAGTCATCTCTCAAACAGCTCATTTAGTGGTAGAAGGCGGCTGTGACCCTGAAAATGCCTTTTACAATGAAATTTATGAAGCATGTGGTCAAATCAACAACCCCGCTCTTATAAAGACCCTGGTAGAAAAGGGTTTTGATTCAGTTAAAAATTTAAGCAAGTACGGTATTAAACTGTCAGCAAAACCCAAAAAAACCGGTCAGAAAAACCTCTACCTAACAAAACAATCCAGGGGGAAAGAATTAACCATACCCCTGAGAAAAGCGGTTTTTAATTCCCATATTGAGGTTTGTGAAGATTGTGAGCTTATAAAACTATTAACCCGTGATAAGAGGGTTATCGGTGCAGTTGCAGAGTTTAATAACGAACATATACTAGTAAAATCAAAAGCTGTCATACTAGCGGCCGGTGGTTATGCAACAATGTTTGCGCTGAACGATAATACAAAGCAGACCACTGGTGAAACCATTATAATTGCCTATGAGGCCGGAGCGGAATTGATGGATCTGGAATTTATCCAGTTTTATCCCTACTGGTTGGTATACCCCCGATTTATGGATATTTTAACCCCATTGTTTTTTCATGGAGCCAGATTAAAAAATGATAAAGGAGAATACTTTTTGGGGAAATACCCCAGGGGTGAACTTGAGAACCGTGATTTGGTATCAAGGGAGATAGCATTACAGCATAAAGTTTTCCTTGATCTTTCCGGTGTTGATGAGGACGTAATAAAAGCCAGAAATCCGAGACTTTACAAACTCCTTAAAAAAAACGGGGAGGATTCTGAGCTTCTAGTAAAACCTGTGGCTCACTTTACCATGGGTGGAATAAAAATAGATCAAAGATGCAGGACAGCGGTAGAAGGCCTTTTTGCGTGTGGAGAATGTTCGGCAGGAGTGCATGGTGCTAACCGCATAGGTGGAATGGCGCTAACTGAATGTGCGGTCTTTGGTCCCATAGCAGGCAGAGAAGCTGCTGAGTATGTCAGAAACGCCGATGAAATACTGGGTTTTGATTTCGATTTTCCAACACATCTACCTGAAACTGGAGATGAGCTGGTAGACCATATAGCAGGAGACCTGCAGCAGATCATGTATAATGATGTAGGGATTTTAAGGGATGAAACGGGGCTCAAAAACGCAATTAACAAAATTGAACACTTAAAAGGAGAACTTGATAGCATAAAACCTGGTGATCCAAAGAAATGGTATAGGTTGAAGAACATGTTGAAACTTGCTTTGCTTGTAAGCAAATCGGCGCTAACTAGAAGGGAAAGCCGTGGTGCACACTATCGTACAGATTACCCTAAAATGGATCCCCAGTGGCAGGGCAACCTGGTGCATGACACTCAAAAGGGATTGGAATTTATGATGAGCAAGGAGGGTTAACATGAAACTTGATTCCTCATATTATCCATACAGCTCGAGGCGAATGACGGTCTTTGCCAAAAAAGGCATGGTGGCAACATCACAAAACCTGGCAGCTGAGGCAGGCCTTGAAATTTTGAAAAAAGGGGGAAATGCCATAGATGCAGCCATAGCCACTGCTGCCTGCTTGACGGTGGTTGAACCCACTTCGTGTGGAATCGGTGGAGATGCCTTTGCCCTTGTATGGACGCGGGGTAAATTGTACGGTTTAAATGCCAGTGGTCCTGCCCCCAGGAAAATCAGTTTAGAGGCTGTTAAAAAGGGTTTTGATTTTACCGATAAGGATAAAGCAGATACCTACCATAAGCAGATTGAGGTTATAAAGCTTGCCTTCTGACCCCATCCCATGTTAACTGCCTGGAACCCGGTAAAAAACCGTACCACACCATAATTCCCGGATTTCTAACGAAAGATAATCGCCCTATCGGGCCTTTTAGAGTAATGGGAGGATTCATGCAGCCCCAGGGGCATGTTCAGGTAATCATGAATACCATTGACTTTCAACTGAACCCCCAGGCAGCCCTGGACGCCCCTAGATGGCTGTGGGTTGAGGGGAAAAGGGTGAAGCTGGAACATGCCTTCCCGCAGCACATTGCTGAATCCCTGGCTAACATGGGTCATGATGTTGAATGGTCTCTTGCTTCTAAAATATTCGGCAGGGGTCAGATAATATGGCATGATGAAGAGGGAGTTCTGGCAGGAGCTACAGATCCACGGGCGGATGGAGTTGTGGCAGCATGGTGAAGGTTAGGTGACTTTGTATGACTCATGTTGCTGTATAAACGTATAAAATAGAGTCACTTATTCACCTCCTTACTCATAAAATAACAGTATGGGGGTGATTTTCTTTGAGGCGATTTGTTCGAAGGAAACTTAAAATAAATATTCTGGCATTGATTATAACTGTTATGATTGTTACTGCAGTAACATTTCTTTTAGTTGAAAAGAACATTGGCCCTACTTTGCTGGCGATAGCAGAAGCTAGAGCAAGATTAATAGCTACTGAATCAATAAATGATGCCATAAACAAAAAAATAGCTAGAAATACCCAATATAAAGACCTTATCACTATACATAAAAACAACAATGGTGAGGTGTCTCTAATTCAAATAAACACTATAGAAATAAATCGTTTGAGATCTGATGCCACACAATACGTTACTGAATCTTTAAGGAAAATAACAATGGGCGGAGTTTCTATACCGTTAGGGCAAGTGACAGGCAGTCAAATCCTGGCGAACTTCGGTCCCAGAATTACTGTTTCAATCATTCCGGTTGGTACAGCAGAAGTTGATATCTCTGAAGCATTTGAAGAGGCGGGGATAAATCAAACAAGACACAAAATTTTTGTTGATGTTAAAACATGGGTGAAAATTGTTGTGCCAATGGTTAGTTCTAGTGTTGAAGTCACATCTCATATTCCTATTGCAGAAACGATAATAATCGGAAAGGTACCAAATACTATTCTAGATTTTAGCCGGCCCAAAAATTAAAGAAGTAAAACTTTTGATTATAACAAAAAATAGAGAATACCAGAGAAAAAATCTAAAAAGGTGAAATAATGATAATTATTAAAGCCTTCTACAAGAAATTAACATTTGAAGGCTTATGGTTCGTGTGGTATATTATTAAACGTTGACGCCAGATACGACTAAAAAACTACCAGACAAAATAAAATCTGACAAAGGGTTTAGAAAAATGTTTGACAAAATATGAATAATATGATACTATAAAATTCCGAGATAAATTGCTTGATTGGTCATTGACAACTGAACAGGGTTTAGGCATGGATGTGAGTGAGAGTGTGTGTCATACTAGGAAGTATGGCTGTATGTAGAGCAGAATATTATTTTTAGATATAGTATATAGGGATTAACATGAGAGTTTGATCCTGGCTCAGGACGA
>JARRCM010000013.1 GCA_029982205.1 Thermosediminibacterales bacterium
TCAAAAATAGTTTTTGTAAGCTTGTATACGATTTCTTCATCCACGTCTTTATTAACAGCTAACCAGTTGGGCTGTGCAATTGTTTTGATTTCTTTATCCTGGCCTGAATATACACCAGGTTTAATTATCCATCTACCCCAGGACGGGAACACGTTATTAATGGCTTCCAGCTGTTCATCAGTAAACTCAAGGACCTGAACCTCCAGCGGGCTGGCAAACAGATCGGATACAGCAGCAACGGGTGTCCCGCCTGGCATTGAACCACCCTCAAGGCGGCCGTCCTTCATAGCCTGAGCCGTTTCGGTATATCCAAGACGTTCAACTTTAATATCATCAGTAGATATTCCAACACCTTCCATGATTGTAAGCGTAGATCTCTCGGTTCCGCTTCCTGATGGACCAATGGAGAAACGCATCCCTTTTATATCAGTAACGTTACCTGTTTTTACAAGGTCCTTTTTGACTATAAAGTGTTCAACATTGAACCATAAAGCTCCTATTGAACGGAAATCATTGTATGGATTGCCTTCAAAAGGTCCTTTTCCTTTCCATGCCATAGCACCAATAAGGCCCTGCATAATTGCCAAATCGGCTTCTTTGTTTCTTAAAATATCAACATTTTCTACAGAACCGGCTGAAGACTGTGCGGAAACTGATATTCCCTCAGATTTTTTCAGTTTATCTGTCCACAGAGTAGCCAAACCAACACCAACAGGATAATAAGTTCCTCCTGTTGTTGCTGTTGTAATATTCAAGAATACAGGACCTGATTTTTTCTCTTCTCCACCAGCAGTTTCTTTACCTCCTGATGAACAACCTACCAAAACAGCGCTCATCAAAAACACAACAACAAGCAACCACATTAAACCTTTTTTTCTTAACATTTTTTTAGTCGACCCCCTTAATATTTTTTATAAAACCAAATCACAAAAAATATCTTGTCCCTTTGGTAAATCCCCCCTTTCAAATATTTAGCAAAAGAATAAAGGTTTGTTTTAATCCTTTATTCTTTTGTTTTCTATTTGACTATATCAAGCCTAAGTGACTCAGTATCTTTTCGGCAATACTTTTTGAAATGTATTCTTGTGCTTCAATAGTTCCTGCCCCTATATGGGGTGTCGCTATGAAGTTATCAAGCTCAAACAACTTAGATTTTCCGGGAGGCTCCTGTTCCATAACATCAACAGCAGCCCCTGCAAGATGGCCTTCCTTTAATGCCTTGTAAAGGCTTTCTTCATCTACTACTCCACCACGGCCAAGGTTTAGCAAAAAAGCTCCTTTTTTCATTTTTTTGATTTGCTCATCTCCGATGAGGTGATATGTTTGTTTTGTTAGTGGAGTATGGATTGAAACTATGTCAGCCCTTTGTAACAGCTCATCTAGTTCTACAAGCTCAACGTTAATCTCTTCTGCCTTTGTTTTATCAATAAATGGATCGTATGCGATAACCTTCATATCAAAAGCCTGGGCAAACTTAGCAACCCTTGAACCGATTTTACCCAAAGCAAGTATTCCTAATACCTTGTCTTTTAATTGCCGACCAACATAAGCATGCTTGTCCCATTCGTTATTAAACTTTACTGAATTAACTGCAGCATTAACCTTCCTTGCTATATTCAGCATCAAAGCCATAGTCAGCTCGGCTACCGAATTATTGCTGCCATCCGGAACATTGAAAACACCTATTCCTTTTTGTTTCGCATATTCCACATCAATATGGTTCAATCCTATTCCGGCCATTCCTATAGCTTTTAGATTTTTCCCTTTATCAATAATTTCTTTATCGATTTGAATTCCAACTCTCACAATCATTGCATCGTACTTTTCGATATTTTCCAATAATTCTTCCCTTGATATTCCAAACTTGCAATCTACATCTGCATATTTTTTAAGTATCTCAATTCCTGAATCATGTATTTTTTCCGTAATAATAACTTTCACGCTCTTATATCACTCCTTTTCATCTTTTTAAAATCATCAAAGCCTATCAGAAATACCAAGGTTTTCAGCTAAATCATTAAGTTCTTTTATAACTTTTTCATTAACAGTAATTCCTTTTTCAATCAATTCCTTGCTTTTTAAATACTCTATCTCACCTGGCATGTATATCCTGTCTACTCCTTCAGCCTTCTTAGAGTTTCGTATTCTTTGAATCATGCTGTCCATGCGATGTTTAAATGTTTCTAGAGACATGAAGTTTTCAACGCTTACAGCCATGAAAAAGTGGCCAATTTCTTGCGGCCTGTCTAGGTCTCCAAACAAAGAACCAGCATCAGGGCCAAACTTAGCACCTGTAAGTACTCCTGAAAGAATATCCACAAGTACAGCAAGTCCGTATCCTTTCGGCCCGCCGAAAGGTAAAAGAGCTCCTTCTAATGCTTTTTGCGGGTCTACTGTAACCCTGCCTTCAGAATCTATCGCCCATCCTTCAGGAATATTCATCCCTTTTCTGGCGGCCACCTCAAGTTTACCCCTCGCAACAACACTCGTAGCCATATCAAGAACTATATCAGGTTCTTCACCCGCAGGTATAGCTATACATAAAGGGTTTGAACCTAATAACCGCTCTCTGCCTCCAAATGGTGCCATTAATGGTGATGTGTTTGTAAATGTCATACCTATAAGTCCTTCTTCAGCAGCTTTCATCGAGTAGTATGCGTTGATTCCAAAATGGTTAGAGTTTCTAACACCTACTGCAGCCATACCTGATTTTTTGGCTTTTTCAATGCATATATTTATTGCTTTTTCTGAAGCTATATGGCCCATTCCATTATCTGCGTCTATTAGAGCTGATGTGTCGTTTTCTTTAAGAATTTTAATTTGTGGTGTGGGATTAATTAAGCCTAGTTTTATTCGTTTTGCATAAATTGGTATTCTAGCAACGCCATGGGAACTAATACCCCTCAGGTCTGTTTTTATTAATATTCTACAAACAGTGTCAGAATCCTCCTGAGTCATGCCAAGTTTTTGGAAAACTTTCGTGGAAAATTCAAAAAGTTTGTCAGGTATATATGTTTTTTCTCCCATGGTTAACACTCCTTACATCTGCTTACTGCTTCAAAACCAATATTTAAGGCCTTTTTATTCAGTTCTTTTGCTTTCGGAAATCTGTTAAAAACCGCTTCCTCAATAATTTCTTTTGGAACTAACTTTGTTATGGCCGTAATTGCTCCTAACGCCACAATGTTTGCTACTATTGTCTTGCCCACTTCTTCTTGTGCAAGTTTTGTTATAGGAATTTTATAAACCTTTGCATCAATGTCAGGTTCTTTATTGATAAGTGAAGAATCCATAACTAAAATACCGCCTTTTTTTAAATCCCCTTTGTATTTATTATAAGCCTCTTCACTCATTGCAAGCAATAGATCGGCTTTGGTAACTTTTGGATAATCAATTTCCCCGTCACTTATTATAACTTCGGCCTTACTGGCACCACCTCTTGCTTCAGGGCCATAAGACTGTGATTGAACAGCGTTTTTTCCAGCATTTATAGCTGCCTCGGCAAAAATTATACCTGCAGTTATGAGCCCTTGACCGCCTGTTCCACTAAACCTTAATTCGACTCGATTGCTCATTGTTGACCCTCCTTTTGCAGCCTTTCGATAATCTTAGTATACTGTTCAGTGTATTCGGGGCGGGTATCTGAATACAACTCACCAACAAGTATTTTCCCTTTTAGTTGTTCTTCAGTCATCTTTTCAGCTGCTTTTACATTTACTGTGTTTTCTTTCTGCCACTTCATCATATCTACTGCTGTACCCATTTTATTTCTCCTACCGTATACCGTGGGACAATGTGTTATGACCTCAATTAGTGAAAATCCTTTGTTCTGAATGCCTTTACTAATTAATCCAATCAACTGTGTTGTATTATAAACTGTACCTCTTGCTACATAAGTTGCTCCAGCAGCAATGGCAAGTTTGCATATATCAAAAGCCTGATCTATATTGCCATATGGCGCTGTTGTAGCCAGTTTTCCGGTGGGTGTCAAAGGTGAATACTGGCCACCTGTCATTCCGTAAATGCTGTTATTAAATAATACAGTGGTTATATCTATGTTTCTTCTGGCGGCATGAATCAAATGATTACCGCCTATAGCAGCTGCATCTCCGTCACCTGTTAATACTATAACATTTAATTCGGGTTTTGCATGCTTTACACCAGTAGCAAATGCAAGTGCTCTGCCATGAGTAGTATGCAGTGTGTCAAATTTCATGTATCCCGGAGCCCTTGAAGAACATCCAATACCTGAAACAACCGTAGTCTTAATAGGGTCTAATCCAACTTTGTCTATTGCACGAACAACTGCACCCAAGGTTATCCCATGGCCGCAGCCGGGACACCAAATATGAGGCAGCTTGTCTTTTCTAAAATACTTATCCAGCAGTTCTTGCATCTATAATACCTCCTTTATCTTATCAACGACTTCTTGAGGTGTGATGAGCTCACCATCAACCCTGTTGAGCCCGATAACTTCAGCATCTGATTTTGCATACCGCTCAACTTCTCCTAGGAGTTGACCCAAATTCATTTCAGGAACAATTATTTTGCTGACCTTTTGTGCTGCTTTTTTGACAGTCTCTGCCGGGAAAGGCCATATAGTTATCGGTCTAATTAATCCAACTTTAATTCCTTCTTCCCGTGCTTTTCTTACAGCACTCAATGAAGACCTCGATGGCGAACCATAAGCAAACACTGCCAGCTCCGCATCATCCATAAAGTATTCCTCAACCATTAATATCTCATCTATGTTCTTTTCGATTTTTTCATGTAGTCTACGAATTACATAATCAGTGTTCCCAGGACTTAAATTAGGAAATCCAGTCTTATCATGTGTCAATCCTGTTACATGAAATCGATATCCTTCTCCGTAGCTGGCCATCTTAGGAACACCATCTTCATCAGGTTCATAGGGGAAATATTCTTCCGGTGGTACAGTAGGTTTTTTTCGATTGATAATTTCAATAGATTCTTGATCCGGCAAAACTACTTTTTCCCTCATGTGCCCAATAACTTCATCTAAAAGCAATATAACGGGAGTTCTAAACCGTTCACTTAAATTAAAAGCTTTTATAGTTACTTCATAGGTTTCTTTTACAGAGTTAGGGGCAAGCGCTATTATAGGATGATCGCCGTGAGTACCCCATCTGGCCTGCATTATGTCACCTTGAGAAGGAGCCGTAGGACCACCTGTGCTTGGGCCAACTCTCTGAACATCAACAATAACGCATGGGACCTCTGCCATAGAGGCATAACCCAAGTTTTCCGATTTTAATGACATACCAGGACCGCTTGTAGCTGTCATAGCCTTGCTCCCAGTAAGGGACGCCCCAATTACTGCAGCCATGCTGGCAATTTCATCTTCCATCTGTATGAATCGTCCACCAACCTTAGGAAGCTCTTCGGAAAGGATTTCAGCTATTTCACTTGACGGAGTTATAGGATATCCTGCAAAAAATCTGACCCCTGCCGCTAAAGCTCCTTTTGCACATGCTTCATTGCCCTGCATAAGTATTGGCTTTTTTTCACTCATTGTCATCACTCCTTACTTCTATTGCAAAATCCGGGCACCTTAGTTCACAAAGCTTACACCCGGTACACTCTTCAGGTTTGGCAACTTTCGGCAGTTGACCTGGCTGCCCTTCAAACACTCCTTTAGGGCAGAATGCAATACATATTCCACATTTTTTACACCAATTTTTGTTGATTTTAATTTTTTCAACCAAGGTTACTCACCCCTTTTTAAATAATTTTAAGTATAACAGAATAAAAAAACCCAAAGGTTATTGTATGTTGTATACAAATAAAACTGCAATCAAAAAGGAAATATAAAAATCCTTATCCCAAAATGTGTTATTGAAAAAAATATTCATACTTGTGTATACAGTATATTTTTCTTTTATATTATGTTTATTCGACAACCAGCCCAAAATTCCTTCTTGCATATAAATTTTTTATTTTATTTTTTAGTAAAAAAAAGAACCCGTTTAACAAACAGGTTCAATTATAATTTCTTAGTTATTCCGTTGTCAAATCGTTTATCACGGAAAATCGTTTAAAACTCTCAGGAAACTTAACATCATTTAATGTATTTAACGGTTTCCCTTCGATACTTATTTTTATTTCATCAATACCGGGAATCGATGTGAATGTATAAACAAGTGAATCGAGTAAAACGAAATTTGGTTTGTCTTTTAAAAACAGGTCATCTTTTATGACCTCATTGAAATCCAGTTCCAGAACATTTTCGTTTCGTTTAACCTTATTTAATTTAACATCTTTCTGAACTGTTGGCTTGAGTTGAAAATCTCCAAACTTTTTTCCTGCTTTCAGTATAGAAAACAATTCTTTAGATAAATCCTCAATCTTTGAAACCTCAGTTTTAAACGGCTCATAGTTAGGAGCAGGGAGCAGGTATAATCGCCTTTCAGTTTCTAGTAGAACATAAGCTTCAGGATGTTTTCTTAATTTATATGGTTTATCATCATCAGTCGAACCGTGAAAGATAGATTCCACCTTTTTGCCATCTAATAAAAACTGAATTTGATCTACGTCAGGAATTTCTGCGTAAGATCTTAATAAACTTCCTAAATAAACCATAGACCCTGTAGAACCCATGGCATATTTCGGGTCTTCAGACGAAAGGTCAACGGTTACCTGTCTATCTTTACTTTCATAGTAAACATTGTTTATCTTACCGATAGGTGAATAGGGAGAAAGCCCGCTTGATTTGCCTGCCCCATTTTGAAGTTCTCTTATACATGAATTAAATAAATCGCTATCTCCATCAACAAATCGTGTTACCGGTACTAAAAACATGTAATTACTGTCAGGAAAATATACTGTAAGCGGCTTTTTACCCTCAGGCACTCTGTTATGTGCAGGTATATATTTTTTCCCATCTATTAAAAATGGTTCACTTCTCAAATCAACCAGATCCGTAAATTTCTCCTCCTCCTTATCTTTTGGTTTGGATTCATTTTTTTCGCAACCAGTTATAGAAAAAATAACTACAAAAACCAATAAACATAGTATTATTATTTTTTTCATGAAAACCATCCTCTCGTAATTAATAAGCAGCTGTAGTTTTGACTGCTTTATATAAGTTCCCCTAATTTCTAATATATTATGATTTATCTAAGAATTCTATTTATAACTCAAAAATCCTTCATTTCATATCTCTAAAAACCAAAAAAGGTTGTTAACGTTTTGTTTATTAACAACCTTAGCGTGTGTAATGATATAATGCTTTTCTCATTTCTATTAAAAAAAATAAATTTGATAGCTTATCTGTTTTTACTTATTTTTTTAGCAAGACCATTTCCGGCAGATTGAATTATTTGAACCATAATAATCAATATTACTAAAGTTATATTCATTATTTTATAATCAAACCTCTGATAACCGTATATTATGGCGAGGCTGCCCAGACCACCGCCGCCTATAGCGCCTGCCATTGCCGAATACCCCAAAACGCTTATAACAGTTATTGTTATTCCCAATACAAGTGAAGGAAGAGTTTCCGGAATCATCACTTTAAAAATTATCTGCAGTGTGCTTGCCCCCATAGACAAAGCCGCCTCTATCTTTCCCCACTCGATTTCTTTAAGAGAGCTTTCAATGATTCTCGCAACAAAAGGAGCAGCCGCAATAGATAAAGGAACAATAGAAGCAGTTGTACCTATACTTGTTCCAATAATCCATCTTGAAACAGGTAACAAAACAATCATCAATATAATATAAGGCACAGAACGACAAACATTTATTATTGTTGATAATACCTTGTTTAATAAAGGCATCTCACATATGTGCCCCTTTTCAGTTATAACTAAAATAATTCCCAGAGGAAAACCAATCAAAAGAGCAATTATGGTTGAAAAAGTTACCATATAAACCGTTTCTAAAACAGAAGGAATCAAAAGGCTCATTATATCATCCACTCTTCCTCACCTCTTCCACTTCAAGGTTTTCATTATATAAGAAATTTATTGCCCCAGAAACTTGTTTTTTACTTCCTGTAATTTCAACCGTTAATGTTCCAAAAGTTTGGTCTTGAATTTTATCAATAGCACCTGCAAGAATGTTAACATCTACCTCAAACATACGAATCATTCGTGAAATAATAGGCTTCCTTGCAGAATCCCTCGGGAAAAATATTCTTATTAATCGGCGGTTGGCAGTTTGATTAACATTTATGTCATCAGGAAGTTCATAAGCCGACCGGTTAAGGAACGCTTTTGCCGTCAAGGTCTTGGGCTGAGAAAACACATCAAAAACCGTTCCTTGTTCTATTATCTCACCCCGTTCAATCACCGCAACCCTGTTACATATCTCTTTTATAACCGACATTTCATGTGTTATTAGAATAATAGTAATTCCTAAAGTTTTATTGATTTGTTTCAACAAAGCAAGAATCGATTTTGTAGTTTGCGGGTCAAGGGCCGAAGTAGCTTCGTCACATAACAGCAATTTTGGGTCATTTGCCAAGGCCCTTGCAATACCAACCCTCTGTTTTTGGCCCCCGCTGAGTTCTGAAGGATAATGTTTGGCACGGTCTTCAAGGCCTACAAGATTAAGCAGTTTGCTCACTCTTTTCTTTATCTCGGTTTTGGGCATCCCGACTATTTCTAAAGGAAATGCAACATTATCTTCTACATTTCTGGAATTTAAAAGATTGAAATGCTGAAATATCATTCCTATTTTTTTACGGGCGTTTCTTAGTTCACGAATGTTTAAATTCGTGATATCCACACCATCAATTATAACCTTTCCTGTAGTTGGTTCCTCAAGGCGGTTTATGCAGCGAATCAGTGTTGATTTGCCCGCACCGCTCAAGCCAACAATACCGAAAATATCACCTTTTTCTATATTTAAATTAATGTTTTTAAGTGCTGTTATTTTACCGCCATTTGGTGTTATATAAACCTTGTTAAGATTTTTTATGGTAATCACACTAATTCTCCCCTTTATTATTCTAACGCCTTTCCGATTCTATACACCGCTTCTTTAAGCCTTTCGGAACCGTCTAAAAGGCCTGCTCTAAAGTAGCCTTCTCCATATTTCCCAAATCCGATTCCCGGTGCGACAACAACATTTGCCCGCTCTAATAAAAGTTCAAAAAACTCCACTGAAGAAAACCCTTTAGGCACTTTACCCCAAACAAAGAAAGTTCCAGCAGGTTTGCATACTTCCAGCCCTATTTGTCTTAAACCTTCTACAAATATGTCCCGCCGCATCTGATAAATGTCTACCAATTCTTTAACACATTCCTGCGGGCCTGTAAGAGCAGCCGCCGCTGCTTTTTGCACTGCAGGGAAAAGACTGGCAAAATAGTGATTCTGCAGGGTGTTTATTGCAGAAATGACACTTTCGTTGCCCAGGGCAAAGCCTACCCTCCATCCTGCCATATTATACGTTTTTGATAATGAGTAAAACTCAACACCTACATCTTTTGCGCCTTCTGCCTGTAAGAAGCTTGGGGCTTTCTTCCCGTCAAACACTATTGAACCGTAAGCAAAATCATGTGCCACTATTATTCCGTTGTTTTTGGCAAATTTAACAGTAGCTTTGAAAAAATCCAAATCCGCCTGAGCTGTTGTAGGATTGCTGGGGTAATTAATCAACATAAGTTTTGCTTTTGAAACTATTTCCCGGGGAATATTTTCGTAATCAGGCAGAAAACCATTTTCCTCGATAACAGGCATGTCATATCTCTTGGCGCCTGCCAGGGCTATTCCAGACCAATAATCCGGATAGCCCGGATTTGGCACAAGGCATATATCACCGGGGTCTAGCACACACTGGCTGATCTCAACTAAACCTGCTTTAGAACCAAAAAGAATCGCCACTTCACGATCAGGGTCAAGCTTTACTCCAAACTCCCTTTCATAAAATACACATATAGCTTCCCTTAATTCTTTAAGGCCTGAAAAAGGGGAATAGCCGTGTGTAGATGGATCTCGAGCAGCTTTACACAAGACCTCCACTATATGTGGAGGAGTAGGCTGATCTGGGTTGCCCCTTCCCAAATCAATTATATCAGCCCCGGTTAAAGCCTTTTTCTGAACCTTTGCCACAAGGCTTGAGAAGAAATGTTCAGGTAGATTCTTAATCCTCTGAGCAGCAACATCTTTTTTCATTTTATGCACCCGCCTTCTAGTTTTTACAAACACTTTTCAAAAGGTATTCATTACCGATTTCATCGACCTTCTTAATAGCGTCAAAAACCATATCAGGAGTAACCTTAAAAGGCATATTATGGATAGATTCCTCAGCTGCGCAAGAAGCCTCAGCCACTTTAGACAAAGAATCTTCGGAAACATTTTCAAGGCCCATCTGTTTTAGGGTTATAGGTTGCTCCAATTTTGTCAAAAATTCCATCAGTTTATAGAACTCCTGTTCTTCATTTTCCAAAAACAGCTGGACAAGGGTTCCATATGCCACCTTTTCACCGTGGAACAAATGGTGTGTTTCTTCAAGAACTGTAAAGCCGTTGTGAACAGCATGAGCAGCCGCTATTCTGCAATTATCACTGCCCAGCCCTCCTACCATGCCGCTCAAAGCAATTATACAATCTGTTGTTTTTTCAACAGCTTTTGTGGGTTTCCGAAGTTTTACATCTTGTGATGCCTCCACGCCGTATTCAAATAAGGTTTCGGCACATTCTCGAGCGATATTTAAAGCAGTTTGTGTTGGGACGTTCTTTTCCCTGTTGGCTGCTGATGCTCTTGCTTCATACCATTTAACCACAGTATCTGCAATTCCGGCATTGAAGTATCTTACAGGTGATTCGGCAATGACTCTTGTATCAACAAGTACAAGGGCAGGGCTGTTTTGAAACACTATATATTCTTCGAAAACACCATCTTCATTATAAAACACCGAAAGCGGAGTCCATGCCGCACAATTAGAAGCAATTGTTGGAATTGTCACAAGGGGAAACCCTCCGAAAGCTGATGCAGCTTTTGCAGTATCTATTGCCTTTCCTCCGCCGATACCTATTATCACATCATAACCTTCTGTTTTGGCTAATTCCGCTATACGGTGCCCCTCTTTTTTTGTAACCTCTCCACCGAAAATTTCTTCTTTGAAATAAATGCCGCTCTCTTTCAGACTCTGGCTAAGGTTCTCCCTCACTACAGAAAGAGTGATATTATCACCAACAAGTAGAGCCTTTTTACCTAAAGGTGCTATGTGTTCACCAGCCTGTTTCAGTATGTCTTTTTCCTGGATATACCTATTAGGTGATGCCATTACTAGATGCACTTCAAAACCCTCCTCTATTGAAAAGCATTTATTTAAAAAGCCGGAATAACAGAACCATCAAACCGCTCATTTATGAAGTTTTTAACTTCCTCTGATTGATATGCCTCAATAAACTTTTTGATAATAGGATTGTCCTTGTCTTTACTTCTTACGGCAACAATACACACATATGGAGAATCGGAATTTTCGATAAAAATAGAGTCTTTTTTGGGGTTCATTCCCAGTTCTAAAGCATAGTTACTGTTCACTGCAGCAGCGTCAACATCACTCAGTACCCGTGCTGTTTGGGCAGCATCCACCTCATATACTTTGATGTTTTTAGGATTATCAACTATATCTTGGACAGTAGCATTTATCCCAACACCTTCTTTTAGTTTAAATACACCAGCCTTTTCAAAAAGCAGAAGCGCTCGCCCGCCGTTTGTCGGGTCATTTGGAATTGCAACTGTAGCACCTTCAGGCAGTTCATCAAGGGACTTATATTTGTTTGAATATATTGCCATAGGGATTATTATGGTTTTCCCCACAATTGAAAGGTCTAGTTTACGGCTTTTTGTAAAGTTTTCAAAATAAGGTATATGCTGGAATGTGTTTGCATCGATTTCTCCTTCTGCAAGTGCTAAATTCGGCCTAACATAATCTGTGAATTCAACGATTTTTAATTCAATACCCTCTTTAGCCAATACCGGTTTTACCGCTTCAAGAATCTCGGCAAAAGGCCCTGCAGTCGCCCCGACTTTAAGCACCTTTTGCTCTTTCCCCACAGTTTCCTCTTCCTTGCCGCCTCCACAGCCTGCCATCAAACCAGCCATCAGTATAACAAGCAATGTTAAAACAATAAGTTTTTTCTTCATTCTAATTCCTCCTTTGATTTATAAAACAAAAACCCCTTCTGACAAATGCAGAAGAGGTTTATTTCCAGTCCTCTCATCTGTCAGAACAATTTGTTCTGCAGGAATTGGCACCGCTACCTTGTAAAACGAGACATGTTTACATTTTACCGTAGGCCGGTTGCCGGGTTTCATTGGGCCAGTCCCTCCACCTCTCTGGATAAGAGATCCATATTTTTTATTTCGTTTTTAAAACAACTGATAATTATTCTATACATAAATATATATAAAGTCAATATAATTTTTTTACGGTGTATACAAAAAACAATATTATGTTAATTACGGACTGACTGCTTAAGTTCAATTATTTTATGAGGACAGTAGTTTAAAATCACATTCTTTATTTCTTCTTTCATGGAAAGATAAAGGATATTCCATCCTTTGTCACATAGGTCTTTTAAAATCTTTACCTGATGTTCAATGCGTTTTATATCTGAACTCAAAAAAGCATCATCCATTATAAAAAACCCTTTTTTATTTCCTAATATTTTTTGAGCAAGGCTTACTCTTAACGACAGATAAAGCTGGTCAAACGCACCTTTGCTCAGTTGGCTGCTGTTTAAGCAAAGACCGTCTTTAATAACCTGTATTAACTTTTCTTCAGAATTATACTTTATTTCTTGATACCTGCCTTCAGTGATTTGTTTAAACAGGACCGTTACGCAACTCTCCGAATTGAAAAGGTCTGATATTTTGGCTTCTTCTTCAGATTGAATCTCTTCAAAAATCTTAATAGCAGTAACAGCGTTTCGAAAATCTGTATCAATTCTATCAATAAATTGTCTTAAATATTCAGCCAGTCCTTCAAGCATATTAAGATTTACAACATTTAAATCTATGTCATCATCTAAGAAATCTGTTATATAAAGGGCTGTAAATCTGCTTTCAAACTCCCTCAATTTTTCCCGGTGTCTATTAATTTGCTTTTTTAATTGTTCAATGCTTATAGTTAAATCATCATATTTCTGTTTTAGATCCTCAGCTTCTTTTTCATCATACCTCAAATCAGGTTCATTGAAATCATACTTTTCAAGCTGTTTAATCTGTTGGGACCAATAGGCGATGTTTTTATCTAAACAATCATGGGGTTTACCAAGCTCGTTTTCAAGTAGCGCCTTATGCCCAAAAAGCTTAAGCTGATACTCGCTTATTTGTCTCAGTTTTTGATCAAATTCATTTATGTTATTTATTGAAAGCCTGTTAAACTCCTGATTGATCTCTTTAGTCTTTTCTAAAATCGTTTTGGCTATTTTACGGTTTGAGTCTTCAAGTTCATTAGCGTATCTTGTCAGACTATCTATTTCCTTTTGCATGTGTTCAATTTCAGAAGAAACAATATCAAATTCATGTTCACACCGTGATATCTTTACAAGCAGTTGATTGAGGTTTTCTGTTTCTAATCCAAGCTCGGCCGCTTTTTCTAAAATAAGCTCTTTATGAAGCTCTAACCGGTATTTCAACCTGCAAAGATTCACATATTTTGATACATAGTAAATGAAAAAAGCCAAACAGATTCCGGGCAAAACCAGATTGAACTGCCATTGCGTTTCTCGTAAGCTTCCAAAAACAGCTGAGATCAAAAAACCAATAAAAAAAGTAAATGCAAGTATCCGGTTAATTCCTGCAGTTTTAATCTTGATTTCCAAATCTTCTTTTTTAAATCTAAAAGCTTTTATATCATCTTTTAAAACCGATATCTTTTGAAGTATAGCCTTGAGCGGGTCTGCTTTCGCAAGTTTACCTCTAAGTTCTTTTTTCTCCTTTTCAATCAAAACACTGTTTTTGTTTAATTTCTGCTGGTTTTCTTTTAAGCGGAGCTTTAAACCGTCAACATCACTTGTTAAACGATAAAGGTTATCTCTGAGAGTCTGGTTAAACGGTTTAAGCCGATCTATTTCAATTAATGTTTTTTTGACTTCAGCTAAAGCATCCCTGCATTTCTGATAGCGTTCTTTTTGACGGGCTTTTTCCGTTTTTTCCATTAGGTTTTTTGTTTCATCTAAATCTTTCTCAGTTCTTAAAAGTTTCAGTTCAAGACCGTCCAGACCATTAATTTTTGCATTTTTAATATACTCTTCTATCTCTTCAAGAAGTTCACTCGCCTTTTTTCGTTTTTCCGCTACTTTCCCATACTCTTTTTTATTAGAAAGGGCTGCATTACTTGTGGAATTTGTTAGGCGACCCATATCTTGAAGACAAGCTTTCAACCTCTCTATTTTTTCTGTCTGCATGCCTGTTAATCTATCTGTAACTCTTCTCAAATACCCTATTTCTTCTTGATGTATCACAAGGTCGCTATCTCTTATCACAAACACGTTTCTAAGGTCATGTGAGTCAATGTTCAAATATTTATCAAGACATTCATTGCCATTAAGTTTTATCTCTCGGCCCTCATTTTCAATCACAACATAACCTTCAGGCTGTTCATCAACTCTGTCTATATTCTGAAAATCCTTTGCTCTCCCTGAGATGATCAATTTTAGAACGGCATCTACAAGCAGCGTTTTCCCGCTCTCATTTAATCCATATATAAGTTGTAAACCTTTCCTAGGCTTAATGGTTAAATCTGAAATAGGGCCATATCGCTTTATATAAATTTCTTTTATTCGCATCGGCATCAACCTTCCAATGCTTTAATGTTCGAAAATGCGTTTAAAACCATGCTTCGAATCTGTTGTTTGCTTTCATCGTTTATTTCAAGTTTTTTCAGTTTGTGTTCAAACTTCTTGTAGAGCGAATCTTCAAGTAATGACTTTATATTTTTATAGCCGTGGTTTATGTTTTGAGGGGCTATACCCCGTGTAATCACATCAATCATTTGTTTAAACTTTACTTCTTCTGTTTTTATGAATCCGTAAAGGTTTATTTCAATTTCGGTGTTGTATAAGTCATGTTTTTTTATTTCGTTTTCAAGATATGTAATGCCCTTTTCTTCATCAAAAGGGTCAAAAATCACAGAAATTGTCTCATAATAAAAAGAATTGATTTCTAGAGGTTTTAATATACTTTTTTTGGTATCTAAAAAGTTTACACAACGCTTGCCCTGTTCTTTTTTTGTTATTGATACTGGTGAACCGGGGTAAATAACACTACACTTTTCTGATATTCGGTTTTCCATAAACCTTGAATGAAAATGACCTGCCATTATATAATCAAAACCTGCATCTGCAAGTATTGAAGAACTTACAGGCATATACCCATGTTTCTGCTCTTCACCGAAATCTTCCCTTTTAATATATGGTATATCTAAACTACAGTGAATTAAAAGTATGTTTGTTTTACAGCTGTCAGTTGTATCTTTCAGTTTTGATATTAAGGTATTAATTTCAACATCAAAATACGGAACAGCTACAATTCTGACATCCTCGAAGTCTTCTGTCTCAAAAGGTTTTATAACATAAACATTTACATTCTCTCCCATGTAATGATCTTTTCTAAAGGCTTTTTCATCATGATTGCCCGGTATGACACGAATAACAAAAGGGTTTCCAGAAAACATTTTTCTTAATTTTGGTCTAAGCTTATCTGCTTCTTTATCACTGTCAAACATGTCGCCTGCTATCAACAACAAATCAATCTTCTCTTGTCTGGCTAGTTTTAAAATTTCCGTTAAAGCTTTTATTCTTTCCGGTCTGTCTTCTCTAAGATGTAAATCAGATGTGTGGAAAATCTTCATTTAGATAATCCCTTCTGTCTTATTTCATACAAATCTGTTCTCAAATGCTTAAGAAGAGGAAGTTCGTTTCTAACTTTATTGATTCTATCAAGGTCAATATCTGCATAAATAATCGTTTCACTTTCATCTGCTTTTGCAATAAGATTACCCCAAGGTTCAACTACCAAAGAGTTTCCGTAAGCCACATAACCAGCACTGTAATCCCTAGCAGGAGAGGCGCCAACCATATATACCTGATTGTCAACCGCGCGGATACGCAATAGTGCTTCCCAATGAGCAGGACCTGTAGTCATATTGAATGCCCCCGGAACAACTATCATGTCAGCCTCTTTTAATGCATAAAGCCTAAAAAGTTCAGGAAACCTCATATCATAACATATAGCAACACCAACACGACAAAGTTCTGTATCAACAACAGTAAGGCTCGAACCTGAACTCAATGTATCTGATTCATGAAAAGAAAGACCTGTATCTAAATCCACGTCAAAAAGATGAATCTTCCGGTGTTTTCCGATCACTTTACCCTCACGGTCAAAAACAAAACTCGTGTTATAAATATCTTCTCCGTCTTTCTCAGGAATTGAACCACCTATAAGATATATCTTCTCTTCCTCTGCAACTTTCGAAAGCATTTGAACCGTCTCGCCATTCGGAAAACTTTCGGCAAATAATGGAAAGAAACTGTTTAAATATGGACAGTTAAACATTTCCGGAAGAATGACAAGGTCTGCACCTTCTCTAGAAGCAGTCTTAATCATTTGTTCTGCTTTTTCTATATTCTTTTTTTTATCATCAGTAACGATCATCTGACAAACTGCCAGCTTAAATCTTCTCAAAGCAAATTCCCTCCACTATCAGTTTTTTTATAATCCTAACATGCTGAATGCACCCATCAACTTGGCTGCCATCGCAATAACGGAAATGGCTAGAATCACACGAATCCATTTATCCCCTTTGGCTACCGCAAAGTTGCTGCCGAGCCATGCCCCGATACCATTCCCTACAGCCAGGATTAATCCCAAGATAAGGTTAACATTACCCGAAATTAAAAAAACCAAAAGTGATGAAAGGGTGTATATAGCCACAATAAAAACTTTTAAGCTGTTTATTTTAACCAGGGACAAGCCCGTAAGCACCGACAGTGTTGCTATTATAATAAAACCTACTCCTGCTTGAATAAAACCACCGTAAATTCCCACAAAGAAGAATGCAATTACAGCTGCAGCTTTCCTTTTAGAACTGAGGTTCTCCTGA
Source organism: Thermosediminibacterales bacterium (assembly GCA_029982205.1). GTDB lineage: Bacteria > Bacillota > Thermosediminibacteria > Koleobacterales > JARRCM01 > JARRCM01. Next base: position 17,086 of record JARRCM010000013.1, read on the forward strand.
ACCGACACAAATCTTTTATGGGGTTGAAAAAGGATTACCGCAAGTACCATTAACATAATTGCAGCTAAAATTTTATTAAATATCTCATCAGGCAGGGAAATCGCAAACCTTGCACCAACAATTGACCCTAAAACAGCAGGAATCCCAAGCATCAAACTCAGCTTATAGTCAAAAAAACCCTTACGGCGAAAATTAATAGTAGCAACAATGTTCTGTACCATTACAGCTACCCGGTTGGTCCCATTGGCCATAGCAGAACCTAAACCCAGAAATATTAACATAGGCATGGTTAAAAGAGAACCTCCGCCTCCTACTGTGTTTAAAAAACCTGCAGCAATACCTGTAATCAAAATTAATATAATGTGAAACAAGGGCATAAAACAATCTCCTCTCCTATAATTTTTCAACAATCTTACAAGATAGCATAGAATATTTAGTATCTCTTACCATACTAACATAATTCAAAATTCAGTTCAAAACCTAATTTGTCTAAAATTCATCTTTTTCTAATTTGCTTTGTAATTCGTGTCTCAAGTTAGATTAGATATGTTTCTAATCTTTAAGCTTTTTAATACAATGTGGATTATCATTCTTTGGAAAATTAACTAATGTAGAAACTTTATAAGCAAAAATATCACCATCATAAGGCTTCAATAAATTCTTTAATTTATCTGTTTCATTTAAACCAAGCCATTTATTCTGTTGATCTATTTCTGCTAATATTACAGGCATCCTTTCATGAATGTCTTTTATATAATCATTTGCCGAAGTAGTTATAATGCTAAAAGAAAAAATTTTACTGCCATCAGTTGAAGCCCAGCAGTCCCAAATGCCTGCAAAGGCAAATATCTTTTTATCAGGTAAAATTATTCGAACAGGCAGCTTTTTGCTGTTTTCTTTCTTCCATTCATAAAAGCCATCTGCAGGAATCAGACAGCGCCGATTGTAAAATGAATTTCGAAAAGCAGGTTTTTTGTCAATCGTTTCAGCCCTTGCATTTATCATTTTGTAACCAATGGATAATTTTTTGCTCCATTCAGGTATCAATCCCCAGCGCATAAGAAATATTTTTTTGTTGTCAGGGTTTCCGCAAACAACAGGAACACTTTGGCCAGGAGCGATATTATATCTAGGTTTGAAATCAAAACCCTCTAAGTCTATTTGAAAGAAATCTTTTAAAGTTTTACCATCAACAGTAAGGGTATACCGACCGCACAACATTATTCACTCCCAAGTCAATTTTCGTCATGTTTTCAATAATACTTCAAAATTCAAATTCTGATTTTATACGCACGGGCTTTTTGAACCACTTGAACCCTTGTTTTATAATCAAATAAAATAGTTACTTGCTTGGGTTCAGGAACTGTATTTTGTTTGTTTTTTATAACTTCCATTACATCATAACTAAATGGTTCAAAATTCACTTGTTTATAAATCTGTTTTGCCGTAAGACCTTTATAATGCGGAAGATGTTTTTTTAAGTTCTCTTCATCCTTTAAAAACTCAAAACACCTCTCTTTAAAGTTTTTAATTTTCGGGCCGCAAAATCTTTCAGGAAGACGGTAATTCTTTTGGTGAAGAATAAAATCAAATTTGAGAATGTCTTTGAACAACTTACTACCGTCATCAAAAAGACTTTCATAAAAATCCAGCAGCAATAAATACAGGGCTTCATTGCTGTGAGATACAGTATGAAGGTTGTTCCGTTCCCAAAAAAACGAAAATTCCTCAAAAAAGTCAAAACAGGTATCAAAACGTCCGGTGATATATTCTAGAGCATTATCAAATCGATGTGTGTTATAGTATTTTTCTAAGAGGTCTTCGATCATTTTAAGACGCAAAATTTCATCATATGAAAGTGTGTTGTTTTTCAACACTTCATAGGGCGGACTGTCAGTATAAACATAACCAAACTCTGATGCTTGTCGTCGAATCGGCGAACCCTTTAACAATTTAAGAAAGCCCAGCTGAATCCTTTCAGGTTTTAATTTATATACATCATTAAAAGATTTTCTAAAATATGCGTAATCTTCTGCCGGAAGACCTGCGATCAAGTCAAGATGCTGGTGAATGTTTTCTCCTTGGGCTATCCGTTTAACCGAAGCACTGACCTTTTCAAAATCCATACTTCGGTTAATAAGACGAATTGTATTCACATTTGTTGATTGGACACCTATTTCAAACTGAAACAAGCCAGTTGGAACACGATTCAAAAAATCCAACATTTCATCGTCCAAAAGGTCTGCACAAATTTCAAAGTGGAAGTTCATATTGGGTTTTGCTTTCTCCGATAAAAAGCTCCATATTTCCATGGCCCTTTTTTTGTTGCAGTTGAAAGTCCTATCCACAAACTTTACCTGTTTTACCTCGGCTTTAATAAAGGAATAAAGGTCAGTTTTTACCCTTTCCATAGGCATAAATCTAACTCCGTTAACAGCTGATGATAGGCAATAACTGCATCGAAATGGACATCCCCTTGAACTTTCATAGTAAATGATTTTATCTTTAAGATGTTTAAGGTCATCATCGGTATATGGAAAAGGTATATTCCCTAAATCATCAATTGAAGAAGCTTTAATTACTTTGTTAGGCGTTTGATTGTTTTTTTCGAAAGATTTTAGGAAATCTAAGAATGCCCTTTCTCCTTCTCCTGATATAATATAATCTATAAACCCGCATTGTTCTAAGATTTTTTCTGGTTCAAAAGAAACTTCCGGTCCTCCCAGCAGGATAATCAAATCTTCTTTGACTTTTTTTAATCTCCGGGCTGTTTCCAGAACTAAAACAATGTTCCAAATGTAACATGAAAAACCAACAATGTCAGGTTTACTTTTGTATATTTCGGCAGTAACTCTTTCAATGCTATCGTTTATCGTAAATTCTTGGATTATAACCTCGTTTTCGGTATCAGCCCATTTTTCATAATAACTTTTTAAGTACCTGAGAGCCAGTGATGAATGGACATACCGTGCATTCAAAGCCACAAGCAAAACTTTCATCATTTCACCTCTGTAATAATCATATCAAATTTATAAAATCAAAAAAACGTAGCATAATTTAAAAACGCAATGCCTCCTCTACTTATTAAACCCAATAGTTCTTCTAAGGATTTTTTTATAACAGCATCTTCTTTACGGGAAAACATATTCCGTTTTTCTTCGTATTCATCAACATCCAGCACCTTGTACCTTCCATCTGCATTTACCACAACATCTATAATTAAATCCCTGTAATCAACAATACCATTTGATATTATTGCCGGTTCTGTTATGTTACAATACCATCCTTTCGGTTTACCTGAAGGCTCTCTTATAAAAAAAATGTTATAGTTTCTGTCTTTAAAATAAACTTCAACTCCTTCATCTCCCGGGTTTATGGTAAAAAGGTCTACACTTACGGGTTTGATTCCCCATCTTACCTCAACAGCCAGGGAGTTTTTGTTTTCTTTAACAACTCTTCCTTTCCACTTAAATTTCAAGTCACCGTTATGTAAAAAGGCTCTTATCTCTACTTCCCGCAAAAGTAATGGAACGATTTTATCTTTAAAATATTTAGCTGTAACCAAAAATTCTTTTGCTTCTTGTCGGGTTTGGAAAAAATCTTTAAAACCAAAAACCTTTTCAATTTTTGTCCATCTTTGAAAACCTTCTAGGTTTATCATTGAATTTTTTAAATCCTTTAAGTTCTCCGGCTTACCCGTCTTAACACTACAATAAAGTAGGGCAAAACCGACTGCCGACCTGGCCAAGTTTAAAACATAACATTCATCTGAATTTTTATCAGAATAAAAATCCATCAAACCAGTATTATACACTTTATAAAACAAATAAAACCACTGAATCATTCTTTTTTTAGTCATTGGCAACTCAAAAAAACAATCAATTTCTCTCAAGATATTCATACCTCCCATCACTAACGACATTATATCATAATTCTCATACCTCATTTAAACCGGATCATATATAATTATAAACAATTATAAAATTTATGGATTCACTCAAAACAAAAAATAAAAAAGAGCTAAAACCATCAGCTCGAACCTTTCTTAAAAAACATTATTTTTTAAGGATATTTTTTATCTCTTCAATAAGATGTTCAGATGTTAGACCAAAGGCTTCTAACAGTTCGTCAGGTTGACCGGATTCTCCAAAAGTATCTTTAGTTCCGATGATTTTCATCTTTACAGGACAGTTTTGAGAAACAAACTCGGCAACTGCACCGCCTAAACCGCCTATTATACTATGTTCTTCCATGGTTATAATCGCTTTTGTCTCTCTTGCTGCCTTAATAATTACTGATATATCTAAAGGTTTTACGGTATGCATATTAACAACTCGTACACTTATACCTTGAGGTTCTAAAATATAAGCGGCTTTTAAAGCCTCGGCAACCATTGGACCGTTTGCTATTACCGTAATATCTTCACCATCATGAAAGGTTTCGGCTCTTCCTATTTTGAAAGGAGTGTTTTCATGTGTGATTACAGGAGTAGCCTCCCTGCCAAAACGGAAATAAAAAGGGCCATACATTTCTGAAGCGGCAATAGTGGCTTTTTTACATTCTTCTGCATCACACGGCACCACAACTGTCATATTCGGTATAGCTCTCATAAGCGCTACATCTTCTAACGCCTGGTGAGTGGCTCCATCGGCTCCTACAGAAATTCCGCCATGAGCCCCTGCTATTTTTACATTAAGTTCCCCGTAACATATTGTTGTTCTTATCTGATCCCATGCTCTCCCTGTAACAAAGGTACCGTAGGTTGCTGTATAAGGAATTAAACCCATCATACTCAATCCGCCTGCAGTTGCCAACATATCCTGTTCAGCTATCCCCATGTCAATAAACCGTTCAGGGTATTTAGCAGCAAACCAGTTTGTTCTTGTGGATTTTGAAAGGTCTGCATCCATCACAACCACTTTCGGCTGGACTTCACCTAATTCCAATAATCCTTCACCAAACCCATCACGTCCCGGTTTCATAGACCATTCACTTATTTCTTTAATCAATACTTTCTCCCCCTTTCAGAAATCCCAGTTCTTCAAGAGCTTCGATGTATTCTTGCCTGTTCGGAGCTTTTCCATGCCATTCTGCTTTATTTTCCATAAAAGAAATTCCTTTTCCTTTAACGGTTTCTGCCAAAATAACCGTAGGACAACCTTTTGTTTGTTCCGCTTCATTAAAAGCTGATAGTATTTGATCGAAGTCATGGCCGTCTATTCCGATAACATGCCACCGGAAAGACCGCCATTTATCAGCTAATGGCGCCAGACCTTTAACATCTTCAACCCATCCATCTATTTGAAGGTTGTTATAATCAACTATGGCTACCAGGTTGTCAAGCTTCCTGTGCCCTGCAGTCATTGCCGCTTCCCATACAGAGCCTTCCTGAATTTCCCCATCACCCATCAGACAATAAACTCTGATGTCTTTATTTAACATCTTTGCTCCAATTGCTATACCGTTTGCTACAGAGAGCCCCTGACCCAAAGAACCTGCCGACACTTCGACCCCCGGTGTCTTCAAACGGCTTGGATGGCCCTGCAGATGGCTTCCGAATTTACGCAAGGTTTTTAAATCTTCAGGTGAAAAAAACCCCTTTCTTGCTAATACCGAATAAAGCACCGGGCACGCATGGCCTTTTGAAAGAACAAACCTGTCCCTGTCTTCCCAATCAGGGTTTTTAGGATCTACTTTCATAACGGAAAAATACAAAGAAACCATTATTTCAACTGCAGAAAGAGATCCTCCCGGATGGCCTGAACCTGCATGGTAAGTCATTTCTACGATATCCTTTCTTACCTGAAGAGCTATTTTTTTCAAAAAATTAATATCATTCATTTAACCAACCCTCCAAAAAATATTTAATTATTTTATCCATCCTTATTAGGAAATTTACATGTTTCCCTTAAGGGGCATTTATTACATTTAGGCTTCTTGTCAGAACATATTGTTTTTCCAAGTGTAACAATAAGGGCATGGTATTCATTAAACAATCTAACATCTCTTTTCAAATGTTTATGAAAGTAAAACTGCATTTCTTCATAGTTTACATCATCTTTAAAAATACCCAATCGGGTAAAAATTCTCTTCGTATAAGCATCTATGACGAATACCGGCTTTTCAGCCGCATATAGAATTATGCTGTCTGCAGTCTCAGGCCCAATCCCTTTTATTCCCAAAAGTTCTCTACGAAGCTCATCTATTTCCTTTGAAAACATTTTTTCTAATTTTCCGTTGTATCTAGTTACAAGATGGCTGCAAAACTCTTTCAGGCGACGGGCTTTTTGTTTATAAAACCTTGTAGGTTTTAAAAGTTCTTCAAGAATTTCATCTTCAACTTTTAGAATTTTTTCAGGATCCATTAAACCTCTTTGTTTTAAGGCATCAATTGCCTGTTCGACATTTCTCCATGACACAAACTGTGTTAAAACAGCACCTACCACCACCTCAAACGGTGTATCCGCAGGCCACCAGTTCTGCGGACCAAATTCTTTATAAAGCAGTTCAAAAACATGCATAAGCTATCCCTCATATTAGTTGGTATGATTTGTTAAAGTTATTATTCGACATCAGTTTTACAAATCCTTTTTATCAAATTTTTATTTATCCATATAGTGGTAAATGATAAGAAAATAATTATAAATTATCAAATCCTATAGCATATGAAAGAATACAACAAGTGTTTTTGGGTTAAAATATCTTCAGAATAAACAGGAGGTGAGTTTCTGTTGCAATTAAGCCAAAAAGAAATCGATTTAATTAAGGACAATCTTGAACACGAAAAAGTATGTGTAGCAACATACCAAAACTACGCTAACAACCTTCAGGATCCTCAACTTAAAGGGCTCTTCAATGACCTTGCTCAAAAAGAACAGCAACATATTAATATGTTAAATCAACTATTACAACAACAATTTTGAAAGGAGTAAATCAAATGTTACAATCAAACCTCAGTGATAAAGAAATGCTAACACATATGCTTATGACAGAAAAATTTGTTTCCAACAGTTATGACTTAGCCGTAATGGAATCTGCATGTCAAAATGTGCGCCAAACCTTACAGCAGATTCAAAAAGATGAACAAGAACACGCCAAAAGAATTTTTGACGCGATGAATCAGAGAGGATGGTATAACATAAAACCGGCTTCTAGTTTATAAAACATGAGAGGGCCATCCTCTCTTTTTCTATGTGCTATAAATATAATACATTTGCATAACCTAAAACCTTTATCTTTTATTGAATTTCAAATTCTACTAAAACCTACTAAACTTATATCAGAAGTTCAGACCTTAAAAATTTAACTATTGAAAGTTTACACATATTCTGTTATCATTAATTAAAATCTGAAACAAAAATCACCAACCAACAATAATTACATAAAAGAAGGTGTAATAAATGAAATTTATTTTTGGCCTAATTATACTTTTTGGATGTCAGTATACAGGCAGCTATATACGCAACATTTTAAACATTCCTATCCCCGGAAACGTTATAGGTATGATAATACTCTTTAGCCTTTTATATTCAGGAATACTTAAAGAAAAGCACATTAAAGATGTTTCTGATTTCCTGTTAAAAAACCTTTCTTTATTTTTCATCCCTGCTTCCGTTGGACTCATCATGTATGTAAACATATTTAAAGAACATGGAGCCAAAATATTTTTTTTAACCATTTTAAGTTATATTCTTGTTCTTGTGATTACCGGTTTAGTTGTTGAGTTTTTAGCCGAAAGAGAGGATAAAATTGATGGAACATTTAACTAAACAACCGATTTTTTGGATTGGAATTACTATATTATTATATGTTTCTTCCTCATTTATAAGTAATAAATTCAAAAATCCGCTGTGTAATCCTATACCTCTTTCAGGAGGATTAATAATACTGCTGCTTTTATTTCTTAATGTAGATTATCAAACTTATATGACAGGAGGAAAATATATTCATTTATTACTAGGGCCTGCGACGGTAGCCCTTGCATTGCCTTTATACAGACAACGAAAGTTGTTAAAAAGGTTTGGTATTCCTATTATTACCGGGATCGCAATAGGATCTACAGTTGGAATAATATCAACTTATATTTTTGCCAAGTTCTTAAAAACATCTGACATAATAGCTTTATCTTTAACACCAAAATCAGTCACTACCCCTATAGCAATGGAAGTTTCAAAAATTATTGGAGGTATTCCTTCATTAACAGCAAGTGTAGTTGTATTCACAGGAATCCTCGGAGCTGTTTCCGGCCCTGAAATATTAAAGTTATTTAAAATAAAAAATCCAATATCAATCGGTATTGCTATTGGAACTTCCTCACATGGCTTAGGCACTTCAAGGGCCATTAAAGAAGGCGAAGTTGAAGGTTCTATGAGTGGTTTGGCAATTGGAGTAGCCGGAATATTTACTGCTGTTTTAACACCCCTGTTTTTGAAATTTTTATAAACTATGTGTACATAAAAATAACACTCTAATATCACGAGTGTTTGTCTTTAATGGTGGAGGCGGCGGGATTTGAACCCAGCGTCCGAAGGTATACCAACAAAAGCGTCTACGAGTATAGCCTTTATTTTTAATCTCGCTCCAATCAACTCCTAAAGGCGGGATTTGAATGGAGCCAGCCCGTTAATTTCTTTTCCTCCATCCGGGCTGTGGAGGAACATAGCCTGCTTTTATGACACCTTAGCCGGATTCACAGGCAAAATCCGGTAAGGCGTGCTGCTTTTTAATTAAGCAGCAAGTGCGTAGTTTTCTTTTGCGTTTAACTTTAAGGTTTCCAGTTTAACGAGTTAGAAAGCTCGACTCGCAGCTTTTGTTCGTACTACCCCCGTCGAATCCAAAACGCCCCCGTGTTTATTAAATATTTCAGTTGTATCTTATCGAAATCTCTCTTTCAACGCTTTCTGCATCTGGCGTTCTGCATCGCGTTTCGCTATTTCTTTCCGCTTGTCATACAGCTTCTTACCTTTAGCCAGAGCAATCTCTACTTTAACAAGGCCTTTTTCATTTATATAAACCCGTAATGGAACCAGAGAATAACCTTTTTCCCTGACATATCCAAAAAGCCTCATAATCTCCCGTTTATGCATAAGGAGCTTTCGTGGCCTTTTGGGATCATGGTTAAACCTGTTTCCTTTCTCATATGGGCTTATATGCATATTATATAACAAAAGTTCTCCGTTTTCAATCAGGGCATAGCTGTCTTTTAAGTTTATTTTTCCTGCCCTGATTGATTTTACTTCTGTTCCCTTTAGAGCAATCCCTGCTTCATAAGTTTCTTCTATAAAAAAATCATGACGGGCTTTACGGTTTGTAGCTATATCCCTAACTGTTTTAGCCATATAATCACCTGCTTAAAAATTTAACCCTACTTGTTGCTGAACAGGTAGGGTTAACGTAACTGATTTTTATTATAACATGGAATCAACATATTATCAAGGGTTAGTCAACAAGTTCAAAGTCAATTTGGCGTGTATCAACATCAGCTTTTAATACTCGCACTTTTACATCATCACCAATTTTGTACATCTTTCTTGTTCTTTCACCTCTAAAAATATAATTCTTTTCATCAAAATGGTAATAGTCATCCAACATGTTGCTGACATGAACAAGGCCTTCAATTGTGTTATCAAGTTCCACAAACATTCCAAATGCACTAATGCCTGAAATTATGCCTTCAAATTCTTGACCGATTTTATCAGTCATATATTCTACTTTTTTCAGGTCTAAACTTTCCCGTTCCGCCTCTTCTGCTAAACGTTCTCTTTCCGAAGAAATTTTAGCAATGTTGCTTAACATTTTATTAAGTTTTTCCTGACGTTCTTTTGTAAGCTTCCCTTCCAGCGTTTCCCTGAGTATCCTGTGAATAACTAAATCAGGATAACGGCGTATAGGTGATGTGAAATGAGAATAAAATTTTGCTGCAAGCCCGAAATGCCCCAGGTTATGCTCCGAGTAGCGCGCCTGTTTAAGAGACCTTAAAAGAACCATGTTTATTATACGTTCTTCTTTTTTGCCTTTTACCTGTTTAAGAATATCCTGTAAAGTTTTTGGGTGAATATCATTAATCCCTTTTATGTGGTATCCAAAATTATGTAAAAACTCATTCAATAAAGTAATTTTTTCCGGATCAGGCACTTCATGTACGCGATAAACAAAGGGAACATTAAGCCAAAACATATGTTCTGCAACAACCTCATTACATACCAACATAAATTCTTCTATTATTCTATGAGAAATGGTTCTTTTTACTTTTTTTATCTCAATGGGTTTACCTTCTTCATTCAAAATGACTTTGGCTTCATCAAAATCAAAATCAATACTTCCCCGTGAAACCCTTTTTTGATGAAGTTTTAAACACAGCTCTTCCATAATTCTAAAATCATCTATTAAATAATCATATCTTTTTAAAAGGTCTGCATCGTTTTCAACAAGGATTTTCGTTACATCGGTATATGTCATTCGTTCATTTATGTTAATTATACTGGGGGTTATTTCATAGTCTACTATATTGGCGTTTTTATCAAACTCCATTATTACACTCATTGCTAATCTATCTGTACCGGCATTTAAACTGCATATTCCGTTAGATAATTTTGGCGGCAGCATCGGAATAACCCTGTCTACAAGATAAACACTGCACCCTCGTTTTCTTGCTTCCCTATCTAACGGAGTTCCCTCTTTAACATAATAGCTCACATCTGCAATATGCACTCCAAGTTTATAGTTTCCATTTGAAAGCTTTTCTATTGAAACCGCATCATCGAGGTCTTTTGCGTCCTCTCCGTCAATTGTTACCATTTTAACATTTCTCAAATCCAACCGGCCTTCCGCGTCCCGTGCACTAACCTTATCTTTTATTTTTTCTGCCTGTAACATAACCTCTTGAGGAAACTCCTCAGGCAGTTTATGTTTTTTTATTATCGAAAGAATATCTATTCCGGGCTTGTCTTTATCACCCAAAATTTCTATAATCCTGCCTTCTGGATTTCTGCGTTTTTCCGGCCACTTTTCAATCATAACAACAACTTTCTGGCCGGTCTTGGCTCCTTTAGAATTGTCTTTAGGAATAAAAACATCATGAAAAATACGGTTATCATCAGGAACTACAAACCCAAAATATCTACTGTGTTCATAAGTGCCTATAAGAGTATTGTTTGCCCTTTCAAGTATTCTTATCACCTCGCCTTCAGCACTCTTCCCGTTATGCATTTTTTTTGATATTCTAACAATTACTCTATCGTTATGCATAGCTCCATTCAAATTTTCAAGTGGAATAAAAACATCAGAAAAGTTGAGGTCGTCAGGAATCAAAAAAGCAAACCCCTTAGGATTGCCCTGCAGCCTTCCCACCACAAGGTTCATCCTTTCAGGCACTCCATAACGCCCACGACGGGTCTTCACTATCTGACCGTCTTTTTCCATGTCATCCAACAAACTCAAAAATAGGCCTATTTCATTCTTTTTTATAAAAAAAGCTTTTATAAGTTCATCCTCTGTCATAGGCTTATATGCCTGCTCTTTCATAAATTGAAGTATCTTATCCCTTGTTGCCACTTTTTTTTTCCTCCAAACCGTAATAAAAAAAATTTGTGAAATTATTTTTATTATTTTTTAAGCTCTTTTTATTATTGTTACAAAATTTTCAATAATTATCCGACGACTTTTTTAATAAACTCTTCAACTACTGTAAAAAGTTTCTCCCTTTCTTTATCGAGAACTACTAGATGCCCTGACCTTTCAAGCCAAAACAGCTCTTTTCTTGTTGAACCGATTTTTTTATAAATATACTCTGCACTTCTGGGATCTACGGTGGCATCCATTTTTGATTGGACAATCAATACTGGTGCCTTAATCTGTGGAATGATAGTTTTTGTATCAGAAATCAGTTTTATAAGACTTTCAACACATCGAACCGGAATTTCCCCTTGATCACTCACGTACTCTTTCATGTCTTTTTCTAGGTATGTGTTAGGTTTTTTGGGCTCAAAACGCTTAAAATATTTGATTATAGATGCAAACATCGCCTTTTTGTTTACTACGTATATCGGTGAAGATATAGCAACAAGGCAGGGGAAACTGTATTTCGAAGCAAGGCGCATCGCAAGCAGACCGCCCATCGAAAATCCAATTGGTATTATTCTTGAATAATTTTTTTTAAGTTCAAAATAACCTTCTTCAGCTGACTTATACCAATCATGCCAGTTAGTTTTTTCCATTTCTTCCGAGGTTGAACCATGACCTTTTAACAAAACCCCTTTTACAGTATACCCTTTTTGTGCCAAAAACTCACCTAAAGGCCTTAATTCCCCTGGGCTTCCAGTAAACCCATGTATTAAAAGACAAGCGGTTTTTCCGCCTTTCAAAAAAAATGGTTCTGTCGTACGCTTTATTGTCTGCATTCCCATCATCCTTTGTTTAAACTATACGGTATTATAACATATAGTTAATCAACATCCAACATCAAATCGTAAATGAATTAATAATAAAACAAAAGCCCTTATTGGATAAAAAAGGGCTTAGTTAATCAGATACAATATTTGCTTTTTACTCCAGAGTTTTTAACTCTTCATCCAAATAACTGCAAATTTCATCAGAGGAACCCATGTTCATAACCTTTTCGGCAATCTCCTCTGCGTGTTTTTTAGTCACAGAACGTATAACCTTCTTTACCCTGGGAATGGAAACTGCGCTCATACTAAGCTCATCTATTCCCATACCCAGAAGAATTAACGCTGCCCGAGGTTCTCCTGCCATCTCACCACACATGCCTGTCCATTTCCCGGCTTTATGGGATGCATCTATTACGTTCTTTATAAGTCTCAGTATCGCTGGATTGTATGGATCGTATAACCCTGACAGGCTTTCGTTCATCCTGTCTACTGCCATTGTATACTGGATTAAATCGTTTGTGCCTATGCTGAAAAAGTCTACTTCTTTTGCAAATATGTCGGCATTTATTGCTGTTGATGGTACTTCTACCATTATCCCTACTTCTATGTTTTTATCATAGGGTATGTTGTCTTCAGACAATTGTTTTTTGACTTCGTTGAGTATTTGGTTTGCTTTTCTTACTTCTTCTATCGTTGATATCATGGGGTACATTATTTTTATGTTGCCGTAATTACTTGCCTTTAGTATTGCTCTTAGTTGTGTTTTAAACATTTCTCGTTCTTTTAGGCATAGTCTTATTGCTCTTACTCCTAAAAATGGGTTCATTTCTTCGGGCAGGTTAAGGTATGGTAGGTTTTTGTCTCCTCCTATGTCTAGTGTCCTTATTATTACTGGCTTCCCTCCCATTTTTTCTGCTACTTCTTTGTATGCTTCAAACTGTTCTTCTTCGCCCGGCATGGAGTCTCTGTCCATGTAGAGAAATTCTGTCCTGTACAGCCCTATCCCTTCTGCTCCATTCGCTAGTGCCCCTTTTATGTCTTGGGGTGTTCCTATGTTCGCTGACAGTTCTATACGATGCCCGTCTTTTGTTTGACCAGGCAGGTCTTTTTGTTTTTTGAGTTCGCTTACTTCTTGTATATATTTTTGTTGTTTTTCTTTGTATTCTTTTAGGGCTTTTTCATCCGGGTTTATTTCTACTATTCCTTTTGTCCCGTCTATTATTATTGTGTCTTGGTTTTTTGTTTTTTGGGTTATGTCTGATAGCCCTACTACTGCTGGTATTTCTAGAGACCTTGCCATTATTGCTGTATGGGATGTCCTCCCTCCCATGTCTGTTGCAAATCCTATTATTTTTTGTTTGTCCATCTGGGCTGTGTCTGACGGCGTTAGGTCTTTTGCTACTATTATTACTTCTTCTTTTAGGTCTGTTAGGGTTTGTATGGGTATCCCTAAGATGTTTTTTATTATTCTTGCCCCTACGTCTTTTATGTCTGCTGCTCTTTCTTTCATGTATTCGTCTTCCATGTTCTCAAAAATTGTGATTAGTTCTGTTATTACCTGGTCTACTGCGTTTTCTGCTGTTATCTGTTGGTCTTTTATTTTTGCTTCTACTTGGGCTGTTAGGGTCGGGTCATCTAGTATCATTATGTGGGCGTTAAATATTTCTGCTTTTTTTTCTCCCATTTTTTGGGCTACTCTTTCTTTTATTTCTGTTAGCTGTTGTTTTGTTTTCTCCACTGCTTGTTTGTATTTTGTTAGTTCTGTGTCTGTTTGGGTTATGTCTATTTTATCCCGGTTTATTTTTGTTTCTTGTTCTTCTAATAGGTATACTTTACCTATTGCTATCCCCGGTGATGCCGCTACTCCTTTATACAATTTTGCTCCCCCTTTTTTAGCCAAATAAAAAACAATTTTAAAACGATACCATTACTGTAGGATTCTTTCGTGAAAAATCATTTCAGCTTCTTCTGAAAACCTTCCCAATCCTTCAAAAATTTATCTATTCCTTCAGAAGTAAGTGGGTGGTCAAAAAGATTGGTGAAAACTCCATATGGAATTGTTGCTACATGAGCACCTGCTATTGCAGCTTCAAAAACATGTCTTGGATGTCTTATGCTAGCTGCTATTATTTTGCTTGAAAAGTTATAGGTATCAAGTATATTTCTGATGTTGCTTATAACTTTTTCCGAAGCTCCCCCTCTGTCATCAAGTCGGCCCATAAAGACACTGATATATGTTGCGCCGGCTTTTGCTGCTAGTAATGCTTGATTTTCCGAAAACACTAATGTTACATTTGTTTTAATACCTTTTTTTGATAAGTGTTTAACCGCTCTCATGCCTTCCATAGTCATGGGAATCTTTATGACAACATTCGGAGCAATCTTTGACAGTTCTTCAGCTTCTTTAATCATACCTTCAGCATTCAAACTGATGACTTCCGCACTTACAGGACCGGGTACTATTTTAATTATTTCGTTAATCACTTCTTCAAAGTCTTTGCCTTCCTTAGCTATTAAGGTTGGGTTTGTTGTAACACCATCAACCAATCCGGTTTCTGCTGCTTTTTTTATATGTTCCAAGTTGGCGGTATCAATAAATATCTGCATTTGTTTGAGCCTCCTTCCTTTGGGCATACCTGTTCTAGAACTGCTAGTCACGTAAAATCTCACTTATTTCCTTCATGGCACGAAACGGTTTTGTAATAATACGCGCTGGTAATGTATGAATACAGCGCTGCATATCATTCCGCAGTTCTTCAGTAATCCGATGAGGTTTAGTAATAAGTCTTTCTATTACGTCAGCAGTAAAATGTTTTAGCAATTTTTGACGGTTTATTGAAGTAGTTCTTCCACATTCAGAACATCTAATACATTTCAAGTAATTGCCCACATATGTTACTTCATGAACAGTTTCTTTATCACAATCAAGGCAGAAAAGTTCGGTTTCAAGGCTTTTAGCCATTCTTCAACACCTCCTTGCCAAAGGCCCTTACATTATAATTATATACCTTATCAGCCAATTATGACAATAAATACAGCTTTATTATATGATGCGTATAAGCAGCCGTTTTTATAAACCTTGTTAACATTTGCCGGGTTGTTGTAAGGGGCCAAGCAAGTTGCAGAACTGCTGCCTTATTCTTTATTCTTCTTTAAACCCGTTTATAAGTTCTACTAAAGTATCTACTGCCTTGCTTTCATCTGGCCCTTCTGCACATAATATGATTTCAGATCCTTTGTTAATGCCCATGCTTAATACCGTTATTATACTTTTGGCATCAGCTGTCTTGCCATCCTTTGTTATAGTTATATTGCTTTTAAACTTATTGGCTGTTTGCACAAACTGGGCAGCCGGTCTTGCGTGTAAACCGGTCTTGTTTTTTATTGTTACTGTTCTTTCTACCATGTTCTATCCCCCTCTGTGACAAAAATTTTTAATGCTTGTTTGTAATATTCAATCTTTCACACTCAATCCAAATATTCTGCGGGTCATGTTACAACAATAATTTTAATGGATTTTCCAAAATGTCTTTTACGGTTCGCAAGAACTTCGCACCTTCCGCACCATCAATTATACGGTGGTCAGAAGACAAAGTAATATTCATCATAGGCCTAATTTCGATCTGCTTTTCTGAAGTCACTATAGGCCGGTCTTGGATTTTGCCAACTGCTAAAATCGCACTTTCTGGCTGGTTGATGATGGCTGTGAAATTAATTATATCATACATTCCAAGATTTGAAATAGTGAAAGTTCCTCCACTAATTTCATCAGGAGTTAGTTTATTATTCCTAGCTTTGTTTATTAACTGTTTAGACTCCTTAGCAATTTCAGCAAGAGACTTTTTGTCAGCATCTTTAATTACCGGCACAATAAGCCCATTATCTAAGGCCACAGCAAGGCCGATGTTTATCTGCTTTAAAAGCTGAATTTTGTTTTCATAAATTCTAGAATTTATGATTCTATGATTTTGCAATGCCTTTGCAACAACTTTTATCAACAAATCATTAAAAGATATTTTGTCTTCATCGTTTTTTATGACTAAGTTTAATTTTTTTCTAAAAGAAATAGTTGAAGTCATATCAACTTCTGCTGTCAAATAGAAATGAGGCGCTTCATTAACACTGTTTTTCATTTTATCAGCTATTATTTTTCTCATTCCAGTCAAAGGAAATTCTTCTATTACTTCATCATCTGATTTCAGATTGTTTTTAATTTGTTCCATTAAATGAGACTTCATGACCCGCTTTCCGGGTGATAATTTGATATCTTCAAGTGATATGCCTTTTTCAGCGGCAATTTTTTTGGCGGTTGGAGAAATTCTGAGATTGTCGTTCTTAAGAGTTTTATCGATATAATTTTTCACATCTTGTGCTGTGATCCGTGCGTTTTCGCCAGTTCCTGTGATTTGATACAGGTCTACTTTGTTTTCTTTAGCAATTCTTTTTGCTGCCGGTGATGCTTTAATCTTCCCGAACTTCCCTATGCTTACATTATCTTTATTGATTTTGACTGTATCAATATAACTTGTTTTCTCAACGGATTTATCTTCCATATAATTTTCATCATTGACATCATCATTTTTTTCTTCTGGGCCTTCATCATTTTCTAGTTCAGGTAATTCCTCGTCTGCTTCAGCAATTATCGCAACAGGTTTTAGAATAGGAACGGTCTCACCTTCATCACATAGAACCTTTCTTAAAATTCCTGAAGCAGGAGCTTCCTCTTCTAAATTCACTTTATCTGTCTGAACTTCAAAAAGAGGTTCCCCTTTTTCAACCTGTTCACCCTCTTTTTTTATCCATTTGGTTATTAACCCTTCTGTCATAGTAAGGCCTAATTTAGGCATTTTTACAATTGTAGCCATATTCCATTCCTC
The DNA here is from genome assembly GCA_029982205.1 of Thermosediminibacterales bacterium. GTDB lineage: Bacteria > Bacillota > Thermosediminibacteria > Koleobacterales > JARRCM01 > JARRCM01. The sequence goes on from JARRCM010000013.1 coordinate 34,352, forward strand.
CCAATTTATCCTAACATTTCTTCAACTGCTTTCACAATATCTTCTACCTGCGGAACAACCGCACGTTCCAGGTTCGGATTATATGGAATAGGTGTATCAAGGCCAGCAAGTCTCTTGATTGGAGCATCCAGATAATCAAATGCCTCACTTTCTACTATCTTTGCAGCTACCTCTGCACCCCATCCCGCATTTTTGCAATCATCTTCAGCTATAATAACCCTACCTGTTTTAATAACCGATTCTATAATCGTCTCCGTATCAAACGGCACAAGAGACCTCGGGTCTATAACCTCTACCTCGATTCCTTTCCTCTCAAGTTTTTCTGCAGCCTCTAAAGCCCTCGGTACCATTATGGAACCAGCAATAATTGTTATATCTTCTCCTTCTCGTTTAACATCAGCCTTTCCAAGTGGTACAATATATTCTTCCTCCGGAACTTCTCCTTTAGTATGATAAAGAAGCTTGTGTTCCATAAAAATAACAGGATTGTCGTCTCTTATGGCAGCCTTTATTAAACCTTTTACATCATATGGAGTAGAAGGCATAACCACTTTTAATCCCGGTATATGTGTAAACAAAGCTACTAAAGTCTGAGAATGTTGAGCAGCTGCCCCTGTTCCGGAACCTTGAGGCGCCCTTAAAACCATAGGAACTTTAGCTTTACCTCCGAACATGTATCTTATCTTTGCCGCTTGATTTACAATCTGATCCATGGCAATTGTCATAAAATCGCTGAACATAATCTCTGCAACAGGTCTCATTCCGGTTAGAGCACTGCCCACAGCAGCGCCTGCAATAGCGGCTTCAGATATCGGTGTATCACGGACCCTTTCTTCCCCAAATTCTTCTAGAAGGCCTTTTGTTACCTTAAAGGCCCCTCCGTAAAGACCTACATCTTCTCCCATAATAAACACTCTCTCATCTCGGTGCATTTCTTCTCTTATACCATCTCTCAAAGCCTGTATATAAGTAATAACAGCCATTTTTATTCTCCTTTCATAGCTTTTTTCCACATATAATTACATTATGCATATATTCCGTCCATAACATCTTCCACTTTTGGTTCTGGACTGTTTTTTGCAAATTCTTCCGCTTTGGCTATTTCTTTTTCAACATCATCTTCTATTTGTTTAAGCTCCTCTTCTGTAGCTATTCCCTCTGCAATAAGTTTCTCTTTATACCTTTTTATTGGGCATTTTTCCATCCAAGCCTTAATTTCCTCTCTTGTTCTATAGACGTTATTATCACTCTTCGAATGGCCTTTCCATCTGTATGTCTTACATTCAACTAAAGAAGGGCCTTTACCGTTTCTGGCATCCTGCACTGCTTTATTAACTGTCTCAAAAACTGCTTCTACATCATTGCCATCAACAATATAACCCGGAATACTGTACCCTTTTGCTCTGTCTGCAATATTTTCTGCTGAACAAGCCTTTCTAAATGGAACTGACATTCCATACAAATTGTTTTCTACCACAAAAACTACCGGCAGTTTCCAGACTGCAGCAAGATTAATAGATTCATGAAAAGTCCCATTGTTAGACGCACCATCACCAAAGAAACATAGTGTTACTTTACCGTCTTTTTTCATTTTAGAACTTAGAGCAGCTCCAACAGCTATCGGTATCCCTCCACCAACTACGCCGTTTGCTCCGAGATTACCACTTTCTACATCAGCTATATGCATAGAACCTCCACGCCCTCTGCAGTATCCTGTTTCTTTTCCTAAAAGTTCTGCCATCATTTTATCAAGAGAAGCTCCTTTAGCAATACAGTGACCGTGTCCTCTATGAGTGCTTGTAATATAATCATCTTTATTTAATGTCGCTATAGCTCCTACTGCAGTAGCCTCTTCTCCTATACACAAATGACAAGTTCCCCACATTAAATTGGCTTTAAAAAATTCATCAACCTTTTCTTCAAACCGACGAATCTTAAGCATTTGGCTGTACATCTCAAGCCTTTTTTCTTTGGTTAAATTCATATTTATCCTCCTTAAGATTTAAGATGATTTACACATTTATAAATGTGTTTTATGCAAAAATCATTCCTACTTTTTATTCCGACATTTTATACCAGAAAGTTGGATTTAACTAAATAATCCTTCTATCTAGAAGGATTATTTAGCAAACAATCTATCTTGAAGCCTCCTGAGCTGCAAAATAAACGAATTTTCATCCAGTTCAACCATATCATATGTTATGATTTCTCCTTTTCTAACATCAGTCTTCAGTTTCACGTTTTTATTAACTAGGCCTAATGGAAGAGCGTTCTTTAATAAAGCGCTCTCATAAGTATCAATAGTTCCATAAACCGTGTATCCTCCTATTCCATCCAGTAATTCACCTTTTTTCAAATCTATCTTGGCTACTGCAACCGTTTCAGCATGTGGCGTCCTTGGAAGAGGCGCAATAGTAGCTTCCTTATAAATATAGGCTCTGGCAGCTGATAAAGGTGTCTCTATGCTTGTCAAATGATACGGTCTATAGAATACATAATTCGGCCCCTTGCCCATGCTTACATATTCCAGCTCTTTTCGTATAACTTCTAGTTCTGTTGTTACTATAACGAAAACCCCTGGTGCAACTCCATTTACAAAGTCTACAACCTTTTTCTTGGAAAGGATGCCTCCTTGTTCTTTTAAACTAAAAATTTTAGGCAGGTCTTCCACATTACATGATGGGCCGTGCATACCTGTTTTATCTGGAACAAATCCCACAGCATTTGCTACACATGTCATTTCAACCATGGTCTTTGTGCCATCAACAAAAGAAGTAAGCATTTTGGGATTAACACCTTTTTTAATTGCGGTTTCCTGAACTGTAGAAGGATTTGCCTCATAATCAAGAGGATTGTTCTTGCCTTTTCCGCATGCTACCACTTCGAATCCCAAGCCGTCAGCGAAATCATACAATTCCTTAATTGCTCCAGGTTCATCTCCCGCCGAACCGGTATAAACAACTCCTGCACTATCTGCCATCTTTTTTAGCAAAGGGCCAACAGTAATATCAGCCTCTACATTAAGCATTACTACATGTTTTCCATTATAGATAGAATCTACAGCTATCCGTGCACCTACTTCAGGAATACCTGTCGCATCTATCACTACATCAACCTGACCCATTTTTGTTACTATTTCATGATCACTTGTAATTATATATTTACCTCGTTCCCATGCGTTTTGTGCACTTTCCACAGTATTTGCTTCAATAATTTCTGCAGGGTCTACTCCACTTTCAACAAAAGCATTTCTGGCATTTTCCAAATTGATATCACATAATATAGCTGTTTTTAAACCTTTCATTAAAGCCATCTGACCTACCATTCCGGTACCCATCTGACCTGCTCCGACAAGACCGATTTGTATTTTTTTGCCTTTGTTTTCTAGTTCGTTAAGTTTTGCGTTAATATTCAGCATAAATATCACTCTCCTTTTTTTATGATAACCTGAGTTCCAACTAAAAAATCAGGAAGTTCTTTTGCTTCAACATGAATATTTCCAGGTAATTCGGCACGTGTTTTAGAATCAAACTTCAAAGTAAAATGCCCCATTTTTCTCAGATTATTATTAGCTACCTCACCAACTGCAGTAATCTTGTACGTTTTGTTATTTATCAAAAAAACATCTCCTGTTTCAACTTCTTGAATTAAGTCAGTCGGTTTATGAATTAATGAAATCTCTGCAAGCTCATCAGGGGCACCATCTTTAAAAAAAATAACCATCTTTTCTTTTAAAAAATCCAGAGCTATAGAGCCTATCTCTGTAACCGTAGTTTTGTATTTAACCATATGTTTCCTCCTTATTTGAATTCTAAGTTGATATGGTGCTCTATATAGAGCACCATATCAAATCAAGAATACAATCCGATACTAAAAACATATGCAATAATTACTGCTATCGGGCCAGTTATCAGCCTTGAAATCAAAATCGCAGGTACACCTACCTCTACTGTAGTTGGTTCTGCTTCTCCCAGACTCAAGCCTACAGGTATAAAATCGCAGCCGACCTGTGGATTTATTGCAAAAAGTGCCGGTAAAGCGAATTGAGGAGGAATATTTCCTCTACCAATTTCTACTCCAACAAGAACACCAACAACCTGTGCTATCACCGCTCCCGGCCCTAACAAAGGAGACAAAACCGGCAAAGCACATATAATTGAAATTATCAAGAGTCCAGGTAAAGTTCCGGCAAATGGAGCTATAGTATTAGCTATAAAATCGCCAATTCCTGATTTTAATATTATTCCGATCAAGGTTGCCACAAAAGCCATAAAAGGCAAAATATTCTTTATAATCTAATCTATGGTCTCTCTACCAGCTTGATATAAGAGCCCTACGACTCCACCAACCCCACGACCGAGTTTTTCTAAAAAATTCATTTTTTTGCCGTTAGAATTGCTACTAGACTTTTTAGAAAAATGTGCTGAAGATTCTTTTTTCGTTTCAGTTTCTTCACTTAAAGGTATTTCTCCTTCATCAGCATACTTTATATTCGATTCTTTTACTCCCGAAACATAAATGTCTTCAGTTATATATTTAGCTAACGGCCCTGTCTGACCCACTGGTGTTAAATTTATAGTTGGAATACGTTTTTTGGGATATACACCACACCTTGCAGTACCGCCACAGTCAATAACAACACATACAATTTGTTCTTCAGGCACAGAAGATTTAAAACCATCAACTGCTGTTCCTCCCGTCATTTCAGCAATCTTCTGAGCAATGTTATCAATTCCGCCGCCTGTTATAGAAACGATTTTATCTTTCCCTTCTTGAGGTTTAATGACAAGAGGACCGCCCCAACCGTTTGCTCCCTTTTCTATCCTAACAGCTTTATATGTCATACTAATTCCACCTTCCCTTTATGCTAAATTCCTTTGTCTCAGCATTCTCACGGTTAATCTTTCAGTTACAACGCCTCTAATAAATATCACAATAACTCCAACAATAAAATACCTTACAGCCAGCTGGCCAAGAGGCAAATTCAACTGCTGAATACCCTGAGCAATTCCCATATATACAAAGAGTTCTGCCGGGTTGGCATGAGGGAACAAACCCAATATTGGATGTACAAAGGAGACTGCTGCATCATAAAAGGCAGGTTTGTATTTTTCAGGCAAAAATTTACCCATAGTATATGCCATTGGATTAGTTAAAAAGAATACGGATGCAACAGGCATTACAGTATATCTCAAAAAAATGTTTTTGGCTGCAAATTGAGCAATTTTATCAACTTTGTCTTGACCGATAATTTTAATCAGTGCATTAACCGCAGTAATTAATGTGATTAATGTCGGCAGTATTCCTCCTGCCAAACTCAGAAAAACTTTCCCACCTTCTTGGAAAAGACCAATAAAAGCTTCTGCAAAATTGGCCAATACGTCCATAAATACACCTCCGCGTTTTTTTAGTATTTATTGTTTTTGAATTAATTATTACCCCTACCCTCCTTTCCCGAGATATTTAAAAACGGACCGAAAAGCATTTACACTTTCGGCCCGTGGCCCCCATCAATTAGTCTTTCTTTGTATGTTTTCAATTTTCCTTACGGTTATTAAAAATTTTTCTTTATTGCCTTCCACCAAAACTTCTTTATGTTTAAAAAGCTGATAAATCTTACTTCCCGGAGTCATTTTTACTATTTTATCTCTCATTTAAACCTCTCCCATACTTGCATATTAGTTAATAGCAGCCTGGAGATTTTCAACAGCCATCTTGAGAGCCTTAATCTCTTTCTCTTTCAACTTTTTTTGTATTCTAGTCAGATCATTTATGTTTTGACCGATCAATTCTTTATACTTTTTAAATCTTGCAAAAACACTAATGCCTTTCATGATTTCAGCATCTACAATAGCCCCCCCGGGATTGACAGCAAGAATTATAATAACACCAGGGGTAAGTTTACCCTTTAAAGATCCTATACCAACTCTTCCTTTTCTTTTCAGTTCAATAATGCGTTTTTGGTAATGTTTTATTTGAAAATATGTCAGCACAACCTGTATCAACCACAGCCCAGCAATTAAAGCCATAATACGGACCCACATGTTCTAACCTCCGGTTTCAATCAAAAACTTTGCCGTCTTACTATCTGTCACAAGCACATCAAGATATCCACCCCTGAGAGCTCCAAGAATTGACTTCATTTTCAGAGTTCCTCCTGCCACCCCTATAACTAATGGAATCTTCTTCAGCTGGTCAAGGGTCAATCCTATACCGCGTTGATTCATTTCTGCGTTACACAGTCTTCCTTGAATATCAAAAAACTGAGAACAAATATCTCCAATCACACCTGCTTCTTTTAATTCTTGAATATCTCTCGTGCTAAAATAACCTGCTTTCATCATAGTCGTAGAATCAGGTGAGCCTATTCCTACAAGTGCGATGTTTGATTTTTGTCCCAACTCAAGTACTTCCCTGATTTTTTTATCTGAACTTATACTTTTTTTTACCTCAATACTGTCAACAATTGCCGGAGCGTGGAGAAATTGGCCTTTTCCTCCAAATATCCTTGAAAAATTAATAACAAGTTGATTTGAATGAACTTCTATCTGGGTGTTCCCAATCCCGCCTACCAAAGAAACAAAAACAACGTCATACTGCCTTCCTACCTTTAGGTTTTCAAGCATACAGTACAGCGTGGTGCCCCAAGAAACACCTATTATATCCCCGTCTTTTATTACTCTTGTCAAGTATAAAGCAGCTGCCTTGCCAAGTATTTTTTTTAACTTGATGTTTTCATCGTTGTAATACGGAACAATAATTACTTCCCTTAGCCCGTATAGTTTTTCTATTTGTCTTTCTTGTTGAGAAAAACTATATGGAGAATTAATATTTATTTCAACTATTCCTTCTTCTCGTGCTTTTTTCAAAAGCCTCGATACGGCAGGTCTTGAAATACCAAGTTTGTCTGAAATTGCCTGCTGTGTCATATTATCATCATAATACATATGTGCCGCTCTAGTTATTAATCTTATATCATTGTTATCCATAAACACCACCGCTGAACATTTGTTATTATGTCTGTCATTTGTTCTGATTATATTATAAAAAAAACACTTTATATTGTCAATATTTTTTTGTAATATCCCAAATTCATACATAAATAACCAAAAATTAAAAACTTCAAAAAATCATGCTTTTTTTTAAAAAAAGCACCCGTTTTCTACGGGTGCTTTTTTTATTGTTTTACAGAAACAGCGGAGCAAAGACAAGAGATACAATTGTCATAAGTTTTATTAATATATTAAGAGATGGGCCTGAAGTGTCTTTGAACGGGTCGCCTACAGTATCTCCGACTACTGCTGCAGCATGTGTAGGAGTACCCTTTCCGCCGTAATTGCCCGATTCGATGAACTTTTTGGCGTTATCCCATGCTCCGCCTGAGTTAGCCATTTGTATGGCTAAAAGCACACCTGTTACCAGCGCACCGGCCAAAAGACCTCCAAGAGCTTCTTTTCCTAATAACAATCCGACAACCAAAGGCACTATAACTGCAAGTAAACCAGGCACTATCATCTCTTTCAGAGCAGCAGCAGTGCTGATATCCACACACCTTGCATATTCCGGTTTTGCTTTTCCTTCCATAAGGCCTGGTATTTCTTTGAACTGTCTTCTAACCTCTTCGATCATCTGGAAAGCAGCCTTGCCAACAGCTTCCATGGTTATGGCCGAGAAAAGGTATGGAAGCATGCCGCCAACAAACATACCTATAATTACTCTCGCATCTAATATGTTTATGCCATCAGCTCTCAAACCCACTGCAGTGGCATAAGCAGAAAACAGCGAGAGCGCAGTTAGTGCAGCAGAACCGATTGCAAATCCTTTTCCTATAGCAGCTGTTGTATTACCTACAGCATCAAGCCTATCAGTGATTTTCCGTACGCCGGGATCCAGTTCAGACATTTCTGCTATACCACCGGCGTTATCGGCAATAGGGCCATAAGCATCAACTGCGACAGTCATACCTGTAGTTGAAAGCATTCCTACTGCGGCAAGTGCTATACCGTATAATCCTGCAAAATTGTAAGCAATAAATATTGCAGCAGATATTGCCAGTATAGGTAATGCAGTACTCTTCATACCAACAGCCAAACCACTAATTATGTTTGTGGCCGGACCTGTTTGTGAGGATTTTGCTATTCCTTGGACAGGAGGATTATCTCCTGATGTATAGTACTCGGTTAACAGACCTATAATAACTCCAGCAACAAGGCCTGCTGTTGTAGCCCAAAATGTTCCCATATCCCCAAGTAAAAACCTGCTCAAGAAATATGTAGCAACAACCACAAGTATTGAACTGGCAAAAGTTCCAGCTTTTAAAGCATTATGCGGGTTGTCGTTTTCTCCTGTCCGCACAAAAAGTGTTCCTATTATTGAAGCAACAATACCTGAGGCTGCAAGAAGAATCGGAAATACAATACCGTTTATACCGTATGCCTGTCCCGTTGCCTGGCTCAAAGCAACTGCCCCGATTGCCATTGCTGCAATAATTGAACCAACATATGATTCAAAAAGGTCTGCACCCATTCCGGCTACATCGCCTACATTGTCTCCAACGTTATCAGCAATAACAGCAGGATTTCGAGGGTCATCTTCCGGAATGCCTGCTTCAACTTTACCAACCAGGTCAGCACCTACGTCAGCAGCTTTTGTATAAATCCCGCCTCCAACACGGCCAAACAGCGCTATTGAGCTGGCACCCAACGCAAAACCGTTGATAACCTTGAAACTTTCAACATCCTCGGGGTTGCCAAAAAGAAAATAAAGTATTCCAAGGCCCAACAGGCCTAAACCTACCACAGACATCCCCATCACGGCCCCGCCCGAAAAGGCTATGCCTAATGCCTTGTTTTGACCGTGTTGTGCTGCATTGGTTGTTCTGACATTAGCCCTTGTGGCAACATTCATACCGATATAACCTGCCAAAATTGAACATACAGCACCTACAAGAAAACTGATAGAGGTATATAGATTAATCTTCCATGCCAGAACTACAAAGAGAACAGCAATAAAAATAACCAGGGTCTGATACTCACGCTTCAAAAAAGCCATAGCTCCTTCATGGATTGCATCAGATATCTCTTTCATCTTTTCATTACCAACAGGGCTGCGGTTTATTTTTGCAGCAAGATAAAACGCAAAAATCAAAGCCACAACGCCAATTAATGGTGCAGCAATAATATAGTTTTCCATACTTCATCCTCCTTGTGTGTTAATAATTGATGAGTTGAAGTGGTTTATTTTAATACAACAAGTGTTATTGAAGTTACGATAAACAAAACTGCTATAAGGGTAGTAAATTTACTAAGCACGTTATCGATTCCCTCCCTTTTGCCAAAAAAGGTTTCGGCTCCTCCAGCTATGCTTCCCGATAGCCCGGCACTCTTGCCTGACTGTAACAAAACAACAGTAATAAGTCCAAGGCATAATATTATGTGAATAACTTTTATTACATTAACTACCATTAGTAACACCTCCTACCTGTAACTAAGCTAACAAAGATATTTTAACACAGTTATGTTTAAAAAACAACATAAAACAGGGCAGAATTTAACTGCCCTGTTTTATGTTTCCCATATTTTAGAAAAATATGCCTTGTATGCCAAATCATCTTTTAAACACTTGTTTTCCCTTAAAACGAGCTGCATTGCCAAGCTGTTGTTCTATACGAATGAGCTGGTTGTATTTCGCAACACGATCAGTTCTTGCAGGAGCCCCTGTTTTTATCTGACCTGCATTAACTGCCACTACAAGGTCTGCAATGGTCGTATCTTCTGTTTCTCCAGAACGATGAGAAATAACCGCTGTATAACCTGCTTCATAAGCCATCTTTATTGCATCAAGGGTCTCTGTTAATGTTCCTATCTGGTTCAGTTTTATCAATATTGAATTGGCTACCCCCAATTCTATACCTTTACCCAGGCGTTCGGTATTAGTAACAAAAAGGTCGTCGCCTACCAACTGGATTTTATTACCCAGGCGTTGAGTTATGAGTTTCCATCCTTCCCAGTCTTCTTCCGCCATTCCGTCTTCAATTGATACAATGGGGTATTTGTTTACCCAATCTTCATACAATGCCACCATTTCTTCAGGAGTCTTTTCAACCCCTTCGCTTTTAAGTATATAGCGCCCTTCTTTAAAAATTTCTGTAGCCGCTGGGTCTAACGCAATCGCTACATCTTCACCCGGTTTATACCCTGCCAGTTCTATAGCCTTAATAATGACTTCTACCGCTTCTTCATTAGATTTTAAATCAGGTGCAAAACCTCCTTCATCACCGATAGCTGTTCCCAAACCTTTGTCTTTGAGCAGTTTTTTTAATGTATGATATACTTCTGCCCCAATTCGCAAAGAATCAGCAAAACTTTCAGCACCTACAGGCATTATCATAAATTCTTGAAAATCTACACTGTTATCTGCGTGTTTCCCCCCATTCAAAATGTTCATCATAGGAACAGGCAGGTCTTGAGCAGTTATTCCACCTATATATCGATATAGAGGAAGCCCCAATGCATTTGCTGCAGCTTTAGCACATGCCAATGAAACGCCTAAAACCGCATTTGCACCTAACTTGCCTTTATTTGGCGTGCCGTCTATTTCTATCATAGTTTTATCGATATCAACCTGGTCTAATGCGTCCATTCCTATTATTTCTTCGGCTATTATATTATTCACATTCTCAACTGCTTTTATAACACCCTTGCCTAGATAACGTTGTTCATTGCCGTCTCTTAACTCCACTGCTTCAAAAGCTCCTGTAGAAGCACCTGATGGCACTGCTGCCCTTCCTGCAGCTCCGCTTTCAAGTAATACTTCTACTTCTACGGTAGGGTTGCCCCTTGAATCTAAAATTTCCCTTGCAAATAAGTCTATTATTGTTGTCATAATGAATCTCTCCTTTCAGGTTAAAAGGTATTTTATTATATTTTTATAACTTTATTAAAAGGGATTCGCCTGTCATCTCTTCCGGTTTTTCTATATTCATTATGTCAAGTATGGTTGGAGCTATGTCACAAAGCCTGCCGCTTTTTACACCGTAATTTTCTGGTGAAATCAAAATAAAAGGAACGGCATTTGAGGTATGTGCGGTATGAGGTTCACCATTTTCATAATTAACCATCTGTTCAGAATTTCCGTGGTCTGCAATTATTAATACAGTACCGTTTACTTTTTGAACCTCACCAACCACCCTTCCAAGACATTCATCAACCACTTCCAAAGCCTTAACCGTCGCGTCAAAGTCACCTGTATGACCGACCATATCGGGATTCGCATAATTTAGCACGATAAACCTGTATTCCTTCTCTCGTATCTTTTCTATAACCTTATCTGTCACCTCATAAGCGCTCATTTCAGGCTTCATGTCATAAGTTGCAACTTTTGGTGAAGGTATGAGAATCCTGTCCTCACCAGGATAACTTTTTTCCTTACCTCCATTAAAGAAAAAAGTTACATGCGCATATTTTTCCGTTTCGGCTATTCTCAGCTGTTTAATTCCATGATCACTTAAAACTTCTGCTAGAATGTTTTTGAGTTTGTAAGGTTTATAAGCCACCTCAGCACCTTGAATTTCAGCGTCATATTCAGTCATACAAACAAAATGCACAGGAAACCAGCCTTTTTTTCTTTTAAAACCCTGAAACTCTTTATCTACAAAAGCCCTGGTTATCTGTCTTGCCCTGTCCGGCCGGAAGTTAAAAAATATTATTGAATCCCCTTCTTTTACAACAGCCACTGGTTTTTTTCCCTTGTTTAGTATTACAGTAGGTACCACGAACTCATCGGTTTCCCGGCGGTTGTAACTTTTCTCTACAGCCTCCTCAGCATTTTCTGCCGTCGGGCCCTCTCCTAATACCATAGCGTTATATGCCTTTTCAGTTCTATCCCAACGTTTGTCTCTATCCATTGCGTAATACCTGCCTGAAACCGTAGCTATCTTTCCGATTTCCAGCTGTCGCATCTTTTGTTCAAGCTCTTTTATGTATATTTTTGCATTTGCCGGTGGTACATCTCTTCCATCAAGAAATATGTGTAAGTAAACATTACGGACTTTAAAGTTTTTAGCCATTTTAAGCAGTGCATATAAATGAGTGTTATGGCTGTGTACCCCGCCGTCTGATAACAGGCCCATTATATGAAGTGATGTTTTGTTTTCAATGGTTTTCATCATCGCTTTTGTTAAAACAGGATTTTTGAAAAAATCCCCGTTTTCAATGTCTTTAGTTATCCTGGTAAAATCTTGAAACATTACCCTTCCGGCTCCAATGTTTAAATGGCCTACTTCAGAATTGCCCATCTGGCCTTCCGGAAGACCAACAGCAAGACCGCTGGCTTTTAATGTAGTATTTGGAAACAGTTTCAAAAACCTTCTATAGTTAGGAATATTGGCTTTTTTTACAGCATTTCCTCGTGTTTCGGGACTGATTCCCCATCCATCTAAAATAATCAGTGTCACAAGGCCTTGCCTATTCATAAAAATCTCCTCCAAATCTGTATATGAACATTATAGTAATTGTTTGCTTGCCTCTATTATTTCCCAAAAAACCTCCGGTTTCAAGCTTGCGCCTCCAACCAGGACTCCATCAATTTCAGGCTGGCTCATAAACTGTTTAATGTTTTCAGGCTTTACACTTCCTCCATACAATACTCTGACCGTTTCTGCTGTTTTTTCACTATATATCTGCTTTACAGTATTCCTTATCAAGCCGATAACCCTGTTGGCTTCTTCAGCATCCGCCGTTTTCCCTGTTCCAATAGCCCAGAGAGGTTCATAAGCTATGACAACTTTCTCTACACTATTTTCTTCTAAATCCTTTAATGCTTTCTCTACCTGATGTTTTATAAAACTATCTGTTTCGCCGTTTTCCCTTTGTGTTAAATTCTCTCCTACACAAATAATAGGTATTAAACCATTATTAATCGATGCTAAAATCTTTTTGTTTACTATTTCATCTGTTTCACCAAAGTAACCACGCCTTTCCGAATGGCCAATTATAACGAATTTACAGCCCAGTTCTCTAAGCATTATTGGAGAAATTTCACCTGTGAATGCCCCGCTGATTTCCCAATAGACATCCTGTGCGCCGAGTTTTATACTGCTGCCGTCAGAGAGCTTGTCAGCTATATACAATGAAGTAAACGGCGGGCATACCACAACTTCCAGCCCCGGTGGAATTGATTTTTCCTTTATTGAATTAAAAAAATGTGAGGTTTCTTCAATTCCATTGTTCATTTTCCAGTTTCCCGCGATTATAGGTTTGCGCATTTATATACCCCCTTATATTTTAGGAATAACCGAAACTCCCGGAAGTTCTTTGCCTGCAAGGAACTCTAAAGAAGCTCCTCCTCCTGTGGATATATGAGTCATTTTGTCAGCATAACCCATCTGCTCTACGGCTGCAATGGAATCTCCACCACCAATAATCGTAATAGCATCAATAGTATTACCCATAGCCTCGGCTATAGCATTTGTACCTTTGGCAAAAGGCCTTTTTTCAAAAACACCCATTGGGCCGTTCCAAATAATTGTTTTTGCTTTATATATGATTTCCTGATACTCTTTGATAGTTTGTTCACCTATATCAACACCAATCCACCCTTGAGGTATTTCCTCTATTTTAACTGTTTTGTAGTCTGCATTTTCATCTATAGCGGTTGCAACTACTATGTCTTTTGGTAACAACATTTTCACTCCTGTTTCCCTCGCTTTTTGCAGCAAAGAATTTGCTTCCGAAATCTTGTCTTCTTCCAAAAGAGAATTTCCTGTTTCCAAGCCCTGAGCCTTCAAAAACGTAAACGCCATTCCGCCGCCGATAAGCAGGTAATCAACTTTGTTTAAAAGGTTTTCTATTATACCTATCTTATCACTGACCTTAGCGCCGCCAAGTATTGCCGCGAAAGGTCGATCCGGGGCTTCCAGCGCCTTACCCATAGTCTCAATTTCTTTTTGCATCAAAAAACCGGCAACCGCAGGAAGGTAATCTGCAACACCAACAGTTGACGCATGAGCGCGATGAGCAGTCCCAAACGCATCGTTCACAAAGATTTCGGCTAAGCTTGCCAGCTGTTTGGCAAACTCGGGGTCGTTCTTAGTTTCTCTGGGGTCAAAACGTACATTCTCAAGGAGAACTACCTCCCCGGGTCTTAACTCAGATACGGCTTTTTCTGCTTCAGGCCCTCTGCATTCATCGGTTTTCTTTACTTCCATGTTCAGCAGGTCCGCTAACCTCTGTGCCACAGGATCCATTCTGAGTTCATCTTTAACCTTGCCTTTCGGTCTGCCCAAATGCGAGACTAAAACAACTTTAGAGCCGTTATCAATTAGATATCTTATAGTCGGCAACGCTCTTTTTATTCTGTTATCATCTGTTATTTCTCCGTTATCATTAATAGGAACATTAAAGTCAACCCTAACAAGAACTTTTTTTCCTTTAACATCAATATCCTTGATAGTTTTTATAGCCATTTAATTTCCCTCCTGTAAAATATTTATCATCTTTTTGGCCGCGCCTTCATCGGTTATCAACACACTGCTATATCTTATGTTTAAAAAAGCCAAAATTGCCTCAGCTTTGCTGCTGCCGCCTGCAACCGTTATTATCGTTCCAATTTCATTCAAATCTGAAAATCCAAAGCCTATACTGGTTGTTTCATACACTATTTTACCGGTTTTATCTAAATAAAAACCAAGGGTTTCGGATACCGCATGCATTTTTTTTAAATACTCCATATCTTCTTTGCTTAATCCCCTACGTTTGGCCATTTCTTGAGCTGTTCCAACACCGTGAATCAGAATATCGGCTTTTTTCATTATTTTCAAAAACTCTTTTATCTTTGAATCTTCGCAAACGGTTTTTAAAGCCCTTTGACTCAGGTTATCAGGAACGTGTAAAAGTTTATAACTTCCTCCAAGTTTCCTTGCCAACTCTGCAGCAATAGTATTTGCTTGGATCTCAGCCTTTTCACCAAGAGCTCCACGGCCCGGCACCACAACCACGTTTCTTTTCACCATCGAATCAGGCAAAACTTTCGGGATTTGAGCAACTGTTGTCCCGCCTGTTACCGCAATTATGCTTCCGTCTTTAATAATACCTTTTAAATAATCAGCTGTCATCCTGCCCATTTGTTTTTTTATCGACTCATCAACATCAGAATCTCCTGGTATAATAAGGACATCTTTGATTTGAAACCTGTTTTTTAAAAAACTGCTGATATCGTTTAAACCTCGAAGGCGGCTAATAAAATTTTGTAATTTGTTTATTGTTTTCTCTCCTTCTGAAGTAAGTTCCATACCTCCTGATTTTATATTTATCAACCCCTGACGTTCCAGAAACTTCACCTCGCTTCGAAGCGGCCTCTCGCTCCAGTTCATCTGTGCAGAAAGAACCCTTCTTCCGATGGGTTGAAAAAATTGAATATTTCTCAATATATTGTATCTGTTTTCAAGTTTTTGAATCAAATCAGGAGTGATTTTCCTGAGCAGAAACACTATTTCGTCCATCCCTTTACTCTCCTCAATAAAGAACTACTCCCTCTGTGGGAGCAGTTCTTGAAGTTTTTCATTTATTATTTTTTCTACAATTATCCTTTATATTCCTTTCTCTGAAATAAATTTTGCCAGGTCTGCCACTCGGCAGGAATAACCCCATTCATTATCATACCATGCAACAACTTTTACGAGATTATCTCCAGTTACCATAGTAGACAATCCATCTACAATTGAGGAAAGTGGATTTTGACGATAATCAGCAGAAACAAGGGGTTCTTCACTGAATCCCATTATCCCTTTAAGGCTTCCATTCGCAGCATTTCTTAAAGCGCTATTAACATCTTCCACTGTAACTTTTTTATCTACAAGAGCTACTAAATCAGTTATAGACACTGTTGGTGTTGGAACCCTTAAAGCAAAACCGTTAATCTTGCCTTTCAACTCAGGCAGAACAAGTGCTACAGCTTTTGCTGCACCTGTTGTAGTAGGAATTATAGAAACAGCTGCAGCTCGTGCCCTGCGCAGGTCCTTATGTGGCAAATCCAGTATACGCTGGTCATTTGTATAAGAATGAACAGTTGTCATTAATGCTTTTTGAATACCAAACTCATCGTTAAGAACCTTAGCTACTGGGGCCAGGCTGTTAGTTGTGCATGACGCATTGGAAATTATATGATGTTCATTAGGGTTATAAGCCTCGTGATTAACCCCCATAACAATTGTAATATCTTCTCCCTTAGCAGGTGCGCTGATGATTACTTTCTTTGCCCCTGCCTCTAAATGTTTTTCAGCTGATTCTCTATCCCGGAAAACACCTGTAGACTCTATTACAATATCAACATTCAATTCTTTCCACGGAAGCTTGGCAGGATCTTTCTCGGCAGTTACTTTTATCTGCTTTCCGTCAATTATTAATTTGCCATCCTCACCCCTGACCTCTTTGTCAAAAATACCGTAAAGGGAATCATACTTCAGAAGGTGTTCCAGCGTTTTTGTGTCATAAAGGTCATTTATCCCCACCACTTCAATATCCGGATGTCGTTCCATCAAAGCTTTTAAAGTGTTTCTTCCAATCCTTCCGAAGCCATTGATTGCAACTTTTACACTCACAAATATCATCCTCCTTAGTTTTAATTTACCGCATAAAATAACAATTATGTATTTTAAAGTTAATATAAATAAAACTAACAAAAATTTTACGGGACTTTTTATGACCATATTGTATTTTTTTTGTCCCTATGCTGTCAAAAAAAATTATATCACATTTTTGGGATTATTAAAACCTTTTTCTTTTTGTCGAAGGTGGAATATTTAATTCATCACGGTATTTAGCAATAGTTCTTCTTGAAATCATAATTCCACGGGCTTTAAACATTTCTGCCAGCTTTTGGTCGCTGTAAGGTTTATGACTATCTTCTTGTTTAATGAAATCCACCAGCATTTTTTTGATAGATTCTGAAGAAGTGGCAGATCCGTTAACACTATCTATACCGCTTGTAAAAAAGTACTTAAGTTCAAACACGCCCCTTGGAGTCTGAACATATTTACCGTTCGTTGCACGACTGACAGTGGACTCGTGAACCCCTATCAAATCAGCTATATCCTTTAAAGTGAGGGGCTTAAGATATCGAACTCCGTAATCCAAAAAATCTCTCTGGATATCAACAATAGATTTAACTACTTTATATAAGGTCATTCTGCGTTGTTCAATACTTTTAATTAACCATAATGCGGATTCAAACCTATTTGCAAGGAATTTTGAAGTTGATGATTCTTTAGACTCCGTTGAAAGTAAACTTTTATAAAAATTGTTTATACAAAGACGTGGAGCTGTAGCATCGTTTATTACAACAATATATTCATCCCCAACCTTTTCAACAATTGCGTCAGGTGTAATATATTGAGTCTCATTTATATCATGAAAGTTTCTTCCCGGTTTGGGTTCTAAAGTATGGAGGATATCCCTTAGTTCCTGTACTTCTTTTAAACTGATATTTAAGGCTTCTGCTATTTTAGTGTACCTGGCTTGGGCCAATTCGTTAAGGTAATGTTTTACTAATAATTCAAGATTATGGTTTTTTATACCCCTCTGGTTAATTTGAATAAGCAGACATTCCTGGAGATTTCTGGCTCCAACACCAGCAGGGTCAAATGTCTGGATCAGGCCAATTACTTCTTCTACTTCTGTAGGCTTAACATTTAAATGTTTTACAATATCTTCAGTTGAATATTTGAGATAGCCGTTTCGGTCTAAACATCCGATTATAAATTCACCAATCTCTCTGTATTTCTCTGATATATTTGTAAGATGAAGCTGAAACAAAAGATGTTCTTGAAGAGTTGGCCCTTTAGTAACAAAATTTTCATATGAATAATCTTCTTTAATTTCTCTAAAGCTCTTTGCAAAACCAGGGTCATAGTGTTCCTGAAAATAGTCTTCCCAATCAATTTCATTGTTTTCTTGAGTTTTATTTAGGCTTTCAAATTCTTCATCGGTTTCTTTTAGTTCAAGAATAGGATTGTTAAGCAATTCTCGTTCGATATATTCTGATAATTCAAGTGATGACAACTGCAAGATAGTAATTGCCTGTCGGAGTTCGGGAGTCATTATTAACTTCTGTGTTTGTTCTAAAGAAAGACCATATGTCATTCTCATATAATTCAGCCCCCCAAATCCTTTCTGTGTATATATAATATATTCGAGATGGCATGAGTTATTTCCTTCTTTTTTCTTTTGTATACAATATTATTATTATATAAGTGATTTCCAACTATATTATAACAGATCCATGAGTAGTAATAAAGCTTCACAGACAACGCAAAAAATATAAAAGAGGGCTTTAAAAACACCCTCTTCTTCATTAACTATGAGTTTCCACATCCTTGGCGCCGTTTTTTCTAAAAATATTTGCCGCATCCTGTATCTTGCTTTCATCAGCACGTACTGTCGCAAGAATTTTACCCTGACGCAGTTCCTCTTCATATTCTCGGCCTCGTTCTTCAGGAATGCCCCAATCAATAAGAGCTCCTGCTATTCCGCCTGAAGCCGCCCCTGATAATAGTCCTGCTATAGGACCTGCAGCAATTATCGGACCTAATCCCGGGATAGCTAAAGCACCCGCGCCTACAGCAAGACCCGCCAATCCACCAAGGACACTCCCTGTTGTGGTTCCGTCGGCAACGGAACCTGTTTCCATATCAATATCATCATTTTCTTGGCGGTTTTGCCCTTCCTGGTTTTTAGCAACTATTGAAATTTCATTTTCAGTAAATCCACTGTTTCTCATCTCATTTACGGCATTTTCAGCTTTGTCACGAGAATCAAACACTCCTATAACCGTTTTATCCATTTTATAACCTCCCGTTTTTTGTTTTGTTTTTATTCAATCATTAGTTTTAACTTAAAGGCATTATAATATTCATAAACACCAGGGAGTTGCCAAAGCAGCTCTTGTTTCAACAATCAATGTTATATCTACACTTCGAGGGCCTGTTTGTTCTACATCTAAATGTTCAACATCAAATGATACAAAGGCTTCCATGCCGGGTTCTGCTCCAAAAAGATTAACTATTTGAAGGAACGAAAATGTTGTATGGAAGAAATGAACCGGCCGACCTGGAAGGTCTGCTACGTAAAGAACTTGGACAGTAACTTCACCCTCAACGATAACCTTATCCCGGCGAACAATGGTGTCAACTAAAGCTATCTTAGCTTTTGCATCTACAACTTTTGCTATGTC
>JARRCM010000014.1 GCA_029982205.1 Thermosediminibacterales bacterium
AAAAAATTTTACCATCTTCAAATGCCGTAATGATAACTGTCCTAAATGGGTTAGACAACATCGTAGATACCGCTTTAGGGCTTATGATTTTGATCCTAAAGAACTTGAATGCGCTTCACCAATTAATGCACCGGTTAACCTTGCTAAAAGCCGGTTTGGCCCGTTTTTGATTGCTCAGGCTGTTAATTTGTATATAAGTCTCGGTCTGTCTTTAAGACAAGCTGCTTCTGCTATAAATCAGTTCTGGCAGGTCCAGGTTTCTTATGAAACTATTCAAACTTGGGTGGTTTCTTTGGCTTCAAAGCTTGCTCCTTTGGTTAAGTTAATTCATCTTCCTTTATCAGGTATTGTTGTTATTGATGAAACTTACATTAAGGTTAAAGGCAAATGGCATTATCTTTTTACCGCCTTTGATGGTTTGAGGGGGTTTATTATATCTCAGCATATTTCCCCTCACAGAGATGTTAAGGCTGCTTTGGCTATTCTTAAGGATGTCGTTGAACGTTATAATAAACGTGAGTTTGTTTTTGTTTCTGATAAAGCTCCTATTTATAAGGTGGCCGTCCAGGCTGCTTCTGTTTTCTTCGATGCTAGAATCCGTCACCGACCGGTGCTGGGAATTTCCCCTCCTCCTGAAGGTGATTCGCATACTTATAGACGTTATAAAAACCGTATTGAGCGCCTTTTTGGCTCATATAAGGCTCATTATAAACGCCATAAATCTTTTGGCTCTTTTGAAGGCGCTGTGGCCCATGCTCTACTCTTTCAGCTCCATTATAACCATTTGAAACCCCATGCGGCTTTCGACAACAGGCCACCTGTTCTTCTTAAAGACCACCGGGGTAATCCGGTTGATGATTGGTCTAAACTGATTAGGTGGATCGCTGATAATGTTGCCTAAACCTTAATACGATTGAATCTATTTGGTTTTGTCGCTTGTGGATTGGTTCTATCTTCTGTTTGTTTGCCTGACGGCTTCTGTCAAGGGCCCACAAAGCGGGGCGGTAGCCTTTACCCTTGACAGGTTCCGGAAGGTAAACTAAACTAAAATAAAAACCAATCCATTGTCTAAAGGGTCAGTATGCCTTTTTTGTAGTTTCCTGGAATTACTATCTGCTCATTGACACAGCTTTACTCCTAATAATATCAAGTCTGTTTGTTATCTACTGCCTTCTGATTCCAATTTTTGGGGAATCCTCATGTCTTATCTGACGCTACCAAGAGATACCTTTTTATCATTTAAAAGCTGCAAATACATTTTTTCAGTCTCTTCAGCCATTTTCAACGCATTAAAACTTTTTTCCACAGTCTCTCTTCCTTTTTCAGCTAATTTTAGCCTTAAATTCCTGTCAATCATCAACATCTCAATTGCATCGGCTAACCCATGTTCATCTCCGGATTTCACCAAAAGGCCGTTATGCATGTGTTTTATAATCTCAGGAATGCCTCCTGTTTTTGTGCCGATTACGGGAACGCCGCACGCCATAGACTCAAGCAGAGCCAATCCTAAACCTTCTGAAAGGGAAGGCAAAACAGATATGTCTAAATTCTTTATTATCGAAATGACATCTTTTCTGTATCCTAAAATATATACATCGTTTTCCATGCCTAAATTTTTGATTTGATTTTCCAGGTTGTTTTTGTAAACACCGTCTCCTATAAACAAAACTTTAAATTGTTTATCTCTCTGTTTTAGCTTCTGCAGTGCTTTTAAAAGTATTTCATGCCCTTTTTCCGGAGTCAGCCTTGCAACAACACCAATAACAAAAATGTTTTCATCAAACCCCAATTCCTTCTTAATGTTTTTAAATCCGGCATTATGTATTTCTTCAAAATCAATGCCGTTATATATCACAGTTATTTTGTTTGAAGGAAATCCATCTCTCACCAATGAGTCTTTAACTGCGTTCGAGACAGCAACAGCTCTGTCCGTAAATAAGGAGATTAATCTGTTCTGAAGTTTTCCCATCTTCGTTCTGTTCTTACCTATTCCATGACGTGTATAAACTTTAACGGGAACCTTGTTGAGAACTGCCGCCAGCCTCCCTGAAAGGTTTGCGTGTGTATGAACTATATGATATTTGTTTTTAGAAAAGTAGCAGTTTAATACTCTAAATTGTTTTAAACTGAGGGTGTTGTCACCATCCGGGAGTTCAAGCAAATTAAAATCGAGATTTGAAAACAGCTTAAACAACTCGCCATTATGAGGGCAAATGATATCTATATTAAACAATTCGGTATTGCTGTATTTCAGTAAGTTCCACAGGTACCTTCCTGCTCCGCCCACATTTACATCACTTATTACATGTGCCAGTCTGTACACTCTTTTCACCGCCAAAAATTTTCACTGTTGTTATTGTCAGTCCCACAAGCAGCCAAAACAGGAATGTTATTTTGGGATTATACCACACTAAATCCACCATGCCATGCAGAAGGTGTCCCCCTATCCCTGCCAGCACTGCAGGAATAACAAACTTGGCATAATCCTCTTTGATTTTGCAAAAACAGTTTTTAAGCGCAAAAATATAATAATTTCTAATAAACCATGCAAAAAATATCAGACCCATCATTCCTAATTCCAATGCAATCTGTAAAAACAGATTATGGGAATGTACGGCAGGTGTCCCCTGTATCATGTAATTAGGATATATTTTTTGAAATGATGAAAGGCCTAAACCTATGCCCCTCCACCAAAAATCCTTAAGCATTCTAATAGATGACAGCCAAATTGTTATTCTATAAGCATTTGAACTTTCACTCAAGTCCGTAATTGTCGCAGCCCTCTCCATAACTCCTGAGGGCAGCAGCAAAGGAGCTAACAATAAAAGCATCAAAAAAACAATTAACAACTTTCTTTCCTTTAATAAAATCAAAATCACTGCAGCAAAAAGCAGGCCAAGCCAGCCGCCCCGGGAATAAGTAAACAGCAAACCCAATCCCATTATAATTGTAAACAGGATGTAAAAAGTTTTTAAAAGCGTTGATGAACTATACATAAACAAGGCAAACGGCAAAGGTATAATTAAAACCAAAAACTCTGCCAAAACGTTAGGATTGTCAAATGTTGCATATACCCTTGTTGAAATGGATTTAAACCTCGAAGGGTCTATCCAGGACCTTGCGGTTTCAACACCCGTAGAGTATTGATATATCGCGTACAATCCGATAACTGAAGCAGTTAAAATGATCAATAGTATTATAAAGTGAAGCTCTTTTTTGTTTTTGATGTTGAGATATGTTACAGGTAAAAGAAGGAAGTACCCGAGGTATATTATAAAAGTTTTAAAAGAAACCAATAAATCCTGTCCAAAAAACACCGCAGCAAAAACACTTATCATAAAACCTGTCAAAGGTATTTCAACACCTGTATAGTTATATTCTTTTTTATCATTAAAGGCTTTTAAAAAGGTTATACCTGCAGTCAATAAAATTATCAATAAAGTAGTGGTTGTTGGAAGTAAAGGTATTGATACAACCGTAAAGACAATGCCGTATAAAGGATTATATAATATCGCAGCAAAAACCAATACGGCCAAAAACACCTTAAAACTGCTTGAAAACGGTATATATATTGTCAATAATCCTAAAAAAGCACCAAATATTACAGCTGCTATAACCGTTTTTCTTGTTGTTAAAGCTGCAAGCATTAAATCACCTACAATCTTAAATCTCATTCATAAATTTGTTAAATAAATACACTGCCAAATTCACAAATTTGCTGTTTTTAACTATCCATCTGAACCTATTGATAAAAAGAATCAGCACCATGGCCAAAACCAATAAAACAATTACAATAACATCATTCAAACCTGCTCCGCCTTTTATTGCTTCAATAATCTTAACAATCACAAACATGCTTAACATTGTATAGACAATAAACAGAACAGAATTAATGAGATTTACAGCCCTACTGTTGTTAATGGAAACGGCACAGCTTCTCAAAGGCTCTTGAAAAAATTTGCCCGGTTTTGATGCGATTTTCTTAATAAATTTATAGGACACACTGTTATAAACATATTTCTCGTCAAGTGTCTTAATTAAATAGTCAAACAGGATGCTTTCTTTAAAAACATGAACAGTTTTCAATATGAGTTTATAAGTCATACTTTCCAAAAAAAACTTGTATAAAATCTTCAGCAGTTTAACAGTCATATCAATCAACCTCTATATCCCAAACGGTAGATATTACAGAATAATATGTTGAACTCATTAAAAAGGTTGTACCGATTCTGATTTCCTTTTTTCCCACCAGAATCACGTTCGGGGTAACAATCCCTCTGGTTTTCAATTTTATATACATGTCTTTATAGATTTTTGATTCTGCCAGGACTAATTCCCCATCTGATGTTGGAAGCTCTGCCACATGAGGTTTGCTTTTTACCTCTACAACTTCACCAATTACCACATTCGTTTTTCCGTCTCTAACAATATCCCCCGGCTTTACGGCATTTACCGTAACAGGCCTTACTTTTTCAACAAACACAGTATATTTAAATTCCTTTTCGTTTGTTTCTACTCCCTGGCCTTCATTAATCTTATTAAAGTCCAGCTTGACTGCAAACCTTCCAATGAGTAAGATTATAAAAACTATAACCAGCAAATCAATCAGGTTGATTTTACCAAAGAGTCGACCTTTTTCATCAATTATTTTCATTTTTACAGACCTGCCTTCCGATAAACTTGAATAATTTTATCTGTCATAGTTTCTATAGAAAAGTTTTCTTTAACCATATTTCTGCCAAATTCACCCAGCTTTTCACAAAGCTTTTCATTTTGAAGTAATGTTTTTATGTTTTCTGCAAGCAGATTTTCGGTTGTTTCCCGGGCAAACCCCCTGCCGCTGAAATTATGTTTCTTCCCTTTTTCAAAGTTATGCTCATCTATTATTCCCATAAATCCGGCTTCTCCTGCAGCAACAACAGGTTTTCCCATGGCCATGGCTTCTAATGCTACCCTTCCCACACCTACAGCAATATCAGACAAATTGAGCAGGTCAGGAATATCGGTCCTTGCTCCAAGTACATTTATATACGGTTTAACTGCCTTTGAATTTTCAGCCGCTGCTCTTTTTTTTATTTTATTAAGCTTGTTTCCTTCTCCAACAATTGTAAATGAGACATTGTTAAATTCCCTTTTGATTTTCGGAGCACAATTTATGAGTTTTACCGCTATTTCTCCCCTTGCATCTTCAAGCCTGCTGATATAAATAATCGATTTCTCTTCTCGCTTTATCCGCGGTTTTTGAACAGAGTTAAACTCTGTTAAGTCTATTCCATTAGATATCACAGTGATTCTTTCTGGAGGATAACCAAAGTTTTTAATAAGATGTTCTTTGACATCTTCACTTACCGCAATTACCCAATCTCCCCATTTTGTCAGGGTTTTGAGGATATAACCCGCACTGTATATTCCGTGGCTTGTAGTTACTACCGGCTTATTGTATTTTTTCCCTAATTTCACTGAAATCCATGCCGGTATTCTGGCATGGGCGTGGATTAAGTCAATATGGTTTTCTTGAATAACACTGTTTAATCTGGTTAAAGCCTGGAATATAGCCCAGGGATTTTTAGTGTTAAGAGGCACTGAGTAATGTTTAATATTGTTTTCCTCTAATCTTTTAACCAAACACCCCCCCGCAGAAGCCACTACAACATTATAGCCTCTATTTGACAATTCCCTGGCCAGTGAAATTGCATGGGTTTCCGCCCCTCCCGTATTTAATGACATAAGGGTCAATAATATATTTTTATTCATCGGTAGAGCTCTCCTTATAATAAAACTTTCACCAATTATTATTTCCATCTTTTGGATTTTAATCCCTGGTGTCATTCTATAATAAATTCTTTATAAAAACCATAAATCCTTTTTTTCTCCTGTTTAATAAAAAAGCAAAAAATTAAGTGAAGCAAAAAAAGATGGAGTCTCATGAGACTCCATCTTTTTTTAATGTTTTTACACCTTTCATCAGGTTTTACATAAGTATTACACCGACTATTGTTGATACAACCAGGCCAACAACAACCGGTATAAAGTTCTTTCTTACAAGGTCTAATACAGAAACCCCTACAATACCGGCAACGGCTACGAGGGAACACCATGCTACAAGTGTCCCGCCACCACACCAGATCGCGCCCATCTGACCGATTGCGCCAAGGGAAGTGGCTATATTCACCGAACCGTTGGCCATGGCTCCTGCCAGAGTTCCAACAAGGGGCAGGCCTGAGAATCCGGAACCATCAAGACCTGTTATAGCACCGAGGATTAACATACCGAATCCGGCCAGGAAACCGGTTGGAGGTATAACTTGAGAAATCATCTTACCAACATCGAACAGGAATCCCGGCGCGCCTTCCCCTAAAATTCCAACAACTGCTTCAGGGTTGCCAAGGAAGAAGAAGCCTGCAATGGGAATAATCGGGCCCATTACCTTAAACGCAAACACCAAGCCATCAGCCAGATAATCGCCTATTGCATCAAGCCCTTCCATGCCTTTTACCATAAGTGACGCCACAACCATTATCAGGAAGGCTACACCACCCAGCAGAGCGGAAGCATCGCCGCCTTTAATATCAAACACAAACATAGCAACTACAACGCCAATCATGGCTACAATAAGCAAGTTTTTTAAGAAAGGAGCGTATTGTTCCTTTTCAAGCACAACCGTTTCTTCCTGGACAGCTTTTACTTCAGGAGCAATTGAAGCTGCCTCTTCTTTTTGAGCCTGGAAATTTTTGATTTCGTTTCTGTTCATCCACCATGCAAGTGATATGGCAATTATGCCTGTAATAAAAGTCAGAAGGCCGCCGCGGGCTGTGAGCATTTCAACAGGAATCCCGGCAGCTTTTGCCGTCAATCCCGGAGCTCCTTGAATTATGATGTCGCCTCCCAGCGCCATACCCTGACCTGCCAGAGCAATCGCCACAGCTGCCATCATCGGCGGCAGCCCTGCATTAATCGTTGCAGGCGCCAGTAAAGCACCAATCAACGGAACTGCAGGCGTGGGCCAGAAAAACAGTGAAATGAAAAGAGTTGAAACTATTATTACCAAATAACTTACTAACGGCGTTTTCATGGAGTTTTGCAAAGGTTTAACAAGTAAACGGTCAGCCCCTGTAACACTGAGGGATTTTAACATGGCAACCATTAATCCGATAATCATAAAGATGCTGAATAAGTCCTTTCCTGCAACTATGCTGGCATTAAACAATGCCTGTATCCCACCTACAAAACTGCCTAAATAAACCCATCCGATTAAAAACGTAAAAACTATACACGGAATAATAACATTTCTCCGAATGATCATGGTTAAAACCACGACCAGGACACCAATTACATAAAGCCAGTGAGCAGTTGTCATTAAATTAATCCCCCTTATTTATCGATTTTTTTCTGTCTGCTGTTATATGCTTGTCTTTTATGCTGTTGTACCCGCGGCTTTTTCTATTCACCTCCTCTTTATTATTCAACAGCATAAAACTTTAAGATTGCGGCTCATCATTGATGATCATGTTTCGTATATGTTTATTTTAAGTTCGACATTTATTTGCTAAACCCTTTTTGAATATAATATTTTTTATGTATTATTTATATTTTAAAATATTATACTTTTCCTTTATGTTATGTTCATCTGTAATTATTTGTGATAGTTAATAAATATAAATTTTTGTTTGACATTTTTAAAACAAAACGCATATAATTAAATTAAAGATCAGTTTCAATCTATTTTAATAGATTTGAAACAGGCACTTCGCGTGCAGCAAGTTCTGCGGGATCTACCTGCAGGCTTTTTTGTTTATATTCAGCTGAAAAGCAGTTTATGTTTGCGGATTTTAGAAAGGGGAATATAGACTAATGAATTTATCGGATTTCCTTGTTAAAAAGTTTATAAAATCAGAAAATCTATGTGAGTCCAGAAAAAATGTTGGTTGTTTGGAAGCATGGATAAGCATTATATTAAACCTTATAATAGCTTCTTTAAAACTTCTTTTTGGTTTTATACTTAACAGCATTGCCTTAATTGCAGATGGAGTCCATACAGCGTCTGATGTAACCACTTCAATAATCGTGCTTATCGGTTTCAAAATATCTGCACTCCCTCCTGATGAAGAACATCCACACGGACATGGTAGAGTTGAAAATATCGCTGCGTTAATAATAGCCGTTCTTTTAATAATTACAGGCCTTCAATTTGCTGAAAAGTCTGTTGTTCGAATTTATTCCAACGAAGTTGTAAACGGAAATTATTATATCGTTGTTATTCTTTGTATAACTGCTCTCATAAAAGAATGGCTTGCCAGGTTTTCCGTTTATCTGGGAAAAACCATTGATTCTTCAACACTGATTGCCGATGCATGGCACCACAGGACTGATGCATTAGCAACTTTACTTGTGGCTTTGGGGATGGTTCTCACTATGTTTGGATACAACAGAGTAGATGCTGTAATGGGAATTTTCGTTTCAATTCTTATCATTTATACCGGATTTGAGCTTGGCAAAGAATCTGCAAATGAACTGATTGGTAAAAAGCCTGACCCTCAACTTTTATCAGAAATAGGCAACACAGTTGCAGGTGTTGAGGGAATAGAAGATTATCATAAAATAAATGTCCACAATTACGGAACATCCAAAGTAATCGACCTCCACATTCAGGTTGAAAAAGATATTGGGCTTGAAAAAGCTCATGAAATTTCTCATGAAGTGGAGAAAACCCTTAATGAAAAATTTAATGCCAGGACTATCGTTCATATTGAACCGTTGAAAAGATAGCGGCTCACCCTGAAGGGTGAGCCGCTTTTTTGACTTACATCATCAAAACACCCACTATAGTAGCAATCACAAGACCTGTAACCACAGGTATAAAATTTTTTCTGACAAGTTCGAGAACCGACACGTTAACAATTCCAGCAACAGCAACCAGGGAACACCATGCTACAAGGGTTCCGCCGCCTGCCCATATGGCGCCAAGTTGGCCTATAGCTCCAAGAGTTGCAGCTACATTTTCAGAACCTGCAGCCATTGCACCAGCTAGTGTTCCTACAAGAGGCAGCCCTGAAAAACCGGAACCGTCAAGCCCTGTAATCGCTCCAAGAATCAACATGCCGAATCCTGCCAGAAAGCCGGTTGGTGGAATAACCTCAGATATCATCTTTCCAACGTCAAAAAGAAAACCCGGCGCACCTTCTCCCAGGATTCCTGCCACCGCTTCCGGACTGCCCAAAAAGAAAAATCCGGCTATAGGAATAATTGGCCCCATAACCCTGAACGCAAACACGAGGCCGTCAGCTATATAATCTCCAATGGTATCCAAACCTTCTGCGCCTTTTACCAAAAGTGATGCTACGATCATTATCAAAAAAGCTACTCCTCCAAGTAAGGCAGATGCATCTCCTCCCTTTATATCAAAGGCAAACAATGCTACAATAACGCCCAGCATAGCAACAATTAATAAGTTTTTCAATAATGGTGCATACTGTTTTTTTTCAAATTTGATTTGTTCTTCAGAACCCTTTAATTTTTCGGCGGCTCCAGTTTCATCAGGGTCAGAAGCCGCTGTTTCCTGCTTTGTTTGAAAAGCCTTGATTTCTCCCTGATTCAACCACCAACCCAATATTATTGCAATTGTGCCTGCTATGAAACTTAACATACCACCTCGAGCAGTCAACATTTGGACGGGAACCCCTGCAGCGCTTGCGGTCAGGCCCGGAGCGCCTTGTATGATAACGTCACCGCTTAGAGCCATACCCTGGCCTGCTAAAGCCATTGCCATAGCAGCCATCATTGGAGGCAGCCCACTTTTAATGGCTGCTGGCACCAAAAGGGCGCCGATAAGCGGAACTGCCGGTGTCGGCCAGAAAAACAATGAAATCACAAGTGTTGAAACAATTATTACTATATAACTGATCAGCGGAGACTTCATCATTTTCTGCAGGGGCAGTACAAGCAAGCGGTCAGCCCCTGTAACGCTCAGGGATTTTAACATTGCTACCATCAGGCCGATAATCAAAAAGATGCTGAACAGATCTTTTGCAGCTACTATACTGGCATTGAACATCACCATTATTCCATCAATAAAGCTCCCTTTAAATACCCAACCAATCAAAAACGTAAAAACAAGACACGGAATTATTACATTTCTTCGAATAATCATTGTCAATACAACGACTAAAACACCTATCACATACAACCAGTGTGATACAGACATAAACAAACCCTCCTATTATGTTTTCATTATTTGTATATTCTAACCATTATAGTTTTTTTTTATGTAAAAAAAAAACAGCCTAACGAGGCTGTTTAGAAAATTTAAGGTATTCATTTATAAACAAGTCAATGTCGCCATCCATCACAGCATTTACGTTTCCCACTTCCACATTTGTGCGGTGGTCTTTTACCATGTTGTATGGATGGAACACATAAGACCTGATTTGGCTGCCCCAGGCAATTTCCCTCTGTTCCCCTCTCAGTTCTTCTATTTTTTCTTTCTGCTGTTCCTGATAAAGTTCATATAGGCGGGCTTTAAGAATCTTCATTGCTGTTATCCTGTTGCTGTGCTGGGAACGTTCGTTTTGACACTGGACTACTATACCTGTAGGAATGTGTGTTATTCGTACCGCTGAATCGGTTTTATTAACATGTTGTCCACCTGCGCCGCCCGACCGGTAAGTATCAACTTTTATATCTTCAGGCCGTATTTCTATTTCTATATCATCATCTATTTCGGGCATAACATCCACAGAAGCAAAGGACGTATGCCTGCGACCTGACGCATCAAATGGCGAAATTCTAACCAGCCGGTGAACGCCTTTTTCGGCTTTAAGATAGCCGTATGCGTTTTCACCTTTAATCATCAGTGTAACACTTTTAATGCCTGCTTCATCACCTGGAAGCAGATCAAGGGTTTCTACTTTATATCCTTTGTCTTCCGCCCAGCGTGTATACATACGGAGCAGCATCTGAACCCAGTCCTGTGCTTCCGTTCCACCTGCCCCTGCATGCAGTGACATGATACAGTTGTTTTTGTCATATTTACCGTCAAGTAGAGTAGATATCTTCATTATTTCAATATCACGGACAAGATTTTTAACCCCCTGGCTTACTTCTTCATAAACCTGTTCATATTCAGCAGAGCCTTCCCCTGCCTCAAGCCCTAAATCCACCAAAACCAAGAGGTCTTCCCGTCTGTTCCTTATTTCGTTAAATCTTTCAACTTTTTCTTTTAATGAGTTAAGCTCCTGAATTGTTTTTTGAGCTTCTTCAGGGTCATCCCAGAAATCAGCTCCTGCGGTCTTTTGTTCCAGCTCGTTAATTTTCTTTTTTTTACCCTCCAGGTCAAAGTGAATCACCGATTTCTTTGATTTGTTCTTCTAGCTTTTCAAGTTGCAGTTTGTAATCCTGTAACATTTCATCACCTCTCCTACCTTCCACAGCATTTTTTATATTTCTTACCGCTTCCACAAGGACATGGGTCATTGCGGCCTACTTTCTTTTTCCTGACAGGTTGATGTTTCGCATTCCCCTGGTGAGATTCAACAGGCTGTGCCGCTCTTTGTCTCTGAGGCTTTTGAACAACCTGCGCCCGGAAAATGTATTTTACCACATCTTCTTGTATGCTCCGAATCATTGACTGGAACATCTCATATCCTTCAAACTTATATTCCATAACGGGATCTCTCTGCCCATAAGCCCTCAGGCCAATTCCCTGTCGCAGCTGATCCATAGCATCAATGTGATCCATCCACTTGCTGTCAACAACTTTCAACAACACTACACGTTCAAACTCCCTCATGGTTTCACTGCCCATTTCTTTTTCCCTGGAGTCATATATCTTTAGGGCTGTATCTAAAAGCTGTTTTTTAAGCTCATCCTTGGTAAGGTCTTCAACATTATCGATTTTCAGCATCCCACGTGGCAGAAATATATCTTCACAATAATCTATAAGCCCTTTCAAATCCCATTCTTCAGGATGTACTGCATTACCTGTATATATATCCAGTATTCTGTCTATGACTTCTTCTATCATACCTATTATGCTTTCTTTTAGGTTTTCATTTTCAAGCACCTTTCTGCGTTGAGCATAAATTACTTCACGCTGTTTGTTCATCACATCATCATATTCAAGAACATGTTTCCTGATATTAAAATTATGAGCCTCTACTTTTTTCTGGGCGTTTTCTATAGAACGGGTAATTAATGGATGCTCAATGGGCTGATCTTCATCAAGACCCAACCTGTCCATTATTCCTTTTATATTATCTCCTCCAAAAAGCCTCATCAAGTCATCTTCAAGGGATACGTAAAAACGGGATGAACCCGGGTCGCCCTGTCGGCCTGAACGTCCCCTCAGCTGATTATCTATTCGGCGGCTTTCATGGCGCTCGGTCCCAATAATGTGAAGGCCTCCCAATTCTACGACCCCTTCTCCAAGCACGATATCCGTACCCCGGCCTGCCATATTCGTGGCGATTGTAACCATTCCCTTTTGACCTGCCTGGGCCACTATTTCGGCTTCTTTTTCATGGTGCTTGGCATTTAAAACTTGGTGGGGAATACCCTTTTTTCTTAACATATCACTTAAAATCTCAGACTTTTCAATCGAAACTGTACCAACTAATACAGGCTGACCCCTTTTATGACATTCTACTATCTCGTTTATTATGGCTTTAAATTTACCCCGTTCGGTCTTATAAACCACATCAGGATAGTCTACCCGGATCATGGGCTTATTAGTCGGGATAACCACTACATCCATGCCGTATATCTTCTGAAATTCCTCTTCTTCCGTAGCGGCAGTTCCCGTCATGCCGGCAAGTTTTTTATACATTCTAAAATAGTTCTGAAAAGTTATTGTTGCAAGGGTTTGGCTTTCCCGTTCCACCTTAACCCCTTCTTTGGCTTCAATGGCCTGATGCAGCCCGTCGCTGTAACGCCGGCCAAACATAAGCCGGCCGGTAAATTCATCAACGATTATAACATTACCGTCTTTTACTACATAGTCCCTATCTCTTTTCATTAGTACATGAGCTTTTAGTGCTTGATTAAGGTGGTGTAATGTTTCCATATATTTCTGGTCATAAAGGTTATCTATGTTTAAAAACTTTTCGGCTTTTGCAACCCCTTCTTCTGTTAAAGCCACGGTATGGGCTTTTTCATCCACGGTATAGTCTACACCTTTTTTAAGGCCAGGAACAAACCTCGCAAACTTGTAATACTGGTCTGTAGATTTATCCGCCTGGCCTGAGATTATAAGCGGAGTCCTTGCTTCATCTATAAGAATGCTGTCCACCTCGTCAATTATTGCATAATTCAGTTCCCTTTGCACTATATCTTCTTTGTAAATCACCATATTATCTCTCAAATAATCAAAACCAAATTCATTATTAGTACCATAAGTTATATCAGCATTATAAGCTTTTTTTCTTTCATTATAATCCAGCCCGTGAACAATCAAGCCTACTTCAAGGCCTAAAAACCTGTATATCTCACCCATCCATTCACTGTCCCTTTTGGCAAGATAGTCATTTACTGTCACAACATGGACACCCTTGCCTGTCAGTGCATTAAGATACGCAGGCATAGTGGCCACAAGTGTTTTGCCTTCTCCTGTTTTCATTTCTGCTATACGCCCCTGGTGAAGAACTATACCACCTAAAACCTGCACATCGAAAGGCCTCATGCCAACAGTTCGTTTTGCAGCTTCCCTTACCACAGCAAAGGCCTCGGGAAGAAGCTCATCAAGGGTTTCACCGTTTTCAATGCGGTTTTTAAATTCTGCAGTTTTAGCTTTTAATTCAGTATCGCTTAATGAAGAAATTTCAGGTTCTAGTGAATTCACAATATCCACAGTTTTGCTTAGCCTTTTTATCTCTCTATCATTAAAATTCCCAAAAATCTTTTGAAACACTTTAAACACGAGTTTCCACTCCTCTCTTCTCTGCTCACCCTTGAGAGAGCGTACACCCTAAAAGGAACCGTGAAGGTTCCCTTCTTACATACACCTTGACATTATATTTTATCACTGTTTGGTATCTTTAGCAACCATGTAGCGCTGAACCAGTAAAAACACTCCAAAAACCATCACAACATCTCCTATGCTGAAAACCCTGGGTTTCGGATACGGAGGCGGGATAAAAAATATATCCGCCAGAAACTTCAAACGAGTGGTTTCAGATAAAATCGTATGAGTCGCATATGCTGTACCGTTTTTAAGAATCTCTAAATAAGGTGACAGGCCTGCCCTCTGCGCTGCTGACATAAGCACAGGCATCTTTCCTCCATTTGTAAAAATTACCAGAAAATTAGCAAGGCTCCCTGCAGATATTATTGGTATTTCTGGTATATGAAGGTTTAAAAAAAATCCGCCGAAAAGCGCCAGATATGAAAGAAGATGAAAATAATAAGAGTATCTGCCTACAAAAGTTCCATGACCTCCCCAAAAAACAATAATGAATTTCAGCATAAAAGCCAATACAAACAAATATGCATGCCTCAAAGGTATTTTTGCAAGTTCTTTAATCCTTCCTCTTCTTAAAACACCTATTATTACAGACAGAATAAATCCATCAACTAACATTTTTCAAATATCTCCCCTTTTTTTATTACACGAAGAAGCGCTTCAACAACTTCAGGATCAAATTCCACTCCTGATTTTTCTTTAATCAGTTTTAACGCTTCATCTCTTGACATTGCTCTTCGATACGGCCTGTCTGAGGTAAGAGCGTCAAAAACATCAGCTACCGCTAAAATGGCAGCTTCTTTGGGTATCTCATTTCCTCTAAAGCCCAGAGGGTAACCTGAGCCATCTGCCCTTTCGTGATGGTGAAGTATAAATTTTGATGCCGGTGAAAGGAAATTCACCCTTTGAACTATGTTCGCCCCTAAAACTGCGTGGTCTTTTATTTTATTAAATTCCTCTTTAGAAAGTTTATCAGGCTTGTTTAAAATATTTTTGTCAATCCCAATTTTGCCTATATCGTGGAGGAGTGCGGCATATTGAAGGGTTTCAATTTTATCCTCGGGATATTTCATTTCCCGGGCAATAGCCACAGCATATTTCGCAACCCTTTCCGAATGGCCTTTTGTATAAGGGTCTTTCACTTCAATGGCTGCCGCCAAGGCTTGAACTGCTTCAAGGTAAATACTCCTCATTTCCATATAGAGTTTAAAAGTGTGCCTGGCAACCATTAAAGGAATAAACAACAGTAAAAGCCCGGGAATTCCCATGTTTATATATGTAAATGCAAGTAATATTCCCAGAGGCGCTAAAGCAAGGTAATTTGGAATAAGAGACCTTATACTGTGAATCCATATTTGTTTAACAGTAATCTGCTGGGATAAGGTCAAAACGACTGAAAAAAGCAGTATATTCGACAAAAGGTATATTAAAACACTCAAGGACATGGGCAAAAAATCTGCTGTTAAGTCTATATTACCTGACCTGAAACCCATCAACCATAAAACATATCCTGAAGCTGCAGTCATTAATGCATACATACTTGTATTAAAAAAAATTTTCTTTATTGAGTATCTTTTATACTCTATTAACATATTAATTAGAACACCAAACGCAGCTATTACTGTAGCTATTCTATACCCAAAAATAAGAATCGAAGCAAATATAATTGAAGGGCTTACGGTAATCAAGCTCTCCGCTGATACTCTTACAGGCAGCAGCTCAGCCAAAACAGTCAATATAATAAAAGACATGATTCCTGTTAACGGTATGTTATCAAGGCTAAAAACAATATGATATAAAAATAAAAACAATAAAAAGAGAGAGGCACAAGTGAGGGACAATATATATATATCAAGCAAAATATGCCGTTTCACTTCAAAATATCACCTCATCAATATAAAATGGGCCGACTTTAAACAGTTATGGTAACAAATCAGCCTTTATCCCCATTTAAACCCTGCTCCGCCAGCTAAAAGCAGAGCCAAAAGAGCCATAGCAACTCTCATAACATTAGCCATTATCCTTTTCCTCCCTTTTGGTTTCTCTGTTGAGGCCGCTAACACAACAGGATCACCGCTCCGCTGGGAGATTGAATTTTTCAAGTCGGCCCAATGCTACATCTTGGATAAACGCCTGTTTATGGCACTCAATGTTGCTTTAACAGCCGCTTCAGATACATCTTTTTTTATAAAAGCACTGCCTACTACCGTCTCTTCTTCAGAGCCGGTAACGATACTTACGGCTACTACGACAGTTTCTTTTTTGGCAATTTCAATCAGTGAAACATCCTCAACCGCAAAACTGCAGCTTCCATTTAAATACCGCTCAATCGCCTTAAGGGTTGCAGAAACTACCAATCTTAGTTTGTTAATAAGAGACCCTGCCCCTTCATCAAATCCTTCAAAAATGTTGTTATCTCCGTCAACAAGTTCAACTTTTGCTCCAGCCCGGGCCCCTTCCAGTTTCATGTTTACACTTAATAGTTTTAAACGGTTGCTGCTGTTGATCTCGTTTTCATCATGAAGCTGTGCAACACTGACTTTTTTATGGTCGATTTCCGACCCGAACTTTGCCATCAATGCAGATTCAATATCTCGAACGATCTGTTTCGGGCTGCGCTTATTGCTCGCTAAAACGTGAATTTCTTTAATTTCTCCGTGTTCATCTGCAATTATTTTTGATGATAATATATCGCTTATTTTATTTATCGTGTTTTCATATTGTTCAATTTGGTCAGCCAAAATGTTTCACCTCTTTTGTTACAGAGCTTGCTTTTCTAATATTTCTATTTTTGTTGGCATATTCCTCCTTTTTCCCAAAAAAATTAGACCCCATCATGATTGATGGGGTCTAATTTAAAATTCAGGCTCAATCAAACCATAATTGCCGTCTTTTCTTTTGTAAAGCACGTTTGCCTCCTCTGTCTCTGCATTGAAGAAAACGAAAAAATCATGGTCAAGCAGGTTCATCTGAAGTATCGCTTCTTCTATCGTCATCGGCTTTATGGCGAATCTTTTAGTTTTGACGACCTTTGGTTCTTCATTTTTTACATCTTCAATCATATTTTTATTATTAAACTTGAAAGCGGTTTTACGAAGTTTACGGTTTATTTTTGTTTTATATTTATGTATCTGACGCTCCAGTTTTTCCACAACCAAGTCAATAGACGAATACATGTCTGCTGTTTCCTCTTCCCCTCTCAAAATAATTCCATTGATAGGGATTGTAACTTCCACAATATGCCTGTCTTTTTCTACATTCATGGTAACCTGGGCTTCAATATCGTTATCAAAGTACTTGTCAATTTTACTGATTCGTTTAACTGCATAATCTTTCAGCGCATCTGTTACATCCATATTTTTCCCGCTGACAGTAATTTTCACAAGCCTCAACCCCTTCCGTTTAGTTTATATTAATATTATTCCCCATTAACAGAAAATATCCTTCAACAGCCTGACTGGCTTTTATACCGTAAAACCCCGGCCGAACCGGGGTTTTTGCTGCATTTTCAAATAACAGTGTGAAGTTTAAAGTTTAACAACGTTAGCAGCTTGAGGGCCCTTTTCACCCTCTACGATATCAAACTCTACTTTTTCACCCTCGGTCAAGGTTTTGAAACCTCTTTCCTGAATAGCGGAAAAGTGTACAAACACATCTCCACCTTCTTCTTTTTCAATAAAACCATAACCCTTGTCCTTGTTGAACCATTTAACTCTTCCTAACATTATTTACATTCCTCCTAAAAATTTATAAGCGGGCAGGTTCAACCCGCTGATTTAAATATATCATATGGCCTTTCCAGTGTCAAATAAAAAAAGTTCACTTAGACAATTATTTATATCACAGAGTTAAAACCCTATTAACAAACACATCTACGATTTCCGGATCAAACTGACTGCCGGCTCCTTTCTTCAATTCCTCCACTGCTTCTTTCCGGCTTTTAGCTTTTTTATAAAAGCTTTCATGTGTCATAACATCAAATGCATCTGTAACAGCTATTATTCGAGAAACAAGCGGTATTTCTTCCATTTTTAACCCCTGAGGATACCCTGACCCGTCCCACCATTCATGATGGTTTAGTATTCCCTTGGCTATACTGATAAGCCTGGGAAAAGAAACCGCTATTTTATACCCCATTTCCGGATGGGTTTTAACTTCTTCCCATTCTTTATCAGTCAAAGGGTCGCGTTTCTTTAAAATCTTTTCCGGCACCGCAACCATACCGATATCATGCAGCTCGGCAAGCATGGCAAGGTCCTTTAGTTGAGAATTAGATAATTTTAATTCTTCTCCTAATTTCAAAGCCAGTTCTTTGACCCGGCGGCAGTGTGATAGGGTTTCACATGTCTTTTTTTCCAGGTGTTTCTTTAGAGATGAAATAACGGCATCTTGAACGCTCCTGCTTTCCTTCAGTTTGTTTTTATACATCAAATTTTCTGCCCTTCTGAAAACCGCATAAACATCTTCTGCAGCTTCCGTTTTCGTTGCACACCCCAGGGCTATTTCAGGCTTAATTGGTTCTGCCTTCATATTTTTAAAAGCATCCTTTATCCGCACGCAAACCTTTTCGGCTTCTTCGCTGCCTGTATTTGGAAGCAGGATCACAAATTCGTCTCCTCCCCATCGGGCTACAAGGTCCTCCTGCCGGCAGGATTCTTTGATCATACGGGCAGCCTTTATCAGCAGCCTGTCGCCTTCAATGTGTCCAAAGATATCATTTGTCATTTTAAGTCCGTTAACATCCCCCACAATAATACTTAAAGGCAGCTGTCTTTGAGTATCATACCTTTTCAGTTCTTCATTAAAGTATGCCCTGTTGTAAAGGCCCGTTAAGCTGTCATGGAAGGTCAGGTATTTAATCTTTTCTTCCGCTTCTTTTTTTTCACCAATATCACTGCACGCAACTATGACCTCGGTTACTTTTCCATCTTCATCCAAAATTGGCTTAGCAAAATAATTCAACCAGAGTTTTTTTCCCCAATAAGTGGTATAATGAATTTCGCCAGATATCTGCCTGCCATTTTTTATAACATGCTTATAAAGATTGCTTAGACCTGCTTTTTTCAATTGAGGCAGTTCAAATACGTTTAACCGCAGGGTTGCTTCTTTCCCAGGAGAACCAAAAATATCAAGCATTTCTTTGTTAACATCAATGATTTTACCCATGTTATCGATTTTTATCAATCCGATCGGGCTTTCTTCAAAAAGACTTCTGTATTCCCTTTCACTACGTTTCAATTTTTTTAACATCTTATTGCGTGCCGTAACGTCGCGCGATACTCCTACAATCTGAACAACCTCACCATCGGCAATAACCGGAGACAGTTTGGTGTGCCACGTCATTTTCTTTCCTTGGAATTCCAGTTCTTCATCATAAGAAATGGTTTTTTTCTGTTCTACACACCGCCGGAAGTTGGCCTCAATCCTTTTACCGAGTTCCTTGCCGACTGCCTGGCATGGAGTCTTACCCTTGATTTTGCCCGTGGTCAATCCGGTCAATCTCTCATAAGCGGCATTTAGTTTGTAATACCTGAACGTTTTATTTTCCACATTGACAAGGAATAAGGCATCCTGAGTATTGTTAAAAATAGTTTCAAGTTGGTTTTTGTTTCGCTTAAGCAAAAACACAACATACAGAAGAATTGTACTCAACAGTGCCAGTATTATTATCAAACCGGTTATAACATATATCAGCACTTTATTGTTTAAAAAAAAACGATATAAACCTGCCATGTCTTATACTGCACCTCTCTATACAGGGTGATTATTGAGTAGTTTATTTATTCTGCTTAAAAGTAAATCTTTTATCTTAACCTTTTTATAATTTTTAATCAATTCCTTTTCTTCTACATCATCTGGAAAGAAAACTTTTATCTCTTTAGGTTCCTCTTCTATATATTTTTCCTTTCTCCAAAGATCAATCAGCTTTTTATGTACAACCCTTTCCCCCTCCGGATCGGTAAAAGGAAGGATCAATATTAAGCTGTTTCCACTTTTAAAAGCCAAGTCTATACTCCTTAATTTTTTTAGAGAAGCCTGATACATTTTTTCCATCTCTGTTTCATCCACATCAAATAGATACCGCACGACAGCCAGATTCGTTTTTCCTCTTATCGCTCTGTCTATTTCGTTGACAAGAAGTTCATCTATCTTTTCAGACAAATCCTTTTTTTTATGCCCGGCTGAGGATTTTTTAATATCTTCACTATTTTCTTCAGATAAAATACGCTCAATTCGGGAAATCAGAATCCTTTCATTATAGGGCTTTAATATATAGTCCTTTGCTCCCAAATCCAAGCATTTTATTATTGTTTCTCTTTTTTTCTCTCCGCTCATAATGATAACAGGAAGATTGGGATATTTTTCAGCAAGTTTTTTTAGAACTTCTGTTCCGTCCACATCTTCAAGATAAAAATCCAGTATTATAAGATCCATATCCTTAAGCGAATATTTTTGGTGAAATGAATCCACAATAACCTGTTGACCCCTAACAGCTTCAAAAACTTCATAACCTGCTTTTTTAAGCATCTCTCTTAACTGTAGCCTTGTTAACCCGGAATCTTCAACAACTAATATCCTCCGCATTAGAAAACCTCCTGAAATTGCTGTTTAGAATTAATGGCTTTTTATTACAAACCATGTTTTTAATGGTTAATTATTCTATAATTAAAAAAAAATTCCTTCAATAAACGATGTATAAAAATATTTATTTATGTTTTTGGGCCAAAACTAAAAACCCGGCATTAACCGGGTTTTAAATTCACCTTTGTTTTGCAAAACAATCACTGCAGTATATCGGCCGGCCGTTCATAGGCTTAAAGGGTACCTGTGTAGGTGCACCACATTCTGCACATACCGCATCATACATTTGCCTTTGCTGCCGCCGCCCATAACCGCCGTTGTTTCTTCTTTTACGGTTGTCTCTGCAGGACTTGCATCTAACAGGGTCATTCTCAAACCCTTTTTCTGCATAGAATTCCTGCTCTCCGGCGGTAAAAACAAACTCTTTTCCGCAATCTTTACACACTAATGTTTTGTCCTGGAATGCCATTTAAAAATATCCCCTCACTTTAGATTTGAATTACCAGCACTCCTTAGCTGACCTGGTCTTTGCCCCCACACTCGCCTGCTGGAGGTTTCGCTCAAGCCCTAAAGCCCCTCACTACTCCCCCTCTCCTCTTAGAGGTCAGAACGTTCTTCTAATCTCTAAGAAGGCAGGTCTTACCCCTAAGCCGCACCATGCTCAGCGGCGCTTCGCCGCCTTACGTGGGTCGTTTCGCCTGCGACTGGCATCGACTTTCAACCACAGACCTAAGTAATGCCGTTAATTAATTATAATCCTATATGTATGTAAATGCAAGTTTTTGTTGGTTATTTTTTTGCTTCTTTAATTATGTTTGCTTATTTTCGTTTGTCTATAAATCTTGCATGGCTGTCAATCACTTTATATGCGTTCAAAACCTTTTTACCGCTTTCAAGGTGTTTAATCTTCCCTTTTACAACATCAAGCTTTTTTTTATACATCTGCATAACTATTTCATCAATTTCGATCATTTTTTTCAATAAATTTTTAGTTTCTGATGTTGCTTCTTCAAGGGCTTTAAAATTTTCAGATGATATTTTGCGTTTGGTATTTGAAAAATTAAAATCGTCAATGTTAAAACTTATCTTTAATGCTCTTTTAATTTCATCAATCTCTTTGTTGTATTCATCTATTTCAGAAATCAATATGCCTCTTTTGTTTATTATCTCATTTGCTTCAATAAGTTTGTCATTTTCCAGCGCTTCTATTTGTTTTTCATATGTTTGAAACATTTCATTATAAAGTTTGTTAACAACCTTGTATTTTTTTATTAATAGGCCCACCTGTTCTTCTGCTTTATCCAATTAAATCCCACCTTGTTTTTGCCTTAAGTCAATTATACCATCTAGTTTTCTTCTCCTCAAATCGAAAAAGGAGCCAGCTTTTGAACTGACTCCTTAAACAAGTAAACGTTACTGCAGAAGCTGCAGCACGGCCTGAGGCAACTGGTTGGCCTGAGCCAGCATCGCGGTGGCCGCCTGAGAGAGGATGTTCAACTTGGTGAACTCCATCATTTCCTTGGCCATATCGACATCGCGGATGCGGGATTCGGACGCAGCCAGGTTCTCGGCAGCTGTTCCGAGGTTGTTGATGGTATGCTCCAAACGGTTTTGAATAGCACCAAGTTTTGAACGTTCACTAGATACTGTATCTATCGCTGTCTGGATTGTCTCTACAGCTGCATTAGCTCCAGTTTGGTTGGTAACATTAATACTATCAACACCTAAAGCTGAAGAACTCATATCATTGATAGCCAATTGGGTATCTTGGTCTTTATTAGCACCGATTTGGAATTTAACAGCTTTATTAATTACTGTGTAATCAGCATCATCAGAACTGTTACCATGGTTTGTAAGTACTACAAATTCGAATCCACCAACATTTAATGTTTCGCCTGCATACGCTGCAATTGCAGAACTATTAACTGTCTTATCGCCTGATAAATCAATATCCAAACCGTTGCATGTTAGATCGAATTTAACTGTACCATCACCAGTAACGTTTTCAGTTCCAAAATCAAAAGTTAAACCGCCAATGTCTAAACTAGCATCAACTGCCTGACCTGTTTTAATAGTTGTTGTTCCATCTGGTCCGATTAGTTCAAAATCAGCTGTACTACCATCATAGTTGCTTACATTTAATGTGTAGGAACCATACTTAATATTTGCTCCAGCCTGAACAGTAATATCGTCTTGTATTGTAGCAGCGGTAACTGCTGTCGCACCAGAAGTTACAGTAAATGTATCAGTTCCGGCAGCAGTTAAAGTAAGTGTATAGTTACCACTATCTAAGTCGGCACCAGTTGCATATAGATTAGTGAATACTGCTGAACCACCAGTTTTTTGGGCAACTTTACCCATATCTCCATTTAGAAGCTTTTTAGTGTTGAACTCAGTATCTGAAGAGATTCGATCTATTTCACTAATTAATTGATCAATCTCTTTTTGAATTTCTACACGGTCATTATCATTATTTGTATCGCTTGCCGCTTGAACTGCTAACTCGCGCATACGCTGCAATATAGAATGCACCTCATTCAACGCACCTTCAGCAGTTTGGATTAAAGAAATACCATCCT
The DNA here is from genome assembly GCA_029982205.1 of Thermosediminibacterales bacterium. Taxonomy (GTDB): domain Bacteria; phylum Bacillota; class Thermosediminibacteria; order Koleobacterales; family JARRCM01; genus JARRCM01. The sequence goes on from JARRCM010000014.1 coordinate 23,113, forward strand.
GTGCGTTACGGGAAGCTTGTTCTAAACCACGGATTTGTCCACGCATTTTCTCAGAAATAGCTAATCCAGCAGCATCATCTGCTGCACTGTTGATGCGATACCCTGAAGATAACTTTGCCAATGACTTCTGCTGAATGCTGTTGTTAATCGTCAACTGCCTGTAAGTGTTTAACGCTGCAATGTTGTGATTGATTCTCATAAAACATAACCTCCTTGTTTTTTCGTTCTTGCGGCGTCCCTGCCGCTTTAATTTTTAATTTATGATAACTTTCCCGGGGCCCCGTGGGAAAGGTTATCAGCTTTTCTAAGCGCTTACGGTTATTGATTTTTTGCGGTTGTTTAAATCTCTTATCCCTTTATTTTCCTTCAGCATCTGAGCCCATGTGTCTCTTAATTCCTTAACCATACCAAGCACTTCTTCTGCCTGATTTTTGTCCTTTTTGATATTTGCCTGCATAAGTCGGTAATGCATGTATTCATACAATGTATAAAAGTTTTTTGCTACTTCCCCTGCCTCAAAGTTTACTCCCGACATGAGCTCTGTCATTATGTCCTGGGCTCGTAGAAGATTGGTGTTGGCGGTTTCAATGTCTTTTTCTTCTATAGCCTTTATGGCTATTGTTATAAACTTTATTGCTCCATCATACAACATCAATACGAGTTTTTCCTGAGGTGCTGTCTGTATCTGGTTTTGCTTGTAAATATTTAGCGGCGATTTCAATTTCATCCCTCCGTTTATGAGTTTGCAGCTGAGCTAAACTGCTGCATAAGCCACATGCTCTGTGAATTCATCTGGCTGATGGCTTTTTCCATTATGGTAAACTCTCTCCAATACCTATCTTCTATCACTATCAATCTGTCTTCCCACTCATCTATTTTTCTGTTCATTTCACGCAGTTTTTGCCCTAATGAACTGTTATCTACCGTGCTGAAGCTGGATTCTGCGCCTGCTTTATCTGATATTTGGTCTATTGCATTATCCAGCACATCATAAAGTTTTTCCGCTATACCTTTTTCAGAATCAATATCACTGTAATTCGTAAAAAGTTTTTTTATGCTTTCAGGATCTTTTTCAAGCGCTTTTTTCAGCTTTTCTTCATCTATATAAAGTTTTCCATAGTCCTGCCATGAGCGTGTTGAAACACCTATATCATCAAGCGAATCAAATTCCCCGCCCAAATTTGCTACTATCCCTGACATAATTAATTTCATGCTGCTCGTTAGAGAACCTAAAATCCTGTCGTTTCGTAAAAGCCCGCTTCTTGCCTTCTCTTCCCATAACTCTATTTCTTTTTCTGTCATCTCCTCTTTTTGAGCTTCTGTAAGAGGCGGATAATCCCTGTATCTTTTTTCCTGCAGCTTGCTGTTTATTTTGTCAAGGGTTTCGTTGTACGAATCGATAAAATCTTTTATAACATCAAACATCGCATCAGTGTCGCTGATTACTGTAATGTCGGCAGTAGCACCTCCGCCCTGTTTAAACTCAAGAGTTAAACCGTTTATCGTAGCGGTATTGGTAGACGACGTCAAACCCGCGGCATCTCCAAAATCATACACAGCGTCCTGACCGCTGTAAGTGACTCCCTCATCTATATTTAGTTTTAAAATGCTGTTATTAACCCCATTGGAGATAAAGTTTGCACTATCAGAAGATACGGTTATTTCCGACTGACTGCCTGTAGTCGTTGTTGTTAAAAAGAAACGGTTCAAATCAGCATCATAACTGGCGGTAACTCCGATATCTGCATCATTGATTTCGGAAACAACAGTGTAAATGTTGTCTGCCCCCAGGTTGAAGGAAAACCCCGTTCCATTTAATGTAAAAGTTATGCTGTCATTCGAAGTTAATCCTCTGGCATCAAACTCTGTCTGAAACTGCTCATACAAACTCCTGGTTGAGCTTCCATTTGATTCATCCGGTAATTCAGAAGTGCTTGCCTTGAACACCCCTTCAGCCAAGCTGTAAACCGTTACAGTATAAATTCCTGAAACAGCACTACTTTCGGCATTAACTTCGACTGCATTTTCATTTGAAGAAACGGCTTTTTTTGTACTAAAGGTTGATTCAAGCTTTAAATCGAAAACCTTATCCTTTAATTCAAAAAGTGCCCTGTTTATCTCAAGGTAATCTTCTTTCTGCCATTCTATGAGCTGCTTTTCCTGTTTTAGTTTATCAAGGGGTATTCTTTCTGCCTTCATCAGGTCGTTTACTATGGAATCAATATCCATACCGCTGGCAAGCCCTCCGATTCTAAGGTCAGACAACTACATCCACCTCCTTTTCATACCCTTTCGTCTATAATTATGCCTGCCATTTCCCATATTTTAGCCACCAGGTCAAGGATTTTTTCAGGAGGTATTTCTCTTATAAGCTCATCTGTTTCTTTGTTGTATACCCTTACTATTATTTCATGTGTCTTTTCATGAATAGAAAACTCAAACCTTGTCTGTGCCAGTTCCAGGGAGGTGTTGGCTTTTTCAATTGCTTTTATTACTCTTTCCTCTGTAGCCTTTGTGTTTTTTTCGTTTATAGTCTGTGTGTTTTCCTCGTTTTTGTTTGTTTTTACCGTTCTCTGATGGGCTGCTGTGACTGATTTGTGTGACAATTTCATCGGCAGTAATGGTTTTATAGAATCTACGGCTTGAACTTTCATTTTGTTTCCCCACCCTTCTTCCCGATTAGAGAGGCAATTGCGCTTAAGTCATCAACATTTAACGTGTCGGTCTTTCCTGCAGACATGTTTTCTTTTTTCACGGCATTAACAATCTCTTCCCTTATAACAGAAACGTTTCTCGGTGCGGTTATACCTAATTTTACCCTGCCGCCTTCTATTGAAACCACCGTTATCTTAATGTCATCTCCGACCAAAATCCCCTCATTTGCCTTTCTTGTAAGAATTAACATGGCCTAACCTCCGCTGCTTGTTTTTTTATTAACATAGTTTTGCAGAAAGAGGGGATATTTTATGGTTAAGTCATCTCTTTCAACGATAATCTGTCTGCCCTTTCTTTTTTTGATGTTGATGACTAGCGGACCAATCAAGTTAGTGGTTGCATTTCTAAACCCTGTTTGGGGAACTGTTACAATTGTATAAACAAGGACATCTTCTTCTTTTTCGATCTCCAATTCTGTCTTAAGCTGGTCATCTATTTCAACATAATAATCTTTTTTGACCAGAAAGGGATCAACAAGCAGAAAGGCAACTTCAGAGTCGTCTACAGGCTGCAGCCATTTAAAGGCCGGGTTTTGATGTATATCTATCAAGACGTATCTTTTTAACTCTTCAAAACCAAAGAGGCCTTTCTCAAACTCAAACACTTCTTCTTCATTTACCTCAATTTCACCAAATCTCCTCGTTTTAAACCTCATTTTAAAACTTTTGCCTCCTATCTCAGAAAATCAACAAGGGAAGGCTGTATTATTCTGGCGCCTGTTGCAAGCGCTGCTCTGTAGACGTTTTCCTGGTTTGAAAGTTCCATTACAACTTCCGCCAGGTCGGCGTCCTCGGATTGTGATAAAAGTTTTGTAAAGTTGATTTCGTCTTCTTCATAAGCCCTCATGGTGTTTTCCAGGCGTTTTACCTTTGCGCCAATCTGGGCGCGTAATCGAAGTATGTTATCAATACAGTCATCAAGTTCTGAAAGCCTCTTTCCTGAGAGTTCCTGTGTGCTGCCGTTTATTAAATCGTTATATATATCATCTATCACCGCAAAAAGATTGTGCGGTGAGTTAAAGACCTCATTTCCTGTGAGGTTTACCTTTATGTTGTTTGAGGGGGATACCTCATACACAATTGCTCCATCATCGCCTATGTATGCAGCGCTGTCATCAAAAGGCGGTTTGTCAGTTTTATACCCGCCGAAAATATACCTCCCGGCATAGCTGGCGTTTGCTTCTTGAAGTATGTGGGATTTTAGTTGCTTCACCTCTTCAGCCAGAGCATACCTGTCATCATCCGATAAACTGCCGTTTGCGCCATATACCACTATTTCTCTTAACCTTTGTATTGCTTCCCCTACGTTAATAAGAGCTGTTTCGGTATAATCCAACCACGATTTTGCATCATCAACGTTTTTCATGTGCTGTCTTATATCTGCAAGGTCGCTTTTCAGCTTCATGATCATAGAAGCACCTACCGGGTCATCTGAAGCGACCTCAATTTCGTGCCCTGACGAAAGTTTATACTGGGCATTTTTCATTTTTTTCAGGTTATAGTTCAGATTTCGCATAAAATTGTTTATAAGGAGTTTGTTTGTTACTCTCACGGTTTTTCCCCCTCTACCGTCCTACTATTCCCATTTTTTCAACCACAATACCTATCATCTCGTCAATTGCTGTAATAATTCTCGCTGCTGCGTTGTAAGCGTGCTGGTATCTGACCATATTAGACATTTCTTCATCCAGGGAAACACCTGAGGCGGCTTCCCTTCGATTTTCTAAATGAGAAACAAGGAGTTCCTGATTTTCAACATTCCTCTTTGCTTCCTGGGTTTGAACACCTAACCCTGCCACCAATGATTTAGTAAAGTCATCGACACTACCTTTAAGCTGGGCCATTTTAAGGGCGTTTGTCCCGTCACCGGGAACCCCATCTGCTGTAGAGGCTGCAGCTATTTTCTTTACATCTTTCAACAGGGGATTCACCTCCAGCAGGTCATCTTCACCCACTCCGGCTATAAAAAAATCTTCCCCTATGTTTCCGTTTAAATCATATCCAGAAGTGTGAATATTGTTAATCTCGTTCATTATAGTATCGGCAAGCTGCTGAAGGTCGCTTTTATAGTCAGCGATAACTTCATCCCTTATATCCAGCAGCCCTTTTAATTCGCCGCTTTTTATTTTTACTTCTTTTCCGCTGTCTGCCCAGGTGATGTTCTTTACCCCATCAAATTCAATTTCTCTGTAATATATCCCCTGTACAAGGGATGAACCTGAAATAGTAATGGTTGTCTGCCCTTGTTTGTTCTCAGTGACATCGATATTCACTATTTTTGAAAGCCTGTCTATAAGAAGGTTGCGTTTATCCCGCAGGTCATTTGCGTTATCTCCGGTAATTTCAACCTGCTGAATTTTCAAATTCAGCTGAGCAATTTGTTTTGCAATGGAATTTATATCACTTATCTTTGTAGAAATAGTAAAGTTTGCGTGGCTTATTGTGTCAGAAAGCTGTTTGTTGATATGGTTCAAGGTTTCCTTTAAATCTATACCCCTCTGGTATACTGTTTCTCTGACCGTAAGGCTTTCTGGGTTCTTGCTCAGCTCCTGTAATGAATTCCAGAACTGATCAAGAACGTTTCTTATCCCGGTTTCAGAGGGTTCATTAAATATGAGTTCTATCTTTTGAAGAAACTCGCTCTTTGTTTCCCATTCTCCCAGTGCCTGGTTTTCCCTGCGGTAGTCATAATCAACAAACACATCTCTGATCTGCCTGACTTCATCAATGGTGACACCGCTGCCAACCTGGCCTTTATAATAAGATTTATTGAACCCGTATTGGCTTTCCAGATATAACGAACTCATAACGGCATTCTGCCTGGAGTATCCTTCAGTATTTGCATTTGCTATGTTATGTGATGTGACATTCAAAGCGTATTGATTGGCAAACAGTGCTTTTTTTGCTATTTCCAATCCGAAAAAAGCTGACCGCAAGAACACCAACTCCTTCCACCTCGGCCCTAAGGGCGGGCTGATGCCATCTCAAACTTTTTGATCGAAAAAGCTCCTTGTGGTACTGCTCCTGCCTTTTTTATCTTTATTGTATGTGGGCGATTCGGCATAAACGCCTGCCAGTATGTTTATGTTCTTGTTTATGTATTCCAAAGCCTTGTTAATCAAGCGGTTATTTGTGTTGTTAATATTTTTTAAACTGCTTAAAACTTCATCAATATCTTTTTGTAATTTCATCCACCTGTCTTTATGCTGCGGTTCTACATGTTCAAGAAGTTGTGAAATCGTGGCTTTGTTTGGATCAATATCTAGTATTTCTCCCAATTTCATAAGGGTTTCAAACCGTTTGTCTTCTTTTTTTCCTATTAATAAAATCAATTCCTGCTCAAATCTGGTCATGTTTTCAAGTCTTTTTATATCCCTTTTTACAATTACATCAGTTTTTTTTTGCGAAATGGCCAACAGGTCTTTGTATAAAGACAGTTCTTCTTCTAAAAGGCCAAATAAAGTTCGCAGATGTTTTTCTATCACATTTATCCCCTCCCGGGAAATTAAACACGTTTATCAATCAAAGCCCTTTCTATTATCTTTTGTGCGATTTTTTCAGCATCTATGTTATAAGTTCCGGCTGCAATTTTTTCTTTAATTGCTTTAATTTTTTCTTCCCTGATATCTGGAGTTGCTTTAATGGCTTTCATAGCAAGCTGGAAATCACTGGCACGCCTTGATATCTCTATCTTGTCGCCTGTTGTCATGTATGCTTTTTTGCTTTTTTCGGCTCTCTTTTTATTTTCTTCGGCGTTATAGGCCTTTTGAGTATTATAAGCATTTAAAACCTGTTCAACCTGTTTGCCAGATATAATCATAAATATCCCCCTCAAAGCGTTTTCCGGGAATTTTCTTCTGCACTATGTTGTATTTCTCTAATACTTTATGTTTCTCTAATCTAACTTGTCTTTCTGTAATTATATATCGTATAAAAAGCAGTTTTTGTTTAGGATAAAATAATGGCATAATTTTTGATTATACTCAATATGCTTCCAAAATTCTTCTTTTTCTGCCTGACTTGGCTATTTTCTTTTACGTATCATGTTCAAAGTATGCATTTTCCCGATTTCTTTTATGTCTTTTTTTTCTAAAGCCTTATTAGGCATTTCATGTCTTTTGCCTATTATAACCTCGCTGCATTCTGCGCAGAATCTTCCTGTATTAATTGGTGCTCCGCATCTCTCACATTTTAATATTATATTTGGATTATTGGAAGTAAGCATCAACCTACCTTCTCTTAAAAACTCCAAAATCTTTTTGGTAGATACTCCGGTGGCTTCTGAAACTTTTTCAATGGTTGAATCGGGATGTTCCCAAAGATAATCTTTTACTTTTCTGAACTCCTCTTCTTCTTTTGCTAAACATTCAGGGCAAAGCCTTTTTGAAACATACACAAACACTTTCCCGCAGCGCGGGCAGTTTACAAGCCTTGACATTTTTGTATCCCTCCATTCATGTTATGTTTTTTGCTGTTGCAAGAGTAAAAACATATACCTCTTTTACCCCTGCATCTTCAATCAGGGTTCTGGAGCATTCATCAACAGTAGCTCCAGTTGTAAATATATCATCTACCAAAATGATTGTTCTGCCTTTTAAGGCTTCTTTTTTAAACACCTCAAACGCTCCCTTCATGTTTTCCCAACGTTGGGCTCTTGTCAGCTTTGTTTGGGAGTCGGTATCCCGAACTCTTATGATGTGCCTGTCTGAAACTTTTAACTTGAGAAGCTTACCCAGCTCCCTAGCCAAAAGATATGATTGGTTAAAACCTCTTTTAAAAAGTTTGCTGTTGCTCAAAGGAACCGGAATAATAATATCTGCTTCAGGCCAGTCTAGGTGTTTAAATGATTCGGCCATCAAAACCGCTAGCGGTCTTGCAATATAAACATCTTTTTTGTATTTCAGGCGGTATACGGCTTTTTTTAAAACTCCTGTGAAAGTTCCAACACTGCGGGCTTCAACAAAATGATAATGATGTTTTTTGCATTCATAACATTTTCTTAACGAATCATCTTCTAAAGGTTTCCCACATTTCAAACAAAACGGGGGATTAATGTACTCGATTGACCTAACACAGGATGCGCAGATGCTGTAATGGCTCTCATTCGATTCCCTGCCGCATACCCTGCATTTAAGGTTTTTAGGAAATATCATTTCCAAAAATGTTTCGTAAAAACTCATTTATCTCACCAGATAAATTTTCAGTAATGTTTTGGTTTTATTTCTACTTTTTTCATCAATAATCCTGCAAATAATCTGTTTTTCTCTTTCAAAAAAAGAAAACAACCCATCCTATTGATGGGCTGTGATTAATTGATTAACAAGATCCTTCATAGAATAAAGCCCCGGAGGCTGCTCCATAATAAACTCCACAGCTCGAACCGCACCGATACCAAACACATCCCGCGAATGGGCTTTATGGGTTATCTCAAATATCTCGTTTTGGCCGGCAAAAATCACCTGGTGTTCACCTACAATAGTTCCGCCCCTAACTGCATGAATTCCTATTTCTTTTTGCGTTCGAGGTTGGTTAACTGCTTTACGCCCGTATACGAAATCTTTCTCATTGTCAAACACACTGTTTATCTCACCGGCTAACGCCAGAGCAGTTCCGCTTGGAGAATCCACCTTCTGATTATGATGTTTTTCTATTATTTCAATATCAAAACCGTTTCCAAAGAATCGAGCGGTTTGTTTAACCAGCTCAAACATCAGGTTTACTCCGAGGGACATATTCGGCGAAGTAAAAACGGGGATTTTTTTTGAAGCGTCTTTGATTAAAGCCAGCTGTTTTTGTGAATAACCTGTTGTTGCCAGCACGACCCTTGCCTTATGTTCCAGAGCATATTCCAGAATTGAGTGCAATGCTTCAGGCCTTGAAAAATCAAGCACAACATCGGCTTTTTCTTTACATTCGGCAAATTCGGCGTATACAGGAAAGTCATAAAGGCCTGCCGAACAGTTTTTATCAATTCCTGCAACCACCTTAAATTTTTCTCTGTTTTGTAAAATAGATGTCGCAACACTCCCCATTTTACCACAACAGCCATTAACTATCACTTTAATCATGAGTTTCTCCCCTTTTGTTTTTTTTTGCGCTGCTCATCATTTTGAATTTTTTATAATATTATCACTTTGCCGGAACAAAATCAAGGGGAAAATGAATTGTGAAACAGCTGCCTTTACCGGGGATGCTTTTTACATCTATATGTCCCGCGTGTGATTCTACTATGTTTTTTGCAATAGCCAAGCCCAATCCTGTTCCTTGTATTTTTTTTGAACGGGATTTATCGGCACGGTAGAATCGTTCAAAAATATAAGGCAGTTCTTCAGGAGAAATCCCTATGCCTGTATCTTCGACACTAATCAAAGCTTCTCCGTTACGGGCATCTAATGAAATCTCTACTTTTCCTCCCGGAACGTTGTATTTGACTGCATTATCCACAAGCACCATTAAGGCCTGCCGAATTGCCTCCTTGTTTCCTTTTATAACAGCGCCTTTATATATGTTCAGCTCTATCTTTAAACCTTCAGCCATGGCTTCTGCATCCTGACACACTTCTTCAACAAGCTGTTCAAGTTTTATTTCTTCCTGTCTGCCTATCTCGGGGTCAAGGTCGGCCCTGGCCAGGTTTAGAAGCTGATTTATAAGTCTCTTCATAAGCCTTGATTCGCGTGAAATCGCTTCAATTGATTCATGCAGCACTTTTGGGTTGTCTTTTCCCCATCTAGCCAAAAGGTTGGCATATCCTTCGATTACTGTAATAGGTGTTCTAAGCTCATGTGATGCATCTGCAACAAACGTTTGTTGTTTTTTGAAGTTCTCCTCAATTCGGTTAAGCATTCTGTTAAAGGTTTCAGCCAAACGATAAAGCTCATCTTTCGGGCCTTTAAGGGGTATCCTTTTGTTTAAGTCTCCTCTTGATATCTGCTCAGCTGTTGTAGTTATGGCATCAATAGGTTTTAGGGCAGCCCGTGTTATAAAATATCCGCCAAAAAGCGCAAGGCATAACCCAAAAATACCGCTTACAACCAAGACTTTTATAAGGGATTTCAGAAACGTTACAACCTGTTTCATGGATCTGGCCACTTGAATGTATCCTATTACATCATTTTTGTATTTTATAGGGATGCTTACATAAGCAAACGGGTGACCGTTTATCAAAATTATCTTTTTCTGTTTTTCTAATGTTGTGGGAAGCAAACGGCCGTGGAGGTTTACGGAAACATTTAATATTTCACCGTTTTTATCTGTTATTTGAACAAAAAAGTCTTCTATAACAGGAAAACCCAGTATCCGCTCATCTGTGAGGCCTGGATAGTTTTTTTGACGTTCATTTATGATAAGTTCATTTATTGCTGCTGCTTTTTCTTCTACCTGTTCTAATGTGGTTGCTTGCAGAATATAATACAGGCTTCCAAACACAACAATACCGATAGTAACAATGATTACTGCAAGTATCAAACTGTACCAAAATGTAAGCCTCCAAGTAATTGAACGGAACACCAGCCCTCATCCCTTCAGTTTTTTAACAATCCTAAATGAGTTACCTACAACCGAAATACTGAACGATAACAGGCTACTGTTTAGTCAGCATATATCCAACCCCTCGCACAGTCTGAATCATGCTGCTTCCGAAAGGTTCGTCTATTTTTGAACGGAGGTATCTCACATATACATCGACTATGTTGGTATCACCCGAAAACTCGTATCCCCAGACACGTTCCAGCAGGGTATCACGGCTCAATACGATTTCAGGGTTCTGCATAAAAAAAGCCAGAAGGTCAAACTCACGTTTTGTGAGTTCAACCTTTCTACCGCTTTTGAGAACTTCCCTGGAAGCCAAATTCAAAACAAGATCCCCGACTTTTAAAACCTCATTTTGCGGGCTGTTCACCCGGGAATAATGCAGGCTGTTCATTCGGCTCCGCCGAAGGAGCGCCCTTATGCGAGCCAAAAGCTCCTCTATGGCGAAGGGCTTAGTTATATAGTCATCTGCCCCAGTATCCAGACCTGCAATCTTATCCCCTGTTCCATCTTTTGCAGTGATCATTATGATAGGTGTGTCTGACTGCCTCCTGATTCTACGGCACACCTCCAAACCGTCCAGGCCGGGAAGAAGCAGGTCAAGCAGTATTATGTCCCAGTTTTGAGCCAGAGCCATTTCAAGGCCTTTAATACCATCATGGGCTATTGCCACCTTATATCCTTCATGTTCCAGCTCCAACTCCATTAATCTCGCTATACCCTTTTCATCTTCAATTATGAGAACTCTAATGGGTTTTTCTTTAAGTTCCATAGATTAGTTTCTACCCCTTTCGGGCTTTTCCTTTATAACCGCAGTTACATAATGTGTTTTGCCGTATCTATTAATTAGTATAACAACTTTTTGGTTGATTTTCGAGTTTTCTATAATTTCAACCACATCATTCGGATTTTTGACCGGTTTTTTATCAATCTCAAGGATAACGTCACCGCGAGAAAGGCCTGCTTTGGCCGCCGGGCTGCCCGGCGCTACATAACTGATTATTGCTCCATCAAGGGAGTCCAGTTCGAAATATTCTGCCAGGTCAGGGGTTACCTCCTGGATGACCACACCCAGCCATGGGCGAACGATTTTCCCTTTTTCAAGAAGCTGCTGCAGCACATCTTTTACGGTGCTTGTCGGGATTGCAAAACCTATACCCTGCGCCTGGGCATTTATTGCCGTGTTTATCCCGATGACCTCGCCTTTTAGGTTAAGCAAAGGCCCACCGCTGTTACCGGGGTTTATTGAAGCATCTGTTTGAAGCAGGTTTTCATAGTTCCTGTCTTTTATTGTTATAGGCCGGCCTTTTGCACTTATAACTCCTACAGTCACCGTATGATCAAGGCCATAAGGATTGCCTATAGCTACTACCCAGTCCCCCGCTTTGATTTTATCCGAATCTCCCATGTTTAAATAAGGCAGGTCTTTTGGTGCATCTATTTTCAAAATTGCCAGATCAAGGTCATAATCAGAACCCACCACCTTAGCATCAAAGGGTTTTTCATAGCCCTGGACAGTTACCTTGATTTTATCAGCTCCGTCTATTACATGTTCATTTGTTAAAATATAGCCGTCTTTAGAAAATATAAACCCTGACCCTAAACCTGTCCTTGTTTCGGTTTTAGGCTGCCCGAAAAAGAAATTATCGTCAAAAAACTCTTTGAAGAAAGGGTCATTAAAGAAAGGATTAAACTGGGTTGTCACTTTGGCTATTGTATCAATTTTCACGACTGCCGGACCTGTTTGCTCCACAATATATGAAACAGCGTTAGGGCCAACTCCAGCAGGTAAAGATGTGACTATGGGGCTTAATGAAACATTCTTGTTTTGCTGTTCATGATTCTGGAATGGGTTAATCTCAGATGTATGGATAAAATCCATGCCTTTATATGCGTAAAAAACCCCTCCTGTTATAACAACTCCCATCAAAAAACTTAACATAACAAGTAATATGACAGTACGGTTTTTATATGTTTCCATTTTTTTAATCACTCCCCGCAACTTTATTTTTATTATTGTTATCTATTTTTATTTTAACCCATATGTTTTAAGATTTCTTGAAAAAAATATTAAAAAACAATTAGAATTCCAGGTTTTTTAACCTTGACAAATCTATAATTAAGAATTAGACTGATAATATCGATACCCCCCTTGGGTAGTCGGGGGAACATGTTGCAAAGGAGGTTAAAAAAATGCCTTTTTACGACTATAAGTGTGAAGAGTGCGGAAAATCTTTCACATTGATGCTATCTATGAAAGACCGGGATAAAGCCGAGTGCCCGAAATGCGGGTCAAAAAACGTAAAACAGCAGTTCAAATCATTTAACATAGGAAAGGGCTCCTCATCTTCATGCACAAGCTTTGGGTGAGGGGTATAAAAAGAAGGGAATCGTCGATTCCCTTAATTTTTTTGATAATCAAATTATTGACTCAGTGACTTTTTGCTAAAATATCTTTGTGCTTCAGCAACTAATAAAAAGTCAGGATAAACATTAACTCTATGTTCATTTTTATCAAGGCCCTGGGTCTCTTCTTCGGTTGATACCCTTAATCCAATAACAACATCAATAACTTTAAACAAAACATATGCTGTTACAAATGTCCACACAAAAACACTTAACACGCCAATGAATTGAATTCCCAAAAGAGTCGTACCTCCTCCATACAACACCCCCCCTTCAACAGCAAAGAGGCCAACCGCCAAAGTACCAAAAGCACCGCATAAGCCATGAACTGTTATAGCTCCTACAGGATCATCTATATGTAATTTATCAAAGAACTTAACTCCATACACAACTATTCCACCTGCTAAAAGGCCTATAATAACTGCTCCTAATGGATCTACGGATGCTGTTCCGGCAGTAATCGCTACAAGACCGCCTAGAGCACCATTCAATGTCATACCAACATCAGCACATCCTGAAATTAACCAGCTGACAATCATTGCACCCGTTGCCCCTGCAGCCGCCGCAAGATTAGTAGTTACCGCAATCAAACCTATAGAAGGATCTGTTCCTGATAAAGTGCTGCCCGGATTAAATCCAAACCATCCAAACCATAGAATAAACACACCCAAAGCAGCAATGACTAAATTATGACCCGGAATATTATTAACTGTTCCGTCTTTGTTATATTTCCCTATTCTCGGCCCAAGAACGATAGCTCCAGCTAAACCGGCCCATGCTCCTACCGAATGAACCACAGTAGAACCGGCAAAATCAATCATACCCATTGACGACAGCCAGCCTCCACCCCAGATCCAGTGCCCCACCACCGGATAAATTAATGCACTTATCACTATACTATAAATAAGATAGCCTGTAAATTTGGTTCTTTCTGCCATCGCTCCGGAAACTATCGTAGCTGCAGTTGCTGCAAATACCGTCTGAAATATTAAAAAAGCATAAGTTGGTATCCCTAATCCTAAATTTGAAAAATCATCCAAAAGGAAAAATCCTTTTGTTCCTATAAATGAATTACCTTCACCGAACATCAAAGCAAATCCTACAGCCCAAAAAATTAATGAACCAACACTGAAATCCATCAAATTTTTCATTATTATATTCCCTGCATTTTTAGCCCTGGTAAATCCGGCTTCCACCAATGCAAAGCCGGCCTGCATAAAGAATACAAGAAAAGCTGCCACAAGAACCCACACCGTATTTATTGAAGCTGTAATGAAATTCATATCTGGAGCTGCAAATGCGCTGTTCGACATTAAAAATAATAACACTAATAAAACAATTATTTTCTTAATCATAATAAATAGCCTCCTTTTGTGTAATATTTTTAGGTTTATGTAAAAGTTTTTGCTGCGAACCACCTCTCTGTGTTAATTATTTGTTTATTGTGTTAGGTTTATAATAGCATTTTTCAGATAAATTGTCAACATTATGTCAGGTTTTTAAGCAAAAAAATAACCCGTTTTTCGGGTTGCCAAAAAGCCATACATATATTGCTCTCTTTATTAATACTGATTAATTGGAGGGAAAGTTTTAAACGTTTTCATCCTTTCATGACTCCCAAAGGCGTTAAGCGGATAAGCGGTTTTACTAAATCCCTTTGGTTAAACATCACTTTTTCAATATCTTTGTAAGCTTGGGGAGCTTCAGAATAATCACCGTGCCATCCTGTGAAAACTATATCCTTCATCGCCTTGTTTGCCATTTCTTCATTAATTGTTTGATTTGCTTTTTTCCGGCTTATGGCTCTACCAGCACCATGTGAACATGATTTAAAACTTTCCGGATTGCCCAATCCTTCAACAACATATGATGAAGTGCCCATTGAACCGGGGATAATTCCCAACTCTCCTTTTTTAGCGCTAGTAGCACCTTTCCTGTGAATGATGACATCTTTGCCAAAATGGTTCTCAACTGAAGCATAGTTATGGTGAATATCTATTTTCTGTTCTATTTTTTTAGAACCGGTTACCTGTGAAAAACTGTCATAAAACCTGGCCAATATATGTTCCCTGTTAGCTTTAGCGAACTTCAGGCAAAATTCCATAGCTGTATAGTATTCCTTACCTTCGGCGGAATCTAAAGGCAGACAGGCCAAGTCATAATCTTTAGGAACAATCTTAAGTCTTTCATTTATTTTCTTGGCCAATTTATTGTAGTAATGAGCCACTTTAAGCCCTATATTCCTGCTGCCCGAATGGACCATAAGCCAGATGTGGCCGTCATCACCTTGTTCAATACTGTAAAAGTGATTCCCGGACCCTAAAGAACCTAACTGGTATCTCGCTGATTCAATTTCTTGATTAATGATTTTAATGTCAGGAGCATTATTAAATCCTTCCCATTGTTGTGGTTTATTATTATGTTTAAAACCCATGGGGATTAGCTTCCTGGCTTTAGCCAAAACCTTCTTAATCTGTTCTGTTGTGATTTCTTTAATATCTGTCTTAACAGCCACAACACCGCAGCCGATATCCACACCTACTGCGTTTGGAATTATCATTCCATCTGAAGCCAAAACACCACCAATGGGCATTCCATAACCTTCATGCACATCAGGCATCAGAGCTATGTGGCTGTACGCAAACGGCAGATTAGAAAGATTGACAGCTTGTCTCATTGCTCCTTCATCAACATCATCAGACCATATTTTTATTGTCAGCCTGCCTTGATTAACGGTTCTCATTTCGTTGTTCTATCACTCCAATACTTTGAAAGTTAATCTTCTTATCATAATTATAAATTATCACAGTTTTGAATCTTTGTATAGGGTGAAACAACGAGAACCGTCCCTTGTGTTTCATCTTTTCAAAATCTTTACAACTGCAGGTATCAGGATAATCTGAACAACAAGCCCGGGGATGCCAGTCACAAGCCCTGCAGTTACAGGATATAGAGGTGAAATGCCTTTAAGGCCAAAAAGAGGGAGAAGAACTGCTCCTGCGATGCCGTAAACCAGCCTTCCTGCAAAAAGCGTAATCAATAATGAAATAAATACATTTAGCTTTAATCTTTCATACAGCCACCCTGCCAAAAAGCCATATATAGGTAGCTCGATCATCATCATCGGCGCCACAGGTGGTGAAAATGGAGGCATTCCCGTTAAAATCGAACTCAACAGCGGGGTTAAAAAACCAACAAAAAATCCAATTGCAGGCCCTGTGAAAAAACCTGCCAGCAGAACAGGTATATGCATCGGCAGCAGCATCTTACCCACAGAAGAACCTCCCACCATATGAAACCCTATTGGTAGCACTATGCCCAAAGCCACAAAAAAACCTCCGGTTACAACTTTTTTTAAATCCATTCTTTTTCCTCCTTTAAAAACAAAAAATCACGAGAGCCTCCGGTTTTCGAACCGAACTTAGACCTTCGTGATCTAACTGTCTAACTTCTCATACTCAATTTACTCAATTGTCGCTTGATCATCAGATTTTTTATTCATCTGTATGTATTCTTTAATTCTGCCAATGAGTTTTTTGATCAATACCGCAACAGGTTGTTTCTCAACCTCAACCAGCTCTACATGCGGCTGGTTAATGCACAGCAGAAATTTCTTTGCGGAACTTTCCGCCACCGTTGCTGCTATATCAGCAGTAACTTCTCCCATCATAGAATCCGGAATCACGATACCCAGGGGGCCAACAATTATATCCATGTCTTTTAGATTGACTCTTATAGCGTTCGCTCCTGAAGCACCCCTGTGTGCCCCATATTTCAACATGTTAAAAGTAGCTCCTGAGTTTATTCCAAGGGCGGTTATTTCAACCGAATCGCCAAGTTCCTTTATCAGGTTATCTATTATCTGACATCCCAATCCACCGCCCAGGCCGTCAATTACCGCCAGCTTCATGACTGCATCCCTCCAAAACGCCCTTCGTGGGCGACCGAATCTCGAAATCGTTTTATATTATAACATATTCGCATTAAGTTTTATAGTGTTTTTTCAGTGTTTTAACTCTCAGGCTGCTGGTTGAAAAACTGTCGAATCCTATCAGCCAACCTTGAGTACCGTTTGTTAACCTTGTTGTTTTTAACTGCAATTGCAAGGGCTTTTTTTGTGCCTACAAGCACTACGAGTTTTTTGGCACGGGTAATTGCTGTATACAACAGATTGCGCTGCAACATAAGATAGTGCTGAGTAGTTATAGGCATAACCACTACAGGGTATTCGCTGCCCTGGCTTTTATGCACCGAAACTGCATATGACAGTGTAAGCTCCTCTAATTCAGCGGTTTCATAAACTATATCCCTTTCCCCTGTTACATCCGGAAAACGCACAATAACT
Organism: Thermosediminibacterales bacterium; assembly: GCA_029982205.1. Taxonomy (GTDB): domain Bacteria; phylum Bacillota; class Thermosediminibacteria; order Koleobacterales; family JARRCM01; genus JARRCM01. The sequence goes on from JARRCM010000014.1 coordinate 40,105, forward strand.
TCCCCTTCTTCATTGTCTATTTTCAGTATCGTGCCAATATCCCCATTAAACACCTCTTTGGTATAGTTGTTTTTTATCTGCATAACCTTATCTCCTTCACGGAAAATCACAGCGCCATAACGTTTTTCCTCTTTAGCTGGATTAGGAGGGTTTAATATGTTCTGCAGCTGGCTGTTCAGGTTGTTTACACCTATTATTGTCCGCTTCATGGGTGTTAAAACCTGTATGTCCTGTATAGGGTTAAAAGGGCCGTATCTGGGCAGTCTCTTACTGCATAAATCCAGTATAGTCTGTAACACTTCTTCAGGATCCTGTTTTTCAATCATAAAAAAATCTCCATCCCGGTTATTTAAATAAGGAAATTTGCCGTTGTTTATATTATGGGCGTTCACCACTATCATACTCTCCCTGGCCTGTCGGAAAATCTCTGTGAGCCTCACCGTTTCAATCACGCCGCTGTTTATTATATCTTTAAGAACGTTTCCTGCACCCACAGACGGGAGTTGATCTATATCTCCCACAAGAATTAGCCGTGTTCCGTACTGAATCGCTTTAAGAAGGTTATAAAACAGGAGCAGGTCAACCATAGAAACTTCATCTACTATAACCACATCTGCATCAATAGGGTTGTCCTCGTTTTTCTGAAAAGTCATACCGCCGCCTTCTGTAAATCCGTATTCCAAAAGACGGTGAATGGTTTTTGCTTCCCGGCCTGTGGCTTCTGCCATCCTCCTGGCAGCCCTTCCTGTGGGAGCAGCAAGGACTATTTTTTGCTTCTGCTTTTCCAAAAGTTTAATAATGCTTTTGATTGTAGTGGTCTTTCCCGTTCCCGGTCCTCCTGTAATAACCAACACTGCATTTTTTAAGACCTTTTCCAAAGCTTCCTTTTGGCCCCTAGAAAGTTTTACTCCGCTTTCTTTTTCAAGAGCATGAATTTCCTTATTAATATCTATATCAAACTTTTTGTATGGAACAGATTCAAGTTTAAATATCCTGTCTGCTGAGCCTCTCTCAGCAAAGTAAAAAGGCGCAAGATAAACTGCTTTTTCTCCATCAGGGAAATCCTGGCAGAATGCCTGTTCTTTATTTAAAAGTTCCGTTATTCCTTTTTTTGCAAGCTCAGGAGTTACTTCAAGCACTCCTGACGCCTTTTCTACAAGTTCGTCAAAAGTTACATAAGTATGTCCGTCATTAGAGTACTGGCCCAGAACATACCTAACCCCTGCTGTGATCCTGTGAATCGATGTGGTCTCAATCCCGAGTTTCTGAGCGATTTTGTCTGCCGTTTTAAAACCAATCCCGAAAATCTCATCAGCCATCCGATACGGATTTTGTTTAATGTATTCTATTGTTTTTTCTTTATATTCTTTAAAAATTTTAACGGCATATGTAGGGCTTACGCCGTTAGACTGCAGAAACATCATCACCTGTTGAATATCTTTTTGTTCTGCAAAAGCAGCTGATATTGCCTCAGCCTTTTTTTCACCTATCCCATCGATTTCAGTTAATCGATGAGGTGCAAACTCAATTATATTAAGGGTTTCTAATTTAAAATGCTTAACAAGCTTCTTCGCTGTCTTAGGCCCTATCCCCTTAATAAGCCCCGAACCCAGGTATTTTTCTATTCCATTTAATGTGGCAGGAACAGTTATCTGGTATTCTTCAACCCTAAACTGGGTGCCGTAATCGGAATGATTGACCCAATTGCCTTTAAGCCTTAGGGTTTCTCCGATGTTTATCATAGGCAAATAACCTACTATAGTTGTCAAATGTTCCTTGTTTTCCCGTTGAATCTTAGCAACGGTGAAATGATTTTCATCATTGTAATATGTTATCCTTTCAACAGTGCCGGTGATTTCTGCCATATGAATCCACCTTTGTTATTTTTTTACCATCTATTATATTATTAATTATATCATTACTTCTAAAGGTAAAAAAAGTTCTTACAGCAGTTTTTCTTTAAGCTCCAAAATCTCTTTCGCAAGTATGGCAATATCGCCTTTTGTTGCAGGCTGTTTGTAATCTGAAAAAACGTCGCAAAAAAACAGTAATTGGTTTTGGTTTCTGTAGTTTAATTTGAGATAATGCTGGTGAACTATCTTGGCGTTCCTGATGTGTTTTTCAACGGTGGATTTGCTGCATAAACACGGCAGTTTATAACCGCTTTTTAAAAGTATGTTTACTTTTCTTTCCCCCTCAACTGTGTCTTCGATTATCTTGTCAAATTCGTTTAATGTAAAAAAGCCGCTGCTTCCGTCATAAGGCGTAAGCGGCCGCCTCATTTTCACAGGGACAAGAATCAAATCCGGCGTAAACGGGAGAGGGACTGAGTTCTTCTGGCCGATAACATCTCCATAGTTTTTTCTAAGAGATTTAAGGTCAACACCGTAATATCTGGCAAACAGTCTTATTATAGATTTTATCTTTCGCTCATCAATATAGTTTTCTCCCGTGGAAGTAATAAGTTCTGTTGCATTTCCCGTCATATCCTTATACACAGGTATGAGCCCTGCAACGCCTTTTTTTAAAACCTCTTCAAGGACCTTCAACAGTCTCCCCTCCCTCAATTTTTTTATAATTATATATCGAACACATGTTCGGTGTCAAACACAAACTCCGGTTTAAAAACAAGCCTGTCCCCAGGACATTTTGTATCAGCTCCTCTTACTTTGTTATGGGGTAAAATTCTGTCTTTTTCTATGGTATATTTATCCATAAGTATACGGCAAAGGCGTTCAAGGCTGTCCAATTGACTTTTTGTAGGCCGGGGAAGCCCGATTTCGCCTTTAGGATTTGAACAGCTGTCAAAATTGCCTGTTAGAGCTATCCCCAGAGATTTGAAATTCATTCCGTCATTTATACAGTGGGCGCCCTGCATAAAATCCGGCCTCCCCCTTTCAATCCGGCCGTCTGCTCTTATAAGGTAATGGTAACCGACACTTATTATCACACCTCTGCCAGTAGCTCTAAAACCTCTTTTTCGGTATTCATCCACCATCGATTTTGGGGAAATAAGTTCAACACCCCATCCTAAGCTCGCATGATACCTGTCAATTGCAGTTATCGGTTGGTCCCACCCTGCGGTGTGATGAATTATAATATATTTCGGATAAAGTCTTTCCATTTTAGTTTAGCCCTCCCTATTTTAAACCCGCTATTACCTGAGCCAATTCGTTTATACTTTCGGTCAAGCCTTCCAGCTTGTTTTCAACTCTTACAAGAAGGTATATTGAAACAACTATGGGAAAGCCGAGATTGGCAACAGAAGTAAAAATCTCGCTCATGTTACTTCGCCTCCTTTAAACTCAGAATCAATTGTAGGCAAAAACCTTCAGCTGCACAGCTGAAGGTTTTTGCAGCGTTCATACTCTAAGCCGAAATCAGCTCGGTTACTTCTCTTGTGACAATTCTTGCTCCGCCTATGCTTACAAGATTGCCTCCTGTGGAGTTAAAGATGTTCCTGGCAATGATATCATTCATTACCGTTTCCACCTCTGTTGATGTCAGGCCGGCTTTCGGGTCATCCAGCGTAAATCTGGTATTCCTTCCGGCAGCGTTTACAAAGATAAGTTCAAGGGTGCGTTCCATCAAATCCACCTCCTTTCCTTCATTAAGTTTGTTTGCCTCTGAACGGACAGGCTACTTAAACTGTTTCAGTGAGTTCAATCTCGTTCACCCTGCGGACCTTAACAAGAAGATGTTCCTGGAGGCTTTCCAATCCTTTAGCCACTGCAAAAACATCGGCATCTGCAGCATCGGGTTTAACTCTTGAAAAAGACCGGGTCCTTATTATAGGGTCTCCCGATTCATCTGTTCCAACCTGAAGCTGCATCTGCGAGGTTGACTCAACCGGAGTAGCTGTAACTGCCATTTGTTTCACCTCCTTTTCCGTTTGACTGATTCCATTTTACTTCCCCATCGAGAAAAAATAAAAAGCCGACTAATGGCGGTTTATAACACCTTTAGTGGCTAAAAACATAAAAAAACATCTGAGTTTTGTCATAAAAACCGTCTTGTTTTTTAAAGTGTGCTTTCAAGTTTTTAAAACCTTGAAACATCTGCCAAAAGGAATCCTGTCCTAATTTGTCGAATATGAATCTATTGTAGAGTGGAGGTAGATAGTCTTGGCAAAAAACAAAACAGGATTTATTTTGTTTGTTTTAACATCCATTATTATAGCCATAGTGGCCATTTATCTGAGGTCTTTTTTGATTATTAAACCTTATAAAGGTTCGGGCAATATACTAATCATCGAGGACAAAATATTCGGAAACATCGGTTATGGTGATAATAACAACCATCATAATCCTTTTATATTTAAAAAGGAACGGGTTTTAGTAAGCTCAAATATAATAAAACAGGAGATTGACCCTTATCTTCACTGGGACGAAAAATCCGAAAAGGTCACCTTAACTACTAAAGATAAAACCATCAGGCTTAAAACCGATAGTTTGACAGCTTTAGTAAACTCAAAACCTGTCGAAATAAACATCCCTGCAACCAAAGTTTCCGGACATCTGTATATACCTGTAGAGTTCCTTGCAGATTTTTTCGGTATTCAAATCAAAAAATTCCCGGAAGTGAATAGAGTTGTCATAGATTTTAAAAAAGAAAAACGAAAAATCGGATATCCTTTAAAACCTGTCGGGCTAAAAATCTCCCCATCGGTATTGTCCCCTGTTTATGACTTTGCGGAAAAAGGTGAAACCCTTTATATATATGGCGTTATGGAAAACTGGTACAGGGTGAGAACAGCCGACGGAATTTTCGGGTATGTTAAAAAAGACGCCCTGGAGGTGAAAGAAATGACGATTTCAACCACGCCAACCGATGCTAATTATGAAAAATTATGGCAGCCTACAAAGGGAAAGATAAATCTTGTATGGAATTATATACATCAAAAAACTCCGGACATGACGGGAACCCCTAAAATAAAAGGCCTTGATGTAATTTCCCCCACATGGTTTAGTCTTGCTGATGAAAATGGAACTATTGATAATAAGGCTGATAAGAACTATGTCAAATGGGCTCATGATAACGGTTACAAGGTATGGGCTCTGTTTGACAACGGTTTTAATCCTGAAATTACGAGTATTGTATTAAATGATACTGAAAAAAGGGAGAAAATCATAAAACAGCTGCTGGTATATGCAGACCTTTACGAGTTTGACGGTATAAACATAGACTTTGAAAACGTGTTTTATAAAGACAGGGATATGCTTACACAATTTGTTCGCGAACTAACTCCTATCCTGCATGAGCAAAATCTGGTTGTTTCAATTGACGTAACGGTTAAATCTCAAAGCCTCAACTGGTCATTATGCTATGATCGAAAAAGCCTGGGGCAAATCGTAGATTATATAGCACTTATGGCATATGATGAACACTGGGCTACAAGCCCCGTAAGCGGCCCTGTAGCGTCTATAGGTTGGGTAGAAAAAGGAATACAATCCCTGTTGGAGGAAGTAGAATCCACGAAGGTGCTTTTAGGGCTACCTTTTTATACCAGGGAATGGGAAGAAACACCTGCAAATGATAAGTCAAACCTCAAGGTTACATCAAAAGCGCTGTCAATGAGCGATGCAAAAAAAAAGATTAAGGAAAACAAAGCAGATATGGTATGGAGCAGCGATTCAGGCACATATTTCGCTGTATATAAAAAAGGTGATAAAACTTATAAGATTTGGCTGGAAGACGAAAAATCAATAGAACTTAAGGCTTCACTTGTCGAAAAATACAACCTTGCAGGAACAGCCGCATGGCGGCTGGGGCTTGAAGAAAAAGAAGTCTGGGATGTGCTTTATAAAAAATTAAAACCAGAAAAGCTTTAATAAAGCTCACCCTATATAGGGTGAGCTTTATTATCACCTCAAAAAACCCTCAATCACAACTTTTACAGCCTCTTCTTCACTCAATCCAAGGCTCATGAGTTTTATAATCTGTTCGCCTGAAATTTTTCCTATAGCTGCTTCGTGTGTGAGCTCTGCTTCAGGGTGTTCTGCCCGTATTTCAGGAATAGAACTTATTTTAGCACTGTCCATTATTATGGAATCACACTCCACGTGACCTCTGCCGGCTGATCTAGCAATTACCTGAGCGCGAAATACTTGTGAAGAAGTGTGTTTTGCCACTGAACGGGATATGACATCTGCTAAAGCTTCTTCTCCGTTTAATTCTATTTTTATATCTGAAAAGGCCTCTTGCTCACCATGTGTCATAAGCCTCTCCTTTATAACAAGTTTCGCCCTTTTCCCAAGTTTCGCCTCTGTTACCCTGTGTGTAGAATCCACACCGCCAATCTGCACCATCTCGAACTCACCGATACCGCCTTCGTGAATTTCTACAACGGTTTGCGGGTTTAAAATTTTGCCTCCAGAACCGTTTCCCTCTCCGTAATGTTTTTCTATATATCTGAGCCGGGCTCCTTTCTTAATGATTATATTATGAACCCCGTCATGCTGTGATGCTTCTGAACCGCTGTTATGAATCCCGCATCCCGCAACCAAAACCACATCAGCACCTTCACCTATTTCAATAGTGTTATATACCATATCTTTTATACCGCTTTGTGAAATAATTACCGGAATATGGATTGATTCATTTTTTGTTCCCGGTTTTACGATTACATCTATGCCGGGTTGGCCTTCTTTAGCTTTTACCGTAACGTTTTCTGACGAATTTATAAAAAGCCCTGATCCGTTTTTTCTTAAGCTAAAAGCTCCACTGGGTATCTTGTAGAGGTCTGCCACCGTCTCAAGAAGCCCTTTATCTACAGCATTCAGCATAATCGTCACCTCCACAAATTCCGCTGAGTTCACATTCAATATCTTTTTTTATACCCGGAAGTATTGCTTCGGGTGTACCGGCTTGCTTTATCTGACCTTCTGAAACCAGTATTATCTCATCTGCAAGTGCGAGAATTCTTTCCTGATGGGTGATTACTATAGTAGCAGCTTTCTCCCTTTCATGTTTTTGTTTTATCACATTAACAAGTTTGTGAAAGCTCCACAGGTCAACACCCGCTTCGGGTTCATCATAAATTATAACTTTGGGATTTCGCAAAAGCATTGTGGCTATTTCTATCCTTTTCATTTCACCGCCTGAAAAGCTTTCATCAACTTCTCTATCCATATATTCTTCGGGGCATAAACCTACACTTTTAAGGCTGTTTCTTAACCCCATATTTTCTTTAGCTGCTGAAATTTTTAGCAAATCTTTTACCCTTAGACCTTTAAACCTTGGCGGTATTTGAAAAGCATAACAAATCCCAAGACGCGCCCTTTCGGTTATATTTTTCTCTGTAATGTCCTCATTTTCAAAAAATATCCTGCCTTCTGTCGGTTTGTATATCCCCATTATAACTTTGGCAATAGAGGTTTTACCACCGCCGTTTGGGCCTGTTATACAGTAAAACTTCCCCTGTTCAAATTTAAAGGACAGATTATTTAATATTCGAGTTTTCCCATTCCCATTTTGTACGTTCAGATCGATAGATATATTGTTTAGTTCTAACATATTAGACCTCCTGTATTATTTTATCCCCTACAAATACATTTTACCCCCTTGCAGAAAAAAGGCAAGGGGGTAGGCATAAAAACATTTAGAATCAGGAAACAATGCTTCCGAAAATCATGCCTGTAATAGTTGCCATTACCACAACAAGCGAAACATATACCAAAGTCTTTTTAGTGCCTATAACACTTCTAATAACCAACATGTTGGGGAGACTTAATGCAGGCCCTGCTAAAAGCAAGGCTAATGCAGGCCCCTGCCCCATACCTGAACCAATTAGGCCCTGAAGTATGGGCACTTCGGTCAATGTCGCAAAATACATAAAAGCACCTACTATAGAGGCAAAAAAGTTTGAAAAAAGAGAATTACCACCCACAAGGTATGCTACATACTCTGCAGGAATCAAACCTGCATTGCTTCCAGGCCTTCCCATTAAGAATCCTGCTGCCAGGACGCCGCCAAACAGCAAAGGCAGGATTTGAACAGCAAACCCCCATGTGGCATCAAGCCATGACTTGATTTCATAGTTTTCAAACCACCTCCATAAAATTACTGCCAGAAGGCCTAAAAAGATAAGTGTCAAAATCCACTTAATGCCGTACACCATGTTCCAAAAACCCACAGGTTCTGAAGGCCTGCCCCATGATGCAAATATTAATATAAACACAAGTGTAGCCATAAAAACGATATTTTGACCTAAGGTCCTGGGCTGCTCTTCTTCTGTAACTCTAAAACCTTTGGCCGCTCTTTTTTCTTCATCAGTTTTGAAAACAGCTGCCATTATAAGCCCTATTACAACAGAGAACAATACCGCACCCAGAGCCCTGGCCAAACCCAACTGCCATCCGAGAATCCGCGCAGTGAGTATTATAGCAAGGGCGTTTATCGCAGGGCCGGAATACAAAAACGCAACAGCCGGCCCTAAGCCTGCCCCTCTTTTATAGATCCCTGAAAACAGCGGCAGAACCGTACAGGAACATACAGCGAGTATTGTACCGGAAACAGCAGCTACCGAATAAGCAATCGTCTTTTTGGCATCTCTGCCCAGGTATTTTAATACCGCTCCCTGAGACACAAAGTTAGCAATCGCCCCCGCTATAAAAAACGCAGGCACCAGACATGTCAAAACATGAAGGCGGGCATATTCCTGAAGCATTTTAAAAGATTCCAGAACAGCTGCATCAACCCTGGGTGTTCCGAACGGGATGTAATATGCAGCCAGAAAAACTCCTACAATCAATGTTAGTTGTTGCCACTTTTTCATAACGAAAACCTCCTGTTTACTATATTACTATTTTTTAATATTATAATACAATGATTGAGCCGCGTCAACGATTTTTATTTTTAAAATTGATTGACATATTATATTATAATTTGGTAATATAGTAATTAAAAAGGAGGGATTTAATGAAACCCGTTAACAAACAGGTATATAAGTACCGTGCCGAAATTCTAAAAGCGCTTGCGCACCCTTTACGGTTAGCTATAGTGGATTATTTGGGCGATGGAGAAAAGTGTGTTTGTGACATAATTGATTATTTGGGAGAAAAACAATCAAATGTATCCCGCCACCTTTCCCTGCTTCGTCAGACAGGTATAGTTGATACTCGCAAAGAAGGCTTGAATGTTTATTATAGTTTAAAGTTTCCATGTACCAATAATTTCTTCAGCTGTGTGGACAATATACTTCAAAGACAGCATGAAGAAAAAAAGGCAGTTTTGAAACAACTGTGATTAAGCCTTTAAGGGAAGGAGGGATTAAAATGTCTAAGAAATGGTATCCTATAATCAATCTTGAAAAATGTTCCGGCTGTATGGCATGTGTTGATTTCTGTTCACATGGAGTATATGAAGTTAGAAACGATGCTCCTTATGTAATAAAACCCGAAGCATGTGTAGAAGGCTGTCGCGGATGTCAGAAGAAATGTCCCGAATCTGCCATTGAATATGCCGGAGATGACGGTTCATTTGCATCAGGCAGCTGTTGCTGCTGCAGTTAAAATTTTATAAGGGGGATTTTGCATTGGTTATCAAAATTTTAGGAACAGGTTGTAAAAACTGTATTAAGCTTGGTGAAAATGTTTCTGAAGCTGTCAAGGAATTAGGATTAGATGCGACAATAGAAAAGGTAACTGATATTGATGACATCTTGGATTTTGGCGTCATGAAAACTCCCGGCCTTGTAGTCAATGATAAGGTAAAAGCATCGGGAAGAGTTCCGTCAAAAGAGGAAATAAAGAAAATCCTTGAACAGGAAAAATGATGATTCGTAAACAAGGAGGGGTAAGGCAAGCCCCTCCTTTTAATATTAACCGCCATAAAAAGCATCAATAATCGTAATTTTATCTCCTTCGGTCAGGCGGTCTTTTTCAATGTCAATTCTTATACCGTTTCGTAATAACAGAACACTTTGAGAAGATATTTTTTCTTTAAGGCCTTTCAATTCAGGATACTTTTCAGATATTTTGTTTATTAAACTTGCCGGGTCATCATCATTGATTGTTATTTTCACTTTTTCGTTAACAATAGAAGAATTAGGCATAAAAAGTCTCACTTCAAGATTCATCTTTTTATGTTCACCCCCCTTCCTAACATCCCAGGCCCATTTAAGCATCCGCCCTTACATCCCAAAAGTTCTATAAATTTTCCTTTTCTTGAGTTCTGTGGAAAGCCTTCCAAAAACGCTTTGGATTCTTTGATTCCGTGTATTTCCATAAGAAAAACCGAAAACCTTGCCCATTCAGGTGGCTCTGCATCAAAAGGCCTGCTCTCTAAGTTTTCTAAATCAATTTTTTCCATTTGAAGCCATTTATAGAATTCCTTAAATGTTAACACGTAATCTACACTCTCTGCCTCTTCAGCTTCAGCACGTTTTTCAATACACGGACCTATAAATACTGTGATTATATCTTTCCCGAATCTTTGCTTAAGACTACTGCAGTGTGCCACCATCGGTGAATGAAATGACGGTAAACACGAAACTAAATGCGGAAATTCTTCATGAATCATTTTAACTATTCGGGGACAGGAGTTGCCCAAAATTGGAATTTCAGAATGTTTCACCAGTTCACTTCTGAGTTTTATTATTTTTGGAAGAATATAAACGGTTTCCTCCACTCTTGAAAATCCAAGCTTCTTTAATGCACTAACTAATCGACCGGCTTTATTTTGACCGAAAGCTGCAGGATAAGAAGGAGCTATGCTAACGGCTGCTTCTTTATTTTCTTTTATTTCCCGCTTAATTTTTTCAATATACAGCATTCCGTTTTGCAAAATTTCTTCCTCTCCCTAGTGTTGTATCTCATCATTATTTCTAAATCCATGCAAAATATTAGATACAGTCTCTTATAATTTAATATTACAATATAATAATATAGTGTTCAATATAAATTTTAAATTTCCTGCTATACCCGAACTTTTTTCTTTTTTGACAATAATTGAGTCATGTTTCCATAACGTTCGAATAAATTCAGAGCACGAGGATTAGAGATGGATTCAATAAAAGGAGATTTATCGGCAAATTCAGCTACTTTAGGAGTAGAAACTTTAACCGGAACCAGTGTCGCCGGCCCAGCGACACATCCTCCAGGGCATCCCATTCCCTCCATAAAGTTTGCTTCCAGCCCTTTTTCTTCAATTTCTTTTAACAGCTCATTACATTGTTTTAACCCGTTTCCTTTTACAGCTTTTACTTCAAGGTCAGGTCGCATACTTTTAATTGAACGGGTTATAGCTTGTGTGACACCACCTGTGTGGGCAAACGTTCTTCCGTCATGAGCAGCATCTAAAATCGGCAGCTTATCCATTTCGACTAATTTTATTTTTGCAACATTAAACAAACGGCTCAATTCATAAAATGTCAATACACAATCTACAGCGTCATTGAGGTCGGGTAATTTTGCTTCATTCTTTTTAGCTATACACGGTCCTATAAACACTACACGGGCGTTTTTTTCTCTAGCTTTTATGAATCTTCCCATTGCTATCATTGGTGATACAGATTCAGAAACCAAATGAGCAACCTTAGGGCGGTGTTTTTCTACCAGTTTAATAAAGGCCGGACAGCAGCATGAAGTAATCATAAAATTCTCTCCCCTGCCCATGCGGTCGATGAATTCCCGAGCTTCCTGAATTGTAATAACATCTGCCGCTAACGCTACTTCAAAAACATCTGTAAAGCCTAAACGTTTCAGACCTGCTTTTACTTGTTCCGGTAATACTTTATCTCCAAACTGACCTACAAATGAAGGGGCCAGTATTGCATAAACCGGATTGTTATCACGCCTCCTTATCATGTTTATTACCTGTAAAAACTCAGAACGTTCCACAATAGCTCCTGATCTGCATGCGTTTGCACAAAGCCCACAGTAGACACATTTTTCTTCATCTATGGTATGCTTTCCGTTTTCATCAAATTTTATTGCATCAACAACACATGCATTTTGACAGGGTTTGCTTCCTCCGACACAGTGTTCACACGCTTCCTCAATAATGTTGATTATAGGTTCCTTCTTTTTAGATTTTTTGTCAGGTTCCAGTTTTGCCTTGACAAGTTTTTTAATGATTTCCTTTTCTTTTTCTGGAGGAACTCCTTCAGGGTAGCACTTTGTTAAAATGTATTCAAAACAGCTGTCAATATCCCGTATCAATTCCGGTTGTGAACCGTTTAATGCCTCGTCTATTACACTATCGATGATTTTTTCCAGCATTTTCTTTCTTTGTATTACATCCATATTATCACCCTGTATTAGTTTTACCATTAGATATAATTTATAAAACAAACTTTTTTTCTGTTACCGACCTTATCTTCTGTTCCATGTTTGATTTTTTATCCCTTCTGTCATCGATTTTAACAATGGTATATACCCTTCCCGCTCCCTGATTGAAGGGAAGTTCATGCACCTTTTTAATTACTTTGAACAATTCATCCAGTTCACCCTCTATTACCGTACCCATCGGGTTTAAGACATGTTTAATGTTTTTTTCTTTCTCCAGTAGATTTTGAATCTCAGCAACATATTTGCTGACACTGGTTGTTTTGGTACTTATTAAAAACCTCATAATACCGGTTTGTAAAATTTTCCTTAAAAATCATATTATGATTAGCCTAAAAAAACTATGATATAATATTTTTGTCAACAACTATTTTCGGAACATATGGAGGAGGTAAAATGCCAAAATTCAAAAGGTGTTTCAATGCTTTGTTTATTCTAGTAATATTAGCAATGTTGCTGCTGTCTTCTTGTGATAAAAATAATATTAAAGAAAATAATAAACCTGTTTCACAAAATAGATTTCTTTTGGGAACAATAGTTACAATCAAGATTTATGATAATGCTTCGGACAAGTTGTTTGATGAAATTTTCAACAGATTACAGGAAATTGAAAATAAAATGACTATAAATGGAAAAAACAGTGAGATTATACAAGTTAATTTTAATGCAGGCAAAGAGTTTACAAAAGTTTCCGATGACACTTTTTATGTCGTCGAAAAAGGGAAATATTTTTCTGAACTATCAGGTGGAAAGTTTGATATCTCTGTTGGCCCTTTGGTAAAGCTTTGGAATATTGGAACAGAAGAAACTAAAGTTCCTGAAAAATGGCAAATAGATAAAAAAAAGAGTTTGGTAGATTATAATAGTGTGCTTTTGAATTCTAAAGAAAAAAGCATAATGCTTAAAAAAGAAGAAATGATGCTTGATTTAGGAGGAATTGCAAAAGGTTATGCTG
>JARRCM010000042.1 GCA_029982205.1 Thermosediminibacterales bacterium
CAACGATAACCTTATCCCGGCGAACAATGGTGTCAACTAAAGCTATCTTAGCTTTTGCATCTACAACTTTTGCTATGTCAGGTTTCCCTTCCGGGATATCCGCCTGGTCTCTTATAAGGGTTTGAACTTTCCCTATAAAGATTTTCCCTCTTTCCATTTCTTTTGCTTCCATTATATAAACATAACCAAACCGTGTCCCCAGTACAATTTCATTTGCTCTGTTCCCATCAATATCACCTATTGCGATGCTAATTATACCATTTGGTATATCCTGTTTAGACTCCAGAATAAATCTTCCATCTGTTTTTGAAAAAATGTAAGTAGATTCAAGAGTGGTTATAATAATCTCGTTTCCGGCGTCCTTGTCAATATCTGCAATAGCTGCAGCATATGAAGATGCATCAAGATAAGGGCTGATCCATTGGTTTATAAAACCAGTAACAGTATAATCAAGCAAGTAAACCCTTCCACCGGGCAAATCGAATAAAATTTCATCAATTCCATCATTATCAGCATCTCCCACCACCAGGACCCTTCCGGGGCTTTTCGGCACCGCTTTTACCTTCTTCTGAACCAAACTGCCACCCGACCATTGCAGCAAATATATTCTGCTGCCGTCGGGAGCCGCTGCAAGCACAACCACTTCGTTGCTTCTGTCTCCATCTACATCTCCAAAATCCACCTGTAATACCTCACCTTCTACTGTATGAATCCTTGTAGAATATCCCTGAGGTGTTGATTTGATAATGTATAAACGATTCGATCCAGAAGCGGCTGCAATGATTTCTTTCCTTCCATCTCTATCTATATCTGCTACTGCAAGTGCCGTTACTCTCCCTTTTATTCTGTCATCTACAAACACCCGCAAGTAACCCGTTCGTGTCAATTTGTAAACAAAAATTCCACCGTTTCCCCCAACAACGATTTCATCTATTCCGTCACCATCCAAATCTCCTGTGAAAATGGAGTTAACATCTTGTGTTCGGCTCAAAGATATCGTTCTATACCGACGATAATAACCGCCGTCCCATCGAAAGACATATACATGTGTAGGACCTGTTCCCGGAAATGTAGTTCCAGCAAGCAGTTCCAACCGTCCGTCTCCGTTCACATCTCCAAGAGCTACTCGCAGGCCATGGCCAAGGTCTTTACTATGCCATTCTATTACAAAATCGGTTTGACGGTTGCTCAATTCCATCCCTCCTTTAACCATCTATGTTTTATAATATTCATATTAATAAAAGATGGTTAATAAATGAACAAAAAAAAGTTTAAGTTCAATGTTTTGAACTTAAACCATTAAACATAAACCCGTTTTGGCGAAGTGCTTCATAAACTATCACTGCAACCGAGTTGGAAAGATTTAGAGAGCGAGCTCCGTCTATCATGGGAATCCTCATACACCTTTCCCAGTTTGCTTTAAGTAGATCCATAGGCAAACCGGCAGTTTCTTTGCCAAATACCAGAAAGCTGTCTTTTTCAAATTTCATTTCTGTGTAAGTTTTGTCTGCCTTAGTTGTTGAAAAAAAGAAACTGCCCCGGGGATATTTTTCAAAAAGTTCGTCAATGCTATCATAATAGTATATTTCTAATAATTTCCAGTAATCTAAGCCCGCCCTTTTCAAATGTTTATCATCTGTAGAAAACCCTAAAGGCCTTACAAGGTGAAGAACACTGCCTGTAGCTGCACATGTCCTTGCAATATTCCCTGTATTTTGGGGTATTTCCGGTTCTACAAGCACCACATTAAGAGGCAACCTTAACAACCTCCTTTATGTTAATTTAACCTCTTTTCGTTTTCTGTTTTCAAAACTGCATATTTTGTCAAGATTAAAAGGTTTTATATATTTTAAAACTTTATCAAAGTCCTTTCCAACATGTTCGGGATAATGGGCATCAGAATTTATTATTACAGGAAGGTCATATTTTTTTAATACTTCAAGAAATTCCTTTGAAGGATATATTTCACCCACAGGTTTTCTTAAACCTGCACTGCTTATTTCTATGCAAACATCGGAGTTTTTAAAAACCTTTGCTGTTTTCTCATAGATGTCTGTCAAATCATGATCAGGTTTATATCCGAAAACCTTTATCACATCAGGATGTGCCATTATGTCAAATATTCTGCTTTCAGCCGCTTTTCCAAGTAGCTCAAAATAGCTCTTATAAACCTCTAATATATCTCTCCTGTCCCACTCATCCTTAAGATCCGGTATATCAAACCCCCATTCGTCAAGCCAGTGCACAGAACCCAAAACGTAGTCCCATGGATATGAATCGATAAATTCTTTTATCTTTTCCTCATGTTCGGGTATAAAGTCCATCTCGATACCCAGCTTGACAGGTAGACCTTCTGATTTTGCCTTTTCTACGAGGTTTATATATTCATCAATGTCTTCTGTACAGTATTTTTCCGCCCACTTTTTTCTAAAACCTTTGCTTTCCATTAGATGTGCCGCCTGCTTAAACCTATAAGCGTGTTCTGAAAAACCGACCTCTTTTAAGCCCCGTTTTTGAGCAGTTTCTAAAAACTTCTGCAACCATTCAATGGTATAAAGACCGTTTTCTAAATGAACATGATAATCCCATAGCTTAATTTCAGTTTGTGATGAAATGTTTGCCACTTATTCTTCTCTCCTTTCAAAGTGTTGTGTATAATAATTACAATATGCCTTTATTTTACATTCATTGCACTTAGGATTTCGGGCACGGCATACTCGCCTGCCGTGATATATCAACAAGTGATGAGCTTTCGACCATTGGTGCTTAGGGACCCTTTTTCTAAGTTGTTTTTCAGTCTCTAAAACATCTTTTGCACAGGCAAGGCCGATTCGGTTAGAGACCCTAAACACATGGGTATCCACCGCAAAAGCCGGTTTGTTGAAAGCATTGCTTAAAACAACATTGGCGGTTTTTCGTCCGACTCCAGGCAGTGAAACAAGTTCCTCAAAACTTTCAGGAAGCTTACCGTCAAACTTCTCAACAAGGATTTTGCTGGCCATAATGATGTTTTTACTTTTGTTTTTATATAACCCACAGCCTTTAATCTCTTGTTCTAGTTCCTCTGGCTGCAACTTGCTGAAATCAAATGGAGTCTTGTATTTTCCAAACAGTTTTTTAGTTATTTTATTAACCTGTTTGTCGGTTGTCTGGGCTGCAAGCATTGTAGCTATAAGCAACTGAAACGGGGTTTTAAAATTAAGTTCCGTCTGAGCATCAGGATAACACTGTTCTAAAATTTGCAATACTTTTTTTGAGTTCTTGTTTTTGCGTTTGTTCATCTTGACTCCTCTTTTTTTATCAGATCTTTTAATAAAGATATCTCTTTCCTGTAGGTATCAATACCACCAGGGGTTTCTAAAATAAAAGGTAAATGCCGCAGTTTCGTATGTGTTAAAATCCGCTTAAGGGCCTCGAGGCCTATTTTACCCTCTCCAATGTTAGCATGCCTGTCTTTTCGGCTTCCAATCGGAAAGATACTGTCATTTACATGAAATGCCTTTAATTTTGATATTCCAATGATTTTATCAAATTCAGATAAAACTTCATCAAGGTTGTCTTTTATATCATATCCCGCTGCAAACAGATGACAGGAATCAAAACAAACCCCTATCTTTTCAGGGTAATCGACTCCATCAATTATCGCTTTTAGCTGCTGAAATGTATAACCCACTTCACTGCCCATACCTGCCATTGTTTCTAAAAGCACCATAGTTTTTTCATCACCTTTTATCACTGAATTCAATGCGTTAATTATTCGATTCTGCGCATACTCCTCACCCTTGCCTAGATGGCTGCCGGGATGAACCACAAGATAGGGCACTCCCACAGTTCCCATACGCTCAAGGTCATCTTTTAAGATATCCTTTGCAAATTCCCATAAGTCTTCTTTATAAGTTGCAAGATTTAATGTATACGGAGCATGTGCTACAAACGGACCAAAGCCTTTTTCCTTTGCAAGTAAACTTGATTTTTTTATGTCTTCCATGTTAAGAGCCTTAGCCTTACTTCCTCTAGGGTTTCGAGTAAAAAACTGCATAGTAGTTCCATTGATATCTAAAGCCTGTTTCAAGGCATATTCATAGCCTTTTGAAACAGAGACATGAGCTCCTAAAAACATTCCTTCACTCTCCTCGTTGTATCATAACCAAATTATAACATAAAGGCCAAACCCTAGCAAAAATATTCACGGCAGATCTGTTAAACACATAAAATAAATCAAGTCTTATAATTGAAATTATATTACCTTTTCGGAAGTGATACTATGGGCTTAAAAAACTTGTTTGTAAAACTTATAAAAAGTGTTTCTTCTGCGGGAATTATCAATAAATCAAATGATTTGGCCTATATTAAACTGCCATGCCTGGATGTTTTACTTAAAAGAGAAATAGTCTCAGACCAGCCCCATGAAATACATGTAATAGTGCCACGAGCAGAGATTCGAAAGACATGTTTCCCAGATGGAAAAACAGTATATGAATTAATATATAGCAGTGTAACCATTGTAAGCTCTTCAAGTCACCCCTTAGCCGGTCCTCAAAAGCAAAAACCAAACGAATTTGATACCGAAAAAAAAACGCCTAACGGCATTTATACCAAGAAACAGCAGGTTTAATAAGCATGTATTATCAAAGCCCGGGCTTTTCTATCCTTTGTTAAAACCATACTAACCTTTTCGCCTAAATTGATGTCATCAAACTTAGCGTCAACTTCTTTTAACTTTATCTTTCCGTTTTCTGATTTGCCTATAATTTCTTGAATATGAATAACCGCATCAGGCAAAACAAAAATTTTGGGCCCCACCTTTTTGGCTTCATCAAGCACATCCTTATACTCTCTATCCATTGTTATTATTCGTTTTTCTTTATCAAATTCCATCACATGCCCTGTTATACGCTGTTCGTTTTCTTTTAGCGGGGCTATTTCCGTAAACTTGGCAACCACACTATCAATTACCCATATTTTTTCTTCACCGCTACCCAGAGGCTGATACAGCCTTATTTCATAGGCCTTCTCCTGATGAACGGCTTCTACAACAGCTGTTGATACCATAGAGTTTAAATTTTGATCAGCCTTAAATTTAAGTTTAAAATCGTCGGTAAGTTTAAACCCTGCAATTCTTCCATCCCTTTTTGCCACTTCAAGGGGGTCAAGTCTCCAAAGTTCTTTACCTTTTTCTATCCTTTGTTGAAGCTTTTGGTTGCGTAAAGAACTGTTATAAATAAATCCTACCTTTACCTGTCTGTAAAGAGGTTCTAAAATGTTTACATTCCCATACAGGAAATGTTGTTTTTTACCTTCTATTAGAATTTGAACAGCATTTATACCCGGTAATTCAGTAAGAGATTTGACAAGAGATTCTACAGCCAAACTGCTTTTAAGTTCACTCTCAAATTTATAATTTATATCTCTGGGAAAGTTTACATATGTGATTCCACCTATTGTTTCAACTGTTAATGGATTAAGGCCTCTGGGCCAAACCGGCCTTAATGTCTCATCATTAGGGCCGTTTAATAATTGTTCTACTATCAATTTTTCTAGATTATAATCTTTTTCAACCTGCCGTTCTTCAGGAATTACTTCCATTAGCTTATCATCACTGAAGTACAATGTTATTTCTATAGTACCTTCTTTAGGAGTAGGGCTTATTAAAGGTTGTCCTGGCTTGGGTTCTTCTTCAATGGGCCTAAGGGAACACCCTGAAAATATCATCAACACAAAAAGTGTAGTAAAAATTTTTAATTTATGTTTTTTTTTCATTTTTTATGAGCCTCCCAGTGTTTCGGTAGGTATACGGTAAACGTAGAACCCATTTTCAATTGACTTTTTACGTAAATCTTACCTTTATGGAGGTTTACTATTTCTTTAACCAAGGCTAAACCAAGACCTGTTCCACCGGAATCGCGCGAACGTGCCCTGTCTACCCTTGTAAACCTTTTAAATATGCGGTCAATTTCTTCCTCTGGTATTCCGATTCCTGTATCGCTTACTTCAATAACCAAATCTTTATTAGTTTCATATAGATTGATCTCAACCCGACCACCTTCAGGAGTATATTTCACTGCGTTGTCTAACAGGTTCCATAACATCTGTGATATCCTTTCTTTGTCCAATAAAAAACCATCTTTCCTTATATTATTTTTAAGTGATAGCTTGACTCCCTTGCTTTTAGCAAGGGGAAATATTCCATCTAACACATGTTCAGCAAGCTCTCTTATATAAACTCGTTCGCGATTTATGTTTCGTATTTTATCCATCCTAGCAAGGTCAAGAAGGTCATTCACCAATTGAGATAACCTTGTGATTTCATTATCAATGTCTGACAAAAACTCCTTATATAACGATATATTTGAAGAATTGTCATTGATTAAAGACTCAACTAATACTTTAATTGAACTTAAAGGTGACCTCAATTCATGAGAAGCGTTAGCAATAAATTTTTTTTGGTTCTGGTCATAACGCTCAAGCTCTTCTCCCATAGTATTGAAAGCTTCAGCCAGCTGCCCCAGCTCATCTCTGCTGTTTATCTCAACCCTTGTTCTTAGATTGCCTTTTGCGACCCTTTTTGCAGCTATAGTTAGCTGTTTGATCGGTTTTGTTAAAACCCCTGCAAAGAACATGCTTAATATCATAACAGAAATACCAATAATTACAGAAATTATAAACAACTGAAATCTAATTGCAGTTAATGAACGAACAACTGAACCAATAGAAACAGAAAGCAGGACTGCACCTACTACTCTATGGAAAAGCAAAACAGGAACTGAAACATACATTACCCAACCATCACCGGGTAAATAGTGGATTCGAGCATCTCCTTCACCTCTAAGTGCCGACAGCACTTCCTGATGTTTTATTGTAGCACCCTCAAATTCCATCGTATCAAAAGAATCAGCAACAACCTTTCCGTTTTTATCCAAATAAAGCACCCTGCCGTCAATCTGGCGGCCATATTCTTTAACAATGGTATCAGGGTCTTCACTGTTTTTTTTAAAACTTTCGGACAGCACATTAGCCAGGATATTAGCCTGGGTAAAATACCCAATTTTGGCATTGTTGATATAATAATTTGTTATAGAACGATCTAAAAATATCCCGGAAAGGCCCTCAACCAAGATAATTATCAATAAATATGTTACCGAAATTTTCCATCTCAAGCCGGAAAACATCAAATCATCCTCCTAAAGTAATATCCGGCTCCCCATTTAGTCATTATCCAGCGAGGGTTACCAGGGTCATCTTCTATTTTTTCTCTTAAACGCCTTATATGAACATCTACTGTACGCTCATCACCTGTGAAATCATAACCCCATACCAGCTGAAGTAGGCTGTCCCGGGAATACACTTTGTCGGGGTTGTTATATAAAAGAAGTAACAGTTCAAACTCTTTAGCAGTCAGTTCAATCTCTCTATTGTTTTTAAATACCCTCCTGCCGGCAGTATCAATTATTAGCTGGTTAGAATTTTTTTTCTTCATAGGTTTTTCATATGGTTCTTTAGAACGGCGCAAAAGTGCCTTTATTCTAGCTTTAAGTTCCCGGGTATTAAAGGGTTTTGCCAGATAATCGTCTGCACCGAGCTCCAGTCCTATTATTTTATCTATGTCTTCTCCTTTGGCTGTTAGCATTATAATAGGAATATTAGATTCTCTCCTCACTTCTTTGCATACAGATAATCCATCCATTTCAGGCAGCATAACATCAAGTATTATTAAATCTAAATCTCCTTCTTTTATTCTTTCTACAGCCTGTTTGCCGTCATATGCATAAACCACACTGTAACCTTCCTGTTCAAGGCTGTGTTTTAATCCTTTAACTAAAAGAGGTTCATCATCAACAATTAATATTTTAGTGTCCATTGTTTACACCTCACATTAGAACAACATTCATATAGGTTTTTGAATATCTATTATTTTTATTTAATAAATTCGTCCATTTTTTACATTTTTTTGATTTTTTTCTATGGTATAATGGCTTTTGGGTGTGTTAAACTTAGATGTTTTTATCTTTATTGTACAACTAATTCTCTTAATCCTAAAAAAATCCTGCATGAAATAGGTGTTAACAATGGATTATTTATGGAATGTTTTTACTCCAACTGTTCTGAATAAAACAAAAATAAAAACTTATAAAAAGTCTATCTTAACACAGAAGATAAATGCCGTTAGAGAAGCAGCGAATTTTGAATACAATATATTTAATAATCTTCCAGATGGTATTATTATTTTAAACAAACATAAACAGATATTGGCTATGAATGAATATGCCTGCAGGTATTTTAATTTAAGCAAAAATGATTTGAACATCGAACTGCTTCCTTCTCCTTTTAAGAAATTGATAAATTCAATAACAGAGAATTCAAATTCTAAAATTGAAGCTTATAACGAACTTTATGACGATAAATCTGACCGATATTTTAATGTTAGAGCATCTGAAATAAAATCAGGAGATAAAAAAAACATTCTCCTCATTTTTTCCGATATAACTTTACAAACGAAGCTTTATCGCAAAAAACTGATTAATGAAAAACTAAATACTCTAAGTCGTTTAGCAGCAAATTTAGCTCATGAAATTCGAAACCCACTTACTGCTATATACGGTTTGCTTCAACTTATGCACCTTAAATCGAATTCTAAAAACATCAAGCCATATACTGAGTGGATTTTAGAAGAAGTAGAACAAATAAACATTGTGATTTCAGAATTATTAACTTTAACCAAACTTAATTCTCCTTATATAGTTCTCTCGGATTTAAAAGACATGTTTTCTGAAATCAAACCCTATATTCTAAAATACTCAAAACCAGCTCAGGTAAAAATAATATGGGACATAGCCGAAAAACTTCCTCTTATCAAAGTAGACACTGTTCAAATGAAATTTGCTTTTTTAAATCTCGTTAAAAACGCTATAGAAGCTATGCCAAATGGCAGCACGCTTTTCATAAAAGCATATTATAATGATATTGTTAATAAAGTAGTTATAAGTTTTATGAACAATGGAATTGGCACAACTGGCGAAATATCAAATAACATCATTAACAAAAATAGGCCTGAATTTGAAATTTGTAAGGTTATAGTAGAAAATCATGGCGGAGAAATAAAAATCAAAACCAAACAACAAGAAGGCAGTTCTTTTAGTATAATTCTTCCGACAGCCGGTGAATAAAAAATCAGAGGGTTACCTCTGATTTTTTTCCTGTCATATTGTTTAATTCTATTTTTTGATTTGTCTTTTCAATACCTCATCATTTTTTTTATTATGTTTATTCTGCTCAATTTTATCTTTTAGCTTATCTTCTGGTTTCTGTTTAATTTTTTTATTTTTAGTAGTTTTACGTTTTTCTTTTTCCTCTTCCGGTTTAGAATTCAAGTTGCCTTTTGCATTATCTTTGATTTCTGTTGAATTCTTAATTTTTCCTGAATGTTCTAAGCCTTCCAATCTTTTAATTGATGTTTTTAGATTTTCCTTTTTAAAATCATCAATGCTGAGATTTGGATTTTTTGATTTTGTTTTTTCCCAAAGCAGGTATTTCCCTACAGACATTTTTTGGCTTTCAGCTATCCGCTTTTTATTTATGTCTGTTTTTATAATTTCTATCTCAACCTGATTTTTTTTCTGTTTTAAAACAGTATTTGAACTTTTTACAATATCACTGGTTAATTCATCTAAAAAATCTTTTTCCTCCTGGCTTTCCTGGTTTCCTGAAACAGCAATCAATATATAGTTTTGTTGATCAGTTTTTAAATATCCTTTATCAAATGACCTTTCTATTATCATTTGAATACCTTTATCTATATTAAGATTTTTCAGATTCATATCTTGTAGCATTTCTATACTTTCGGCATTTAAGCCTTGAACTTCGGTTATGGTTTTATGTTTATTCACTCCCAGTTCAAAGCTAGGATTAATATCAACACTCACATAAGCACAGGGCTTTGCAAAAATAGCTGATGTAAAAAACAAGGAGGTGACCCATAAACATATAATAAGGGCAGCTGCTACAGCATATTTTGTGTAATTAGGTCTTGGTTTGACAACATCAGAACTCAAAAAACTTATTTCCATTCCTTCATATACATCACTTTTTTTCTTCTTGATTTCTACAAAGTCAACATCTTTTGTTAGCACAATCATGGTGTTTGGTTTGATTTTTAAGATAATGCCCTTATGTTCCATTATTTCACCTCCTGTAAGAGGCCGGTTATATAGCTTTTTAATGAATCTAAATCACTTTTTAATATCAAGGCTACAGCAATTATGTATTTTCTATTACGAGACAGTATTTTTTTTGAGGTATTAATTTTCTTTAAAATGTTCTTAACAGGTAATGACCTTTTTTCAATCATTTCATTAAAAAGTTCCGGGTCTTCTGCTATCTGTTTTGCAATAAGCAAAGTGTTTTTACGGGTGTCTTTATGTTTAGGTGCACTGTATAAAAGGTCCTGCAAACCAAAACCAAAATGACCTAATAAGTCAACAAGCTTTTTTGTCTCTTCCTGAAAATATATTTTTTCTTTGTTTTGGTAATCTTGAAAATCTATTAAACTATCATCTATAAAATTTGATATGGAGATAGTCTTAACTTTTTTTCTTTTATTTCTATAAAAATCAACTATCCGGCTTCTAATAACATTATACGCAAAGGAGTAAAAATGAGTTGATTTTTTAGGATCATACCGGTTTATAGCTTCATTAAAAGCCTCTAAACTAATACTATACTCCTCAGAATTATTAATATCAATATACTGTTTCGTTATTTTACTAGTCATTTTAGCTATAAGGGGTAAATTGTCTTTGATAAAATTTTCTCTCTCATTTTTATCCCCTGCTTGAATTCTTTCTATTTTATTAATAATCTCATCAGGTGTTAAATTTGCTTTCAAGGCATATCACCTTTTCATTAAATATTACGTAAAAAAAGGTAGAAATAAGGAACTTACATATTTTTGTCCATTTCATTGATAAAAAAATCAACAGCTGGCAGAACATTAGTTATCCTCATTTTAACACCTGTCTTTTTGCAAAGGTCACCTAATATCGCAGCCATACGTTCGTCCCCTACATGTATTTCGCTCGGTAATCCTTTATTTAGAAACATGCCTATCATTCTATTTAGCGAAACATCAGCATCATCCTTTGTATTTTTATACATTTCATAATCCATTATACTGCCAGATTTAGCATCTGCAACAACATAAAGCCGAGGATAATAAGGCCTCTCATTAGACTCACGCACTGGTGAAGGCATATACAATGTATCAACTTGAAGAATGAGATTTTTATGCTTTTTGCTTTTCTTAAGCCTATAAACAAGCATATCGTCGTTTATTTCTACTTCTTTATATAAACATGTTGGAATTCCCAATTCTATTTTCTTGCTGTACCAATTAAGTTTTTCTTTTGTAGAATACCTCAGTATCGTTCTGCCTTTTTCCATATCAATTTTAAGATTTCCATCTCTTACATTCAAAGCTACAAAAAGGGATTGTTTAAGTGCATGAGTTAAAAATTTACATTCATCTTGCGTTATATACCAAGGAAAATAACCAGGCTCAAAACGTCGGAACTTAGGCCAGGCGTTCCTGCCGCGAAAAGATAACCCCAATTCCTTTATCACCTTTCTGTCAGCATCAGTTAGTTCTTGTCTGTTTTCAAAAGAACACATAATACAATCTTGATAATGCAGCATCTCGGTCTTTAATATAGTATCAGCATTCTCCATCAATTTCGAAAAACCGTATAAACCCTTATCGCCGAGATAAACACCAAGAGCATAATGTTCTCCAATTCTGCCCATAATGGAACAATATCCTATTGTCTCATCCTCTGGATTTTGTACGCAAATAAGGTCGGCATCATAAAGCCACTGCCACGGCTTTTCCTTCTTGAACTCCATCGCTGCATCATACAAATCTTTCCAGTCGCTCATCGTAGGTTTTTTATTACGCATCACAAATATCAATACTCCTTTCATTTTTCCTTAATAATAAAACGTCAAATCCATAATCAAGAGTTCAGCATATTTTTTAATGCTTCAACATCAATAATTCGAACAGTAGATAAATGAAAATCAATGATTCCCTCATCTCTCATTCTACATATTTCCCTCGACATGGATGGTCGGGAAACGTTTAAAAATTCTGCAAGTTCATTGCGATTCAAAGGAAGTGTAAAAGTGGTATTCCGTGCGTTTTTGTATTGTTCCAACAAATAGGCGCTGATTTTCCCGCGTAAGCTTTTTATAGATAAATATTCTATTTTTTTATTAAGTATTAATGCTCTTTCTGATATAATCCTTAACATGTTTTGAATTAGCATCCTATGCCATGGACACATTTTTTTACATTCGCCAACAATTTTCTCCCTTCCAAGGAAAAACGCCTTACAAGATTCCTGAGCTTGTATAGTTGAAGGCCATTGGAATTGACTAGAAAAAGCAACCATTTCTCCAAACATATCTCCCGGTTTGAGAAGGGTCATTATTACCCGGTTACCTGCAGCGTTATCCTTATAAACAATTGCTTTCCCTTCAAGGAAATATCTTCTTTATCAATACCGCTGAACAGAATGGATTTTGACAGTTCTTCTACATATTCTTCAAACATTTGTATCACCTTTTTTTATTCTTGTAGCCATGGATACCGACTGTTATTTATCATTATAATATAATGAAGCTGTAATAACAATAAATAAGGAGCATTTAAAAAATTAAACGGGAGGCATGTTTATATGAGTATGTTTTGTTTTCAATGTCAGGAAACAGCCAAAGGTACTGGCTGCACAGTTATTGATTTATGTGCTGAAAGGGATTTCTGTCTACAGTACGATGGCAAGAGAAGCAGGCTTAAAAAATGAAAAGGTAGACAATTTTATTGTAGAAAGTTTGTTTTCAACCGTTACAAATGTTAACTTTGACAAAGAGTATTTTCTTGAAA
>JARRCM010000015.1 GCA_029982205.1 Thermosediminibacterales bacterium
TAAGCTAACAAAGTCTACACTACAAAACGGGTTTTTGGAGTATAAACCCAGTAAAATCAAGGCTTTTGCGGAGTTTTATGGTTGAACTTCGGTATAAAAAAACAATTTTTTTAAAAAATAAATATATAAAAATTAAAGATATTAAGAGCAATACTACTCTTGCTCTTAATATCTTTTTATATTTATAAAATACTGCTTAAAAACGATTTCGTTCTTAAGTTTTGTGGGTTATTAAATATTACCTGGGGGGGATTTTCTTCAACTATTTTTCCTTTATCCATGAAAATAACTCTATCAGCTACTTCTCGAGCAAATCCCATTTCATGTGTTACAATTATCATAGTCATTCCTTCTTTGGCAAGGTTTTTAATAACCCCTAGCACTTCACCTACCAGCTCAGGATCTAAAGCAGAAGTAGCCTCATCAAACATCATTACTTCAGGTTCCATTGCTAGAGCTCTTGCAATTGCTACTCTTTGCTGCTGTCCCCCAGAGAGCTGCGATGGGTATGAGTCTGTTTTGTCAGCTAAACCCACTTTTTTCAAAAGGGCTAAGCCTTTTTGAAGTGCTTGTTGTCTCGGAACTTTTTTGACGGTGATAAGGCCTTCAATAACGTTTTCTAGGGCTGTCATATGCGGGAATAAATTAAAATTTTGAAATACCATCCCTATTTTTGTTCTGAGTTTGTTAATGTTTTTTTCTGAATCTTTGATCCAGCGCCCGTTAACATACCTCTTGCCTACCGAATGACCGTTAAAATAGATTACCCCTTCATCTATAGGTTCTAAATAATTTATACACCTCAGCAGAGTGCTTTTCCCGGATCCGCTAGGGCCTATTATAACCAAAACTTCTCCGGAATGAACTTCTAGACTTAAATTATCTAAAACAACAAGATCTCCGAATTTCTTTGTTATGTTTTCTAATTTTAGCAAGGGCATATCAGACATTCAAACACCTCGATTCAATCAATTTATATAATAATAACATTAAATTTTCAAAAACCAACCTTAAGCTAAAAAACATTAAAATTTGATTAGTTTATTGATAATTTGTGTTCTAACCGGTTAAATATTACAGTGAAGATTGTTGTCAAAAATAGGTAGAAGACGCCTGCGGCAAAAAAAGCTTCAATAGATTTAAAGGTTGCTGCATTTATCTGAGTAGCAGTTCTCATTAGTTCAACCATTGCTATAGTAGAAACCAATGAAGAATCTTTTAAAAGTGCTATAAATTCATTTCCCATGGGAGGAAGCATACGTCTCAAAGCCTGTGGAATTATAACCCTTCGCATAGCCTGTAAATAAGACATTCCCAATGACCTTGCAGCTTCCATCTGACCTTTATCTATAGATTCAATTCCAGCCCTGATTATTTCTGTTATATAAGCTCCTCCACAAATACTCATACCAATAACCGCTGCCGGGAAAGGGTCCAGTTCTATACCTACTTTAGGTAAGCCATAATATATAAAGTATAGCTGAACTAGCAGGGGTGTTCCTCGAATAATCCAGGTATAGAAACTGGCAGCATAAACTAGCGGTTTCTTTTTTGAAATTTTTGCAAGAGCTGCAATAAGCCCAAGAATACTACCGAATATTATAGATAGAACAGTTAATTCTATGGTCATAACTGCTCCTAAAGCGAAAACTGGTAGTTTATCAATTATAAACGTGAAGTCCATTGAGCTCCTCCTCTTATAATAAAACTTTAGATTATTGACTATGAAACATTAAAAGAACAGCCGGGCGGTTCCAGCTGTTCCCGAGTTTGTTTAAAGGTCTAATGACTTATCTCTTCCAAACCATTTTTTGGAAATCTTAGCATAAGTTCCATCTTCTATAAGTTCTTTAATGGCTTTATTAATAGCATCAAGCAATGCCTTGTCCTCTTTTCGTACTGCTATCCCCATAGGTTCATTTGTTAAAAGACCTCCTACCTGTTTAAAAACACCAGGTCTTTTTGCCATGTAATGTTGAGCTGTGATCTCATCAACTACTACAGCGTCTAATCGACCTATGTCTAAATCATTGAAGGCTTCTGGGTAACCATCGTATGTTTTTAATTCTTTTAAGCCTTCTAATTTTTTTGCAGCTTCTTCACCTGTGCTGCCCAGCTGAGTTCCTACTACTTTATCTTTAAGGTCATCTTTTGATTTGATTAAATTGTTATCGGATTTTATAACTAAAACCTGACCAGTTGCAATATATGGTTCAGTAAAGTTTACCTCTTTTTTACGTTCATCGGTTATACTCATACCTGACATTATTATATCAAATTTCTTGGATTTTAGCGAGAGTATCACACCACTCCACTGTGTAGGCACCCATTCCATTTCAACACCGAGTTTTTTTGCAATTTCATTTCCTAATTCAATATCAAATCCCACAAGTTCGTTTTTGTCATTCCTAAAACCGAAAGGTGGAAAAGCATCATCAAGACCGGCTACCAGTTTGCCTGCTTTTTGCACTCTTTCAAGAGAATTGTCAATTTCTTTTTGATTAGTTGATTGTTCCTGTTTTTCAGTTTCCTGTTTTGGCTGTTCTTGATTACCGCTGCAGCCCGCCAAAAAACTTATTGCAAAAACTAAAACAATTAATAATGAAATAATTTTTTTACTTCTCAATTTTTTCTCCTCCCCCTTTTTTACTTTAACTAATTAAAAGTTTAATATATCAAAATATATAAGTCAATACTTTTGTTCGACAACAAATTTTTCCTTAAAATTGTTATTGAATAATCTTACGATAATATATATAATTATACATGAGTGAAATGCTTGTCTAAAGAAAATATAAGAAGGGGGAAGAGAAATGAAGAAAAAATTTAGTAGAATTTTGGTTTTAGTTTTAGCTGTTATTTTAGTGACAAGCCTTTTAGCTGGGTGCAGTCAACCCCAAAACAAAGAAACTGCAAAAGAAGAATCTCAGAAAGAAGAGAAGAAAGTATGGGTTGTCGGGACTTCAGCTGACTATCCACCATTTGAAAGTGTTGATGAAAAAACTGGAGAATTTATTGGATTTGACATGGATTTAATAAGGGAAGTAGGTAAACGCTTAGGTGTTGAAGTTGAGATAAAAGACATGCCTTTTGACAGTTTGATAGCTTCCTTAAAACAAGGTAAAATCGATGCGATTATTGCATGTATGAGTCCGACACCGGAACGTCTAAAAGAAGCTGATTTTACAGATGCTTATTATGAGACAAAACAGTCTATTTTGATCAAACCTGGCAGCGGTGTTGAAATCAAGGAGCTTAATGATATTCTAAAATATGAGTTTGCTGTTCAAACTGGAACAACTATGGATGAATGGGCTACTCAAAAAATTAAAGAAGGAGTAATTAAAGAAAACCAGCTGAAACGCTATACTGATGCGAATGCAGCTGCTTTAGACCTTAAAAATGGCCGTCTGGATGCGTTTTTGGTTGACCTTCCGGTGGCATATGATAAAGCAGAAGAACTTGGCTTAGAAGTTGCCATCGATTGTTCCATTGAAGGAGATGAGGACCCAAGTATTCTCTTACCCAAAGGATCTGATGAAATGGTGGCAAAGCTTAATAAGATAATTAAAGAAATGAAAGAAGACGGGTTTATAAAACAGTTGGAAGATAAATGGATGAAATAATTCAACTAGGGGGAGTAAATATTGATCAAACCAGAATTGCTTTTTTTAAAACAAGAAGATGTAATTTCTGCTGGAATACTGGATATGAAAATGGTTCTTGAAATGGTAGAAAAAGTTTTTTACATGGATGGTATTGGCCAAGTAAAAAATCCGGTAAAAACTATAGTAAATATACCAAATGATGATGAATGGCAATCGCGTTTTATCTCAATGCCGGTTTATGTCGGCGGTAACATAAATAGGCCAGGTGTGAAATGGGCGGCTGAATCAACAGCCAATATGAAGACCGGCGATATTCCAATGGGTATTGATATTGTGATTTTAAGTGACCCGACGACCGTATTGCCTGTCGCCATTATGGAGGGCACTTTGATAACGGCTATGAGAACAGCTGCTGCAGCAGGTGTGGCAGCAAAATATTTAGCTCCAAACCAAGCAGAAGTGGTTGGTTGTGTTGGCGCAGGTGTTATAGGCCGTACCATGATAATGGCACTCATGCAAGTGCTGCCCAACCTTAAACAGATTAGAATGTGTGACCTCAACCTGGAAAAAGCCGAAAAATTGGCAGCCGAGTTTAAAGAGGAAATTGAGGTCAAACCAACAAAAAGTGTAGAACAAGCCGTTACAGGTGCTGATGTTATAGCAACAATGACTACAAGCAGAAAACCTTTTGTTAAGGCCGAATGGGTTAAACCCGGAGCTATGGTTATTCAAATGAGTTCTTTTGAGGTGGAAGCAGGTGTTGTTAAAAAGGCTGATAAGATCGTAGTAGACAGCTGGGCGCAGATGAAAGAAAATACCCACTCCGTTTTTTATGAACTACTTCAAAATGGCGACATTTCAGATGATGATATTACATTGCTTAAAGAGGTTGTATGTGGAGCAAAACCGGGGCGTGAATCTGCCGATGAGCTGACTATGTTTAGCTCAAGGGGGATGGGATGCCTTGATATAATAGTAGCAGACCATCTCTATAAACAGGCCAAGCAGAAAGGTTTAGGTCAAAAACTTGTTTTATGGGATGAGGCAAAATGGGTATAAATGAACATACATGGAAAGTTATCAGTGCCATTCCCTACCTCCTTAAGGGGGTAGGGATGACACTTAAAATAACATTTCTTGCTTTGATTTTTGGAGCTTTTTTTGGATTGCTGTTGGCTTTGGCCAGGGTTTATGGCGGCAGTATCAGTCGGCGGTTTGCGATTGTTTACAGCCGAATTATCCGGAGTCTTCCGCTTTTAGTGATTTTGTTTATGTTGTATTACCTTGCTTCGGAGATTTTAGATCTGTCACCTTTTCTTGCCGTAGTACTGGCGCTGGCAGTTCATACAAGTGCTTATCAATCAGAGATTTTTAGAGGTTCTATTCAGTCAATAAGTAAAGGTCAGATGGAAGCGGCCCTGGCATTAGGCATGAGCAAATTCCAGTGTGTTTTATATATTATTTTGCCACAGGCTTTACGAAGAGCTCTTCCTTACTGGTCAAATGAGGCGGCGATCGTTTTGAAAGATTCCGCCTTAGCGTATGTACTGGGAATTGCTGAACTGATGAGACGAGGCGAATATGTTGTTGCTCGCAGCTCACAGTCTGCCTTGTTAACATATTTAATTATTGGAATTATTTACTTTATTTTAACTTCGGTGCTCACCAGAAGCTTGTTATATGCTGAAAAGAAATTGAGGATTCCATGTTAAGAGAAAGGTGAATAATAAATGGCAAAACAAATTTTGAGGATAGAAAATCTGCGCAAAAAATATGGAGATACTGAAGTTCTAAAAGGGGTATCATTAACAGTTGAAGAAGGAGAAGTAGTTGTAATAATAGGTCCAAGTGGTACAGGTAAAAGTACGCTCCTTCGATGTATAAATCATTTGACCACTGCAGATTCTGGTGATATCTATTTAGAAAACCAAAAAATCGAACGTGGAAAGACTGACCTAAATAAGGTTAGGCAGCAGATTGGTATGGTCTTTCAGGATTTTAACCTATTTAATCATTTGACAGCGATCCAGAATGTTTCTATAGGTCTTGTTAAAGTTAAAAAGATGGATAAGAAAAAGGCTATGGAAAAAGCTTATAAGGAACTGGCAAGAGTAGGACTGGAAGATAAAATAAACCATTATCCAGCTGAACTCTCTGGAGGTCAGAAACAGAGGGTAGCTATTGCCAGAGCTTTGGCTATGGACCCGAAAATTATGCTTTTTGATGAACCTACATCGGCCCTTGATCCTGAACTTATAGGTGAAGTACTGGCAGTAATGAAAGATTTAGCTATGGCAGGGATGACAATGATTGTAGTAAGTCATGAACTGGGATTTGCCAGAGATGCTGCAGACCGTATTGTCTTTTTAGAAAACGGAGTTGTTTCTGAGATTGGAACTCCTGAGAAAATTTTCTACAACCCTGAGAAGCAGCGCACCAAAGAGTTTATAAGTAAGATTACCCAACTGCATACAAGTGGGAATAACCAGGAGAGTGCCGGCTTATGATGGAACATGTGAATTTTTTGATTTCAATTTTACCTGAACTATGGAAAGGGCTTTTAGTATCTCTTGAATTGAGTGCAGGAGCACTCTTGTTAGGTTTAATTATAGGTCTTCCCGTGTCTCTTGCAAGAACTTATGGTAAAGGAATAATTAAAGCAATTGCAGTTGCATATATAGAATTAATAAGGGGCACTCCTATGGTTGTGCAGCTTGTCATAATTTATTTTGGCCTTCCAGATATTGGCATAGTCCTTGATAGGATACCTGCAGCTATTATAGCATTGGGTATTAATAGCAGTGCTTATCAGGCAGAATATTTTCGCGGAGCCATACTGTCTATAGATTCAGGGCAGATGATGGCGGCTGAGGCAATTGGGATGAGCAAGAGACAGGCAGTTTTAAATATAATTTTACCCCAAGCCTTGAGGCTGGTTTTACCACCATGGTCAAATGAACTTGTTTATATGATAAAATATACATCAGTTGCTTTTCTAATAGCCGTACCTGAGCTTATGGCACGGGGCAAAATGATTATAAGCTGGACGTTTAAACCCTTGGAGGTCCTTTTCTGGGTTGGAGTTATTTATGTTATAGTTCTTTCTTTAGTAGCGAAAATTGTAGATACAATTGAAGCAAAAATAAGTATTCCGGGCTTTCAGATGAGTAGAGAATCGTTTTAAAGGTAATGGATATTCCATTACCTTTTTTTAATTATACAATACTAAAGCAGCATTTTAACGTGTAAAATATGTGTAGAAGCTGCATTCGTTTTGCTTGACACCCAAAACAGCTTGATGATAAAATTATGGAGAATTCAATAGAAAAAAAGGAAGTGACAGCGGTGAAACAAGAGGTTTATTTTGATAACAGCGCCACTACTAGAACACGTTCAGAGGTTATAAAAGTGATGGTTGATGTTATGGATAAATATTATGGAAATCCTTCTTCTCTGCATAAGAAAGGAATTGAAGCAGAAAAAATGGTTAGGGAAGCAAGAAATAGAGTAGCCCTTGCACTTCACTGTAAAGAAGATGAAATAGTTTTTACATCGGGAGGCACAGAATCAAATAATTTGGCTATTAAAGGAGCTGCCTACAGTTCTCGACGAAGAGGTAACCATATAATTACAACAGCTATCGAACACCCTTCTGTGTTAAATACCGTAAAACAGCTGGAAGAGCAGGGTTTCTATACAGATTATTTAAAAGTTGATAAAAACGGCATTATAGACT
Source organism: Thermosediminibacterales bacterium (assembly GCA_029982205.1). GTDB lineage: Bacteria > Bacillota > Thermosediminibacteria > Koleobacterales > JARRCM01 > JARRCM01. The sequence goes on from JARRCM010000015.1 coordinate 7,345, forward strand.
TAGAAGAATTACGTAATAAAATTAATGATAAAACTGTTTTAGTTAGTATTATGATGGTTAATAATGAGATAGGTTCAGTACAACCGATTAAAGATGCCGTTATGATTGCTAAAAAATTGAATCCAGGCATAATTTTTCATGTGGATGCTGTGCAAGCTTTTGGCAAGCTAGATATAAATTTGAATGAATTGGATATCGACTTATTATCTATAAGTGCCCATAAAATTTATGGCCCTAAAGGAATAGGAGCGCTTTTTATACGCCGTGGAGTTAAAATAAAACCTTTGTTCGGTGGAGGAGGACAAGAAAAAGGGTTGAGGTCGGGAACTGAAAACACTCCTGGAATAATAGGGTTGGGTAAAGCAGTTGAAATCCTGGAGAAGGATAGAGAAAAAGCTTCTGAGTACATGAACAAATTAAAAGTTGCTTTATACAATGGTATTAAAACTAATTTGCCTGAATCTATATTAAATGGCCCTGAACCAGGAAGTGAATACAGCGCTCCACACATTCTAAACATTTCATTCGACGGAATAAAAGGAGAAGTTCTGGTGCACTTTTTAGAAGAATACGGGATTTATGTTTCTACTGGCTCGGCTTGTTCGTCACGGCATTCTTCATCAAGCCATGTTCTTAAGGCTTTAGGAGTTAAAGGAACGAAACTGGATGGTGCAATAAGATTTAGTTTTTCACCTTATAATACAATGGAAGAGGTTGATTATACATTAGAAAAAATTACTAAAGTTGTTAAAGAATTAAGAACTATTATTCGGAGGTAATATATATGGAACATGTTTATTTAATAAGTTTTGGTGAGATAGGATTAAAAGGAAAAAACAGGCCGTTTTTTGAAACAATCCTTATCAACAGAATTAAAAAGTCTTTAAGTTTGTTTAAAGATTTAAAGGTCTATAAAACTCATGGAAGGATTTTTGTAGAAACTAAGGCCAATTCTTCAGAAGTAATTAACAGATTAAAACGAATATTTGGTATAGTTGGGATTAGCCCTGCTTTAAGAACGGGGTTAAATCTTGAGGATATATGTAATGCTGCTGTTACCTTGCTAGAAGAATATGATGAGTTGCAAGGGAAGACCTTTAAAGTAGAGGCAAGAAGGTCAAATAAATCTTTTCCTTACAAATCACCTGAAATAGCCAGACATGTAGGTGCTTATGTTTTAAAAAATTCTACAGGACTTGTTGTAGATGTACACAAACCTCAAATTACTATTAATGTAGAGGTAAGAGAAAAAGCATATGTTTACATTGAAAAGGTGTCAGGACCGGGTGGGCTTCCAATCGGAGTTAGCGGAAAAGCTTTGCTTCTTCTTTCCGGCGGTATTGACAGCCCTGTAGCAGGTTGGTTAACAATGAAAAGAGGAGTTGAAGTTCAGGCGATATATTTTCATAGCTTTCCTTTTACAAGCGATAGGGCAAAGGAAAAAGTAATAGACCTGTGCCGTGTATTGGCAGAATACAGTGGTATATTTAGACTTCATGTGGTTTCCTTTACAGAGGTATTAAAGATACTTCAAAAAAACACTCCAAACGAGCTGCTTACAATATTAATGAGAAGAATGATGGTTAGAATAGCGCAAAAAGTAGCAAAATCTGAAGGATGTCTTGGATTGGTGACCGGTGAGAGTATTGGCCAGGTAGCAAGCCAGACCCTTGAAAGCCTTATGGCAACAAATCAGGTCGCTGAAATTCCTGTTTTTAGACCTTTAATAGCTATGGATAAAAAGGAGATAATACAAAAAGCTGAAGAGATAGGTACATTTGAAATATCCACAAGACCTTTTGAAGATTGTTGCAGCCTGTTTGTGCCTGAACATCCAAAAACCAGACCTGATTTAAATTATGTGATACAAAGTGAACAATCGTTGGATATTAATGAGTTAATAGAAGAAGGTTTGAAGAATATTGAAGTTATTAATATATCACCTGAAGATTCTGCTTATTAAAAAGGCTGTCAGAAAGCCAAAAAGAAGGCCAAAATTGGCTGATTTATGTCCGATTTTTTGAGCTTTTGGAATCATATCTGTTCCAGTCATAAACAGAATTGAACCTCCTGAAAAGGCCATGATTAGTCCTATAATGGCTTGATCGAGACCGTGGAGGAGATAATAACCCGTTAAAGCAGATATAGGGTTGAGAACTGCAATACCGAATGCCAAAAGTATTGCTGTTTTTGGAGATACATGGCCTTCTGAGATAAGTTCATTAGAGGAAGAGATCCCTTCTGGTATGTTATGTAAAAAAATAGAAACTGCAAGCACCATACCTAGAGTTCCACTTTCTGTTGCAAAACCAATCCCCATACTTAAAGCTTCAGGTAAATCATCGAGTGCTGTACCTAATATTATTCCTGTTCCGGATGAAAACATTTTTTCGAGTAATCTTTCTACTTCAAAAAAGAAAAAACCTCCAAACAAAAAAGAAAAAGATGTTAAAACAGGGCCTGAATTTTTATAAGCTTCATGCATTAATGAATAGGCTAGAATAGACAGGAGAATTCCCGAACCAAAGGTTAAGATAAAAGCCCTAACTTTGTTGGGAATTTTTTTTGTTCCTAAAAACCCGCCTATTAACACTGCAATTCCCGATAAGGAACTATAAAATAATATTTTAAAGAAATCTTCCAACTCTCTAAACCTCCAAAAAAAAGGAATTTCTATAATATTTTTAAAATAAAGGATTTTTTTGGTTTTATGAGGAAATAATTAATTATTAGCGGAGCGGACTGAATCTAATAATTTCATTGGGAGGTATAACAGTTGCCTTACTCAGTATGCCCTTATTGCGGGCAAAAATCCTATTCGGCTGCTACATTTACTATTTGGAAATGCCCTTATTGCGGTAAAGAAGTTAACGAAGAAAAGTCCATACATGAGGAAAAATCTGAGGAAACAAGAGAGTCGAGCTAAAAGCTCGCTCTTTTGTTTTGGTTTTAAAAATTATTGTTTTTAAAACTATTGTCTTGAACTTGAGGGAGAAGATGGTTTATTGTACACCATTCTTTTGGTTCCCTTCCTGAAACAAAAACTTCTCGCCGAGTTGGACATGTCCAGTTTGGTAAAGCGAGACTGGTTTTACATATATTTACAACTTTAACTCCTGGGGGTATGGGGAAATCTTCAGCCGGATATTTAGTAAAAGAATAATTTATTATTTCCTGCCAAATAGGTCCGGCTATCCAGCCTCCGGTGCTCCATAAAGATTTTTTCGGGTTATCATTACCAACATAAACACTTACTGATATATTTGGAGTATAACCGATGAACCATGCATCTCTATTAAATTGTGTTGTTCCTGTTTTTCCGGCAGCAGGTCCGTAAATTTTTAGGTGGCTGCCTGTTCCTCCTGGTTTTAGGACATCTTTAAGCATATCGGTTACTATGTATGCTACATTTTCATCAATAGCTTTTCTTTTTTCAATAGTGTTTTGTAATACTATATTGCCATTTTTATCTTCTACTTTTAATAAACCAATAGGAGTTACTGCAAAACCACCATTAGCTAAGGGACAGTAGCCCGCCGCCATTTCTAAAGGAGTTACTGCCGAACTGCCAAGAGCTAGAGAAAGGTTTGGAGATAAAGGGCTACTTATTCCCATAGATTTTGCCAAATCAATAACTCTCTTTGGCTTTATCTGGTACATCCATTTTACAGAAACCACATTATCAGAAATTGCAAGAGCTTCTCTAACTGTTATTGGTCTGTAATGATAACCTCCATCGTAATCTTTAGGTTCATAAACTTCACCGTTTCCTTTAGGGTACTGAACGGGTTCACATATTTTTGTAGTAGTTGTATTAAATCCTATGTTAATAACAGCAGTATATAAAAAAGGTTTAAAAGCAGAACCGGGTTGCCTTTGAGCAAGAGCTCTGTTGAATTGAGTATTAGAATAATCTCTACCGCCCACCATTGATAATATATATCCTGTATGAGTGTCTATTACCACAACAGCGCCTTGTGGCTGTAAAATTCCTTTTTGATCAGGGGTTCCCTTACCTAGTTTGCTTAGAAGAGCTTTTTTTGCTGTTTCTTGAATATCTAAATCTAAACTTGTGTAAATTTTATAACCGCCTTTATAAAGATTTTTTACCAAATCTTTATTTTTTTTAGCTATTTCATTTATAATATATTGGGTAAAATAAGGAGCTTTACTTATTTTCAAATCAGGTTTAGCAAGAATAATGGGTGTTTTTTTTGCTTTTTCCGCTTCTGTCTTACTTATATATCCGTGTTCGACCATTTTATTTAGCACTATGGCTTGACGCGCTTTGGCTGCTTCAAAGTTTTTAAAGGGAGAATAGTACTCAGGGCTTCGTGTTAGTCCGGCAAGCATCGCACATTCTGCTAAATTTAACTCTTTGGCGTGTTTTCCAAAATAGGTTTGAGCTGCAGCTTCGACACCATAAGTTCCAGACCCTAAATAAATTTGATTAAGATACATTTCTAGTATGTGTTTTTTGGAATACAATAATTCCAGTTTTAAAGTAAGAAGAGCTTCTTTTATTTTTCGCTTTAAACTTCTTTCATGGGTCAAATATAGATTTTTTGCTAGTTGCTGAGTTATTGTACTTCCGCCTTCAACAATTTTCATAGCCTTAAGATTAACATATAAAGCCCTCATAATACCTATCGGGTCTATACCGATATGTTTATAAAATCTATAGTCTTCAACAGCAATAAATGCTTGAGGGAGATATTTAGACATTTTATTCAGACTTACCTGGGTTCTGTTCTGAATGAACAGTCGGTCGATCACTTTGTAGTTTTTATCGTAAATAATTGAAGAAGTATAAACCTGTGTTTCAGGAAGCTCTATAATGAAAGTAAGAGAAAAAATAATTAAAATTGAAATCAATGCGGAACTAAGTAACAATTTTCTGATTTTGTCAAACATAAACAGCCTCCAGTTTTTTTCTACTTAATAGTATTGCCACAAAATAGTAAGTTAAAAACAATGTTTTGTGATAAAATATAAAAGAAAGGAAGGGGGAATATTTTTGAATGCTGAACAGAGAAGGAAGAAAATACTAAAAATATTAAAAGAAAGTAATAACCCTATTACTGGTAGTGAGTTATCAAAGGCCCTTGGAGTAAGTAGGCAAGTAATTGTAACCGATGTGGCTCTGCTGAGAGCGAAAGGAAATAATATACTCTCAACTCCTCAAGGATATATTACTGTTGATAAAATAGGTGATAAAAAATATACTGAAACCATAGCTGTTAAACACGGCCATTCGGATATTAAAAGTGAATTAGAAACCATAATAAATTATGGCGGGAAAGTAATTGATGTAACGGTGGAACATCCTCTTTACGGAGAATTGAAGGGAATGTTAATGATTAATTCTCCTAATGAATTAGAACAGTTTATAAAAGCTTTAAATGATACAAAGGCAAAGCCATTACTTGTATTGACAGAAGGAGTTCACCTACATACGATTCAGGCAGATAGTGAAGATATAATTAAAAGAATAAAAGAAACACTTAAACAAAAAGGTTTTCTTATTGATGAATAGAATTGATAAATAAAAAACAGGGGAATCCCCTGTTTTGCTTTGTATACCGGTTATTGTTTTCTTCCAATTTGATTTTCTGCCATTTCTATCATTTTTCTTACCATGTTTCCTCCTACAGCTCCACAATCACGAGATGGGATATTGCCCCAATAATCTTCTGAACCTTGATAGACAGGTATACCAAGTTCTTTTGCTACTTCATATTTAAAATTATCCATCGCTTGATGAATACCTTTAACTACATGTCTGTTTGTTTTTTGGCCTCCAGCCATGATTTATTTCCTCCTTTGTCTTTCGATTATTTATTTAAAATGTTTCCCGGAATCAAAAAAAATATGTTAGAATATAATGCTTGTATAAATAGAATATGTGTTAAAGGTTTTTCTTTAACTTTTCCGTTATTTTTTTCTGTTTTTAATCAAACTTTATACATAAAACCTAAAACAAAAAGCTCTCATTGCTTTTGAAATGAGAGCTAAAATTTTTTTAATCTTCTAATACCATATGAGCAATATTTGTTGAATGGTCGCCAACTCGTTCAAGGATACTTATTATATCAAGGTAAATTACACCTGAACTAGGATAACACAATCCTTTGTTGAGCCGATTGATATGATGCATCCTTAGATTTTTTTCAATTTTATCTATATCATCCTCATGACTTAGTACTTCCCTAGCCTTGTCTTTATCATCTTGTTCAAAGGCTGCAAGGGCACATTTCAAGGTTGATTCAACTTTGTGATACATATGAGTTAGTTCTTTTATGGCTTCTTCAGAAAAAGGAAGTTGATGGTCTTCGCGGAATTCAGCCAGTTCTAAAATGTTTTTTGCCTGATCGCCGACTCTTTCAATATCATTAGCAGAGTTAAGAAGTCCTGTAATTTTTTTGGATTGTTTATTTGTTAAAGGTGTTCTGGAAAGATCTGCAAGGAACTTGGTTATTTCGCGTTCAAGTTCGTTTATAACTTCTTCCTTTTCTCTAACTTTTTTGATTTTAGCCTCATTAAAATTTAAGAAGATTTCTATTGAATCTTTAAGGTTTTCTTCTGCAAGCCTACCCATTCTGATTAACTCTTTAGTTACCTGAGCAAATGCAATTGTTGGAGTTTCTAAAAAACGCTTGTCCAAATATTTAACACCACGTTCAATTATTACATCTTTACCGGGAACAAGTTTGGTTGCAAGATTAACTAAGAAAATTGAAAATGGCAGCTGAATGATTGTATTACTGATATTAAAAATAGTATGTGCATTGGCTATTTGTCTTACGGGATCCCCTGAGGTCATCTGAACAAGTGGTGTTACTATAGGTAGAAGAATTAAAAATATTACGGTACCTATAACGTTGAAAACCAAATGTATTACAGCGGCACGTTTAGCAGTAACGGTTGTTCCAATACTTGAAATAAGAGCAGTTACACAGGTTCCTATATTATCACCAAAAAGAATTGGTAAGGCTATATATATATTAACTAATCCGCTTGCAGCAAGTGCCTGTAAAATGCCGATAGTTGCACTGCTGCTTTGAACGATACTGGTTAAAGCAACTCCTGCAATAACCCCTAAAAATGGGTTTTTGCTAAAAGAAGCCATAAAATCTGTGAATTCCGGCATTTTAGCAAGGGGTTTCATGGCATGTTTCATTATATCCATTCCTAAAAAAAGCATTCCAAAGCCTAATAAAATCTGTCCTATGAATCTATAAGACCTTTTTTTGCAGAACAAAAATAGAGCAACACCTATACCAATTGAAGGGAGTGCGTAATCCGTAAGTTTAAATGCAATAAGCTGAGCGGTTACCGTAGTACCGATATTAGCACCCATTATTACCCCGGCAGCCTGTTTTAAACTCATCAGGCCTGCATTGACAAATCCCACAACCATAACAGTTGTGGCACTACTGCTTTGAATGATAGCAGTAACCACAGTTCCCATTAAAACTCCTAAGATGCGGTTTTCTGTTAAAAGCTCAAGAAGCTTTTTAAGACGGTCACCAGCAGCTTTTTGCAGTCCTTCTCCCATAATTCTCATACCATATATAAATAGTCCTAATCCACCTAATAATGTAAAAAACATTTCTAGAGACATGAGAATATTTTCCTCCCTTATTTTTGGAGATTATTGAAGATTATTGTACTATGATTTGACTATACATATTATATCATCAAATAAGGAAAGAAAAAAGGACATAATTTTATTCTGTTTTGACATTATTGAGGTGGGAGTTAATATCTTCCTATGATAAGAAGTACACCGATGATTATGAAAACAGTTCCTGCGCCGTAATGTATATAGTTTGTAGGTATGTATTGTGAGATAACAGACCCAAACACAACACTTATCAGGGAAGCAATAATAAGTGCAGAAATTGCTCCGAGAAAAACCCCTACAACAGATTCATTATGAGCTGCCATAAGCATTGTGGCAAGTTGAGTTTTATCTCCCAGTTCGGCCAAAAATACCAGCCAAAAAGTGGCTATAAGGGTTTTCCACATAAATCTTTACCTCCTATATTTTCTTTTTAGCCTCATAGACTTTTTTATCCCTGGACAAATTTTTACCAATTACACCTCCGACTTCAAAATAAATTTTCTTATAATCAATATTCATCATTAAACTAAATTATGTTACTACTTTTTACTTTTCTTGCATAATGTTTTTTTGGAGGAATAAAAATAATTAAAACAATATTGAAATGAGGTGATTGATATTAAAGTCTTGCTTATATATAAGAAGGGTTTATTGTTTTTACTGATGTCTTTTTTGACAGTTGTGGTTATTGGGGTTTTTAGTATAACATCGCCTGATGTTGTGGCTATTTTTGGCCATTCAAAAAAGCTGGTACCTATTTATAGGGTAAACACACCTGAAAAAAAATTATCAATCTCATTTGACGCTGCATGGGGTGCTGATCATACTCCTGAGATTTTAAGGGTTTTAAGAGAACATAATATAAAAACAACGTTTTTTCTGGTTGGCTTTTGGGTAGAAGATTATCCTGAAATGGCAAAAAAAATTGCTGAAGAAGGCCATGAAATAGGCAATCATTCATCTACTCATCCTAATATGGGTGGATTGTCAGAACAGAAGATTTTAAGAGAACTAAAACAGGCACATGATATAATAAAAAAATATACCGGTTATGAGCCTAAACTGTTTAGACCGCCTTTCGGAGACTATAGCAACAGGCTCATTAAAACAACACGTGAATTCGGATACGAGGTTATACAGTGGGATGTAGACTCCCTGGACTGGAAAGATTTAAGTGCTAAAGCCATTGAAGATCGTGTACTTAAAAAGGTTAAAAAGGGGTCTATTGTTTTATTTCATAACAACGGAAAAAATACCGCAAAAGCAATTGTACCTATAATAGAAAAACTACAGTCTAAGGGCTATAAGATTGTTCCTATATCAGAACTTTTAATTAAAGGTAACTATTATATTGACCATACCGGGGAACAACAACCTGGGAGTTCTTAACAAATCCCCCTAATACCCTAGGGGGGTTGACTTGACTTGGTGAATTAAATATAATGAAATAAAAATTCCCTAAAGAAAGGGGTTTATGTAAATGGATGAAAAAGCTTCTATGGAACGTGAAATTCTTCTTAGATTAAGAACGATTAAAGGCCATATTGGTGGCATAGAGAAAATGGTTGAAGAAGGTAAGACATGCCCTGAGATTTTGATGCAGGTAGCTGCAATCCGGTCTTCAATTGAAAAATTAGGTGTTTATATTTTGGAAAACTATGCCCAAACATGTTTGATGGATACTTTAAAGGAAGGTGAGGATGTTATTGTAACATTCAAAGATGTGGTAGACCAGATAATAAGATTTATGAAATAATTATGAATAGATACTTTCCCCGCATCCTTATTTTATAGTTTTATATAATACTTTTTTAAGCTCTAAAAAAGGAAAATGGTATTAATTTGAAGAATATAATTCTGAAAATACATAAAATACAAGTTGGGGAGCGTGAGAAAAGTGACAAATGTGATTTTTGATTACAACAACAAAATAGGTGAAAAGGCTGTAAAAGCTTTTGAAAAAAACGGTTTTTCTGCAAAATATTTTTCAAACAGACAAGAGGCTTTAAAATACATATTAGACCTTATTCCTGAAAACTCAACAGTAGGTTTGGGTGGTTCTGTAACTATCAGAGAAATTGGCCTTGATGCTGAACTTGAAAAACGGAAATTAACGTTGTATAACCATTGGAAAAAAGGTATAAGTGCTGAAGAAAGGAAAGACATTCTAAAAACTCAACAGACATGTGATGTTTTTATAACAAGCAGTAATGCCTTAACCCTTGATGGCAAAATAGTAAACATTGACGGCATTGGAAACCGCGTGGCTGCTATGATTTTTGGCCCGTCAAAGGTAATTATAGTATGCGGAATTAACAAACTGACTGAAAATGTTGATTTAGCTCTTAAACGTATTAAAAATGAGGCATCTCCTAAAAACGCCATTAGGTTGAATAGACAGACTCCCTGTGCTCAAACAGGAACCTGTGCAGACTGTCAATCTCCAGATAGAATATGTTGTGTTACAACCATTATAGAAAAACAGCCAATTTTAACAGAAACACATGTTATAATAATTGGAGAACCTTTGGGTTATTAAGAAAGTGTTTTGAATACTGCCTTTTAAGATAGGGGATAATAATCCTCGAGAGGTGGTATGAAAATAATGAGTAAAAAGAAAGAACCTTTACGAGGTTTGAAATACGAGATAGCGGAAGAACTTGGTTTGCTAGACAAGGTAAAAAAATACGGTTGGGGTGGCTTATCAGCTGAAGAAACTGGACGTATTGGTGGTATTATTACAAAACGAAAGAGAATTAAACGTGATGAAGATTTATAAACTTTGTTGTGAACAATAATAACGCACCGTTTTGGTGCGTTATTATTTTATTTTATAAAACAAATTTAGTGGATAAATTTTAGTGTTGACGAAAAAGTAGGGGTATGTTATTATAAAACAAATTTATTTTTAATACGTTATCATATTAAAGCGATAAAGCAAAGATTTAGGAGCTGATGTTTTATATGTATAATGAATATACCCAAAAACCTTATGGTGTTAGAGATTTTTTGCCGGATATGGCAAAACTGAAACGGAAGGTGGAAAACAAACTTCTTTCAGTGTTTGAAGAATGGGGATATGAAGAAATAATAACCCCTTCTTTTGAATATCTTGAAACTTTTCTGAAGGGTAATAGCTTTAATTTGGGTGAACGAATATTCAAATTTTTTGACCGCCGGGGTCGGGTTTTGGCGCTAAAACCAGATATGACCACTCCTATTGCACGGGTAATATCGAATCATTATAAAAATGTTAAGCGACCAATAAGATTGTGTTATTTTTCAAATATATTCAGATTTGAAGAACCAAGAGCTGGTAGGCAGTGTGAATTTCATCAAGCAGGTGTTGAACTTGTTGGAATCGATAGCCTTGATGCTGATGCAGAAATTATAGCCCTTTCAATGAAAAGTTTAGAAGAACTCAAAATAACAGATTTAACGATAAATATAGGTCATATAGGTTTTTTAGAAGGTTTATTATCAGACTTGTTTTTTGATTATGATATTAAGCAGGAAATTAAAGGGTTATTGCAGAAAAAAGATTTTGTGGGATTGAGGAAACTAATAGAAAATTTAAATCTAAAAACAGAAGACAAGATATTAATTTTACATTTAACAGAACTCCATGGAAAATCTGATGTTATTGAAAAAGCAAAAGAGTTAACCAAATGCCAACATGCGCTTAAAGCTGTTGAAGAACTCGATAAACTGGTTGATGTTTTAAAGAATTATAATGTGGATAAAAGTATTACTGTAGATTTAGGTTTAACTAGAGGTTTAGATTACTATACAGGCATTGTATTTGAAATTTATTCTCCATTTTTAGGATATCCCATATGTGGTGGTGGAAGATACGACAATCTAATAGCAAAGTTCGGCGACCCTCGACCTGCTACAGGTTTTGCTTTTAACATTGAAGGTATTCTTCAAATAATTGAAAGGAATAAAACTTGGTCAAACCAATAGAAAACAATTAAATGGAGGCAATTGGTATGGAGCAGTTAACAATAGCTCTTTCTAAAGGACGCATAATGAAGGACACATTAAAACTTCTGCAGGAAACTGGTATAGAATGCAGTGATATCTATGAAGACTCACGAAAACTAATTTTCAACTCAACAAAATCCCGTATTAAGTTTATTATTGCCAAACCTTTTGATATACCGACATATGTTGAGTACGGTGTTGCTGATTTGGGTATAGTTGGAAAAGATGTTATTATGGAGGAAAAAAAAGATGTATATGAACTAGTTGATCTAAAATTTGGCTTTTGCCGATTGGTTGTTGCTGGTCCTAAAGAAAGAAAGGGTTATCCTCCTCATCCAAGAATTGCTTCAAAATATCCTCGTATTGCGGAAGAATATTTTATGCAAAAAGGAGAGCAGGTAGAGATAATTAAACTAAATGGTTCAGTAGAACTGGCTCCTATAATTGGTTTGTCAGATAAGATTGTAGATATTGTATCCACAGGCAAAACCCTTAAAGAAAACAACCTGAAAGAATTAGAAGAAATTGACAAAATCACCGCTCGGTTAATTGCCAATAGAGTTAGTTTTCGATTGAAATCTAAAAGGATTAATGATTTGATTAAAAAGATAAATTCAGTTATTGAAGAGGGGTTTTAATTTATGATAAAAATAATAAGGGTAGAAGACTACTCCTTTAAGCAAAATAAAAATTTTATGAATTATTCTGATTTGGAGCCGCAGGTTAAAAAGATAATTTATGATGTCAAAATTAAAGGAGACAAAGCGCTTTTTGAGTATACTGAAAGGTTTGATGGAGTAAAAATATCCAGATTAGAAGTGACTCAAGAAGAGTTTGATGATGCCTTTAGAAATGTTGAAGAAATTTTTTTAGAAACATTAAAAACAGCTTTGAAAAACATTCGTCGTTTTCATGAAAAACAGATAATTTCCTCATGGCAAACATATGAAGAAAACGGTATTATCTTAGGTCAAAAAATTACACCACTTAATCGAATAGGAGCATATATACCTGGAGGGACTGCAGCTTATCCTTCTTCTGTCTTAATGACAGTGGTGCCTGCTAAGGTGGCTGGAGTAAGGGAGGTAATAGTAGTCAGTCCTCCCATGAAAAACGGGAAAATTAACCCGTATACCCTCGTGGCAGCTCATGAGGCAGGAGCTGACAAAGTTTTTAAAATCGGCGGCGCTCAGGCAATAGCTGCTTTGGCATATGGTAGTGATACCATCCCATTTGTAGATAAAATTGTAGGCCCGGGTAATATTTATGTTACCCTTGCCAAGAAACTAGTATACGGAGATGTTGATATTGACATGCTGGCCGGGCCTAGTGAAATTCTCGTTATTGCTGATGAAAGCGCAAACCCGTCATTTGTTGCATCTGATCTGCTGTCTCAAGCAGAACATGATGTTCTTGCGGCAGTTTATCTTGTAACTCCTTCATATAAACTTGCAAGACAAGTAAATATTGAAATCGAAAAACAAATAAAAACCCTTTCTAGAAAAGATATTATTGTCAAGTCACTTAAAAACAGGTCTGCAATCTTGGTAGTAGAAACAATAGAGAAGGCATTTGAAGTTGCGAATCAAGTTGCCCCAGAACATTTAGAACTACATATTAAAAACCCTTTTGATTACATTGACTATATCAAAAACGCTGGTGCGATTTTTATAGGGCCTTATTCTCCGGAGGCTTTAGGCGATTATTTAGCTGGCCCTAGCCATGTTCTTCCTACTGCAGGAAGTGCAAGGTATTATTCTGGTTTAGGAGTTAAGGATTTTATAAAACATAGCAGCATAATATATTGCAGCAAAAAAGGTCTAAAAAAATTTAGCAACCATATAATCAAATTCGCTGAGATCGAAGGTCTGGATGCTCATGCCAATTCAATTAAAAAAAGAGAGGAGAAGGATAAATGGATGTTTTAGAACTTGTAAGACCTGATGTTATAGAAATGGAGCCTTATAGAACCGCTGGAGCAAAATGGGATGTTAAATTAGATGCCAATGAAAGTCCATTTGACTTAGATGAAAACATAAAAAAAGAAATATGGGAAGAAGTTTCAAAAGAAGAATTCTGCCGATATTATGACCCTGCTGCCCGGCAACTTTGTGAAGCAATATCAGAATATGTAGGGGTTAATCCAGACCAGGTGGTAGTTGGGAACGGTTCTGATGAAATAATTTATGCTCTATTGATGGCTTTTGCAGGGCCTAACCGGGAAGTAATTATTCCTACCCCTACATTTCCTGTTTATAAAACATTTACTATGGTATCAGGGGCAATCCCTTTGGAAGTTCCATTGATTGAGAAAAACGGGCTGGAATGGCAGTTGGACATAAAAGGTATTAAAAACAAGTTTTCTGCTAAAAAAAATCAGGTGCTTTTTCTGTGTTATCCTAACAATCCTACAGGCAATTATTTTCCTTATGAAGAAATTATGGAACTTATCCAGGAGTTTCAAGGCTTGATAGTAATAGATGAGGCTTATTACGAGTTTGGAAAAAAAAGCTTTGTCAATATGATTAAACAATATCCAAACATAGCCATAATTAGAACCTTTTCTAAGGCGTTTTGTTTAGCTGGTTTAAGGGCAGGGTATCTAGTAGCAGACGAAAATGTAGTTGATCAAATATTCAAGGTTAAACTTCCATACAATGTAAGTATGATTACTCAAAAAGCAGCAATTACTGTATTAAAACACAGAAAATATATTGAAGAACTTACAGAAAAAATAATAGAGCTTAGGGAAGCTCTTTACAACTCATTAAAAGAAATAGAAGGAGTCTATCCTTTTCCTAGTGATACCAATTTTATACTCTGCCGTTTTGATAAGTCCAGGGATTTTATCCATGATGAACTTAAAAGACGAGGGATTTCTATAAGGAGAATACAAACTTCAAATCTTGATGATCACTTAAGAATAAGTGTGGGCACTAAGGAACAAAACGAAAAATTGTGTTCAGAATTGAAAAAAATTATTGAGGGGATGGATTAAATGGATAAACAGGCTAGAAAAGCTGATTATAATAGAGCCACTCGTGAGACAGATATAAAAGTAAGCCTTAATCTTGATGGTGAAGGGGTAAGCGAGATATCTACCCCAATAGGTTTTTTCAATCACATGCTTGAGTTGTTTGCAAAGCACAGCGGATTTGATTTGAAGATTCAGGCCAAAGGCGATATTCAGGTGGATTACCACCATACTATTGAAGATATTGGGATCTGTTTGGGCTTAGCCCTGAAAAAGGCATTAAACAACAAAACAGGTATCAATAGATATGGTTCAGTTCTTATCCCCATGGATGAAACTCTAGCTCAGATAGTCGTAGATATCAGCGGAAGACCTTATTTAGTTTTTGATGTTAAGTTTAACAATGAAAAAGTTGGCGATTTTGATACTGAACTTGTAGAAGAATTCTTCAGGGCATTTTGCTATAACGCTCAAATAACTCTACATGTCCGTTTAGTTTATGGATTTAATACTCACCACATTATTGAGGCACTCTTTAAAGGTTTAGGTAGAGGTATAGCTGAAGCTGTTGCAATAAATCCAAAAACTAAAGGCGTTCCATCTACAAAAGGGGTTTTGTAACAATTTGATTGTGTTTAAAATGGGGTGAAGGCATGATCGCAATAATAGACTATGGTGTGGGAAATTTGAGAAGTGTTGAAAAAGCCTTTGAAAAAGTTGGAGTAGAAGCAAAAATAACAACCAGCCCTGAGATGATTAATAAAGCTTGTGGCTTAGTCTTGCCTGGTGTTGGTGCATTTGGAGATGCTATGCAAAATTTGCACAAGTCAGGTCTAGTACCAACATTGTTGAAAAACATAGAGGATGGAAAGCCATTATTAGGAATATGCCTTGGTCTACAACTATTATTTTCTTACAGTGAAGAAGGTGGATTGTTTGAAGGTCTCAATGTTATCCCGGGCCGAGTAATACGGTTCAAAGGCAATGTGAAAGTTCCTCAGGTTGGCTGGAACCAGATAAAGAAAAAAAAGGATAGTCTACTTTTGAAAGGAATTGAAGATGGTGAAAACTTTTATTTTGTTCACTCATATTATGTAGTTCCTGATGAAAAAGAGTGTATTCTTGCAACAACTGAATATTCTGTGGAATTTCCATCAGTTGTTGGAAAAGGTTTGATTTTTGGAATACAGTTCCATCCAGAAAAAAGCAGTGATAAAGGCCTTAGGATTTTAAAGAATTTTGGGGAGCTGGTGAAATGAAAATAATTCCCGCAATAGATATAAAGGGAGGTCGATGTGTAAGACTTGCTCAGGGTCTCCCGGATAAAGAACAGGTGTTTTCGGATGATCCCCTTGCTATGGCTTTGAAATGGCAGGAAAAAGGAGCAGGAAGACTTCATCTTGTTGATTTAGACGGTGCATTTCAAGGCAGGCCGGTTAATGCCAAGGTTATTACAGAGATTGCCAAAAACCTTAGCATTCCGGTTCAGGTAGGAGGGGGGATACGTTCTCTATCAGTTTTAGAAGACTATTTTTCTCAAGAAGTAGAATCAGTTATACTCGGCAGTTCTGCTGTCTCAAACCAGAACTTTCTTCGGGAGGCGGTAAAGAAGTATGGTGGCAATAAGATAATTGTAGGAATTGATGCTAAAAATGGCCTTGTTGCTATAAAAGGCTGGGTTAAAACAACAAATATTTCTTCGGTGGAATTGGCAGAACAGGTATCCCGGCTGGGAATTTCACGTATAGTTTACACTGATATATCTAGAGATGGAATGATGTCTGGTCCTAATATTAAGGAACTGAAAAGTTTAGCTGAAAGCACCAATTTGGGTATTATTGCTTCAGGAGGAGTTTCTACTATAGAAGATATAAAAAGGATAAAAAAACTGGCTTATCTTGGTGTAGAAGGAATTATAATAGGAAAAGCTTTATACTTAGGGAGCATTAAACTTGAAGATGCTATCAAAGCTGCAGGAGAGGATAACTGATATGTTGACAAAGCGAATTATACCTTGTCTGGATGTAAAAAACGGAAGAGTTGTTAAAGGCACTAACTTTGTTAATTTAAGAGATGCCGGAGATCCAGTGGAACTTGCCAGTTTTTACGATAAAGAAGGAGCAGATGAACTGGTTTTTCTGGATATAACAGCTTCGGCAGAAGGACGTGCAACTGTTTTAGACATGGTAAAAAGGACCGCTGAAGAGGTGTTTATTCCTTTCACTGTAGGCGGTGGGATTTCTACTATAGATGATATAAGAGAAATTTTAAAAGCAGGGGCAGATAAAATATCGATAAACAGCGCTGCAGTAAAAAATCCAGGTCTCATTACGGAAGCTGCCCAAAAATTCGGCAGTCAATGCATTGTTGTAGCAATTGATGCGAAAAAAGTTAATAAAGAAGACTGTTGGAAAGTATATGTTCATGGGGGCAGGATACCCACTGGCATTGATGCCATTGAGTGGGCTAAAAAGGTTGAATCCCTTGGAGCAGGTGAAATTCTGCTAACAAGTATGGATGCAGATGGAAAAAAAGACGGTTATGACATTCCTCTAACAAAATCCGTAGCTGAAGCTGTATCAATCCCTGTAATTGCATCAGGGGGAGCCGGTAAAAAAGAACATTTTGTAGATGTTTTTAGAAAAGCTGAAGCAGATGCAGCACTTGCTGCTTCTGTATTTCATTATAAAAAATTCTCCGTTCGTGAAGTTAAAGAATATATTCATCAAAAAGGAGTAGTTGTTAGATTATGATTGATAAAATCCATGATTTAAAGTTTGGTGAGAATGGTCTAATACCTGCAATAATTCAGGAAATTAATACTGGCCAGGTTTTGATGTTGGCATATATGAATAAGGAATCTCTTGAAAAAACCATTGAAACCGGAGAAACATGGTTTTGGAGTCGTTCGCGTAAAACTCTTTGGCACAAAGGTGAAACCAGCGGACATACCCAAAAGGTAAAGCAAATTTTATATGATTGTGATGGTGATACTTTACTGGTTTTAGTAGAACAAAATGGTCCTGCATGTCATACAGGAAATGAAACGTGTTTTTTCACAGAATTAATTTCAAAAGATAAAAAAATTGAAGAAAACGTATTAGGATTAAAAGTGCTTAAACAGCTGCAAACTGTGATTGAAAAAAGATATAACGAAAGACCTGAGGGTTCTTATGTAGCTTACCTTTTTAATAAGGGTCTTGACAAGATATTGAAAAAGGTTGGCGAAGAGGCTTCGGAGGTTATAATTGCATCAAAAAATAAAAACCGTAGTGAAATAATTTATGAAGTTGCTGATTTGCTTTTCCATTTACTTGTTATGTTGAAGGAACATGGTATACCTTTTGAAGATGTTTTAGCAGAGTTAAGTAATAGAAGAAAAGGATAAACCTGTACTACGTTCTGGATCAATTGTTTATGCAAATGGTTTTAAAAGAGTGAAGGCTTAAAACTTAGTCAATTGGTTTTAAGCAAACAATAAACCGAAAAAACAGTTATGCACTTGGAAAATTCGAGTGCATTATTGTTGTCAGAAGCTTTTAAAAAGCTTGACATTTCATTGGCTAGTTTGTATAATATAAAACAAACAAAAAAACAACAAGAAAAACAGGTCTAAAAAAAGAAAAAAAGAGCTACAAGGAGTATAATATCAATAAAAACTGTTAATGATAATTAATGATTTTTGACTTTGAATTTATTCTCAGGTATACTTAGTATTGTCTTTGAGAGAGAGGGCGAATAGCTCAGCTGGGAGAGCACCTGCCTTACAAGCAGGGGGTCACAGGTTCGAGCCCTGTTTCGCCCACCACGGCCCAGTAGCTCAGTTGGTCTAGAGCGCCGGCCTGTCACGCCGGAGGTCGAGGGTTCGAGCCCCTTCTGGGTCGCCATTTTATTTTGCCTCGGTAGCTCAGTTGGTAGAGCAGAGGACTGAAAATCCTCGTGTCGGTGGTTCGATTCCGCCCCGAGGCACCATTTGTTTGCGGAAATAGCTCAGTGGTAGAGCATCGCCTTGCCAAGGCGAGGGCCGCGGGTTCAAATCCCGTTTTCCGCTCCATGGCGGCATAGCCAAGTGGTAAGGCA
The DNA here is from genome assembly GCA_029982205.1 of Thermosediminibacterales bacterium. Classification (GTDB taxonomy): domain Bacteria; phylum Bacillota; class Thermosediminibacteria; order Koleobacterales; family JARRCM01; genus JARRCM01. The sequence continues at coordinate 26,013 of JARRCM010000015.1, forward strand.
GAGGTCTGCAAAACCTTTATTCCCCGGTTCAAATCCGGGTGCCGCCTCCAAGAACAAAATTGTATTAATGTATTAATATATAATTTAATATGCCGGGGTGGCGGAACTGGCAGACGCACAGGACTTAAAATCCTGCGGGCCCTATAAGCCCGTACCGGTTCGATTCCGGTCCCCGGCACCATTGTTAATAAACCTTCAGGGCAGGGTGTAATTCCCGACCGGCGGTAAAGTCCGCGAGCCATTATGGCTGACTTGGTGAAATTCCAAGACCGACAGTAAAGTCTGGATGGGAGAAGGTTGTATTCTAAAACTGATAATATTATATTGATGCTAAAAGCTCTGAAGGAAATTCTTTCAGGGCTTTTTTATTTTTTTACAAAATTTTAATTTTAAAATTGAGGTGATTTAGTGAATCCTGAATACATGAAAAGAGCTATTGAGCTATCTAAAAAGGGTATTGGTTATACCAACCCTAATCCTTTGGTGGGAGCGGTTATAGTAAAAGACAATAAAATTATAGGGGAAGGATATCATGAATTTTATGGCGGGCCTCACGCAGAGATAAACGCATTTAAAAATGCAGCAGAAGATGTAAAAGGAGCAACCCTTTATGTAACATTAGAACCCTGTTCTCATTACGGGAAAACACCACCATGCGCAAATGCTATAGTAAAAAAAGGAATATCAAAAGTTGTTATAGGAATGAAAGACCCCAACCCGTTGGTGGCAGGAAAGGGTATATCAATTTTGAGAGATAATGGCATTGAGGTTATAACAGGTGTGTTAGAGGAAGAAGTTAAAAAATTGAACGAGATTTTTATAAAATATATAACAACCAAAATGCCATTCTGTATACTAAAAACTGCAATGACTTTAGATGGAAAAATTGCTACCAAAAATGGAGATTCAAAATGGATAACAAACGAAAAGTCTAGAAAATATGTACATGAATTGAGGCATAGAGTCGCAGCAGTTGCAGTAGGTATTGGAACTGTTCTGACTGATGACCCCCGGTTGACATCTAGGTTAGAGGATATAGAAGGTGTCGATCCTATTAGAGTAATTGTAGATACAAAAAGTAAAATACCCCTTGACGCAAAAGTTTTAAATCTTGATTCAAAGGCAAAAACAATAATTGCTACAACAGAAAAAGCCGACAAAAACAAACTAAAAGCAATTAAAGCGAAAGGGGCTGAAGTTATAGTAACTCCATTGAAGGATGATAAAGTAGATTTAGTATATTTAATGAAATTGCTTGGAGAAAAAGGGATTGACAGTGTTCTTTTAGAAGGAGGGTCTACCCTTAATTATAGTGCTTTGGATCAGGGGATTGTAGATAAAGTAATTACCTTTATATCACCCAAAATTGTTGGCGGGAGTAATGCGAAAACTCCGGTAGGAGGAGAAGGGAGAAAATATATTAAAGATTCATTCAATCTAAAAAATGTGAAAGTAAAACGGTTTCAAGAAGATATAATGATAGAAGCTTACTTATGAAAGGGAGAATTATAATGTTTACCGGATTGATTGAAGAAATAGGAACAGTTCAAACAATAATAAAAGGTGCAAAGTCAGCTAAAATCACTATCAAGGCTAAAAAAATATTGGAAGACATAAGAATAGGAGACAGCATAAGTACCAATGGTGTTTGCCTTACAGTGATTGATTATAGTAATGATAGTTTTACAGTAGATGGTATGCCTGAAACAATGAGAAAAAGTAATTTGAAAAACCTTAAACATGGCAGCAGAGTTAACTTGGAGAGGGCTTTAAGGTTAGGAGATAGATTTGGTGGTCACATTGTTTCTGGTCATATTGATGGAGTTGGCAGAATTAAGAAATTTGAAGAAGAGGATAATGCAACATGGGTAACAATAGAAGCTTCTTCAGATATATTAAAATATATCGTCAATAAAGGTTCAATTTCAGTTGATGGTACAAGCTTGACTGTAGCTTATGTAGATAACAAAATTTTTAAGGTTTCTATAATTCCGTTGACTAGAAATAAAACTACACTGTTAACCAAAAAAATTGGGGATGAGGTTAATTTGGAATGTGATATCATAGGAAAGTATATTGAAAGATTTACTGCTTTAAATAGTAATGATAAAAATTTAAGCAATTCTATAAATATTGATTTTCTAAAAGAAAACGGGTTTGCTTAAACTGCAAAACTGAGGTGATGGAATTTGATAAAATTTAACAAAATAGAAGAAGCTATAGAAGATTTAAAAGCCGGTAAAATTATTATAGTTGTAGATGATGAGGACAGAGAAAATGAGGGAGATCTGCTTATGGCAGCAGAAAAAGTCACACCAGAGACTATTAATTTTATGGCAAAGTACGGCAGGGGGCTCATATGTGTACCTATGACAAAAGAAAGACTTGACGAATTAGAAATATATCCAATGGTTTCGACAAATACTGATCCCAAAGAAACTGCATTTACAGTAACTGTGGATGCAAAAGATACAACTACAGGCATATCTGCAAAAGAAAGGGCTTTTACTATATTAAAATTAATAGATCCACAGGCTGGTCCGAAAGACTTTACTAAACCAGGTCATATATTTCCTTTAGTTGCTAAAGAAGGTGGCGTATTAAAAAGGGCTGGTCATACTGAAGCTGCTGTGGACTTAGCTAGATTAGCTGGGCTCTATCCGGCAGGTGTGATTTGTGAAATCATGAATGATGATGGGACTATGGCTAGAGTTCCTCAATTAATGGAATATGCAAAAAAACATAATCTTAAAATAATTACTATAGCTGATTTAATTGCATATAGAAGAAAGAATGAATCATTGGTTGAAAAAGCAGCAGAAGCGTTTTTACCCACAAAATATGGTGATTTCAAAATTATAGGATATATAAATAAGCTCAATAGAGAGCATCATGTGGCACTGGTAAAAGGGAATATATCAAATGGGGAACCGGTATTAGTAAGGGTCCATTCTGAATGTCTAACTGGGGATACCTTTGGTTCATTACGATGTGATTGTGGTGAACAATTTGCCGCAGCCATGGAAGCAATAGAAAAGGAAGGGAGAGGGATATTATTATATATGCGTCAAGAAGGAAGAGGTATAGGGCTTATTAACAAGATTAAAGCTTATGCCCTTCAAGATAAAGGGCTGGATACTGTAGAAGCAAATTTGGCTTTAGGTTTTCCTGAAGATCTAAGAGATTATGGTATTGGAGCCCAGATTTTATCTGATCTAGGCGTAAAAAAAATAAAGCTAATGACTAATAATCCTAAAAAGTTATCCGGTTTATCTGGTTATGGTATAGAAATAGTTGAAAGGATACCCATACAAGTTAATTTTAATGAAAAAAATAAACACTACCTAACAACCAAAAAAGAAAAAATGGGACACATTCTTAAATTTTAGGAGGTAGAAATAAAATGAAAACTTATGAAGGCAAATTGATAGCAACCGGTTTAAAGTTTGGTATTGTTGTTGGGAGATTTAACGAGTTTATTGGAAACAAATTATTGGCAGGGGCAATTGATGGTTTGAGAAGACATGGAGCTGATGAAGAAGACATTGAGGTTGTTTGGGTCCCGGGTGCTTTTGAAATACCATTAGCAGCAAAAAAAATGGCAAAATCCCAAAAATATAATGCTGTTATTTGTTTAGGTGCTGTTATACGGGGAGCTACACCTCACTTTGAATATGTTTCGAATGAAGTTTCTAAAGGTATTGCAAAAGTCTCTTTAGATACAGAGTTACCTGTAATATTTGGAATACTTACAACTGATACAATTGAACAAGCCATTGAAAGAGCCGGAACAAAAGCTGGGAATAAGGGATATGAAGCCGCAGTGTCTGCAATTGAAATGGCTAATTTGTTAAAAGAAATATGAGGGTTAAAAAACCTTATGGAAACTTCTGGAAAGCTTGTTGAGGTTGTTGGTACGTTGACAAAAGATAAATTGTAATATATAATAATAAACACAATTAAGAAAAAATATGATATTTTGTTTGGGCGATTAGCTCAGTGGGAGAGCACTTCCTTGACGCGGAAGGGGTCGTAGGTTCAATCCCTACATCGCCCACCAATTGAAACGAAATCGTGCTTATATTTTGCAGGCACGATTTTTTGCTTTTACAGCCCTCTCTGTAACTAACTGTATACAAATAAATGCTGAAACATATAATAATATCAGAAGGGAGGGAATAAAATGCATCTGCTTTCCATTGGGGCAACTGAGAATTTAGAACAGATAAAAGAAAGAATTCTGTTTGAATTTAAGCTTCTAAAAGAGGAAGAAGATGTTACCGTAAAGTCGAATGAAAAAAAACGAGGCGAATTTTATTTTTTGAATTGCAGCATCTTAGACGAGGAACTGCTTAGAAATTCGTTTTCAAATACAGTTTCCATGTTTAGATATCATGTGGCAAATGTCCTTTCAGATATAATAATAAGCAAGTGGGAGAAAAAACTTATAGATCAGATAATAAAAGAACATTATTATTATTTTAATGAGGAAGAACAAAAGATTATAGCAAAATATTCTAATAGGATATTAAATTTTGATGATGTAGAAGGGAAAAATAGCTATCTTTACGAGACAAACCGAAAGACTCAGGTACTACATAAAATTTTAGAGTACCTGGAAACAAATAATCAGATAATTATCGAAGGATTTATTAAATTTCGATTAAAAGATTACATCAGTGAATTAGAGGATGCGGTGGATAGAGCAGTAGATGAATTTTTGATGGAAAAAGAGTATAAAGAATTTATAAAACTTCTAAAGTATTTTGTTGAAATTCAGGAACCAAAAAAGGATGTAATTCATGTGATCTTAAACTCAAAAGGTTTTAAGCTTTATGATATTAATATGAATCAGCTAAATGATGATTATCTTGAAGACTTTACAATTGAAATGGCAGAAAACAGCATGAATTATGATGATTTGTTGGTAAGTGCTTTGATTACTATTGCACCAAACAAAATAATAATTCATTCCAGCTGTCCTCAAAATTATAAAGAAGCATTAAATACCGTAAAAAACATTTTTGATGACCGGATAATGTTCTGTGATGGTTGTGAAATTTGTAAAGATAAAATTGATGTTAAAAATCATGTTGATACTCAGCGCCTTTAACGGCGCTTTATTTATTTAGATTTTGTGATAATATAGAAGTTGAGAAAAATAAGTAGTTGAATAGGGGTGGGCAATTTGCATGAAGAGTTAGTACTTCTACCTATTGTAGGAGCAATAATTGGATGGTTTACAAATTATCTGGCTATAAAATTAATATTTAGGCCTTTAAATCCAATAAAAATTCCTTTATTGGGTTTTGAAATTCAGGGCCTTTTACCTAAAAGAAAAGAGGAATTAGCTAGATCCATAGGAATCACTATCGAAACTGAACTTCTGTCTTTAGATGATATAATCCAAAAATCCGTTTCTCCAAAGATTAAAGAAGAAACTGTTTCGGCCGTAAAGGCTGCATTAATAAAAAGAGTTTCTGATAAAATATTATCGTTTTTACCCAAAAGTATACAAAAGATGTTGATTAGTTATATTGAAAACCTTGTTGATAAAGAGGCTAACATAATTTTTGATGATTTAAGAGAAAGACTTATTAAACAGGCTAAAAACGATATCAAAATAAGAACGATTATAGAGGAAAAAATCATGAATTTAGAACTGAATAAGCTTGAAAATATTATTATAGTAATAGCAAAAAAAGAACTTAAACATATTGAACTGCTGGGAGCTTTAATAGGGTTTATCATTGGAATTGGTCAAGCTGTTTTTTTGTTATACATTATCGCAAGATAATCATATTAAATTGGAATTAAACTTGACATATTGAAAAAAGTCATATAAAATTACAATGTAAAGTAAAAAACCTTTACATATTTTAGGTGTGTGGTTAAATGCTTGCTAAAGTTGTAAGAATAGGTTTGCTAAATGATTTTTATGGTTGCTTATTGACTGAAAGACAAGCCAAATTCATCGAATTGTATTATAATGATGACTTATCATTAAGTGAAATCGCTGAAAAGTTTTCAATAAGCAGGCAAGGGGTCTATGATATACTCAGAAGGTCTGTTGATCAATTAGAGGAATATGAGTCAAAATTAAAACTTATGGAGAAACATTTTGCTCTAAAAGGTTATATAGAAAATCTTAAACAGCTTATTAATGAGTTTAAGGACATTAATTGTAGTGAGTTGCGTGAGAAAATAGACAAAACAATTGAGTTGTTAAAACAAATTGAAATGTTGGTTTGATTTCATCAGGTTGATTTTAACAAAGAAGAAAGAGGGAGTTACATGATTTTTGAAGGTCTATCCCAGAAACTTCAAAATGTGTTTAAAAAGTTAAAAGGCAAAGGTAAACTCAGTGAAAATGATGTGAAACTTGCCATGAGAGAAGTTAAATTGGCACTCCTTGAGGCTGATGTCAATTTTAAGATTGTTAAAGATTTTATTAAAAAAGTATCGGAACGAGCTGTTGGTCAGGAGGTTATGCAAAGCCTTACCCCCGGTCAACAGGTTATTAAAATTGTTAATGAAGAATTGACAGTTCTAATGGGAAAGACCCAGGAAGGTTTAAACATCTCGCAACCTTTCACTATTATAATGCTTGTAGGTTTGCAGGGTTCAGGAAAGACGACAACAGCTGGAAAACTTGCATTATATCTAAAAAACAAGGGTCATTTTCCACTTCTTGTTGCAGCAGACATATATCGCCCTGCTGCTATTAAACAGCTGCAGGTGGTAGGGGACAAGGTTGGAGTTCCGGTTTTTACTATGAGTAGTAATAATAATCCAGTTGATATAGCTAAAGCGTCAGTTGAACATTTAAAAACATCTGGAAGAGATGTTGCTATTATTGATACAGCCGGTCGACTTCATGTTGATGAAAAGTTAATGAATGAATTACTGGAGATTAAGAAAGCAGTATTACCAAATGAAGTGTTGTTGGTTGTTGACTCTATGACAGGCCAGGACGCTGTAAACATAGCAGAAGTTTTTAATGACAAGTTGAATTTGAGTGGTGTTATATTAACAAAGTTGGATGGTGATACCCGTGGTGGAGCAGCTCTTTCGGTAAAAGCTGTTACCGACTGTCCTATTAAATTCGTGGGATTAGGCGAAAAATTAGAGGACCTGGAACCATTCTATCCTGATAGGATGGCTTCAAGAATACTGGGTATGGGAGATGTTTTGACTCTTATTGAGAAAGCCCAGGCAAATATTGATGCTGAGAAGGCTAAAGAATTAGAGAAAAAAATTCGTTCACAACAGTTCACATTTGATGATTTCCTGGAACAGCTTCAGCAGGTAAAAAAAATGGGATCTTTCGATCAAATAATTGATATGATTCCTGGGATGAATTCAAAAAGGTTTAAGGGGTTAAATGTAGATGACAAACAGCTTGTGAAAATTGAAGCCATAATCAATTCTATGACTCGAGAAGAAAGGAGAGACCCTTCAATAATAAACGGTAGCAGGAGAAAAAGGATTGCCAAGGGAAGCGGTAATAAAGTTCAAGATGTGAACAGGCTTTTGAAACAGTTCAATGAAACCAAAAAGCTTATGAAACAATTTGCTGATATAAATAAAGGTCGAAAACGAATAAAATTTCCATTTTTTATATAGAAGGGGGTGTAAGCTTTGGCGGTTAAGATTAGGTTGAAAAGGATGGGAGCCAAAAAGTCACCGTTTTACAGGTTGGTAGTTGCTGATTCCCGTTCTCCCAGGGACGGTAGATTTATTGAAGAAATTGGTTATTACAACCCTGTAGCCCGACCGGCTGTTGTAAATATTAATGATGAAAAAGCCGTTGAATGGTTACAAAAGGGTGCTCAACCTTCTGACACAGTAAAAACGTTGTTTAAAAAAGCAGGGATATATAAGAAATTAGCACATAAATGAGTTTAAACACAATTAACTTTAGGAGGTGTAATCATGGTTGAATTAGTTGAGATCATCGCAAAAGCATTAGTAGATAATCCTGAAGAAGTGGTGGTTAATCAAGTAGAAGGTGAGCAATCTGTTATATTAGAGCTCAGGGTTTCACCTGATGATATGGGCAAGGTTATCGGGAAACAGGGAAGGATAGCTAAAGCCATTCGAACAGTAGTAAAAGCTGCAGCTGCAAAAGAAGGTAAAAGAGTAGTTGTTGAAATTATTCAGTAACAGCTAATTATCATAATGAACTAAAAAAGGGGGAGGTTAATCCCCCTTTTTTAAAAAAAATAAATCGTATATGAGTGATGCTGTTATGCGATATCTAACAATAGGAAAGATAGTTTCAACTCATGGTAATAAGGGAGAAGTTAAAGTTTATCCATTAACAGATTTTTTAGAGCGTTTTGATAATCTTAAAGAGGTATATGTAAGAATAAAAGGGCAAATCAAACTATATAAAATTGAAAATGTTAGATATCATAAAAAATTTATAATATTAAAGTTTGAAGGAATAGACAGTATAGATAAAGCTTTGTCATTTAAAGATTCTGTTCTTGAGGTAAAAAGAGAAAATGCTTTTACACTTCCTCCCGGTCATTACTATATATCCGATATTATAGGGTGTAAGGTAAAAACAATAGAGGGTAAGGATCTTGGGGAACTTATTGATGTTATAAAAACAGGAGCTAATGATGTTTATATTGTCAAGAATGATGCTAACAAAGAGATATTAATTCCAGCTATTAAAGAAGTAGTTAAAAAAATTGATATAAAAAATCGAGAAATTACTATTAAGCCCTTAGAAGGAATGATATAAATTATGATAATAGATATTTTGACTCTATTTCCTGAGATGTTTAAAGGGCCTTTCGAAGAAAGTATTATTAAAAAAGCTGTAAACAGAAAACTTATTAAAATCAACATAATTAATATACGGGATTTTTCAAAGGACAAACATAAAAAAGTAGATGATTACCCTTATGGCGGCGGAGCCGGAATGCTTTTAAAACCTGAGCCTGTTTTTGATGCTGTTGATGCAATCACTTCTAAAATAAAGGACTTATCAAAAACGAGAATAATTTTAATGACTCCTCAAGGTAATCTTTTGAATCAAAAAAAAGTTAAAGAAATATCAAAATATGAACATCTAATTATTATATGTGGGCATTATGAAGGTTTTGATGAAAGAATTAGATTTCTAGTTGATGAAGAAATTTCTATTGGTGATTATATTACAACTGGTGGAGAACTTCCAGCAATGGTTTTAACTGATGCAGTAGTTCGTTTGATACCAGGTGTTATAGGTGGGGAGAATTCTTTAAACGAAGAATCTTTTGAAAACGGTCTTTTAGAATATCCTCAATATACCCGTCCTGAAGTATATAGGAATTTGAAAGTTCCAGATGTATTGCTGTCTGGAAATCATGAAGAAATCAAGAAATGGCGTCACAAAGAATCATTAAAAAGAACATTAATTAGAAGACCAGATATGCTTGAAAAGCTTAGACTGAGCGAAGATGACAAAAAATATATTAAAAAATTAGCGATAGAGAACAAGTTAAATGCTTCCGATTGATATTGTTGTTTTTGAAAATTGTATGTGTTATAATTATTACCAGTGCAAAACGGGCGGTCCGCTGTCTAACTAGTTTAGATAAGAACGTCTATGATGAAAGGAGGTAATAAAATTTATGGATTTAATAAAAATGGTTGAAATGGAACAGATGAAAAAAGACATTCCTGATTTTAAACCCGGTGATACTGTAAGGGTTAGTGTTAAGGTCGTAGAAGGCGGAAGAGAGCGTATACAAAACTTTGAAGGTATAGTTATCAAAAGAAACGGTGGCGGTTTAAAAGAAACTTTTACTGTAAGAAGGATATCTTATGGTGTTGGTGTTGAAAGAACTTTTCCAGTACATTCACCTAGAATAGATCAAATCAAAGTAGTAAGATATGGGCGTGTGCGAAGGGCTAAGCTTTATTATCTGAGAGATAGAATAGGTAAAGCAACAAAAGTTAAAGAGAAAAGAAGATGATTTTCACGGGACTGGTACCAGTCCCTTGTTATTTTGAATGAACCATTAAGGAGGCAAATAAAGATGTACCAAAAAAATAAAAACGAACTTCTTGAATGGATTCAAGCAATTGTTGTTGCAATAATATTGGCTTTAATAATTAAAACCTTTGTAATAGAAACTTTTCTTGTAGACGGAGAATCTATGCTTCCTACTCTACATAATGCTGACAGGTTAATAGTGAATAAATTTATATATCATTTTAAAAAACCTGAAACTGGAAATATTATTGTGTTTAAATATCCAGCAGATCCGAAGTCAGATTTTATCAAAAGGGTTATTGCTGTTGAAGGTCAGACAGTAGAGATAAAGAACGGTAAGGTTTTTATTGATAACGAACCTTTAAATGAGGAATACTTAAATGAGAGCACTCCTGGCAAATTTGGTCCAGCAAAAGTGCCGGAAAACCATATTTTTGTTCTGGGAGACAATCGTGATAACAGTAGAGACAGCAGATTTCCTGATGTTGGTTTTGTTCCGTTAGAAAATGTTAAAGGTGAAGCGATTTTTAGAATATGGCCTTTATCCCGATTTGGTTTAGTCAAATAAGAAAAATGCGTGGGAGGTTTTAACCTTTGGAGATTCAATGGTATCCGGGTCATATGGCCAAAACAGCTAAAATATTAAAAAACAATATTAAAAAAATAGATATTGTGCTAGAATTGGCAGATGCCAGAATTCCAGAATCAAGCCGCAACCCGGATTTAGAAGAATTAATAAGAAATAAAGACCGAATTCTCGTATTAACTAAAACTGACTTGGCCGACGGAAAAACAACTCAAAAATGGTTAGAATGGTATAAGAAGAAAAACATTGTTGCGATTCCGGTAGTTTCTACAACTTCAAAAGGGATTAGTAATTTATTAGAAACAATCAATAATAAAAAAGATGAAATTACTGATAACAATTATCGGAAGATAATTAAAGCAATCGTGGTTGGAATACCTAATATAGGAAAATCAACACTGATTAATCAACTTGCCAGAACTTCTAAAGCTAAAACCGGGAGTAAACCTGGAGTGACCAGGGGAACTCAGTGGATAACTATAAACCGTTTTATTAGATTGCTTGATACTCCTGGAATTTTATGGCCTAAGATCGAAGACAAAAAAAGAGCTGTTAAACTGGCATTTATAGGGTCGATAAAAGATGAGATTTTAGATATTCAGGCTTTGGCTATTGAATTATTAAAATATCTACGAAACAATGACAAAAATCGTTTGATTGAAAGATTTAAGCTTGATTGTGTTCCCGAAAATTATTATGAACTGTTAGAGAGTATCGGTCGTACAAGAGGATGTTTACAGCCAGGGAACAGGGTGGATATATTGCGGACAGCCGGGATAGTATTAGAAGAATTTAGAAAAGGAAAGCTTGGAAAAATTTCGCTGGAAACACCTGAGGAGTTTGATTCTTAAATTATAACCAAAGGTTTAAACTATACTGTCACAAAGTCCAAATTTTTAAAGGACTTTTTATTTTTTTATAGAAAAAGATATTTCAGGATTAACCTTGTTTGACCAAAAAATGGAGGATTTTTATGAACATAAGTAATTTGACAGTATTACAAATAAAACAAAAAATAGATACGTTACAGATTGAAGAGTATGAAATTGTATTGAAACAATTGAAAAAAGACAACCGCAGGAGTTTGAAAAAATTGGCTTTAAAGTTAGAAAGTTGTTTAGAACAACATTTAAAGGAAAAAAAAAGACAAACCAAACTTTTGAAGATAGAAAAATTCTACAGGTCAAAAGGTTTTAAATTTATTGCAGGAGTAGACGAGGCTGGCCGCGGGCCGTTGGCTGGCCCAGTAGTTGCTGCTGCTGTTATTCTTCCCGAAGAAATTTATATTGATGGTATTAATGACTCAAAAAAGCTTACACCCAGAAAACGAGAGTTGATTTATGAAGACATAAAATCTAAGGCTTTAAGCATCAACTTTTGTTGTATTGATAACGATTATATAGATAAAGTTAATATTCATAAAGCCACATTAGAAGCTATGAAAAGGGCTGTTCTCGGCCTAAGTATAACTCCGGAAATATTATTGATTGATGCTTTGAAACTAAAAGGAATAAATATACCACAACAGTCAATAATCAGAGGTGACAGTTTGAGTATGAGTATTGCAGCAGCTTCAATTGTAGCAAAAGTAGAAAGGGATAGAATTATGAAGTCTTATGATAAGATCTATCCCCATTATGGGTTTGATAAAAATAAGGGCTATCCTACCCGTGAACATATTGAACAGATTAAAAAACATGGTTTTTCCCCAATTCATAGACGGAGTTTTAGAGTAAAAGGATTATATGATATTTGAGGAGATAAAAATGAAGAGACTAGAGTTGGCTCGTTTCGGTGAGAAAGTATGTGTAAACTATTTAAAACGAAAGGGATATAAAATACTTGAAACCAATTATAGATGTAGAATTGGAGAAATAGATATAATATGTGAATATAAAAATTCAATAGTTTTTGTTGAAGTAAAAACACGTTCAACAAATGTTTTTGGTTTTCCTCAAGAAGCTGTTAATTTTGGTAAACAAAAGAAAATAAGACAAATCGCTTGTTTTTATTTAAAAAATAACAAACTGTATTTTAAGAGTTGCCGTTTTGATGTTATGGCAGTTATTTATAAAGACAATAAAATTTGTAAAATAGAACATTTTGAAAACGCTTTTTGAAAGGAGAAAAAAATGTTATCAAAGATAACAAGTTGTGCTCTTTTAGGTATAAACGGTTATATAGTAGAAGTGGAGACAGATATTTCTAACGGTTTGCCTGCTTTTGATATTGTAGGGCTGCCTGATTCTGCTGTTCGAGAATCCAGGGAAAGGGTTAGGTCAGCAATCAAAAATTCCGGATTTAATTTTCCGATTAATAGAATTACAGTCAATTTGGCTCCTGCTGATACCAGAAAAGAAGGCCCTTTTTTTGACCTGCCAATAGCAATAGGGATACTTGCAGCTACAGAGCAGCTTAAAACTGATAAACTTAAACAAATTGCAATTATAGGAGAGCTTTCTTTGAATGGTGATGTTAAACCTGTAACAGGTGTCCTATCAATGGCATATTCTTTACAGAAAAGAGGTTTTAAAAAGCTTTTGTGCCCTTTGGAGAATGCCGAGGAAGCAGCGATTGTTGAGGGAGTGCAGGTATATCCAATAAAAAACCTAAAAGAATCAGTTGATTTTTTGAATGGAGAAAAACATATTCCAGCATTCTCAATAGATATTAAAAATTATTTATATAACAATTCAAATATTGAAGTTGATTTTTCTGAAGTTAAAGGTCAGGAAAACATAAAAAGAGCGTTTGAAGTGGCGGCAGCGGGTCATCATAATATAATTATGATAGGCCCACCAGGTTCAGGGAAAACAATGATAGCAAGAAGAATGCCGTCTATTCTGCCAGCTATGACCTTTGAAGAAGCTGTTGAAGTGACTAAAATATATAGTAGTGCGGGTTTGCTCCCCAACAGCAGACCATTAATCGTTAATAGACCTTTTAGAGCTCCACACCATACTATTTCTGCAGCTGGAATGGTGGGTGGAGGTAGGATGCCGAAACCCGGTGAAGTAAGCCTGGCTCATTTTGGTGTTTTGTTTCTGGACGAGATGCCCGAATTTCGTAGAGATGTTTTAGAAGTATTAAGACAACCTTTGGAAGATGAAATAGTTACAATTACAAGGGTTAATGCTACTATTACATATCCTGCCAAATTCCTTTTAATCGGCAGCATGAACCCGTGTCCCTGTGGGTTTTTATGGTCAGAAAAACATGAATGTAGTTGTACGCCTAATCAAATACAAAGATATATTAGTAAAATTTCGGGGCCTTTACTTGATAGAGTTGATATACATATAGAAGTACCTGCTGTTGAGTTCAAAGATTTAGAAGAGAACATAGAATCAGAAACATCAGATAGCATCAGGAAAAGAGTTGATTCTGCTCGAATGGTTCAATTACAGAGATACAAGAATCTGCCTTTTTTGTATAACTCGCAGCTTACACCCAGATATATTCAACGCTTTTGTAGGTTAAATAAACCATGTAAAAAAATGATTAAAGATGCTTTTGATAAACTTGGTCTCAGTGCAAGGGCATATAATCGTATTTTAAAAGTTGCTCGTACCATTGCTGACTTGGATATGAGTGAAAATATTAGAGAGGAACATCTGGCTGAAGCGATACAATACCGTAATTTAGACAGGAAATTTTGGATATGATAAAAAAATGATAATGGAGGTAATTTATGAGTGATACTAAATACTGGGTAGCATTGAGCTGTATAAAAGGAATTGGGTCACAAAAATTTCAAATGATACTCAAACATTTTAACAGTATTAAAAATTTTTGGCATGCGGAAGGACATGAAGTCAAAGAAGTGTTTGGAATGAATCAGAAAATTTGTAATACCATATTAAAGTACAGAGAAACAATAAACCCGGATGAAGAAATGGACAAAATAAACTCTATGGGGGTAAAAGTTCTGACGTTAAATGATGAAGATTATCCATGTAATTTGAAAAACATATATGACCCTCCTCCCGTTTTATATGTTAAAGGCAATTTGAAGAAACAAGACGAAATTTCTGTTGCAATAGTGGGTTCCAGGAAAGCTACTGTTTATGGGAAAGTCATTGCCGAAAAACTTGCTCGAGAATTAAGTGAGTACGGTATAACTATTGTCAGCGGAATGGCTATAGGAATAGATTCTTGTGCACATAAAGGAGCAATCTCAGGAAATGCCAGGACTATTGCTGTTTTAGGCACAGGAATAGATATAGTGTATCCTCGAAGAAACGCCAGTTTAATGCAAAAAATAATAGAACACGGTGCTGTAGTAACGGAATTTCCACTTGGAACAACCCCTCTGCCCCAGAACTTTCCAGCACGCAATCGGATAATTAGTGGTTTAAGTTTGGGCACTATTGTTGTTGAAGCTTCTGAAAGAAGCGGTGCGCTTATTACAGCAGATTTCGCATTACAGCAGGGAAGAGAAGTGTTTGCAGTGCCAGGTAATGTTACAAGTAAATACAGCACAGGGTGTAACAGACTTATCAAACAAGGGGCAAAACTTGTTGAGGGGGTATTTGATGTTTTAGATGAATTGGGGATAGTTTATGAAAAAATATCAAATGAAATCAAAGATATTGCAGAAAACAAACTTAATGATGAAGAAAAAGAAATACTTGAGATGATTTCATATCAATCTTCACCGGTGGATAGCATCATACGACACAGCAGATTTTCCGCAGGTAAAGTAAAAGCTGTTTTGACTTCACTGGAAATGAAAGGGCTAATCAGGTCACTGCCTGGCAGCAGTTATATTAGAATTTAAATAAATGTTGATAATTGGAGGTGCAACATTTGCAAAAATCTTTAGTTATTGTAGAATCTCCCGCAAAAGCAAAAACAATTAGCAAATTTCTGGGCAGAAAATATAAAGTATCTGCTTCAATGGGGCATGTAAGAGACCTCCCGAAAAGCCAGTTAGGTGTTGATGTGGAAAAAGGCTTTGTTCCCAAATATATAACTATTAGGGGAAAAGGTTCAATAATTAACAGGTTAAAGAAAGAAGCCAGCAAATCAGATGAAGTTTATCTTGCAACTGACCCTGATAGGGAAGGTGAGGCTATATCCTGGCATCTTTCAAACATATTAAAATTAGATGAGAATAAAAAAAACAGAATAGTGTTTCATGAAATCACTAAAAAAGCAATAAATGAAGCTATTAAATCACCTAGAAAAATCGATAAAAATTTAGTTGATGCGCAACAGGCAAGAAGAATATTAGACCGTTTAGTAGGGTATAAGATCAGTCCTTTGTTATGGAAAAAGGTAAAAAAAGGTTTAAGTGCTGGAAGAGTTCAGTCTGTTGCTGTAAGGCTTATAAGCGACAGGGAAAAAGAAATTGAAAATTTTATTCCTGAAGAGTACTGGACTTTAGATATAGAGCTTGTTGATAAGGAAAGCAACAAGAGTATTAATGCGAAATTGATATATAAAGATGACAAAAAAGTAAATATTAAAAACAAGGATGAAATGGATATTATAATTAACTGCCTTCAAGACAAAGAATTTATTGTTGACAAAATAACCAAGAGTCAGAGAAAACGAAATCCTGCTCCTCCTTTTACAACAAGCAGTCTTCAGCAGGAGGCCCACAGAAAGCTTGGTTTTACTGCGAAAAAAACAATGGCTATTGCCCAGCAGTTGTATGAAGGTCTTGATATAAAAGGGGAAGGCAGTGTGGGTTTGGTTACTTATATTAGAACAGACTCTACAAGGGTTGCTGAGACTGCCATTAACGAATGCAAAAATTTTATTTTAAATAATTATGGAGAACATTTTGTAAGTAATAAAAACTATAATAAACATAAATCTGGAAATAGAATACAGGATGCTCATGAATCAATAAGGCCCACTTCCGTTTACAGGACACCTGATAAAATTAAAGAATCTTTAACAAGAGATCAGTATAGACTATATAAGTTGATATGGGAACGATTCTTGGCCAGTCAAATGAGTGCAGCCGTTTATGATACTGTTACAATTGACATAAAAGCTGATAATTTTCTTTTTAGGGCAACAGGTTCTGTATTGAAATTTACTGGTTTTATGGAAATATATATAGAGAGCAAAGACGATGAAGGTGATGAGGATGAAACCAAAGATGCAGAAGCTAAGCTTCCAGAACTTAAAGAAAAGCAAAAACTATTATTAAAAAACTTGTTTCCTGAACAGCATTTTACTCAACCTCCACCAAGATTCACAGAAGCAACTTTAGTTAAAACACTTGAGGAAAAAGGCATTGGCCGTCCTAGTACTTATGCTCCTATCATAGATACTATTATACAAAGGGGTTATGTAGAAAAGATAGACAATCGTTTTAAACCAACTGAACTGGGAAATCTAGTAGTTGAAATAATGAAAGAGTATTTTTCGGATATTATTGATGTTGACTTTACAGCTGAGATGGAAAATGAGCTTGATAAAATTGAAATTGGTGAAGCAGATTGGAAACAAACTCTTGAAAAATTTTATCAATCGTTTATAAAAGATTTAAAAAAAGCAGAAGAAAAATTGAAAAAAATAAAAATAGAAGATGAAGAAAGTGATGAAATCTGTGAATTATGTGGCAGAACTATGGTGATAAAATACGGCCGTTTTGGTAAGTTTCTAGCGTGTCCAGGATTTCCAGAATGTAAGAATACGAAACCTTTTTTTGAAACAATCGATGTTGAATGTCCTGTATGTGGTGGAAATATTGTTAAACGATATTCAAAAAAAGGTAGAGTATTCTTTGGTTGCAGCAATTATCCTGAATGCAATTTTATGTCTTGGCATCAACCAACCAAAGAAAAGTGCCCAGTCTGTGGTTCTGTTTTAGTTAAAAGAAAATCTAAGAAAAAAGGAGAATATCTTAAGTGTATAAACAACGAATGCGGTTATGAGAAACCGGTTGGGGTGAGTCATTGACATGAAACCAGAAGTAGTAATAATCGGCGGAGGTCTTGCAGGTAGTGAAGCCGCATGGCAAATTGCTGAAAGGGGCATAAAAGTTGTTTTATATGAAATGAGGCCTAAAAAACTTACTCCTGCTCATCATACTGATAAACTTGCAGAACTTGTATGCAGCAATTCATTTCGTTCAAATATGTTAGATAATGCAGTTGGGTTGTTAAAAGAAGAGATGCGCAGATTAAATTCAATAATAATGAAATGTGCCGACAAGTCACAAATTCCTGCAGGCAGAGCTTTAGCCGTTGACCGTGATTTGTTTTCACAAACGGTTACAGAACAAATATTAAAACATCCAAACATAAAATTAATACGAGATGAAATAAAACAGCTTCCATATGATAAACCGGTTATTGTGGCTTCAGGCCCTTTGACTTCTGACTCATTAGCCAAAGACATAATAGAAAAAACAGGATCAGGCGACTTATATTTTTATGATGCTGCAGCACCTATTATTTCAGGTGATACAATTGATTATTCTAAGACCTTTTGGGGATCAAGATATGATACAGATGGAGCAGATTATTTGAATTGCCCTTTGACAGAGGAAGAATATAATATCTTTTATAATGAATTGATCAGAGCTGAACGTTATAAGAGGAAAGAATTTGAAGAAGAAAAATACTTTGAAGGCTGTATGCCTATTGAGGTAATCGCAGATAGAGGGCCGAAGACTTTGCTGTTTGGCCCAATGAAACCTGTAGGTCTATACCTTCCTGATGGCACTAGGCCTTTTGCAGTAGTTCAGCTTCGAAAAGAAAATAAAGCGGGTAGCATGTTTAATATGGTAGGTTTTCAAACAAGTCTTAAATGGGGAGAACAAAAACGGGTCTTCAGATTGATACCTGCTTTAAAAAATGCCGAGTTTTTGAGGTATGGTTTTATTCATAGAAACACTTATATTAACAGCCCTAAAATTTTACTTCCAACTTTACAATTTAAAAACAATAAGAACGTTTTTTTCGCTGGTCAAATAACAGGAGTAGAAGGGTATGTAGAATCAGCAGCGTGTGGATTGGTTGCAGGAATAAATATGACTTGTTATATAAAAGGATATATAATTCCTCAATTTCCAAAAGAAACTGTAATGGGTGCTTTGATTAATTATATTACTAATTATGAACGGGAATATCAGAATAAAGACTTCCAACCAATGAAGGCTAATTTCGGTATACTGCCTCCCCTGGATACTAAGATAAAAGACAAAAAATTAAAAAGAAAAATATATTCTGAAAGGTCTCTAAAAGAAGTAAATAATTTTTTATCGAGAAACAAGACAGCAATGAAATTTTAAATAATTTTGAATTCTGTCTTGCATATTGTTAATTGATATGTTAGTATAGATAATGTTAGCAATTTAAAGGAGAAATAAACGTTGGAACAGGTTGAAAGTTTTTTGATATACCTTAAAGTGATAAAAAACTACTCTGAGCATACATTGAGAAGCTATGCGGCAGACCTTAATCAATTTATTGAATATTTAGAAGAAAACAAACATAACGGTGAACCTAAAAAATTTTTTTCTGTTAGTCGAAAGGAACTTAGAAACTATTTATCAAAACTACAGCAAAACAAGCTGTCAAGGAAGACAATAGCTAGAAAAATAGCATCTATTAGAAGTTTTTATAATTATTTATGTAGAGAGGGATACTTGGAAGAAAATCCATGTAAAAATATTAAAACACCTAAAATTCCAAAAAAACTGCCTAATTTTATTCATATTGAGGAAATTAATTTACTCTTAAATTCTCCGGATGAAACTTCGATAGGGAGAAGAGACAGGGCAATACTAGAACTTTTTTATGCCACAGGTATAAGAGTAAGTGAATTGATAGGATTAAATATTGATGATGTTGACCTGATAGGAAACAGTCTAAGAGTTTTTGGAAAAGGCTCAAAAGAGAGGATTTTACCTTTTGGAAGTTTCACGAAACAAGCCTTAGAAAAGTATTTGTTGACAAGCAGGCCTGAATTTGATACAAAAAATAATGACGCTCTTTTTTTGAATAAGTATGGCGGAAGATTATCAACTAGAAGTATACGACGTATTATAAAAAAGTATGTAGTTAAAACTTCATTAGAAAGAAACATTAGTCCTCATACATTAAGACACACGTTTGCAACACATTTATTAAACAGAGGGGCTGATTTAAGAACGGTTCAAGAACTTTTGGGCCATGTTAATATTTCCACCACGCAAATTTATACACATGTTACTAAAAATAAAATTCGTGAAATTTATAACTCGACTCATCCCAGAGCTTAGTTTAACAAAACTCCCAATTAACAAATATACTGGGGGAGGGAAATGTATGTTTCATGGAACAACAATCCTTGCAATTAGAAAAGATAATGAAGGGGCAATGGCAGGAGATGGCCAGGTAACATTTGGTCAAAATACAGTTATAAAGCATAATGCGAAAAAAGTAAGAAGAATTTATAACGGAAAAGTTATAGCCGGCTTTGCAGGTTCTGTAGCAGATGCATTTACCCTGTTTGAGAAGTTTGAAGCCAAATTAGAAGAATATAGAGGGAATCTGACAAGAGCCGCAGTAGAACTCGCTAAAGAATGGAGAATGGATAAGATTTTAAGGAGGTTAGAAGCACTTTTGATCGTATTAGACAAGGAACATCTTTTGGTGATTTCTGGAAACGGTGAAGTTATTGAACCAGATGATAATATTGCTGCTGTAGGTTCTGGCGGATCATTTGCCTTGGCAGCTGCGAGAGCTCTTTTGAAACACTCTAACTTAACTGCAAGTCAGATTGCAGAAGAATCCTTAAAAATAGCATCATCAATTTGTGTCTATACAAATGACTACATAACAGTTGAGCAGATTTGAAAGGAAGGAGAATAATGGAAAATTTAACCCCTAAGCAGATAGTAAAAGAGCTCGATAAATATATAATAGGTCAAAAAGAAGCTAAAAAGTCAGTTGCGATTGCTTTAAGGAACAGATATCGGCGCACAAAACTTTCAAAAGAGCTTCAAGAAGAAATTTTGCCTAAAAACATTTTAATGATAGGACCAACAGGAGTTGGAAAAACCGAAATTGCCCGCCGCCTTGCAAAACTAGTTAATGCTCCTTTTGTAAAAGTAGAGGCAACTAAATTTACTGAAGTGGGTTATGTTGGCAGAGATGTTGAGTCAATGGTGAGGGATTTAGTTGAAACATCTATTAGAATAGTTCGACTAGAAAAAATGGAAAAGGTAAAAACCAAAGCTGATGAACTTGCTGAACAAAGAATTGTTGAGATTTTGTGTCCTTTACCACAAAAATCAAGCTCTTTTAAAAACCCATTTGAAACACTTTTTGGTGGAATATCAAGGGAAGCTTCAAAAAACAATGAGCAAGAACTTGAAAACCAAAGGAAGGAACTTGAAAAAAGGAGAGAACAAATATTACGAAAGTTAAAGGCAAATGAGATTGAAGATCAGATGATTGAAATAGAGGTCGAAGAAAACAACCCGCCTATGTTAGAAGTTTTTTCAGGTTCAGGCGTTGAAGAAATGGGTGTTAACCTTCAGGATATTTTTGGGGGGCTGTTTCCTAAGAAAAAAAAGAAACGTCGTGTTATGATTTCCGAAGCACGAAAAATACTAAGCCAGGAAGAAGCACAAAAACTTATTGATATGGATGAAGTAACAAGTGAGGCTATTAAAAGAGCTGAACAATCAGGGATAATTTTCATTGATGAAATTGACAAAATTGCCGGCAAGGAATATGGCTCAGGTCCTGATATTTCTAGAGAAGGTGTTCAAAGAGATATTTTGCCGATAGTTGAAGGTTCTACAATAATCACAAAGTATGGACCTGTAAAAACAGACCATATTTTGTTTATAGCAGCTGGAGCTTTCCATGTTTCAAAACCTTCAGATCTTATTCCTGAATTGCAAGGCCGTTTTCCTTTGCGGGTAGAATTAACAAACCTGAACAAAGACGATTTCAAGAGGATATTGGCAGAACCGAGAAATGCTTTGATTAAACAATACAAAGCATTACTGGAAACTGAAGGCATAAAAATTGAGTTTACTGAAGATGCTATAGATGAAATAGCAGAAATAGCCTGTATTGTAAATGAAAAAAGTGAAAACATCGGTGCACGAAGACTTCACACTATTATGGAAAAATTGCTTGAAGAGATATCATTTGAAGCTCCAGACCTAGAGCAAAAAGAAGTTATTATTGATAGGAAATATGTTTCTGAAAGATTACAAAACATAGTAAAAGATAAGGACCTAAGCCGATACATATTATAATTTTTTAAACTAAAAGGAGGAACAAAAGATGAGTAAAGAACTACTTGAAAAAACCCGACGCATCAATAGACTACTACAAAGGTCTGCTGGTTATCCAGTTGATTTTAATGAAATGTGTAAAGTATTAAGTGAGGTGTTGTCTGCTAATGTATACGTAGCCAGCCGAAAGGGCAAGGTCCTGGGTTATGCGTTAGTAGATGATTATGAATGTGATATTGTGAAGGATGAAGTTTTGGAGGAAAAGAAATTTCCTGCTCACTATAATGAAAAACTTTTAAACGTTCATGAAACGAGATTTAATTTAAAGCAGGAATCTATTAACTGTGTATTTGATAATGTTAGTGAGTGTTTATATCCAAACAAGTTAGTAACAATAGTACCCATTAATGGAGGAGGAGAAAGGCTTGGAACATTAGTTCTTGCAAGATTCGACGAACCATTTACTGAAGAAGATTTAATCCTTGCAGAATACAGCGCTACAGTTGTTGGAATGGAGATATTAAGGTCAAAAAGTGAAGAAATAGAAGAAGAAGCTAGAAAAAAAGCTGTTGTTCAATTGGCGATAGGCACTCTATCATATTCAGAACTGGAAGCTGTTGAACACATTTTTGATGAATTGGATGGGAATGAAGGGCTATTGGTAGCTAGCAAAATAGCCGATAGAGTAGGGATAACCCGTTCGGTTATTGTAAACGCATTAAGAAAGTTTGAAAGTGCAGGAGTGATAGAATCACGTTCATTGGGTATGAAAGGAACCTATATAAAAATACTAAACGATAAACTAATAGATGAACTTAAAAAACTTAAATCTTAAAAAGAAATTTTCGAATTTATTAAGCGTGAATTATTCACGCTTTTTTAATTTTAAAAGAGGATTTTTGAGCATTTTGTCGAAGATATAATAAATTCCTTAAACTGAAATTCAACCAACATTTTTTTCCAGCCCTAGAAATGTTGAAAACATTGACTTTAATAAGCTAACAAAGTCTACACTACAAAACGGGTTTT